>NZ_JBHEQA010000003.1:0-163109 GCF_043678055.1 Spongiimicrobium salis
CGGTGGCCGCGTACCTTCACCTGGTGGTCCATACGGCCCATGAACTCTATCGTGCCGTCAACAAGCCATCGGCCCAGATCACCCGTGCGGTACATCAGGTCCCCTTCGCAATAGGGGTTCGAAACGAACTTCTCAGAGCTCAGACCCGGATTGTTCAGGTATCCCCGTGCAAGGCCGTCACCGCTTATGCAGAGCTCCCCAACAACGCCTATCGGACAAAGACTATTCCCCATGCCCAATATATAGATACGATAATTTAATAATGGTTTGCCAATAGATAATTGATTACTCTCCTGTATTAGCAATGCATTGCTCCATAATGTTGTTTCTGTAGTTCCATATATATTATAGACTTTTGTAGTGGTTAATTTTTTTAATTTTAGATAATTATCATTAGTTAGACTTTCTCCTCCAATCAGTATAACCTTTAATTTTTTTAACGATTCAACCTTATTATCAGCAACAATCATTAATTGTTCTAAACGAGCCGGGGTAATTTGTAAAGTATCTACTTCTCCTTTTTTTATGCTTTTCAATAGGGCATTTGGATCTCCTTGTAAGAGATTAACAGACATTCCACTTGTTAAGGCACCTAATATTTCAAGTACCGATATATCAAAGGTGTAATTTGCCGCTGCAGCCCAACATGATTTAGGATGTAGACTGAAAAACTTATATATATTTTCGAAAAAAGAAACTACGGATGAATGTTCTGTCATGACCCCTTTTGGCTTGCCCGTGGAGCCCGAGGTGTAAATGACATAGGCAAGGTTCTTTGGACCGACTACGGAGGGAAGGTTCTCGCCGCTGAGCGAATCCAGCTCCTCCCTGTAAAGGGAAAGCTCATCACTATCGATCAGCACCTTACAGGCGATGTCCTCCAGCATGTAGCGGATGCGGTCCTCCGGATAGTCCGGGTCGATCGGGACATAGGCCCCGCCAGCCTTCAATATCCCCAGTATGCAGACCACCATCCAATCGCTGCGCTCCAGGCAGATCCCCACCATGTCCTCCTTCCCGATACCGTGACGGTCCCTTAGGTAACGGGCCATCCTGTTCGAGGATTCGTTGAGCTCTTGGTAGGTAATCCTTTTGTCCCCGAACACCAGGGCGGTCCCATTCGGCCTTTTATCCACCTGCTCCCCGAAGAGGTCGATGATCGTTCTCTCCCTTGGGTAATCGGCGGCCGTATCGTTGAAGGTCTCCAAAAGCTCCCTCCGCTCTTCCGCCCCAAGGTACTCCAAACGGTACAGCGGAAGCGAGGGGTCCGCTACGGCAGATCCCATCAATCGTTCAAAATGCCCCAGCATGCGCTCGATCGTCGAACGGTCATAGATATCACTGTTATACTCGATACCCATTGCGATTCCGTCATCGACTTCCTCAAACTCAAAACTCAAATCAAATTTGCTTGTTTCGTGACTTTTTCCAGAATACGGAATTATTTCAAAATTATTTGGAGATTTTTCATCCAGTGCTATATTTTGGGTATTTTGGAGCATAACCATCACATCAAAAAGTGCATTCCTGCTCATGTCTTGTTGCAAGTCCAACTGGTCCACCAGTTCGTCGAAGGGGTACGATTGGTGCTCGAAGGCACCCAGCGATACCTCGCGCACATTTGACAACAGCTCCCCGAAGCCGGACCCGCCAGCGAAACGCGTACGCAGCGCAAGCGTGTTCACATAGAAGCCGATCTGATCCTCCAGGTCCAGGTGCGATCGACCCGCTATAGGGCTACCTATGATGATGTCCTCCTGCCCAGTGTAACGGTACAACAGGCTTTTTACCCCTGCCAACAGCCCCATATAGAGCGTGCCCCCTTTTTCGCGGCAAAGATCCTTTAGAAGTTCGGTGGGGCCCGCGCCAAGGACTCCCCGTACGACCCCGCCGTTGTACGTCTTTACGGCCGGACGGGGACGGTCCGTCGCTAGGTTGAGCACAGGAAGGTCCCCCGAAAAAACATCCGACCAATAGCCCCGCCCCTTCTCAAGGGAACCCCCCTCCAATAGCGAACGTTGCCATACCGAATAGTCCTTGTACTGGATCCGCAAGGGAGGGAGAAGGCCATCGCCCCCCGTAACGAGGGAATTGTAGTACCACAGGAGCTCCCTGATCAGTACCCCGAGCGACCAGCCGTCGCTTATGATGTGGTGCATCGTATAGGTGAACAGCCATCTATCCCGGGACAGGCGGTAAATGCCAGCACGCAAAAGCGGGCCCTCCGAGAGATTGAAGGGTATCGACGCTTCGCGATCCACCAGGGATCGCACCTCTACTTTTTGTCCCTCGACATTACGCAGGTCTTCCTCCAAAAGTGAGAAGCCCGATCGATCCGAAGACGCGATATATTGCCGCACGTCCCCGTCCCCGTTCTCCCTGAAGGTCGTGCGCAGTATCTCGTGCCGATCGATCAGCCTCTCGAAGGCGGTCCGAAGGGAGGGAACGTCAACAGGGCCTTCAAAAATATAGGCACCGGGCATATTGTAGGCCACGTTCCCCTCCTCGAACTGGCTCAGTACCCATAGACGGCGCTGGGCGGACGAAAGCTCATAGTCCAATGAATCCACTGCCATGGGGAAAGGATTATCTGTAGGATTGGCTTGCTCAGTCAAATACGCGATGAGTTCAGTTTTTCTTTGCTTAATTTCCTGTAAAAGCTCTGAATCCAATCCATCTTTCGGGAATTTTAAAGAAAGTTTACCATCTACCAATTTGAGATGCATATCTTTTTCTCCTAATAAATCTAAGAATTTTCTCATGTATTAATAAGATATTTATACTTTTTAGCCATATATAGACATCAGAGAAGTATCCATATATTTATATAGCTCTTTAAAAAATGGTGAGATTGATTTTTGAAATAGTGTTACTAAAACAATACCTATTGTACTGTTTTTTATCTAGTTTGACCTTATACCATTGCCAAACATGGTTCTACCATAATAAGTCTTTGTCTCCAAATATCTTTGAATTCCGCCAAAAGAGGGGAATCACCAGAAAAATTAATAGGTTCTCCCGATTTTAAAAATTCCCATAATGCTTTTGATATTTGGATATTCTTTTTCAAATAAGAATTATGTAGAAAAAATCCAGACGTGTCTTTAAATCCATCAGATAAACTAACAAAGTCATAAAACGAACTATTGAGATAAATAGGTTTATCCTCGTTTAATACTTTTTTATGAACTATGTAGTTTTCCAAAACAATAGAATTCACATCACAAGTTAGCAGAAAACTAATTGCATTGGCAGGGGTATGAACAATAGGTTCAAAATTATTGTTGAATGAAGTATTTAACAATACCGGAGTATTTGTTTTTTCGTAAAATGAATTGATTAATTTCCAAAAGATAGTATTGTGTTCTTTTGAAACTGTTTGCACTCTTGATGTCCCATCTGTATGGACAACTGCCCCTAGATCTTGTTTATATTTTTCCTGAGCATTCAATATGAAGGTCATGAAGGGAAAACTCCTTTGTCCATTCGCTGGAATTTCAAAATATTTATCTACAAATTCTTCCAATATTGCAGGTGCGAACGGCCTAAACCCTTCCCTCATTTTAATAATTGAATTAATTCTTTCTTTATTTTCAGCGGGCCTTGGATCAGCAACTATGCTTCTATTGCCCAATGCTCTTGGCCCGTATTCTTCCCTACCTTTAAACCAACCGAGAACCTCGCCTTTGGCAAGTAGATTACCTGCATCATTATAGATATTGTCAGATCTCTCTATCTCTACAAGATCTTTCCATTTCTCCAATTCAGTTTCAATTTCCTTTAAATCAAAATCCAAACCAAGAGAGGTAGAGGTAATTTTATTATTTATAAAATTATTTTTGGTCTCTATTTGACATGCAAAAGCAGCACCCGCCGAAAGCCCATTGTCCCCAGAAGCAGGATAAACGAAAACCTCTTCAAACAAATCTGAATACAACAGCTCACCTTCCATTTTACAATTTAATGCTACACCGCCAGCAAGGCAAATTTTCTTTAAACCCGTTGATTTTTGTAGCGGGGCAATGATATGGAATATGATTTTTTCTAAAGAAGCCTGTAAAGCCGCAGCAATGTTTTTATGATTTTGATCAAATGGGTCTCCTTTTTTCCGTTTAGGGCAAATCGTATGTAACAAGTATAACTCACTGGAATTTATTTCATAATCACCATTTGGCAATAAGGTATAAAAGGACTCAAATAATTCACTATGTTCCGCAGCATCACCGTAAGGGGCCAACCCCATAACTTTATACTCATCAAAAATTTCCATACCGAGAAACTCGGTAATATCCAAATAAAAATAACCGAGGGATTTTTTGACAGGAAAATCTTTTAAAAGAGACAATCTACCGTTTTCCCCCTTATATATTGTTCCTGACAATCCATTTCCGGCACCATCAAGGGTTACTACAAGGCTTTCTTTAAATCCTGATTGACAAAATGCTGAAATGGCGTGACAGTAATGGTGATCATAAAGTTTTATCTTGTCAAAATCCATTTCATAATTTGTATGGCTTTTGAATATCTCTCTCAAAACAAATAAACCGGCATGTGGGGGAAGTGGTTCTTCCATAAATTCTTTGGCGTAACCTTCCAAGGTCTCCAAACTTATGGGAAAGGCAAAATAGTCAATGTCATCATAACTAACCGCATTATAAGCCATACACTTTTCTAATGCCATTTTCGGAAAATAATTGGTATGCTTAATTCTAGTCGCTCTTTCTTCTTCAAGAGCGAAAATTAAATTCCCATCCTTTAAAAATGCTACCGATGAATCATGTAATTGGCCATGGATAATTTCTTTTAGAAATTCATTTTCAATATGATTTGGTCCTCCATTTATTCCTAATATATTCATGTTTTTCAAATATGATTTATAAAAACTATTGGTTTTTGACTACTGGATAAAGTTGCCCGTAAAGGCTTATAATTTTGTTGAAATGTTATGTGAATCAGATGATAGGTGGTCATCGCATAGAAGCAAGGTTTTTACATTGAATACCTTCTATCCCACGATTTGGTTTCATCTTATTTTCCCCTAAAAAGGAGATTATTAAAAAATAGCGGTCTGGTGGAGCGCCTGGATAATATTAATTTTCTCTTACCCTGTTCTCTTCATTCGAAGATCCTTTACTTCTACTTCTAGGGCCTTTCACATCAGAGCTTCCAAATTTGTAGGAGACTCCCAATCTAAAAATTCGCGTCTCTTCCTTTTGGTCTAAATTGTAATTCAGTAAGGGGATTTCACTGGTAAGCCTTACAATATTTGTATTAAAGATATCGCTCACAGAAAATTTAATGCTTCCTTTTCCTTTAGCAAAGGACTTATCAATTCCGAAATCTATTGCTGTAATAGGATCAATTTTATACGTATCAACAACCTGTGAAGACACGTAAAACCCAGAAAGTTCAGCGCTTATGGTAGGACTAATTTTAATGGCATGATAGGAGCTGAATTGTAAAGAGAGTTGACTACTATTAAATGGCAATCCCATAATATTCGGTGTCTCAAAGTCATTCTGAAAAACAGTGAAATTATTGTCCGTATTCCAAAATTCGGCAATTGCAATAGGAACATTCAAACTTATATTGTAACTAGTTTTTTCTGCTAAATTCAAGGAAGTGATCGCTAGCGTACTATTGATAGGATCTGATAAAAATACATCTGAAATTACATCATTGGTCTTACTGTAACCAAGGCTCAGACTATAGGTATCCTTGTACGTCCATGACAGTTCAAATGAATTGGTATACTGAGGATTTAAAAATGGGTTTCCTTGCTCAAAAGTAAATAAATCAACAAACTCCGTAAATGGATTTAAAGCTGCGTAATCTGCTCTATCAATACGTCTATTGTAATTAAATCCAAATGCATTATTTTCTGTCAATGCTAAATTTATGGCCAAACTAGGGAAAAAATCCAGAAAGCTGCGATCTACAACAACTTGCTGGGTTATAGAGTTTGCCTCGGAATTTGTCTGTTCTGCCCGTAAACCGCCCTGTAAAGTAAGTTTTTTTAAATTTTTACTTAGACTTATATAGGCAGCATTCACATTTTCGCGATAGATAAATTGATTGCTCCTTTGGGTATCATTAACAAATTGTCCATTGATCAAGTTTTCAAAACGAAAATCATTATCCGTTTCTACCAAACTACTTTTCAAACCAGTCTCCAATTTAAAATCTTCACTAAAAGCATAACTATAGTCTATTTTGGCGGATAAAATATCTATATCTGTAGGTGAAATATTTCGAAAAACAATTTCCTCACCTTGTGGCTGTCCGGAAGCATCAAAAAAAGTATTATTGAAATTATTATTTCTTCTATTGCGATATCTACCGTAGTCCAAATCTACATTTATTTCTTGCCCTAGTGTATCCAATAGAGTGATAAAATTAAGGTTATATGCAAGATTAGAAAACCTTCCAGTTAAAGGGTTATCTGTTATTACTGTAGAATCAATGATATTAGGTTGAGAGCTAATGAATGTTTCACTGATGGAATTGGCCCTCCTTCTATTGGATTGACCATTTACCGTAAGGCCCAAAGTGTTTTTCTCATTAATGAACCAGTCAATTCCAGCTTTATAGGAATTATTGGTAAAACGATTTCTGGAGTCTCCATTTTGATCAAAAAATGTGACTTCATCGTCCAAAACATTCTCTCGCAACAAATCTAATATTGTGAGCGTGTTATTGTTAGAAAAGTTATAACTACCATGAATATTGACTTTTTCATTTCGATGATTTAAACTAAGAGATGTATTGGTCTTGGAATCTTCCCCATATCCTACACCAGCGCCTATATTTCCATTAGTGCCGTAGCTCCGATTTTTCTTAAGTTTTATATTAATAATGCCCGAACTTCCTGAAGCATCATATTTTGAGGAAGGATTTGGAATCAGTTCTATAGTACCAATGGAGTTACCGTCTGTTGTCCGTAACAGTGTTAGGAGCTCTTCTGAATTTAGGAATGTAGATTTCCCATTAATCATTACCAATATTCCCTGCCTTCCGCGCAAGCTAATATTTCCAAAATTATCTACATTTACCCCAGGGGCTCTCCGTAAAATTTCAAGTGCTGTATTTCCTGCGGACAATACGCTTTTTTCTATATTCAATACCGTCTTATCACTTCGTTTCTCAATGAATGAAGACTGCGCGGTAACAGTAACAGCATCTAATGCTATACCCGATTTTTCAAGTATAATTTTTTTCTCATTTATAGTATTCCCAGCCTCGTTAAGCGTAAAAACACGGGAACGAAATTTTTTGTATCCAACATGGGATATTTCAAGGAGGTAACTACCGAACGCTACATTTTCAAAAACAAAGTTTCCCTCTTCATCGGTAATAGATCCTTTGACCAACAATGAATCTTTTGAACTCAATAAACCAATAGTAGCATAAACTATGGGTTCTTGATCTTCATTAACAAGGCTCCCTGAAATTATTCCCTTACTTTTAATGGATTGAGAATATACCGAAGTACATATTGCCATACAAATTAAACTGGTGAATAGTAAATTTCTTGATGTTTTCTTCATAGAAAAAAGATTATGCCTTATGAATTTGTTTTATTGTTAATCTCTGTTTTAGGCCAATAGGCGTATAGATTTTTTGCGTTCTCTAATATATTAAGTTTAATAGTATAAATACATATGACATACTATTAACTTTCAAAAAAATAACTATAAAAGTCATTTTTTTGTAAATAATAAGCTACGTTTATATTAGTTATGATTTCCTTTATTTTTGTGACAAATATCTTGTGAGGCTGCCGCTTTATTATTTCAAGTTTTCGTTATTTCGAAATCATACTGCAGTGTCCATACAACTACATTTAAATTATTTCATCAATTTCTTTCAAGAAAAGTCGAGAATTTAAGCCTCTTAAAGTTTGAATTTTATTTTTTGATGGTACTAAGGTGAGTATTCCTAATTTGCTCAACGACATAACTTCGCCATTAAACGAAATATCCTTCAAAATCTCTACATGATCCGCAGTAATATTTTTATTTGATTCTTCACCCACTATGCAAATACCGCATAGATTTTTCTCTAGTTTAATGGCAACAATCTTTTCCAATTCCCTTCTTAAAAGGGCAATTTCAATATTTTGATTTATTATGACGCCTATTTGATGTTTTTTTTCATAATAAAAATATACGGGGACATTATGTTGTTTGAATACACTAATGATATCCATTTTAAGATTTTCATCAATATATTGAGAAACTGTATATAAGATCATTAAATTATCTTTGGCTGCAATTGCCTTAATACCATTATTTATCAACTTATGGTCTATAACTGTGCCTTTTCCACTACTATTGTAGGTGTTTTTTAAGTATATGGGTATGTTTAGATCTTTTGCTGGAAAGATGGTCTTCTCATGTAAAATTTTGGCTCCAAAATAAGCTAACTTGGCGGCTTCATCATAGGATAAATGTGGAATGGAATAGGTGTTCTCTACATATCTAGGGTCATTATTTTGCATACCATCGGTATCGGACCAAATTTGTATCTCTTCTGCTCTTAATGCTGCGCCAATTAAGGTGGCTGTATAGTCGCTTCCTCCGCGTTCCAAGTGCCGTACTCCCCCATTCCTGTCAATTCTAATGAACCCTTGTGTTATGAATAAATCACATGCTTCTTTTTTTTCTAGAATATTTTCCAATTTGCCTGCTATCAAGGAGATATTCGGATTATCCAAAGTCTCCACAAACATAAAATCCTTAGCATCCAACAAAATATTTTTTATACCTATTGAAGTCAAATAGCACGAGTAGATTGTAGTTAATAAAAGCTCTCCATAAGTAATTATTTCACACTCCTCATTTAAGGATAGTTCACTCTCAGAGAGTTCCAATATGTTGCCCAGTGATACATCGACGAATTCGGAAAGTGTTTTCTTCATCTTCTGGTCAAACATTAAGTCTTCAATTAAATTACAATGTTGAATTCTCAGTATTTCAATGAGACCAGGAATCAATTCTCTATGATCGTTCTTTACATTTTCTACTAGATCAACAAGGATATCCGTTACCCCAGAAATTGCTGAACACACCACAATTTTTTTTCCCTCACAGGATTTTATGATGTTTTCTATTCTAAACAACCCGACACTCTTGCCTACCGAAGACCCCCCGAATTTTAAGATTTTCATGTGTGTTTTTTCCAAAAAAGTTACCCTCTTGACCTCTTGCTATAATTCAAGGCTGCAACGAGATCTTGTGGCAAAAAAGAACATTTCCATTTAGTTGAAGCAATACAGAAGTATTTTGAAAATGTATTAAGTTTATTTCCCCCAAACCACTTCCGCAAGACTTTCATCAGTATTGATTTGAACGTCTTTTACAATTTTACCAAAATCAAACTTTACGATTCTATTTGCAAGATGGAAATAGGCATCATCATGTGTAACTGCGATAATTGTTTTTCCTTCTTTTTTTAATTTGGGTATTAATTCTTCATAAAAGAATTTTCTAAAATGTGGATCTTGATCCGCTGCCCATTCATCCAAAACTAGAATAGGTTTATCTTCCAAAAGTGCAAAAATCATTGATATACGTTTACTTTGTCCTTTAGAAAACTTTTTCCTAGCCGATTCTTCTTTATCGTCTTTTATCACCTTGTCCAATTGCATTATATTGAGTAAGTTTTGATAATCTTCATTGTTTACAAGGCTATAATTATCATAGTTATTTCCAAAAACATAATTGTTCGTGAACACGGCTGCAATAGATTCCTGTAAATCAATGTTTCCATTTGCTATGACCTCTCCATTAAAAACAATTTCTCCATCACTAGGTTTATATAGTCCGGTCAAAATGTTAATAAAGGTGCTTTTTCCAGAACCGTTTCCTCCTACTATAAAAAGTACTTCGCCCTGTTTTACTTCAAGATCTATTGGTCCTAAGGCAAAGGTTTTTTCATTATCGCCATCATCGTAATCAAAACAAATATTATTAAATTTCAAAGAATTCATTATAGGTTTACTTTCTTTTTCAATAGGAAATTTTTCTTCTTTTTCCTGAAAATCCTTCATGAAATTTTTAATCCTATTATTAGCAACTGCAAACTGCGTATAGTTCTGTTGCATGCCAATTAAACTGTTTATAGGGCCAGAAATAAAAAGTATAATCACTACATATGCTATAACATCGGCTTGTTCCAATAAGTCGAATAATGGCAAAACAAAAATAATGACCGCAATTACCATATAAAGCCCATATTGACTTATTATACTTATCGTTTGAAATACATAATTAACTCTAAAATCAACATTTTCCGAATCGTCCCTGTTTGGCCCTAGGTAGTTGTCCATAAGATTTTTTCTTCTATTTGCACTTAATTTCAACTCTTTAAACCCAAGTATCAAATCGTCAACAAGACTAAAATAACCTTCTGCAAAACCTCTTAATTTTTCCACCAGTTTGCCCATTGAATTCATAATGATAAAATAACAGGCAGCAACCAAAATGATCATGCAAACAACAATAATTGCCGCAATGGATGAAATAGTAAACATATACACAATACCTAAAATCAGAACAAGAAGGGAATTGACCGTATTTGTCATTACAAAAGGTAAATCGCTAAAGACCCTTAAATCTTCCACTGCAGTATAAAAACGCTGCGTTCCAAATTTTTCTATTCTACGCAAAGGAGCTCTAAGTACCTGTCTAAAGAGTTTCTTTTCATTTTCATACAGTATCTTATAGGTATACTTATTAAGTCCTTTCTGAAAAATAATATTGAGCAAGTAGGTATAGACAACAAGTGCTGAAAAAACGATTATCATATAATCCTTTAAAAAAGCTTCACTCCCTGCCAAGACATTATTGATGATGTAAATAATACCAAAATTCAGTATCGTATTTGGTATAGCATATAACAGTAAGTAAATAAAGTCTTTACGTTTTATTTTAAACATGTCCTTAAAATTAATTGTTAAAGTATTTTTTTCGTTTCAAGAATTCAGCAAGAAAGTGTTCTGTGCTAGATAGGCTATATTGCGTATTTTGTGATTAACATAAATTTGCTCAGAAAAAATTTTGTCATTGTACTGAACCAAACCCAAGTTGAAATTATTGGTAGCCCTTTTTGAGTCCCTATATAAATTAGCTTTGTCAGCTATGCGCTGGAGCCAACAAAGTAGATTTCATTATTTTTGAAAGTGTATCACTTTGATCATATATAAAAAAGTGTCCCCCGGGAAAAACGGTGTAGGAACAATTCTGCAAAGAGAATTTATTCCAATTGTCTATCTTATCCACGGTTTCTTCTTTATCTCCCATTAAAGCATGAATAGATGTTTTCAATAAAAGACCTTCTTCCGAATAATCATCTTCTTCCAATAATTTGAAATCGGATCTTATTATTGGATCAAAGAGTTCATACAATTCCTTGTTTTCCAAAACTTCCTCGGAAACACCACCGAATTTCAATAACATCTTTTTAAATTCTTCTTCTCCTAGTAAATATCGTTTAGGTTTCTTTTTTTCTTCTTTTATCGGTCCCGCATTGCCCGAGACCAATAAGTTTACGGGGGCATCCCCAACCTCTTCCATTTTTCCAGTAACTAAAAGCCCTAAAGCAGCTCCCATACTATGCCCATATATTAAATATGGTTTTGAATTTCTTAAACTCATAATTTGATGAACATAATCATCAACTGCTGCATTCTTATTTGTAATACACTTCTCGTTTATTCTCCCTCCTCTTCCTGGCAATTCTAATGGTATAAATTCAAATTCCTCATCGAGATATTTTTTTAAAAAATTATAGGAATACCTATTCCCTCCAGCAAAGTGCAATAAGAATATCTGTTTTTTCATTCTGGTATGCGTAAAACGGTATGTTTTAAGCCATTTTTTATGGGTTTATATGGTATCTGCGCAGCCCTTTATAAGAAGATCTTTGACTATATCATTTGCCAATAAAACAAATAAGCAGCCAAAAGAATATTTGAAAACAAAATTGAAAATACAATACTCCTATTTTTTATTTTTCTAAAACTTATGGTGAGGTATATTGTAGATAGCGCCAATAGTACCATAAAAATCAAAATTCCCGTAAAAATGTATCCATAGGACTTTGGCAGTCCAAAAACAATTGTATAAAAATTTTGTTGAGCATTCTGAACAATGGCAAATATTAGGCTAATTAGACTTGCCAGACCAACGAAAGATGTAACTACTACGAGGATTCTAACAATTTTATCCGGTATTGAAACGTATTTCTTCCTAAAAAAATTAACTAAGTGAACAAAAAAGAATACAAGGGCAATTCCCAAAGCAATAATTAGGGGTCCCAGAAAAAGTAAATTAGGTTCGATAAGACTTCTTCCAACATTTATGACCCCTGGATTCAATTTGATATCGCCGATAAACTTAGCCTTGGATTGCATAGTGAATTCATTATCATTAGGTTTGACCTCAGGATTTTTAATAAATTCTAAAGCCATTTGAACACCAGTATCTGAAAACCCAGGAACATGTCCATAGTTCGGCGCTCGTATTAAATAACCCTTTTTAAACACATCTAACATTGCTTCTCCATTTGTGGCAGGAGTAATCGGATCAAATCCTCCCGAAAAAACAAGCACTGGAATGTCCAACTCTTTTAGATTGGACAGGTCTTGCACTATACTTAAGGTATCTTTCGCATCCTTATGCCATGCCATGAATACATCAAAATCGGATTTATAAAAAGATATTCCTCCTTTCAATTCCTTGTACTTTGAGGCATCTTGTCTATAATCTGAAAAATTATTAAAGGGAAGTACCTCATTACAACTAACACTAAAGTAAACCCCATAATCCATTTCCAAGGCTTCAGAAAAAGCGGCTACCAAAGAAGCTAAAACCCCTTTATTCCGATTATGAAACTCATATATCAATAAAGGAATCACCTCAATTAAGTTTTTATCATAAAGTCCCTGTTGTAAGGCAATTTTAAAATCTTCCATGTTATAGGTAAAACTTCCAGAAGTCACAATTTCTTTATCTACCGCTACCGTGATTGGTTTTTCCTGAAGCATTGAAATAGTTTGATAGTATATTTTTTCCAAATCAGGGTACTGTGAATTACATTGGGGGTCGTTTTTACATTGCTCAAACACCTTATACAAGCTTTTTATATAGTTGCCGGTGTTTTTGGTATAATAATTTGAAATGTCCGGTATAGCAGAATCCAACACTAGCGACAGTATATCATCCGGGTACTGGCTTGTGTAAACTTGTGCCATATATGTTCCATACGAGACTGCATATACATGCCATTTAGCATATCCCAATTCCTTTTTTAACGAATTCAAATCTTTAGCTACAGATGTACTGTTATACTGAGTAACATCTATTCCTTGAACCAATAGACTATTCTTGCATGTAATAGCTGCCGCTACTTTTTGTTTTTCATCTTCAAGTATCGATTGGTCTTTGGCAAGAATTTCTAAAAAATCTTTTCCTAGATCAGGACAAAGTCTTGGTTCGGAAAACCCTGTACCTCTAATATCGAGAAGTACAATGTCATGTTGAGCTCTCAATGGATGGTTTAACCAAAATAAAATACTGGAAATACCATCTCCTCCGGGTCCCCCTGGAATATAGACTATGGCATCAGATGCAGATTTTCCTGAAGTATTTTTTAAAACTGCAACGGCCAAATGTATTTCATTACCTTTCGAATCATCCCAATTTTCTGGAACAGATATCTTACCCCAAACAATATCTTCCTGTTCAAATAAATCTGTGTCGGGGTAAAAGGAGGTTGTTTTTTGGAATTGTACTTGACCGATTGCCGATAAAGTTGCCAATAACGCAAAAATAATAGTAGCAACCCGTAACTTCATTTTAAACTTCATGTCATAAAGGTTTTAGTATTTTGGAATAATCATTTACTCAAAAGAGAAATCGATATTTATTTTCTCTTGTTCGTTTAAGTTAACTTCAGTATCAATGGAACTCATCAACACATCTGGATCCGATATAATTTGCCCCAATACTTTTTCATATATCATGGTTAAGATTGAAATCGTTTCCGTACTTAGGATATGTGGATCAAATTGAAACTTTCCAATCAATCCGTCTTTTTTCTGAATCATGGTAATTAATAGTGGAAGTCGGGCAAATTCCACGATTTCAGGTTGTATGATTAATTTCAAAAAGCTATCAACTTCAATATATCTATAATCCAAATTGAGTGTTTGCAGCGCAAATATGGTGTCTAAACGTATGTTCTTTTGAACATGATTTGGAATATCCTGATATTTATCGAGTTTCAATATATCGGCATGTGTTTTCTGCAGAAACTCAGAAATCGGCATGTTACAATCCAGTTTTGACCTTAGGGGTAATGTTTTTACGAACATCCCTATATTATTTTGAAGATCGGGGTGGTTTCTTCCCGATGATAGGGAGCCCACACAGAGGTCTTTAAGGTTTCGCATACCTCCAATAGCAATGTTAAGAGCTGAAAACAGCAAAGTATACAGGGTTATATTCTTTTCTTCGATAATCTTAAAAAGGCTATTGAGAAAATCTTTATCCCATTCAAATTGGTATAGTTCTAGTTGATATTCCGAAGCATTGGGGTTTTTCTCATTTGAAAATAAGGGCATCCAGTTATAATTCTCTAAATAAACTTCCCAGAACTTTAGGTTTTTTGGACTATTGATGAGCGCTTGTTTTTGCTGCCAATCGACATAATCTATGAATTGAACTTCCAACTCTTGAGGTTTATAAACGGTTTTTTTGCTTAAAACCCTATAATTAAAAACTACTTCATTAATTAGAAGTTCCAAAGACCATCCATCCATGATTAAGTGATGTGTATTGAACATCAATAGTTTTTCGTCGTTATTTACTTCCAATATAACTGCTTTTATCAATAACTCTTTCTCTAAATCGAAAGCTTGATTGGTATATTTTTTCTTGATATTCCCTACTTCTTGGACAGTCGTTTTTTTGATATCAATAGTAAATAATCCATCGTCATACGGTTGTATTAACTGATAAGGAATTCCATCTCTTTCAATAAAATTTGTTCGAAGTGCTTCGTGTCTTTTAATCGCATAAGCAATAGAAATTTCTAAAATCCTATATTCGATTTCCCCTCTTATTTTGTAAATAGCAGACATGTTATACGCCGCTGATCTATGATTATTTTGGGAAGCCAACCAAATGAATTCCTGTGATGGCGTAAGGGGGTAAAAAGGTTTTTTAGGTGTTTTTTTGAGCGTGTTATTAATTTTTTTTTCCTTGGACTGGAGGTAATCCGACAATTCTTTTACTGTAGGATTTTGAAATATATCCCCTAGGCTAATTTGATAGAGTAATGATTTTTCTATAAAATGGGTTAGTTTCACGGCACTTAGAGAATGACCGCCAAGTATAAAAAAGTTATCGTTGAGTCCTATTCTTTCCGTTGTTTTAAGAATTTCTTGGAAACAATCACATAATTTTGCCTGCAATTCTGTCTTAGGAGGCTGATATACTGACAATATGGGATATTCTTCTATTTCCCTTTGAGAGAGTGCTTTTCTATCTATCTTCTTATTCTGAGTCAATGGAAAGTTTTTCAAAGAAATTATCGTCTGTGGAACCATATATTCCGGCAATTCTTTTCGCAAGTCGTTTATAATTTCCAAACGGTCAAAAAAATTTGTTTTGGGAATTATAAATGCTACTAGAAAAGCATCTTCTTCCTTTTTTCTTTTGGCAATCACAACGGATGATTGGATAACATCCATTTCATCCAATTTAGCCTCTATTTCACCCAATTCTATACGGAATCCACGAATTTTAACCTGAAAATCGTTTCTCCCTATAAATTCAATTTCCCCATGCGAGTTCCACTTTCCCAAATCTCCCGTATCATATATGACTTCATCGGAGGCAAAAGGATTTGCAATAAACTTTTCCTTTGTGAGTATTTCATCCCTATAATACCCTTTGGCAAGTCCATGGCCTCCAATATAGAGTTTTCCAATACTTCCAATGGGTAATAAGTTCAGGGATTCATCAAAAATATAGAACGACGTATTGCCAATAGGTTTTCCAATATTGGATGCTTCTGAAGCTTTTAATATTCGCTTTGTACTAGACCAAATGGTAGTTTCTGTAGGTCCATACATATTCCACAGTTCACTTGTAGTACCCATTAACTTTTCTGCTAATGATTCACCTAACAGATCACCCCCACATAGTACTTTTAATTTCGTATTTCCTTGCCATCCTGCATTGTAAAGCATTTGAAAGAAGCTAGGAGTTGCTTGTATCATAGTAGGTTTCACCTTTTCAATACCTTCTATTATTTTTCTAGGGTCCTTCAATGTTTCGGTATCCGTTACGTATAGTTTTCCTCCGGAAATCAAGGGTAGAAAAAACTCCAAATAAGAAATGTCAAAGGATGGAGTAGTTACAGAATATATAACATCATGATGATTGATTCTTGGCTTTTTTTGAATGCTCAAAAGAAAATTTAACAACGACTTATGACCAATTTCCACTCCTTTTGGCTTCCCCGTTGATCCAGAAGTATATATAATATAGGCAGTATAGGATGATTTAACTTCTTTAGATATCCAATCTTCACTTAAATTTGTTGTCAGCAATTCCGATTCATTCAAGAAAGTGACGATCTGTGAACATTCTATACTGGGGGTAGATGTTCCAATTACAGCCTCAACCTTACTGTGATCAATGATGTATTCAATTCGTTGTTTTGGAAAATCAGGATCAAGGGGAATAAAGGGACGGCCAGTTTTTAAAACACCCAATATCATGGCTACCATATTTGCCGAACGTTCCATAAAAATGCCTATTGGCATTGGTTTTTTCTCCTTTAATTTTCGCCCTATTCCTATTGCTATCCTATTCGTAAGATCATTCAGCTCGGTATAGGTATATTGATATTCCCTATCTGCAATGGCTATTTTATTCGGAAAATCCTGTACTTGCCTTTGAAAGAAGTCTAAAACTGTCTTTTTTTCAGGGTATTTAAAAAATGTCTTATTAAAATCTGTTAGCAATAAACGTTCTTCCGAGGCGGTGAAATATGAGTATTCATTTAGCTTTTTTCTGGGGTTTTCAAGGATTTCAAAAAGCAGTTTTTCAAAATGTCCTACCACTAGATTGATTTGAAATTCTTCGAAATAACTAAAGTTATAATCAAAATCAATCTTCACTTCTTGTGTTTCATCAAACTCTCTTACGTATATTGATAGCGCTACACGCTCAGATTCATGGGTTAGCGGGATTACCTTTGTTTTCGTATTCTTAAAATTAGCCCCATAATTTTGCTTTTCATAAGAAAGCGTCATGTTGAACAAGCGGTCTTTTTCAAGAAAAAGACCTAACTCTTTTACCAATTTCCCAAGTGGAAAACGTTGATAACGATAATCTTGTCTAAGTTGTTTCTTAATCTGTAACAACAATTTTTCAAAAGTATCTTCAAAATCGATTTGGATTCTAAGAGGAGATACACCCATAAATAGTCCGACCGTCTTCTTAAACTTAGATTTTCCCCGATTAAGAACTGGCAACCCTATGGTTAGGTCATTGCAGTTCGTTTTTCGGCCAAAATAAGTGTATACCAATGCCAGAATCGCATGAAAAGTGGAACCGCCAAATTGCTTTGCCATACTTTCAAGCTTCTTGTATTTCGACGAATCAATAAAAAGTACTTTTCTCCCACTTTTATTTGCATTGCTTTTTTTGTCAATACGTTCAAAAATTCGATCTGGGAGCTGTTGAAATTTATCGACCCAATATTCCCTATCGTTTTTATAGGCTTCCGATGATCGATATTCCTTGTCATCAGAGACAAAATCCGAATAGGTAAATGGATATTCAGTGATTATTTTTCCTTGTTCGATCAGCTCGTTATAATTTGTTACCAATCTTTGAAACATTAAAGAGGTTCCCCAACCATCTGTAATGATATGATGGTACATGGAGAATAAATAATAAAAATCCTTTTTCACCTTAATCAAAGTAAACTCATGGAGCAATTGCTTTTTGGTAAAGCTGAACGTATTTGAAAATCTAGCCCTCATAAAATCACTTGCCTTTCCAAATGGATCATCAGTTTTTGAAAAATCTTTTGATCCCAATACGGAATTGTGCTCGGGAAGTATCATCACTTGAGCATCTGTAGTGTTGGTTAGAATCACACTTCTATATGCATCGTGTTGATCAATTAATTTTTTATACGCTTCGTTTAATATCTCGTAGCTAACTTCTCCCTTTATCTCAATTTTGGCTCCAATATTATAGATAGGATCATTTGGATAAAGGAGTTGTTCAAAATAGACATCCTGTTGTGGTAATGTCAGTTTCATCTTTTTTACTGTTTAATGCTAGGCATTTAATAAACGATATACCGCTAAAAATGAAGGCCGTGGAAAGTAGATCAAATGAGGTGAAAATTGCATGTTATTGACCAGAAATGCGGCGTGTTCATCTATGCACAATACTATAAATGGAGAATTGTTTATATTTTTAAACGATTAGGGGTAATGCTTGACCAATCCTATTCACGCAAACTTCAAAATACCATCGGCTATTAGAATTTTGATTTGATACGGAAATACAAAAGGTAATCTTCTAATAAGATCGGCTCTATTTTTAGAGTTTGAATACGTTATCAACGGATGTAATGCTTGATCATCTAGTAATTCACAGTAGTAAAGCAAATCTTTGAGAGCAGATTTAATGCATTTTGGTTTTCTAAATAAATCAAGTAAAAATTTTATTGGTTCAAGATTTATTTCAACTACTCCTTTTTCCAGATCATACTTCCAAAACATAAGTACACCCGCAGTGTTATGCGATGACGGCATAGAGCTTATGGAAATAGGGTGGAACTTCTTTAGCATTGCTGTTTCCGAAAGTATTATATCTTCTAATTCCAATCGTTCTTCAGGTATTTGCAACGCATTCATTCGAGTACCAAGGACATCCATATATTTTACATGATAATACGGGTTAAACCTTTGTTCCAATCTAAGGTGGTTTAATTGCTTTTCGTACTCAAAGATATTCCTGACCGCATTTAAAACCACTCTATCTTCATTAGTCGATTTGATTATATCCATAAAAAAAGCTTCTGGATCTCCCCAGGCTTTCCTCAGATTCCGTTCAAAATTGAGCATAGGAAGTTGATTAGTAACATCGGTTGTTTTCGGAAATCTCTTTTTGGTTAACGAATTATAAATATCCGCATCGGATAAAAATGAATTGCTTAACGAAGAGTTGGTACTGTCTGGATAGAAATCAAATTGGGGAAAATGAAAAATGCAAGAAGTCCCTTTAGACATTGCCAACCTTAATGTTGCCAAGGATATATATTCTTTTTCCCCTTTTTGTAAATTCAATTTTGACAAGAACTCCTTTGCATTTTTATAATATTCTTCATCTTTTTTTCTACTAAAGAGTTCCAATTGTATTTGTGCAATACCTATGACCTCTACACTAGAAAACAACTTTTTTTTATTATAACTTGGAATTCTATCTATTGAACCCTTATCATTTAATTGAGAATATATAATACCCGCACTACCATGGGCTATGGAATGATCTACATTAGGGTTTTTGAAAAAAGAAATCTCCCCATTTGAAAACTTCTCCATATGTTCCGCCAAATCTTTTTCATCAACAATATTCTTTCTGAAATCACACCAAGAATTGGAATTTTCGTCAAGGCATTGCTCATTTATATAAAAAAAACTTCTGTTTGCTATTTCGTTAAAGGGATCATGATTGAAATACTTACCCAATAATTGAAATACATAAGCAATTCCCGATACCCCATAACCAAATGAGCACAAAGGCCTAATTATTAATTCAAAAGGATTGTACCAGGCCAATCCACCTTTTATTTGAACTGCATTTGAAATTATTTTCCGCGATAATCGATCAATTAGGTGTAAAAGTCTTTTTTCTTTCGACAAATGAAATAGGTAGAAGGTATTGAGCAAGAGACCAGATCTCCCAGCAAAAAGACTTTCGCTAACTTGATCAGATTCTAGGAAATAATCTGTACAATTATCAATTAACAACAAGGCTTCTCTGAGGTACATATCATTTTTCGTAAGCTTATAAAGCCATACGTAAATATAAATAATCCCACTTCCTCCATCTTTAAAGCTCATATTGTTGGGAGACAAGGAATATACATTTTGCGCTTGTTTTAATAATTTATGAACTACTGACAGGTGTTCTATATTCTTTGAAATAGAAAATACCTGTAACATAAAAAAAGCTATTTCTAATCTTTTTCCGTTTTCCCGTTGACTACTATTCTCCACATCTTTCAGGAAGTTATGAGAGCAGAAATAGTCAGCATCCTCTAAAACTTGTGATTTAAATTCTTTAATTACCGTCCTATCCAAAATCATAAAAAGATATATTTAGCTCCCTGGATTGCCACTGTCTTGATGCGTTTGAAAAAAATTAAATTAAATGCTGTTTCAATGATTTTATCAGTCTGTAGTAATAATCGGGATGCGTTTTCTTCAAGGTATAATCCAGTAACTTTCCCGTTTCAATTCTTTTTTTAAAAGCGCCAACAGTATGAATATAATCTGTTTTTATTGGCGCTCCAGTTAGGTTAACGTACTGATCCAATAATTCTCTCTGATCGTTAACCAGAAAAGTAATGTTCAAAGTCTTCTGTTCTGCAAGACGTAGAAAAAGATATTGCTCGTAAAACATGTTAAAAGAGCCAGTATCCAAACCTGCCATTTTATCACTATTCTTATGAATAAAATCAAATACAACAGTAGCGTATTCCTCAAAAAAATTGATATTGTTTCCCCCCATTATTCCTGCGTTAACACTTGTTATTTGAGTTCCTTCGGAATAATTCATAAAATCGGGAAAGTAGTTAAAGTAACGTTTTACATGATTGTACACGTGTTCATAACCAGGTTCGTCTACCTCATAATTTTGTGCGCATAGCGTGGCTTTTTCTATTGCGGCGGGCAGCCTATTCCAAATAAAAACATCTCCATCAACATGTATAAAAGGTTCTTTTTGCAAACCATAAGTATATATTTTTCCCAATGCCCATAAATTATTGTGATAGCCATTTAAGTCATCCAGTTTCACCTTAACCTGGGTATATGGAAGTTTTAATTGCTCTATTAATAGGTTATATCCTGCCTCATCGGTCACCAGCTCAACCTCATTATAGAATTTGCGTAATTGCAAACAACTTAAGGTCCAACTCATATAATTATGCTTTTTCTCTAACCACCCTCCTAGATTTCTATTATTTGGATTTAAACCAGATTCATCTGAACTTGGCTTGGACCAATAACTTTGCACAATTTTCATTTAACTCTTGTTATTAAATAATGGTTTCTTCGTACTCAGAAGTCTGTGATATCCCATTGTTGTCATTGTTCCTAAGTTGAGGCTCTATTTTCTCTATAGTAGCCAACAACATAAAGTCTTTAACAGAAATGGTTTTATTCATTTTTTGTGACATCCTATTAATGATTTGCGTGACCATTAAACTATGACCTCCCAGCTCAAAAAAATCATCATTGACCCCTATTTTTTGTACGCCCAGAACATCTTGCCAAATTTCAGCAATTTCTATTTGCACCTTATTCTTTGGAGCTATATAAGGTCTCTGTATTATGTGATCGTCCAGCAAAGGAGGCAATGATTCCCTTTTCAGCTTGCCATTTTTCTTAACGGGCAAGGAATTTAAGTTTACATAAAAACTGGGAATCATATATTTTGGAAGGCTTTTTTCTAGTCGAAAATTTAAGGTTCTTTTCTCAAGTTCCATTCCCTTTTCCCAAACTATGTAGGCGGCAAGCACTTCATTTTGTTTAAAAGATTTTAAATCTACGATTGCATGCTTAATTTCGGGTTGGATCATTAAGCTTTTTTCTATTTCTCCCAACTCTATTCTGTATCCTCTTAATTTTACCTGGCTGTCCGATCTTCCAATATAATCTACGTTACCATCCTGAAGCCATTTAGCCAAATCACCAGTATCATACATTTTGGAGTTTAAGTCAAAAGGATTCACAACAAATTTTTCACTTGTAAGCTTTTGGTTATTGACATATCCTTTTGCCACTCCTACACCCGAAATAAATAGATTCCCAATAACTCCAATAGGTGCAGGTTTTTTATACTTGTCCAAAATAAACAACTTAATATTGTCTATTGGTTTTCCAATTGGTGGCACATTGTAGTCATTTTTTTCAGTACAATTAAAATAGCTCACATCTATTGTTGCTTCGGTAGGGCCGTATAAATTCATTAGAAAAACATTCGACAATAAGTTGGTAAATTTCTTCTTTACCCCTTCTGTCAGGACTTCGCCACTTGCAAAGACCTGTTTAAGGGTACTCAACTTCTTCTTTTCTTCAGGATTATCTTCTAAAAAATCCAGAAATAACGAAAGTGCAGACGGAACAAAATGAAGAACACTTACTTTATTTTTAAAAATCTCTTGAACTAAAATTTCCGGATCTTTTTCAATTCCCGGCAAAGGAACAACAAGTTTGGCACCGTACATACCCCACCAAAATATTTCCCAAACGGAAACGTCGAAGGCATAGGTCGTTTTTTGAATAAGGGTATCGGTCTTATCGAGTGAATAGGCCTTTTGCATCCATGTTAATCGATTAACAAGTGACGTATTCCGTATCATTACTCCTTTTGGAAAACCAGTTGTCCCCGAAGTATAAATAACATAGGCCAAATCATCTGGAGAGCTCTTTTCTGATAAATTTGAATCCGGATAACCCTCTTTTTCTTCCAAAAAAGATTCCATAGCCGATACATCAATTATGGTTTTACAATTTGTATCGGTTGTCATAAAATCTATTCTTTTTTGGGGATAGTTTGGATCAATTGGCATATAAGCTCCACCTGATTTAAGAATTCCATAGATGGCAATAACCATTAATTCACTTCTTTCTAGTTTAACCCCAATAATATCATTGGCCTTTACCTTGTGGTTTTCTCTCAAGTAATGCCCTAACTGATTGGTAAGCGCATTAAACGCTGCATACGTCAGCCGTATGTTCTTATGGACAAGAGCAGTATTTTCTGAAGACTTTTCAACTTGTTCTTCAAATAAGCCAATTACTGTTTTATTCTGTGGATATTGGACCTCTGTAGCATTAAATTGAGTCAAAATTTGATTTTTTTCCATGGTATCCAATAACTCAATTTCACTCAAGGGAATATTTAGAATGTTCTTGAATCCAATAAATATTTGCGCCATTTTTCTTGTGAAATGCTCCAATACAGATACATCAATAAAAGTGTGATCGTATCTAAAATTAAGTACTAGATTTCCATTATCCAAAGCTCCTACATTCAGGAGTAATCCAAAGCCATTGTTGGCAAAGCCATCACCGGTATCCATACCAAAACGACTATAATCTGAGAAAGAATTTATGCGTAACTTTTGGTATACGGTATTATTTTGATAGTTTCTGTACTTAAAACAATTTTCAAATTCATCTTTTACATTTAACAAATAATTTTTAAAGATCAAATCTTCCGTTTCGCTAAACATTAAAATCAAAGGTTTACCCTCTTCGTTAACTTCCCAATCATTTTTTAACCAAATCACATCATTAAAATCTATGAAATATTTCTTGAGAAGATATGCATATACAGCAGTGATCAAGGTTAGTTTTGATAGTGCATCATTTTTTGTAATCTTATTAAAATAGGACAGTTCTGATTCGCTAATTACAAGCGTTTTCGTTTTATAATCCTGTCGCATGAAATTAACGTAGGTTTCCTTGTTCTCTAGTTTTTTCACCCAATAATCATCTGTCAATCTGTTCTTAATAGCTACATCCATACATATAAAGCTTTCACTAAGGATTAATTTTAATGGTATCAATAATGCAAAGACCTCTAGATTTGTTTTCCATCCGTTGTTAAGATCGATGTTTTATAAAATGTCTAAAGTATTTGAATCTTAAAAAAGAAGTTTATTTTGCCAGAACTCAATATTAAACAAAAGAGTTTCTCCTGCTATTTTGAAGTGTCCAGAAGTTTGAACTCCCAAATATTTTATAATTACCTTTTCGATTCTTGTCCTAAGCTTATCCCCGTTTTCGAAAATTACTTCAACAATTTATTTTCTTCATTCGGAAATACAATTGAGGGGTTAAAGGTTTTTGCCTCCTCAATATCGAGTGTCGCATACGTTATCAAAATTAGGATATCACCAATAGCTACTCTCCTGGACGCTGCTCCATTTAAGGTTATTTCACCACTTTCACGTGGGCCGGGTATCGCGTAAGTCTCTAAACGCTCGCCGTTATTATTGTTCACTATTTGGACTTTTTCTCCTCGAATTATGTTTGCCGCATCCATTAAATTTTCATCAATTGTAATACTACCAATGTAATTTAAATCTGCCCCAGTCACCTTCACCCGGTGTATTTTTGATTTTACTACCTCGATTTTCATATGTCGTTTATTGATTAATATAATATTTGTATTTCGCGAACCTTGTAGCCCTAAAAAAGAATGAAAATCCCATAGTTTCCAGTCTTCGTTCCATAAGAATATTTCTAAAGATTTGGTGTGCTATCGTATATTGGCAAATTCAATGTTCTTTTAGAGAAAAAGATTTTTTCAGGAGATAAAATGTAGTCCATCCCAGGTCATTTTTTATTTAAAATAACGCGAACGATACATTTATAAAGCCTCTATCTTGGCATGTGAACGCTGGCATAGATATTTAAGGGGTACTATGGCTGTAATGTTCCTCTTTAAAGAATCAACTCTCACGAAGACTCTATTTTTATTATTTGTTTTGAGTACTTCACAGTTTAATCCTTTCAATGGTCCAAAATCTATTAGCATTAATTCACCCTTTGCAGGGATATTGGAAATGGTATCAATTTCAGAAACACCGTCTAAATTCAAAAAATATTTGATTTTTTCTATTTCACTATCATGTAACTTAGCATAGTTTCCTCCAAACTTGATATATTTAAAAACTCCATGAATATCCAAAACCTTAAAAAAATCCTGTTTCGAATGAATCTTTAAAAAGATATAAGTGGGAAAAAGAGGTTTAACTACTTTCTTTTTTCTATCTGCCCATTGCCGCATAACGGTTATCGTTGGCAAAAAAGACTCAAATCCTGATTCTTTCAATACTAAATCTATCCTTTTTTCGTGCTGAAATTTGACATATAGCACATACCAGCCAGAATATATATTACCCATAAGTTGTAAATGTTTAATTTTTATGTAGGGCTTCGCCTATCCGACTTACATAAAAATTATTTTAGTGAAGGTTTTATCGGGCTACTAATATAATATTTTCTTTTAATAATATATCCCATCAATGTTTTTTTTCTAAAATAATTTAAATTTGATAAATCAGGGGTTTCATGATTTTATTCAAACAATGAATTGCACCCAATGTTCAATCATACAATTGAAGTCTGATTACCAGTAATTTAACTTGTTTTCACAAGCACATTCCTTCAGCTTTTCAAACCTTATTTTTTTACTTTGTTTTGAATGAACACTTAAATATTTGCAATGAAACAAATGAAGAATATTTACTCCTAAAATAGAAACCAAACATCTTGTATTTCCAAAAATATTGTACGAAATTTTAATAAAAATCAATGCTTAAAGGATTTTAAATGGAAAGAATTTTCCTATAAAAAATTAAGGAATAGTAGTTATGATAATCCTTTTTTACATTGCAGAATGATTTCTTTTTTCGTTTTTCCTTACTTCCAAGATCAAGCAAATGAAAAAATAACAAAATGAGAAACTTTCTCGGTTGCAAAAGTCAGTTTCCCGGCTTTTTTCTAATCGTTCCATGATAAATTTTGACCCCACCTTTTACAATCTTAAAAAAAGATTGTAAAAACATAAGTATACCGTAGATTCCTATTCCGTGTTTCCAATGAATATCCAGATTTGGAACCGAATGCTTATAAATTTGTTCTACCCCCACAGCAATTAGACCTATGGATAGCACCAAATTTACATATGGGTGTTCCAACAATTTGGAAACATACCCAAAGACAAGTGATATCATGAAACTGTAGTTTTTAGTTGTCCGGCAAAACTAATGGAAATAGAACCGGCCCACATGCAATTGCAGGTACTGCCATCGTCCAAGGCCGACACCCCACCTATCTTTACATCTGCTATTCCTGGAGACCAAGGAGTAACTGTTGCCGGTATACAAGGCATGGGTGTTAATACTCCCAGGGCTGCCGTAGTTGCCGTGGCTACCACAGGATTGGATAAAGAAGAACACATTCCAAAAGTCATGATATTGACCAATGGGACATGGTCCATAATGGTTGCTGCAGGCATGACACTGGTATTTACCCTATTCAAAGGTAGTACCATTAAACTTGAAGGTGCCGCACCAAAAGAGCATGTCAGCATTGCTCCACTACATACTTGATTTGCCATAATGATATTTTAATTAAATGTTTTATTGGATTTCCGATATTCTCTTTTAATTGCCGTCATAAGATGGGCCATACTGATTTTCTTTTCTCCCTTACTGGCCGCTTTTATAGCACAGTACCTTACTACATTGATAATTTCCCCACCAGACAACTCATAATCCCTAGCAATTTTATCCAAAACCTCTTTTCCTTCGATTATCGTAAAGATATCTCCTATCAATTTTTCCCACAACAGTTTGCGTTCTTTATATTTTGGTTTAGGGAAATGCACCGTGTTTTGAAAACGCCTTAAAAAAGCTTCATCAATATTATGCTGTAAATTAGTGGCTAGAATGACCAAGCCGTCAAATTCTTCAATACGCTGCAATAAATAGGCTACTTCTTGATTTGCATGACGATCATTGGAGGAATTACTCTGTGTACGTTTACTGAACAATGCATCTGCTTCATCAAAAAATAAGATCCAATTTTTGGCTTCTGCCTCGTCAAACAAACGACCTAGATTTTTCTCGGTCTCTCCAATATATTTGGAAACCACCATAGACAAATCTACTCTAAAAACCATTTTTTGGGTTGCTTTTCCCAAAAGGGTCGCGGCCAAAGTTTTTCCGGTTCCCGGGGCTCCATAAAACAAGACTTTGTATCCAGGTTTTAGTGTTTTATGCAGCCCCCAATCGTCTAGAATTAAAGCGCTGTGTGTGAGCCAGTCTCCTATTTCTGTCAATTGTTCCTTAATATGTTGCTCTAAAATAAGATCTTCCCACTTCAATTTTGTATCGATCAAACGTGCAGGAAATTTAGAGTTATAGCTGGGAATATAGGATTTACCACTAATAATGGAACTCAAATATTCTTGGGACAACCGTAATTTTTCATGCAATGAAATTGGATAATGGTCTGCTTTCAAAATGCCTTCCCTATAGAGCAGGTAGTTTTGATTTATTTTAGCCATAAACTGGAGTCGAATGCCCAGATCATGCCCCCCTCCCAATAGAAAACAAGCCGTTTCCAAGGTTGGAACAAAACCATGAAACCCTTCCACTTTAGCACCTCCAAATTCTGCATAAGGCGCATCGAAGTTCTTATCTTTGGTCAGGAATATTGCCAAGCTCTGTGGTTTTATATAGGGCGTAATGGCCAAAATAAGGATCAAGCGTGCTTCAAAGTTCAAATCATAGGAACGAAGCAATCTATCGTATCCTGAATCCTCTTCAATGAGTGGCGGAGGTTGAATCTGGCTAATGCTCGTATAACTGCTTTCGTTTTGAAAATATAATTCCATGGCAATAGCAATCACATTTTCCAACCAAGTAAGCTCATTTTGCAATGCTGACACCTGTATACCTTTCTTCTTTATCTCCATACTATTTCCAATAATTTTTTCATCCAACTCAACTTCAACACGCTTATGTTCCACGGAATCTGATCTAATAGCATATCAAATGCCTTTTGTTCTACATGAAGCACATATTTATCTTCTTCCAGTACGATACGGCCATCCCTATTGAGAAAAGTTTCCCTGAGGCCTTCTATAGTCGTATTTCCTATAGCGGGCCAATTTGAGATCACCGCATCCAACATGCCATCGATTATTTGCATTTCGTCTTCCTTAAGCCCTTTTATTTGCTGTATGGGTTCATAAATAGACTTTCCACATATAATTTTATTCAGTACGAGCTGATGTTCCTCTGTACTTGTATTTCCCCCCACCGCATACTGCAAACTTTCCATGCCTTTCTGAAGGCAAGATTCATCTTTAAACTGTTTATTTTCAAGTAAACCCAAACGCTCAAAAAGCATAGGAATATAAGGACCCAATAAAACCATTCCCGCATTGTGGATATAGATGGATTCCCCCAAGATTTCTTCTTCCATGACCTTCTTTTTTTCTTCAATTACTTCGATGTCCCTATTCTTTTCTTCACCGCCCATCAATCTTTTTATATGCTCAACAATAACCATTTCCTTAGGATTCTTTACAAGAATTCCATGGATGATAGCTTGACCTTCTTTTTCCTTTAACACCTCTTTCATAGTATACACAAGAAGCGAGACCCATTCATTTAACGCCCATGACTTGTGTTTTCCTAAGCCTATGGCAAAAAAAATCCGATCGGCAAAAACATGCCAGACATGGGTTTTTTGGGACATTGTTAATTTTTTGTTTATTTCTTCCAGAACACTCACAATCCGTACAAAACGTTCATTTTCTCTTGTATTTAAAAATAATTTTAGTACAGTAAGATGTGTCTTTTTGTGTAAGGAGGTAATAAATTGATCCCTGAAGGGTTGCTGTTTCAATTGAGAAAGCAGGTTTTGCGGATTGGTTTTATGTGTTTGCTTTAGAACAAGTACAATTTCTTTCTCTGAAAACGCTGTAGTTTTTCTACCTATCTCGGTAATAACTTCCATGAAATGCGTCCATTGACGTTCTTGCATTGAAGACATTTTTAAAGACATTACATCTGCCGGGAAACAAGCTTCCAATTTCTTTTTTCCTTGGGTACCTATGGCGCTCTTCTTAAGTTTGTCTCGAAACATTTGCCCCATATCATATGCCTTACATGTAGCATACGTAGACAACTCTTGCACGATTTGGATAAAGATCGTTTTCAGCGGTTTATTAAAATGTGCTATCGCACTTTTAAGACTTAAATACCGTATTTCAATGGCATCCTGAGTGGACCCTCTACCAAATCCGCTTAAGTCTTCACGGAATACTTCTATCCATATTTCCTGTACTTTCAAAAATAATTGACCCACTACAGGAGCAGCATAATGACATAGCAGTTCGTAATCTTTATCATCCAATATTCCGATAATTTTTCTTTTAAAGCTCGATTTTGAAAACCAAGGTATTAGATGTTCTGGATATCCATTTAGGATCTCGGAAAAATAGATTGCAAGGATTTTCATGGAGTTACTTTCTGCCCACCATGGCAATACACCTTGTGCGCAAAAAAAGGCGACCAGATCGCGTTTATACACGATATCAGGAATTTTCACCTGATTTTTCCTGCTTTCTTCCAAAACAATCTCCTCAAAAATTTCCTGAAGCAGTAGATGTTCCCTGCTATTATCTATATATTGACCAAGTTCTTTTACGGTTTTCGCAACACTAAGGTTATACTTATCGGCAAATGCTAAAATCAACTGCCGCGCTTTCGTACTACTATTAACCATGGAATATTGATACAACTGAGCCGACAAGCGATTCACCAAAAACTGGTATGGTGGAACTATGGGTATCTGCTGTCTTTCCCTAAAGGTACTAGGTTCTCCTTTACTCAACAGGACACTTGCTATTCCATTATAGAGTTTTTCATCCACAGTAAGTAAATCCAGTACGAACAGCATTTCGCCTAAAATATCAATTGGTTTTTCTCCCTTTTTTGCAAGTTCATCTCCATGTTTTCCCAACCACTTTACAATGTCTTCTTGGGTATAACCCACATTTTTTTTAATAATATCCAACAAATAAGAAGTCCACTGTAACACCATCTTTGAGTATCCCCTTTGACATAATTGTTCATGAAATTCTGTAATGCTCTCGCTGCCATTTGCTTTATAAAAAGGATAAAGTGATTTGGAAAACCCTAGGAAGGCAAAATCATTGACTTGGGCTTCTGAAATTGGGGTTTTCCTATTTTGAAAGCCGTCCACAAAACTTTTCATGGCATTTCTTCCGGGAACCCCTCCCAATCCTTCTGTATGGGCCAAAAGTTGTACAAATTCTGGGTCAATTCCCAGTTTGCGTTGAACTTGTGATAGAAAAGCTTCAATTTCTTGATCATTGGTCATGTTATCCTTTCGAAAACAAACCTCCATCATTAACCTTCCTCGTTGCTTTTGTATCGTATTCAGCATCCTGGATTTTTTTTTGGAGTATTCCATTGATCCTGCACCTTGTTCCAAGAAGGATAAAAAATTGGAAATCGTTTTAGGTTCATACGTATCCATTAGCGTATTCAGAAAAGTATCGGGGAATTCCCGCTTTAAGCGGTAGGTAGAAGAGGTATCATTGCGCAAAACATTGAAAACTGAAACAAGGGCTTTTGGGCCTTTTTTTTCCAGATTTTCAAGAAGGTTATAAAGTTGATGTTTAGATGTAACGGATTGTCCCGTAGGGATCGCCCCGTACTTTAAATAGTACAAAAGGAGTTCAGCGGCACCCAACATATTGGCCTTGAAAGTTGTCTCGGACATCTGATGCCGCAGGGTACTATTTTTTTTGTTTTCATCTTCCCGCAAACTAAACAATATTCGCTCAAAATCAATCGCCGACCTTTGAGGTCCATTCTTCCGGGATATTCCACGGCACATCAACTGTAAGAGTGCTGCATATCCAAAACCAAAACGCCTTGCTATGTTAAGTATCACATAGTGTAGAAAGTTTTTTCTATTGGAAAAATTGGTAACCTCTGTAAAAATATACGCCAATACGATTTCCCACAAAACTTCCTTGAAGTTGCCCGAATTGGTATGCACCCATTTGTACTTCTTTTGTTGTATTTCTATGTGATTACGACAAGTATTGATGTATTCCCCCTCATCCCGCACAACAGCTACAACAATACCTTCCAAAAAAGTAGTATTCATTTGGGCAATCATCCTCTTACGAATGTGTTCTTTTGTCCCATATCGTTTTAAGATTTTCACCAATTCTTCCGGACTTTCCTGGAATAGCGTATTGAAAATATCCGTTGGACCTAGGTTATGGGCCGTATCCCATGGTAAATGTCCATATCGCAGGAAGAATTCAAACTGCTGTAAATTTCTATTGAACAACCGAATTCTTTTGCCTTTTTTTAGGGTATTCCCCTTGCTGTTGTTTTTAAAAAAATTCTGCAAGGATTCTTCAATTCTGAGGGGCAGTTCCTTTTCAAAGTTATACGGAGAAAGGGTCCCAATATCCAAAGTAACCTCTTCAAACTGATCTAGGAAATCTATATCTGAATACGAATCCATTACCCGTTGAAGCACATTTTCAATCTCGTATTTTTGCAGCAAACTTACTTTTGATTGATATTTTTGGGCTTCAGACGCCTTCTTCAAATCTATCTCATAACGTTGATTTTTAATGATATGTGTTTGCCCCTTCTTCATGAATCGGATCCATTTTCTGTCCAATTTTGGAGTAAAGTGATAAGTTTATGAGCCTGCGCAACGCGAGTTTCTATAGACTCTTTCTGTTGTAATAGTGCCAACCATCTAAGGTATAATTCCTCAAATTGACACATAGTATTGAAGTCTTTCCAAAAAAAGCTTGAGGCGATATGAATGGGCATTTCCCCATACACGGTTTGTTCAAAAATACTTTTGAAGTTTTTGCTCTGAAAACGCACAGGCCAAGACGGCGCAACAAAACTCGTGCGAAAAGAGAAAAAATCTTCGTCCACTGCTTCTTCCCCAAAAAACACTTTGCAACCTATTGAAGCTTCCAATACTTCCTTTTCAACTTCTTGAATCCCATTTTTTATTCTTTGTATTTCCTCTATGGCTTCTTGCTCGGAGCGATATTCATTTCTTGAAATGGCCAGCAATTTGTTCTTAGGAGTTTTGAGGTAGATCTTACCATTTCCTTTTTGTTCTTCCCAAATGAATTGCAATTTTCCGTTGCTCAACAAAGCCACAAGTTGCAAGACTCCATGATCTCTTTCCCTACAGGATGACAGTTGTGGTTGATGGATTTCCAAATGGGCTCCCTTAATTATCTTGGAAAAGTCCAGTTGAAATCCAAAATAATCCCCGCTGTAAGGAGGAAGCAATAACAGGTGTTCCACGACAAAGAAACCTTCACTTTTTTGATTCAATGCCACTAGGAAATCGATAGCTTTTTTTATTGCTGTTTTGGCAGCCCCCATACTCTTGGAAATATGGGCGATATTGGACTTTTGATCTCCCCGATGGTACATTACATAAAAAGTCGCTTCGTCCATAGTATCTTGTTGAATGGTATAGTTCTTCCGGAGCACCCCATTTTTTAGGACCTCTTCCAATAAGGTTTCCTGAGCGCCAACGTAATGCATGGTATTGTATAACTCTCCTTTTGTAGTGGTACTTATGCTAATTTCCTCTGTTTCTATAATATGTATCTCTCCTTCCGGAGTGTGTATATCTATCTCATTTACAATAAGCTTAAATTCTCTGGATTCAGGTTTTGGAATCAGGTTTTGATCTATGATATTCTTCGTCAATGATTTGACACCCGCTAAATTGATTCCTAAAAGAATGGCTATTTTCCGAATGGTCCCCGGAAGATTCTTTAACTGTTCTTTTTCCGTTGATGCCACATCTAGCTGATGGTAATCAAAAGATCGGGCTCTATTGTAACTTATAGATGCGTATTCCTTTATCATCCTTCGTTTGGCCCGCAGCAATTGCTTTTCAAATTTTTGAGAGGCCAAAGTTCCTCCATAACTATTGCTATTGATCTTCCTTAAGGAATAGGTTGGAAAAATCTCATCAAAGCGAGCCAATATATGATCTAGGACCGAATTAAAACGATCCATAGCCTGGGTATCGAAACGCTTGTTAAGACGTTGGAGCAATTGATTCCAATGCGCTTTAATTTCATCCGGATCCGTTTGATGTTTTGGTTTTTTAACCATATCAAGGAGGGTGTCGATATCCGGCACATTTTGGGTAAAATAAGAGCTTTTCTTTTCCTTTTCTACATCGTATAGGGCATGTACATTTTTCAATTGTGCCAAAAAATTAACCATTAGCTGATCAAATGGCATCAAATATGCTTTCAATTGCTTTACCTGTGCCTTGCGCAAAGGCGGAGCATTCGTACCAATGCCCATTTCCCCTATCCCATATACCTGTGGGAATTGTTTTCGTAAAGGGTAATAGGCCATAAAATCCTGATAGTTCCCTTTTGGAATTGTCAACTCATTTAAGGAAGTAGAAGCTTTCCGAAAATCCCCATAATTCAAAGCTTGTATAAAAGCTAGTTGTTTTTTAGTCTCTTCTAAATCCGGGTTAAAGACAACCCCTGAATTTTCAAAAATCATTTCTTTGGTATCCTTAGGAAACAAAATAGTCGCCGTGGTATATTCAGGAATATTAAAAATATCTTTAATCTTAACGTCTTCCTTCGTCGCGGTATCCTTATAGCTCAAATAAAAATGAGGCACTCCCTTCACTCCATGAATTGTAGTAATCAATGCTACAATTTCCGAAATCACAATTTGTTTACGAGGTTCTTGTAGGTCCTCATCCATAATGAATCCGCTGCTCAACAGAGGTCCATTAAAAATAGCATTTGTAGCCCTTTCTTGCTCTTTCAATTTCCAAAGGGAATAGTATTTTATTTCCGGAGCTAAATATTGATTGATCTTATTGAAAATATTTGCCAAAATCTCTTCTCCTTTCACCTCATCGGAAAGCGTAATTTTAAATTGCATGGAAACATCCAGCGGTTTAAAAATCTCTGAACTAAAGATATCTTCGCATAAATTTCGGTGTCGATGGTATACGTTTCTTACTTCTTTTCTAATTCTTATGTTATCTTCCTTTTCCTGCTCTTCATCTGTCCAGTAGGTGTACTTTTCGATAAGAACATGCAAAAGTCCTTTTGTATTTCGAATATGGTTATTGGCATTATCAATAGGATAAACCCATACATTTTTTACATTGACAATTTTATCTATCCAGAGTTTTCGGTAATCGTTAAAAGTAATGGGGCCTGTGGTAAGTATGTCCGAAGCTGTAAAAAGACCATTGTCTCCCGATTGCAATGTTTCCCCTCTTTTTGAAATCAAAAGATCTTTGATAGGAGTTCTGGATTTATAGGCCAATTCCGTAAGCGTATAGGCAATATTTTCGAGCAAAGTTACGCCAGGATCGTGTTCATTATAATCTGTCCACACCTCACCACAAAGCTTTTGAAGAATTTCCAATGCTTCCTGATGCAGGCTTTCGTATTCGCTTGCCTCCTTTTTTTTCCTGGAAATGTATCCCTGGCGCTCCATCTGTTATTTACTCGTTCTTATTAAAAAAATTCAAGGTATCGGTATCCCATAATTTGGTCATATAGAAGTTTATATGATGTCCTACACCATAGTCCGAACGTGTTTTTACTTCCAATTTAAAATTCTTGATTTTCCCACTAAATCGAATAGCGATCTTGTTCCAGAACCAACCATAATGGGCTTGCGTTCTACGAATTCTGTGATGCGACCGTCCGAACGTACTCAGGGCATGCGCATGTAGTAGTGCGTATTTGCCCGTATTCTTTTTCCCTACCTGGGCCAGGACTTCAAAGGCCACACAACCATTCAGTTCATCTGCAATAGTATGCCAATTGCCATCTGCACGTACAGAGCCCAATTTATAGGTCCCTATACGCGCGTTCATTCCCAGGGTTCCATTTACTTCCAATTGGGTTCTTGGAGTTTCTGTCCCAATACCTATGGCTCCAGATTTCTGGAAATACATAGCAGTAGTACTGTTCTCTTTAGCTGTAGGAGTCAAAATAGATAGCCCCTTGTCACCGCTTTGATTTAAAGCAATACTCCATTCTGCCAATTCGTCCTCAATATTGTCATAAAAACTAATCAAATGATCAGATTCCTTGCCTTGTGGAGATAAAATCAATCCATCTTCCGGTGTTTTGGATATCCCATCGTCTATTTTGTTGACCATGGAATCTATTAAACTGGCAAAATTACTTTCTTTGGGCCTTGCACCGGCACTGAAGAACGCTTTTAAGCTATTTCTATCCAATAGTTTTATTTTCATAGGTAAGGTATATAAGGTTTATTCTATTTTAAAAGTCAATATGCTATGATCACCCGGAGTAGGTTTTTGATCATCCTTTAGTTTTTCTTCTGACAACTCCGCCTCCCCATTCTTAACATCATCATTATTTTCACCATTATTATTTCCATCATCCTTTTCAATGATATAGTCCACGCCCACTTGAAGGTTTTGTGTCTCTATTTCTTCCATCGTTCCTTCTTCCAAAATTGTGGGTAGAAAAATATTATGTCTTGTTTCTGGAGTCAAAATGGCCCATGGGGTCGTAGGTTTCACTTCACTGTTCTCAAGATGGGTTTTCAAGCTAAACTTATTGATGCCACGCTTTACAATATGTTCAATATCCAGATTCTTTACTGATTTTATATAAGGCAGATGTTCTATATGACTCACGAGCATTCTGGGCACTACTGTGGCCCCAATCCCCATTACGGCAGTTTCTCCTGTAAGGGTAAGGGGACTCAAATATTCATTTATAACGGTATTGAGTTTATTCATGTAATAGCCCCCCATATCCTTTTCCTCAAACTCCACAACACAATTAACCAATACCCATTCAACGCTAGGGTTTCTCACTTCAACATTGATGAAAGAATTGCATTTTGTTCTAATAAATGCTTCCATTCTGTACAATTCATCCACATTAAAATACCAATGATGGTGATAGGCCCATTTTTCTCCCAAAACGACAAGGGTTACTTCTCCAGCAAGCGGATTAAAATCCTTATCTAAATTTGTGCACTTCACTACTTCTACTTCATGAAAGTATTGTAACAGCAATTGTTCATAATCTTTTAAGGTAACCGCCCTATCCTTGTGCCGTAATCGCTGGCTGACCCTGGTATAAAATTGTTCGGGTGTTCCTGCCAATTTTCCGCCATAAGAAGCCGCTGGTTGTATGAGCTGTTTTATGCCCGATATCTTATTTTTTAATTTGTTAATAGTCCCCGCGGGAAGCTGTTTCCCAATAACCTCTTCAGATTCATCCATACAACTGGCCGTTACGGCATTGGGATACAAATGGGTAATTACGGGGTAAATATAAGCATCGGCCTTAGCCATAATACGCAATTCATATATCCCATTTTCTTGAGGTTGTATGGCATTGGGAAGCACCAATTCTATGATACCCGAATTTGTCAATTGCCCTGTACCATCCGAAATAATATGTTTTTTATCCAAGGTTTCCCAACGATCTGCTGTTTTGTACTGGAGACATACATTGCCCTGCTGTCTATTATGTTCCGGATGTACATTCCACAAATCAAAATACATGGATATGGTCGTTTGAGGTTCAATTCCAGTCAAGTCAATATAAAGGTATCCCTCCCCTTCAAAACTCGGCACCATGGTATTTTTGAACACTTTGCTATCACTTATTATTTTGCGTGTTCCAAAAGGTGTTATATGAACAAAATCTCCCAATAATGTCCCTGAACTATCTGAACTGGAGAAAGATTTATTGAAATACATAACATCATTAGCGCTATAATCCAAACTTAGCTCCTTCACTTTAGGAACAAAGGGGCGTCTTGGTAGCGGAAGCATTTCTTTATGTTTTGCGTTATGCATGGCCACCTCCATATAGTTCTTTTGAAACAGATCATGGCCAAAGGCATATTCTGGAGTGTGAAGCATTAAACGTATAAATCCGCTTTCTGTATGCACATTAAATGTGAGAGGATCCTTTATGTTAAAATTCCTAGAGAACTCAAAAGGCCCCATCTCTTTTACTTCTATTTCTCGTTTAGAAACTACGATGGAGGTATCATAACCTTCAGGGCTCAGACAAGTTTCTGTTTCAAATAAATCAACAAGATGTCCATCCTTTGGATTCTCCGGAAACCAGAAGCCATTAGACAAGGCTTGTATTGCCACTTTAAAGGAAGTATTATCAAAATCTTCGGCATATGCCTCATAGTAGGTTTCAAAACCTCCATAGTTCCTTGGTATATTGTCCCATTCAATATGTATGTTGAAGTCCTTTATGGCTTTTTTGAACAACTCACTCTTTCCTATCATCAGATATCCCCCCACGGAAGGAGAAGGTCCAAAAAGATCAAATGACTTGGCTAAGGGCATTTTACCAATATTGTTATATAGCGTAAGGTTTTTGATTCCACTCACCGCTACATCGAGTTCAATGGAATACAACTCCATACCCCTAAAAAAAGAATACGCATATATTGGGGCATATTCATCCAACAACACTTTCACCATAGGCCATTTTGAATGTTGCGCTTCCGATACCAAAGAAGCCATTGGTGGAGCACTGATACCCAATACAAATTGTAAGCAAAAACTATGTTGGTCCGGATTTATGGAAAGTTCGTAAGACGTTACAGATTCCCATCCTTTTATACTGGTATAGCCTACTTTAAAACTCTTTTCAAACACCTTATTAAAAGCAATATCCAAAGGCACTTTTTCATTATTCACAATCTCTTGCAGCAACTTCCAGAAAATGCCGTTCCAAGATTCTTCTTCAAATACAAAGGTTATAGAAATGCTACGTCTTCCATCTTCCAAAGACAATATTGGCGCTCCAATCATACATCCAATATCTGCAGTGCTTTCCTTCGTGATTTCGGAAGTGATCAGAATATCCTGATCGGCGCCAAATAAGGGCCACTTTTTTTTCGCCATTCCTTTCTTACTGTTCAGCGGAATTTCTCTTTTTAAAACATTGGAAACAATAGGGCGATCAGTGCCAACTTGTATATACGGATTCTTATTAAAATAAAGCGTTCGCAATGCTGTTATGCGAATGGGATTTGCCAAAATGGGTTTTTCTGTATGAAAAAAAACGTCTTTATTACTTCCAAATAGTTTTCCGGCCGAAAGGGATGTTTCTTGTGGAATTTCAATATCCTTTGCGCCAGATGCCACTTCAAAACAAATGACCGCGGTAGTAGAAATACCTTCATCCAAAGTCTGTCTCAGTACATCTTCATAGTAAAAATCCAGATGACGTTGGGAAATGGCATTAATATCTTTCTGTATTTTCTGGTAGAGCAACGCAAAGGCAATATACATAGCACTATGGGGACTATGGTTCTTTTTTGTAAAAACGTGATGCCTCAAATAGTGACGCGTAAAATCTTGAATGTGTAGTATGGATTTCCTAAAAGTATTGCCAATCTCTTCCAAAGAAACTTGCTGTGGAGGCGCTGGAATCCCTAGAAGTTGTTCTTTTTTCTGGCTGTAGGCGCTCAACACATCCCTTTTATCCTTTAGGACATCTATCATAATATTCTTAATCTTATTGGCCAAGACCTTCTCGTTCAAATTTTTGAGATTCCTGTGCCAATCCTCTATTTTGGAGTACCAATGTAACAATACCATGATGATATGCTCATCGGGCATCTTATGCGCCCTAAGATATACCGGTTCCTCAACGATCATGGCCATATAAATTACAGGGTCGTTCAGAACCAGAGCCTCCCAATTCCCATCTAAACTATTGTCTGTATCGTAAAAATTAATATGCCTTAAGTAGGAACAGATATAGGCCAAAATAGTTTCAAAAGACCGATCATCTATCTTAAAATTTTGATGAAGGGGATGGTCCTTTTTTATATGGTTCCGTATGGTTCCTTTTCGCCTTTCTAGCATCCGACTAAATTGTGTGGGTTAATTAGGAGTCCGCAGTCCGTACTGAGGATTCATGATTTTTTACAGCCGTGGTTTTTTCTCTATATAACAATGGAATATCCGTGCCCTCGACCTTGTAATATGGAAATACCAAATTGAAGCGTGTGTTCGATAAAGGAACCTTATAATCCAGATGAATCCTAATAATTCCTTCGAGATAATCTGACTCATCCAAGCGTATTGCCAGCAATTTAATCCGAGGTTCAAATTTGAGTATGGCCGTGCGAATCACTTCTTTGATCAAATGCTCTCTGGAATTCGAAATTGATTCAAACAAATAGGTATACAGATCACAACCGTACTTAGGTTGCATAATGCGTTCCCCTAATCTGGTATGCAACAAAATTCTCAAGGATTGCCGGATATCTTCTTCATTGGACACCATGGCAACCCCGGATTTAACGTCATTGTGAAAAGTTGGCGGAAAAGCCCAGCCAGTTCCTAGGAATGATTTCTTTGTATCCATTATAATTATTTTTAATTAAGATTCACCATTGTTCCCTTTACATTGGTCTGACCGCTACTGCTCACCGTACATTCGGTATTACCGCTTATTGAAACCGATTGATTGGCCGATGCATCTATGGTACCTCCGCTAATGTCCACACTATTATCTGCCTTTACCGTTATGGAAGAAGCTTGTATTGTTAGATCATCTGCAGCTTTAATAGTCATACTCGATTTACTTTCTATAGTAATTCCGCTATCGTTCAGCTGTATTTGGTTCTCGTTCTCATCGGTGATCGTCACTCCCTTATCGGCATCACTGATTACCAAAGTATTTTTATTTGGGGTCACTAAGGTCATTACGACATTCTCATCGTCAAACTGAAATTGCAATTGACTCTTGGTCATCAACATCTTAATATTATTATTGGCATCTTCTATAGGGACAGGTGGTGGTAGAGCGCTACTATATACACTTCCAAGAATAATGGGAAATCTGGGATCTCCGTCAATAAAACCAACAATAACCTCATCGCCTTCCTCTGGGTAGAAAAAAGCACCAAAATTTTCACTTGCATAGAATGTGGAGAGTCTTGCCCACAACATTTCCGTTTTATTATTGATTACCGGAATCTGTACCTGAACCCGGAATTCCTTCTCATCTTCGTCGTATATCGATTGAACCTTTCCTACCTGAAGTCCTTTTACACCTTTTAATGCTCCGGAAGCTACAGATCCAGAGGAAGAAGCAACCTTCTCACTAAACCATTCTTTGGAGAGCCCTATGGTCACTTCCGTTTTCCATTGCCCGTCACTTAAACTATGTGATACTGCAGACACATAGGCGTTGCCATTAAACCGAGTCCCCAATCCTTCCAAAGAAATCATTGAATTTGCTTTTATACTAGATGAGCCTTGAAATGATATGTTGCCCTGAAAGCGACTCAGCCTATATTTTAGCATGGCGGCATCTGCCCAAGACTGCGTCTCTTCTTGTGTCAACGGCACGGCCGCATTTAGCTCGTTTGAGGCCGAAAGCACATCATCCAACTCGGAAACGGAAAGATCTCCCTGCTTATTCAATGATGGTTCGCTAGCAGAAACACTGACTTGCTCTTGTTGATCAACATCCCAATAACTCCCTGAAACCGATTCATATTGATCCGTAGTTTCAAGTTTGGTATCCATTTCCAGAATATCACGTCCGTATTTTAATCCTATTTCCGGAGTAGCATCCACAGGAGGTTTGGCTACAGTAAGTGTCCCCTTATCCGTAACTACCACCATACCGTTCAACTCGGCTCTATTGACGATAAAATCCCAATCGGTGGCATTGTACTGCACAATGCTCTCATGTTCCACCTCAGTCTCGGCAATGCTTTTGGAAAGTTTGAGTGTACTGGCAATCTGCTCCATAGCATCACTATCTTTTTTATTTTCCAAGACCAATTTAGATTTGGATTTTGTTGCTTTTACCACACTGTCTTTACAACTGATCTGTAGGGTGGTTCCCGAGTCTCCGATTTGGATGGATTGGGTTACTACTATACCCGAGAATACTTTTTCATTATTTCCATTATAGCCCAAACTAATCTCTATTTTCACTCCCGGTTCAAAGGTACCGGCATCTGTAATCTTGAACATTTGATCTGCTGCGTTACCATCCCTTAACGTAATCTGTGCCGTAGCGATAACATTGATCTCTTGGGATATGCTAATGCTGGTAACTCCATAGGTATCTGGAATAGGGCTACCGTCGGACTCTATGGTATACGATAAAATAGTATTTCCTTCCTGTATTGGGGAATTGGCCATATTTCAATTATTTTAGGGGAGGTAGATAGATTTCCGACCCCGGTTTCAATGTTCTGAAATTTAAAATGTTATTGTATTGGGCTACTTCCAAATAATAATCGCTATCTCCATATACCCTATAACAAATGAGTGGTAAAGTGTCCCCTTCTTTGACCACTACAAGATGGGTAAGGTCTGGTGAATGGTTATTAGCTTCCTTCGCAATAATATCTGCATCTACAGCTTCCTCAAAACTTACGGTCAACTTTGCCCTTAACGGAGTACCATCATCTTTAAACAAGGTATAAGAGATGCTCAAGGAAATCAACTTGCACTTAAAAACGAGGGATCCCCATGAAATGATCAGATAATTGGGCTCGTGAATATCCCCATTGTAGGTAAAACAAACTTCTTTGAATTTTTGTATCTGCTCGTCAACGCTGGTCGGTGAACTTAAACTGACCACCGAAGTGGGGCGAACAGCTCCCGTAGCGTCAAAATAGATATCAAAGGATACTTTTTCAGGAGGGGTACCCTTAAACCATATGGTGGTTCCCGGAGTGCCCAGTGCCTGATAATTGTTATAGTTTGTAGTATGTTCATGTGTATAAGAGGCGGGATTGATCTGTACCTCGCATTTAGAGATGCCCGAACCCGAGTATTCACTGCTCGAATATGCCGTAATTTGCATTAAGTTTTTGGCCATCTTAACGTTCTTTAATTTTTTCCAATTGCCGTTTCACTTCTTTTCTGCAGCTTTCGGCTATGGTTTTTTTAAGTGCTTCCATATTGAGAGGTGCCGTTTTTTCGGCTGTAGGTTCCCCTACTTTTACTTTTATCACAAGTTCTCTAATTTCTACAGGCATACCATTATACGATTACGGAATAGTCAAAACTGAGTTCCAGGGTTTCTATTAGAATTTCATTATTCATCGAATTCAATGGGGAAAACTCCCATTTTACCGGCCAAGCATTGATAAAACTCCAATTTTTAACGGGAATACTATTCTCATTTAAGAGACTCAACAGTACCGTCTGTGTTGTTATAGGAACAGACAACCCACCTACCAAAGTGGCTTCGCACCACAGTGATAAAGGGGAAACCAGTGTACTTACTCCTCTTTTTAATACGAGGTTCTGATATTTTGCTCCGGTAGGAACCCGGTGTTTAAACCGGTTTTCCCCACCTTCTGCAATTTCTTCGACCCCCATTTCAACTTGTAAGCCGGACACTTCTTTAAACGAGGTATCCAACAATCCAGATAAGGCTGGAATTGAAAGTCTAAAATAAAAACCTGTTATTGGATAGTCGCTCATGATCAACCGTTGGCTATGGTCAATCCTTCATGTGCCAATTCCAAGGTCTCTACGGCAACTTCATTCCCATCTGATTTTAGGTCCGTACCTGTTATTTTGGTTGGCCATGCATTCGTTAAGGTCCAAGTCATCGTAGGTGCCCCGGTCTGATCTAATAATTGAATGACCACGGTTTCTCTTTTTATGGTATTCATCTTAATAGCATCGTACCATTTCCAAAAATTATTGTCTTTTACAAAAATTCCTTTTTTCAAAGTAACGTTCCCTACCTTAGCAATACCGGGCATTTTTATCGGGCTGAACGTTTTGCTATCTCCATGCCGATATTCTATAATTTGGGTTTCCGTATCTAATCCTGATACTTCTTGAAATGAGGCCGTGTTGTCCTGAGATCCTAAATTAACGGTAAAATAAAACTTGGGCAACGGCCATACTGCACCTTGTGCTGATCCATCTTCTGCCATGATTATATATTTTTAAATTGATTATTTTGATTTTCTAAGTGATCCGATTATCCTTTTTGCATTTCCTGCTGGAAGGTAATCTCTATAAATTCTGCTGGATGCGATACGGCTACTTTCACGGCCACAATCATTTTTCCCATAAGGATGTCTTCACCGGTCATGGTGCTTCCCAATCCTACACTTACTGAAAAAGCATCTGCTGGTTTAGGTCCTACCAAACCGCCTTGGTTCCAAAGGCCCAATAAAAAGTTACTGATCATACTCTTTACGGATACCCAAGTATTTGCATCATTGGGAGCAAATACATAAGCCCTCGCCGCTTCTTTTATGGACTGTTCTATATAAATCAAGGTTCTCCTGACATTCACATAGCGCCAATCATTGGAATTTCCATCCATGGTGCGTGCCCCCCATACCAAAACGCCATATCCTGGAAAAGAGCGAATAGCACAAACGGACTTTCCGTCCAAAGGCACATTAAGATCTTCCTGTGCCTGAAGATCTATCTTCTCGGCCGGGGAGACTACACTTTGTACGGCAACATTGGCAGGCGCTACCCATACTCCTTCATTGTTATCTACCGTAGTATAGATTCCGGCCATGGCTGCACTTGGAGGCATCAAATTAAGATGGTCCAACATGTGATTCAATAACAGTTTATAGGATTTGCTCAAGTTTTTCAGTACAGCATCTGCCTTTTCCTGACTGATGGGTTTGGTTACCGGTTTTGTTGCCGTTTTAGAAGTACTCCCTTTTTTAGCAGGAGTAGTACTCTCTTCCACATCCGAAGATGCACCAAATAAAGCCGTTACATACTGTTTCATGGGATTATCCACCATATTCCCGGAAATCTTGTCTTTCACTTGTGGAAACTCATTGTTCAATATAGTCGTTACGGTACTTTGACTTTCCGTGGCTATATTTTTATAGGAAATATCTCCTAGTTGGTTCACCGAAGTATGTAACCAAGGATAATAGGCAGCAGCATAACTATTGAATTTGGGTAAAGTACCGTTGACATTATCACGAAACCCTACAACACTGGAATCTCCCACTTTAGGCTCATTAAAGCCTCCTGGCACATCCAATAATGCAACTCTCTTCAGCATCTCCCCACAATGATTGATCATTTGCGACTGAAGACCATAGCACAGTTTATATTTTTCGCCCCACTCCTTTTGGGTATCATCCTTTAATTCCACAGCATCGGGAATCACGATCATGGTAGGTTCTTCTTCTTTTTCCAACACTTTAAGGGCATCTTCAAAGGGCCCACTTTCCGATAAGGCCGTAAGCGTATAATCATAGGCCCCAGTGGAGATAATATAGCAAGTACCTCCTCCATTTTCATAGAAGAAATGAATGGCACTGTGCATACGGTAGTTTACTGTTGTGGTCGTAAGATTATAATCAGCCCCTCCAACTGAAAAATCTGGTGTTTTTGCTGTAGATGGTTCTCCCTCTGTCTTAGTTTCTCCTTTGGGATCTGCCTTCGGATCTGCTTTAGGAGCTGGCTTTGTGTCCGCTTTAGGAGCGGGCTTTAGATCTTTTTTTTCTTCTTTGGTTTCGCCATCCGTGGGAGCACCTCCTACCTGCGTGATACTGAATTGAATTTTTGGCGCCTCTTTGGCAACGTTTACAAAAATGGCATAGTAATCTGCCAAGGAGGTTATTCTCACCGCCCGATTTACTAGATTTTTACCATTGTAACTGCTCTGATCCGTATATCCTATAAAGACAGGAATCGCGGTGGGAACAGGAACAACAGCATTGCCAAAGGCATCCAACTCTTGGATATACACCCCTGGGGTCTTTCTTGCTGTTACTGACATTCTTTTAATAATTAAAGGTTAGACATAAACTATTATTTGGGAATAAAAACTATTCCCATTCGGTTCTATTTTGGTTTTCATATTTGTAATACTTGGTAAAGGCATTTTGATATCCATGTCCAATACCGTATCTGAAAAATCATTGGTATACTGCATTTTCAGCAAGGGGGACCTTGTTGCCTTTTCCTGTAATTTCAAAGGTTCTGGAGATGTGAATATTCGGGCTTTCTGTGCTCCAATAGTTTGCATCTCAGGTCCAGAGAATGGGGCACCATCAACGCCTTCCACTATAATATTTTTAATATTTATTTTTTTATCCTCAGCGACAATTACATGATATTGCCAGTACACTTGCCTTACCTCAAAATTGATGCTAAGTCCAAGTATATTATCTCCACCTAACAGAGGCAGCAGCAAAGGCATTTGAAGGTGAACAAGCCCAAAACAACCCTCTTGAACAGCTTCTGCACTGCCTATAAAGTTTTTAGACCATTTTCCATTGATCCATAGCTCATAAATTCCTGTCCCATAGACACGGAGGTCAACAATCATGACCTGCTGGTTTTCCATACTTGTCTCATTGAAAATTTCTTCCCCGTCTTTCTTTTTAACTTGTACGACAACGGGAGTAGAAGCTCCTAAATCCACAGTAAAACGCAAACCTTGCATAGGAAGATATTCCGTAGCATCTGTCATTTCCAAAGGTGCCTGTTTCTTATTGGTCAGGTAGAGTAGATTGTCTTCTTCCTTAGCTGAAGTATTTGCGGTATAGTTTCTGAAGTAAGGGTCTGTATTGATCAATTGAAAGTATAAATCCCTTGTCGGAAGGATGTCTTCCCATTTCTTGCTTGCATCCCCTTCTACATACATGAGATACCGATTATTCATAGGCCGCAAACGAATACCATAATTTTTTAGGATGCTTCCCGTATCTGACAGGGGTATCAATTGAAAAACTTTACATTCCCCTTGATCGAAATACCCGTGGGATATCTCCAAACTAAGCCAATGACGAAACGTTCCTGTTCTACTCATATCTATTTCTTTAAGGCATTTCCGGCAAGGCCGCTGACTTCTGGGATTTCTTCTTTGATTTGTCCTTTTTGTATTCCTACCATGCGTACTTTATAGATCATGGAAGGCACATACTTGGCCCCGATACCACTCCAAACATGGCTCAATTCCTGTATGGGGATGTTATATATCTCAAATGTTAAACGATCGATAGACGCATCAAGATCGGGGTAATTGGCCGTGGTAAAAATGAAAGACGATTGAAAAAATCCAATAACTGCGGAAAGCATCTTCACTGCCTCCAGATAATTTTGCGAATTGTAATTTGCCGATACCAATAAGTAAATATTCAAATAGATCGGTGGGTTTACTTTACTAAAATTTCCTTGATGATCGGGAATATATCCCCCTACATTCTTTACATTGGTCTCATGTTCCAAGTTGATGATGGAGAGCACTACTTTGTTTTCAATATTATCAGTAACGCTTCCATCCAGGTTAATGAGGCTCCCGGCTACTACAATATCATCCGTCAGACCATAGGTCATTTTCAGATTCCTGTTTAAAAAATTGGTAATAAAAAGTAATGCCTTATCTATCATTTTTTATTTTCTAAATGAGTTTTTACCGCCATGGCAACGATTCTTGAAAAATAAACCCCTATGACACATAGTATAAATAGGGTCTTGAACGAAGCGGTGTCACCAGCTATAATCTGTATCACTTCTTGAATGTTATAGAGTTTATATTGTGCAATGACATAGGAACAGATCAATGCCAACACAACACTTATCAATACTACCAGTAACAACCATAACAGTTCTTTGGATGCTATTTTTTTTAGGGTTTCAAGGAGTTTTTTAAACTTCCCTGCACTTTCTTTCAATTCCTTTTCGTTCATGGCAGGTTTTGTTTGAAATATTCTATCAATTTATTGGCGATGTAAAAGGCGAAAGCTCCGAGGACAAAACCAATGATCAATACCACAGTAATATCATTGATCAGGTCCAATAACCTGGTCACCACCACAAGAATGACCATCATAAAGCCCATATAATATGATCTTAAAGCAGTATTGCCAAAAAAGGCACTTCTGGTATTTGGCAGGAACATCGCGGCAACAAAGCCTACGCATCCAAAAAACAACATGAAAGACAAGAGGTATAGTAATACATATTTGTAATCCCCTATATCTGGTAATTTTTCCTCTACTTGATTTATGGTACCCTCGGGGTCATTGAGATGCAACATATCCGAAATGCGCTGCATCAGGGGCTTGCTCACCGTGTCCGTTGGCTGTGTTTTTTCTTCAGAACCACCTTTTTCCTTTGAACCATCATTTGGAAAAGCCTCTTCATTGCTAGCATCTGGAATACTATCCGGATGCATTGCCATTTTTTCACTAATAACCTCCCAGATATCATCATAGCCTTTGTCGTAGCCTAAGGCCCAAATGCCAAGTCCCGCCAATTTTTTATCCTTAATAAAATCAATTTTATAGCTAAAGGTGGAATCATTTTCAAACCAACATTGTCGATACCCATTTTTGCTTCCATCTATGGAATAGGCAGCATAGGCACTTTTACTTACTGGTTCGATAAAAGTAGTTGCCCTAGTTTCAATTTTGGATTTGATGTAGGAATAGGTTCGGGCACCTACATATTTCTTTACCTCGGATTTTAATTTTAAGCTTTGGGTTTCCCAAAGACTCCCATAATTGGGCAATGCCAATAGTAGTTTCGTATTGGGAATACCCTTTTTCATATAGGCATCCACTGAATACTCTAAGTCATAAGGCCACCATTCCTTTCCGCTATCCAAAGGAGCAACGGGTCCGGCTATTTTACTTGTTTTTCCATAATAATCGTATCCCATGATCACGAAACGGTCTACCACTTTAACCAGACTTCCATAGTCCAGGGATTTACTAAAATCCACACTAGGGATGGCCATGTAAATCTTATACTCCTTTAATTTATTGGCGAGGTTAATCATAAAGCTGGTATACCGATCCTTATCTTTCTTTTCCACACCCTCAAAGTCAATACAGACTCCATCTGCCCCACGTTTGGCCAACAGTTCTTGAAGATTGGTTATTAGCTTATCCATAGCCTTTGGGTTTCGTAAAAAGCGCCTGTTGTTGCGGATGCCGAAATTACTTACCGTGAGCAATACTCTTTTGTTAGGATAAGCTCGGATGGAGTCGATCAAATCCGTACTTTCCCAATCATGTGTAGAAATGGCATTTCCTGAGCTAGGGTCCACTTCATAGGAGAAATAGGCCACTGTGGAGAGTAAAGAGAAGTTAATATGCTTATAATAGTTCTTTTCCCAATAGGGATAAAAACCAAAAACCTCATAGCCCAATCGGAAGTCATCCGCAGTTTCAAAAAAAGAAGATTTCAGGTTCATGCTATCCATTCCCATAGCAAAATTCACCCTACTATCTTCTTTTAATAATTTATGGTGTTGATGAATAAATTTGCGGGCTTGTTTGGCCGAATCATTGTGTTGAAACAAGCGTTTAAAAAAACCTGGCTTTTTTGAGTTGACCTTAGCCGTGTCTTGCATAGGCATATAGGTTCCTACGGGAAACATTGCCTGGGCATTGTCCTGAATAAAAAAAATAGAGAATAGGATGAATAGCGTCCTTATCCGTCTCATCTGGAATTTGTAATCAAAGTTTGGTTCGTTATGCTCTCACGGTTCAGGTAATGGAAATCAATGCTATACCAACATGGTGATGCGGTATGCAATTAGAATTTCGATCACATGAATATTTCGGATAAAATAGTGGTCGGGAAAGCTATTTTATATCTCTACAATTTTACGTACAACAGATAGGGGCAATCTTATTAGTGTGAGGGAATATTTCTAAAATAAGATTATTAGTATTACTTTATAAAGTTAATTTTTTATTTACAGTATGCAAATAAATATGATTTAAAAGTAGGTTTTTTTTTACTTTTTAAATGAATTTAGAAGAGTGCCAAAGGTTTCCTTGGGCTATTCATTGAAAAGGCCCCTTAGAAAAGGGGCCTTATATAAATTTAGTCCGTAATGGTTTACTTAGCGTTTATCCACTAAAAGTCGTCTTTGACTCATTTTTCCTTCGCTATCTACGGTATTCACAATATACATTCCTCCTTGCATTTGATAGACCGGTAAGCGATATCCATCTGCGTTTCGTACTTCCGCCGGAGCGTATTCTGCAATCTTTCTTCCTTGCAAATCGAATATTTGTATTTTCACAATATCCACTTCCCGATCGGAAACCGTTAGATTCACATTGGTGGTGGCTGCATTCGGATATAGAGAAACAGCATAGGGGGCAATGGCATTGGATGGTGGTATAGTCTCTACTATGTCAAAGTCAATAGTAAAATTTGACCCGGACAAACCACCTCTAGCAGGTTCGGAAAAAGCTACCGCGCTGATGTTGTAGCTTCCTACTCCCAGTGTTCTGCCAAAATAATCCGGAGCTACATCGCCAAAAACTGCATAAGGTATCACATTTTCCGTTCTTACGGTACTTACAGCACCACTGAGTTGTAAACGCACACTTTGCGTATCTTCAGATGCATTGGCACGAATATTCAAAAAGTCTGTGGGCAAATCAGCGATATTGATTTGCATTCCCTCTTCCAATTGTAGAATGTCCTCATCTGTTTCCGCGTCCACCAAGGTAAAACTTATAATGGATGGTCTTTGTTCTATGAATTCAAAATTGATGGTTAAGTCTGTACCTGCATCGCCTTGCAAACCATCTTCCGCAAATGGAATTGCAAATAAAGTGTAAGTTCCCAATGCAAAATCCCGTCCATTAAAATCCCCTGCAGGAAAATCTCCCAAAAGTGCATAAGGCGCTACGTTTTCCGTTCTACTGCTATTAAAGGCTCCGCTAACTTCGAAGCGTACACTTTCAACAATGCCAGAAGTCTCTACACGAAAATTTAAATTCTGTGTAGGTAGTGAAAGTTGATCGATGACCATGCCTTCCGTTATTTCCATAATATCTTCATCCGTATCTGCATTGACTAAAACGAAACTAGTTACGGCCCTTGGTTCTACCGTATTATTATTAAGGTCCAATCCCACCACAATAGGGTCATGATCTGAAGCTCTGTAAGGATCTGCATTGTAGAACAATTCAATCTGTGCGGGAGATTGTCCGTTGACATTATAATCCAGGGCTACCGGTTCATCGGCATTGATATGCCAAACAGTACTTCCTGTAATTTGTCCCGCTAAACTACTATTGGCAAAAGCATTGTCCAAAGATCCCCATTGCCCCCTGAACACGAAGCTATAGGAATCAGAACCTTCCAATTGTACATAATCATCTTCAGTGCCCTCTGTATCGTCTGCACCAGCGCGCATCGCGGTAATAGGATCTTCCATTTGGTACGCATTGAAATCCCCTAGAACAATAAGGTCATTGTCTTCAGTTCCCGTGGGGTTCGTTGCAAACCAATCTACCATAGCTTGTGCCGCGGTAGTACGGGTAATATTACAATTTCCCTGTCCGTCTCCTGTATCTGGATCTCCAAGTGCATTACAATCGGACCCTTTGGATTTTAAATGAGTGATGGCTACCGTCAAACGCTCACCCAAATCAGGATTATTACTATCTATAACCGTGAAGGTTTGCGCCAATACAGGCCTGTTCTGATTATCGATAAAACGGGGATCTACCGAAGCATCCAATATCGCAAAAGTTCCAGATTCCTCAACAACGGCAGTTTTATAGATGATTCCTACTTTGATTTGATCTCCACCGATGATTCCCGCATCCACAAAACTCCAAGTATTGGTTCCATCCAATGCATTTAATCCATCGATCAACGATTGAAGCGAGGCCGTTGCATTATTTTCCAATTCGATCAAACCAACAATGTCTGCTCCAATAGCCGAAATGGCAGCAATAATCTTATCGCGTTGCCTATCAAACTCCAGTTCTGATTCCGCACCCCGTTGATTTAGGGTAGTAAAGAAATTCAATACATTGAAGCTTGTCACTTTGAGGTTACCTCCTACTTCTTCCGGCGTTACTGTTCTGGGATTTGAAGCCGTAAAATTCACTTCTCCTACAGGTTGAATCCTATATTCATCAAAACCTTCTCCTAGAACCCCTGTGAAGCCAGCCGGCAAGGAATCTCCGCCTCTTAAGCTGTTCAAAGCACTAAAATTACTTGGAAACACCAAAGGTTCAGGATCTCTTCCCGTTCGCCCATCATCCAAAATAATGCGGTCTAAGCTATTGGCCTGGGCCAAGGCATTTGCCGCAGCTCCCGGAGCAGCTACTGCCGTAGGCTGGAACAAACGATCTAGCTGGGATGTTAACACCACAGATCCAAATCGCGTTAAATCAAAATGTTCCGTAACATAAAGGGCATCTGCCGAGGATATTAACATGCCTTCAAAGCTTTCCAAATCGGTTAAAGCCGTTACGGGTAAGTCCAATATCGCCGGAGTAGGCAATACATTATCACTGTCAATCAGTCGAAGTCCGGTCATTACAATCTGACTTTGTCCTCCAAATTCTGCAGGAGTTCCCGTTACTTGCACTCGGTCTCCCACATTGATATCGGTAAAAGAGCCGCAATTATTGGAACCACAGAACACAAAAATACCTTCAGAAGTAGCAGCATCGGCGTCGGCATCCGCATCTTCTTCTTGTACATAAAAACCATCCAATTGATCATCATTTTGGAAATCGCCCACCACAATGGCCTCCACTGAAATTTCCTGAGTAATGGCAACTGTTGGTCCACTTCCCTGAATATCATGTATCAAGGTAATGGCCAATTCGGTATCATCATCCTGAATCGTTCCTTCCGCCGTTGCCGTTAATAAAATAGCATCGTTGGTAGGATTCGACAAGGTTACTGTAAAACTTTCGTTGGTTTCTTCCTCAAGATCCCCTGAAACGCCCAAGGTAATGGTCTGGCTAGTTTCATCGGCTACAAATTCCACCGTTCCAGAGGGTAAAGTTCCTCCAAAATCATTGGCATCAACACTTCCGCTCACGACATAATCCACAGCAGTGGTTCCTGAAGTATCTCCCCCACGCGTTACCGTGAAAGTAAAATCGGTAATTCCCTCATTTCCTTCAGATCGGGAAGCATTTTCAGGAGAAATCGCCAAGGTAATGTCATTGCCTCCAAGTGCCGCTCCAATTCGGAAAGCGTCCATAGCGATATCTTCATCTCCTGCATCCAGGCCAGAAATCGTTAATCGTAAGCTAATGGTCGCTCCTGTGGCTGCAATATTTTTAGTGAATTCTTGTGCCGTAGGCGTTAATGCTATACCATCTCCAATACCATCGAAGTCCGTATCTTCCAAAGGTTCTGTATTGGTTCCCCCCGCCGCTTCAAAAGCCAAAAGGTTTTGGAAAGCACCGCCATCAATAGCATATTCAATACGCACGGAACTATTATCGTCCCAATCTTCATTACCATCACTGGAATCATCCTCAGCGAAAAGTCCACTAAAAGCAATATCCTGTAAGCCTTCAATATTAATATCGGACCACGTTAGTTGTACTGTGGTAGGTCCGCCTTCCCCATCCAAATCTTGGGCAGCTAAAAATGAACCTTCAAAACCTGTAAACTCTGCAAAAGAACCTATGGTTGAGCCATCGGTTATCGTAAAGTAATCTCCGGCTCCATCCGTAAAGAAAGCCCCGGCAGTAATAGCAAACTGATCTTCAGTATCAAAGGGTTCAAACAGCCCTAGAGGTGCTACAGGTACATCTTCCATAATTCGGAGAGCATCAATGGCGATATCTTCATCACCTGCATCAAGACCTGCAATGGTTAATCGCAGTATTAAGTTACTTCCCGTTTCAGGGATAATTTTCATAAACTCCTGTGCAACATTCGTTAAGGCCAAGCCATCTCCAATACCATCAAAATCAGTGTCTTCCAAAGGTTCTGTATTGGTTCCCCCTGCCGCAGCAAAAGCAATTAAGTTTTGAAAAGCGCCTCCATCAATGGAATATTCCAGCAGGACAGAACTATCGGCATCCCAATCTTGATTGGCAGCGTCATCGTCCTCTGCGAAAAGACCTTTAAAAGCGATACTTTCTATTCCCTCTATATTAATATTTGACCAAGTCAATTGCACTGTAGTTGGTCCTCCTTCCCCATCCAAATCCTGTGCGGCAAGAAATGGGCCATCAAAGCCTTTTAATTCAACAAATGAACCAATATTGCTTCCATCGGTTATCGTAAAATAATCTCCGAAGGTATCTGTAAAGAAACTTCCAGCAGTAATATCGAATTGGTCCTCATTATCAAAATTTTCAACAAGTCCAAGTGGCCTGTTGACTACTTCCTCTTCTTCAATAACCAATGCATCGATCGCAATATCCTCGTCCCCAGCATCCAATCCACTAATGGTCAATCGCAATACCAAGGCACTTCCTGTTCCGATAAGTGTTTTTGTAAATTCTTGTGCCACTGCCGTTAGCGCTAGGCCGTCCCCTATACCATCGAAATCGGTATCCTCCAGAGGTTCTGTATTGGTTCCCCCGGCAGCTGCAAAAGCAATTACATTTTGAAAAGCAGCGCCATCAATCGAATATTCCAACAATACAGAACTATCCGCGTCCCAATCTTGATTGGTCCCATCATCGTCTTCTGCAAATAGTCCGCGAAAAGCAATGGTACTCAAGCCTTCGATATTAATACCGGACCAAGTTAATTGTACCGTTGCGGGCCCACCTTCTCCATCCAAATCCTGTGCCGCTAAGAACGAACCCTCAAAGCCACTTAGGTCTACGAAAGATCCAATAGTTGAACCATCGGTTATGGTGAAGTAATCTCCCGCTCCATCGGTAAAAAATGCTCCTGCCGTTATATCGAATTGTTCGTCATTATCAAAATTTTCTACAAGTCCCGTAGGGGTATTTACGACGGCGTCCCCTGTAACTTCAATACGATCAATAGCAATATCCTCATCTCCTGAATTTAAGCTAATGGTAATGCGAATATCTAAACTCGATCCCGTTCCAGCTATGACATTTCCAAAAGCGGTAAAGGTGGAGGTAATGGCTGCTCCATCTGCTACGCCATCAAAATCAGTATCGATGCCCGGTTCTTGATTAAAAGCGGTACCGTTATCGATTTCCTCAATAGCCAGAAGGTTTTGAAACCCTCCGCCATCGATTTGATATTCCACACGAAGAAAATCACTATCGTCCCAATCCTGGTTGGCAGCATCGTCATCCTCCGCAAATAAGGCGCTGAAATTTAAATTTTCAAAATTACTAATGTCAATTCCCGAAAATGTTAGCGTCTGCTGTGCTGCACTTCCTTCTCCATCGATATCCTGGGCTACAAAATAGAAATTGCCATCGGCTCCGAAAACTTCATAAAACGCGCCGATATTGCTGCCATCGGTTCGGGTAAAAAAATCTCCAAATCCGTCACTGAATTCTGGGATGGAAGTGGTGTAGCGCGTCCCGTTTCCATCGGTCTCAAAAGACTCGCCCAGTAAGACCGTTTGGGCGGTCAATGTCGCAAAAGACGCTAATGCAGTTACTAAAAGTAGCGTAATTTTCTTTATCATATGTTCTTCTTTAATTGGTTAAAATGTAGGGTTATAAAATTAGTATTGTAGTACAATTTGGCTAAAAAATACTGTTTATTTTTAAATAACGCACTAAAATACATGGAATTGATAGTTTTAATAGGGCCTATGAATAAATTTGAACCAAGGATAACCATTCCTTAATACAAAAAAAACGTGCGAAAATTGGAAATATCAAAATAAAAAAGGGACGCTACAAAAGCGTCCCTTCTTAGTATATTATTTGAACTAATTTGTTTGCTAATGGTCTACCAAGAGACGCATTTTATGAACTCCTCCCCGATCATCTATTGTGCTCACTATATACATACCTCCTTGCATGTGATATACCGGCAACGCATACCCATTCCCATTTATAACTTGATTGGGAACATATTCGCCCACTTTTCTTCCCAGCATATCATGGACTACAATCGTCTGCAATGTCCTATTTGGATCGGAAACCGAAACATTAACCGTGGTCGTTGCTTTATTGGGGTATAAGGATACTTCGTAATCACTAGTTACGGATCTACTTGGTCCTTCCAAGGAAAAGCGAATTGTTCTTGTTTCACCAGCTTCCCCTGAACCATTTGGCCCGGTATATGCAGTGACATTTAAGTTATAGGTTCCTTCAACAAATTGAATTCCATTACCACTGCTTGCTTCAAATAGTGTATATGGTGCCGTATTATCTGTAAATTCCTGATTTACAGCTCCACTTAATGAGAAAACAACACTACCTACAGTTTCTGGATTGGTATTCGCACGAATCGTATGCAGGAAATCAAACAATGTATTGACAAAATATGTTTGTTCATTTTCCAATCTAAAAAGTTCTTCATCAAAAGGTGGGAAATCGGTGATATCCAGAACTAATAGTGTTAAGGATGTAATACTTGCAGCATCATTACAATTTCGATCTCCATCGGTAATCGTCCAACCAAAATTATCCACCAATGACCGCCTAGATTCATCTCCTAAACAATATTGAATTGGATTTGCCCCTAATGTTATATTTCTAGGGATGGTTGTTTCGTTTGTGTCTAACGTTGACCATCCTATTAAGGTATTATCATAATTTTCCGAAGACAACATCGAACCACTGAGCATTTCGTCCATACTGCGCATAGCACTAATATTCCAATTCCCTAGATTTTGATTGAAAGCTGTTGCTTGGAAAAACATAAAATTCATTCGCTGAACCTGTGCAGTATCCCAATTACCAATATCTTGATTAAATTCTTCCGCTCTCGAAAACATCCCGCTCATATTCTCAACATTAGACATATTCCACCTTGATATGTCTTGATTAAAGAATGTTGCATTAGCAAACATACTCGTCATTGTAGTCACTTGACCAACATTCCAATTTCCTATATCTTCATTAAATGCTGTCCCCGCAAACATGAGGTTCATATTGATAATATTTTGAACATTCCAATTTACAAATGAAGCATTTCCTGTTAAAGAAGTACAATCCAGAAACATCCTATTTAATGACCTTACATTGGATAAATTAGGTATATCTTCTGCAAAAACTTGCATATTACCACAATATTCAAATGCATTTTCCATCGAATTCCATTCTATATCTCCCCATTGATTCACAGCTAAAAGTTTTCCATTGAAATCATCCAACGCAAAACGCGGATGGGGGAACATTCCAGAAATAGATACAGTATATGTCCCAACCGTAGTATAGGTATGGGTCATTGTTTGACTTACATTGGTATTAGAAGTACCATCTCCCCAATCAACAGTATAATTGTAGATTTCACCATCAACAACAGGAATTACTATCTGATTATTGTTTCCTGGACCGCGATTATCTGTTTTCCAAGTGGTAATAAATGATCGTTGAGGGGCTTCTACTGTAAATGAAAGGGATATAGTTTCTCCCTGTTCCCCTGTTCTATCTGGACCACTGTATGGTGTGACAGTTAGTGTATATTCCCCTTCAATCAATTCCCGACCAAAAAATTCTCCGTCAAAATCTCCAAAAAGTGTATAAGGTGATACATTTTCTGTAGCTTGTCTATTCTCTGGGCCTATTAAAGAAAAAAGAATGCTACCGCCATTTACGGGGAAAGTTTGAGCTACAATATTTATTCCTCTTCCCAAATCTTCTTGACTTATCACTGTTCCATCTGAAAGTCTGGAAATATGAATTCCTGTACCTATTTCTACAATAGTAAAATCTACAATTTCGGGAACTATTTCATTACAATTTCTTCCATCATCAAAAATCCGCCAATTAAAATTGTCGATTAAATTTTGTCTAGCATCTTCCCCCAAGCAATAATTACTTAACTCTGCCCCGAAAACAATATTTTCCGGAATTCTAGTTTCATTTTCACTTAAAGTAACCCAACCTATTAAGGTGTTATCATAATTTTCTATGGAAAGGGCATTGTTAAACATGGACTCCATGTTCACGGCATTACTGATATCCCAATTCCCCAAATTTTGATTAAAAGGAGAAAAAATAAACATTTCAAAAAAGTTAGTCACATTACTTACATCCCAATTACTGATATCCTGATTAAATGAGGAAGTGACAAACATTCTCGCCATTGTAGTTACATTACCAACATTCCAATTCCCAATATCCTGATTAAAAGAGGTGGCAAAGAAAAACATCTCTGTCATATCTCTAACATTACTTACATCCCAATTCCCAATATCCTGATTGAATGGTGTATCTGTGAACATGTTTGAAGTACTTCTTACATTACGAACATCCCAATTGCCTATTTCTTCATTAAATTTAGTGCCTTCAAATAGCCCATCCATGTCAATAATAGTGCTAACATCCCATTCTCCAAAAGCCGGGTTTCCAGAAAGGTTAAAACATTGAGAAAACATGAATTGCATTGAGGTTACATTTGATAAATCTGGTGTGTCAATTGCCGTCACATCCAATCTATCACAGTGCATAAAGGCGCCCTCCATAGACGACCATTGAATATCTCCCCACTGGTTCACTAACCTGATTTTTTCTATATTCCTGTCACTAAAATCATCATAAACAAACCTGATTCTCGGAAAAATACCACTTATGGTTACCGTGTACTCGTCCAATGTTTCATAACTATGGGAGATGTCTCCTGTTACTCCAGTATCCATGGTGCCATCACCCCAATCTACATTGTAATCATAGGTTTCTCCGGCAACAGTGGGTATGGTTATACTATTTGGCGATGCATCGTTATTCACATTCCTTAAATCCCAAGTGGTCACAAAAGGACGCATTTCGGGTGCTGATTCCCTAATCCTGAAATTTAGGCTAAGTGGAGTTCCTGCTTGACCTCCGCCTCTTTCTCCTGTAAATGCCGTAGCAGTTAACGTATATGTTCCCACAGGAAGGTTTCTTCCAAAAAATTCTCCTTGAAAATCCCCAAAAAGGGTATAGGGAGACACATTTTCCGTCATTTCCCTATTTTCAGGACCTGATAATGAAAAAACGACGCTCCCCACGGTTTCAAAATTGGTATTGGCAATAATACTCACCCCTCCGGCTGAGATTACAGTTGCTTCATCGATTACAACACCTTCTGTTAAGGGTTGTATTTCTGTACCCGTTCCCGCAGCCACCAAGGTGAAATGTACTACCTCAGGTAGAATACCATCACAATTTAGACCACCATCGGTTATGGTCCAGCCAAAAGCGTTACTCAATTCCTGTCTTGCCGTTTCAGCCAAACAAAATTGGCTACCCCCTGCATTAAAGGGTATATTTTCCGGAATCCGAGTCTCATTGGTATCTAAAGTAGCCCAGCCAATTAGCGTACTATCGTAGTTTTCTAAAGATAAACCTGCTCCTTCAAACATCTCAGACATTATAGTGACATTACTAATATCCCAATTGCCTAAATCCTGATCAAAGTTAGAAACAAAGAACATCTCTCCCATGTTTGTTACATTAGATACATCCCAAGCACTGATATCTTGATTAAACCGAGTATCTGCAAACATCAAATTCATATTCGTTACTTTAGACACATTCCAACCACTGATATCTTGATTAAAAGCTCCATTCGCAAAAAACATGCCTCCCATGTTGGTTACATTACTAACATCCCAGCCACTGATATCTTGATTGAAAAACACCTCGCCAAACATGGAGCCCATATTCGTGACATTACTAACATTCCAATTGTTGAGGTCATGATTAAAGCTAGTCAGAGAGAACAATGAGCTCATATCTTCAACAGCACTAACATCCCAATTCCCAAAGGTGGGATTTCCGAACATTCCGAAACAATTTGCGAACATTGAAGCCATAGAAGTCACCTTAGATAAGTTAGGGATATCTGTGGCCAATACATCCAAGTTTTCACAATTGACAAAGGCAAACTCCATAGAAGACCATTCATTATCTCCCCATTGGTTTACAAATCTAATTTTTTGATTATTTTCATCGCCTAAATTAGGAGCAAACCGAATTCTAGGAAAAACACCACTTATGGTAACCGTATATTCGTCCAATGTTTCATAACGATGCGTGATATCTCCAGTAACTCCAGTATCCATAGTGCCATCGCCCCAATCCACATTGTAATTATAGATTTCCCCGGGAACGGTAGGAATGGTAATGCTATTTGGTGATACACCATTATTCACGTTACGTAAATCCCATGTCGTAATAAAAGGTTTGGCATCTGGTTGGGCAACCACCCTAAAATTAATGGTAAATGGATCTCCAGGGATTCCCCCACCTCTTTCTTCCGTAAAGGCTGTAGCTGTTAAGGTATAGGCACCTTCAGGAAGGTTCTCACCAAAATACTCCCCATTGAAATCTCCAAAAAGGGCATATGGCGCAACATTCTCTGTCATATTTTTATTTAGAGGACCATTCAAGGAAAAAACAACACTGCCCACCGTAGCAGAAACAGTATTGGCTCTAATATTAATGCCACTTGCTGTTGTGGCAGTATTCAATACTGTTCCTTCTGTGAGTTCCAGTATTGTATTTCCAGAACCCGCTTCCACCAGGGTGAAGCTTCCAATCTGTTCCGCTTGTCCAAAAGAAAAAAAGGCATACAAAAAGAAGCATACCAGTAGGGTAATTTGTTTCATAAATTTGTGTTATCGTGGTTAATTTGATTTCGATACTAAAGTAGCATCATCGAATATATTATATGGAATAAATTCGACAAAATCGACAAAATACCGAATATCACGGTTAAAATACAACTGTCGATAATCTTAATCTTAAGCGAAGTTTCGTACCTTTAAGTCAGAATCTCTCAGACAAGACTCATTACAGAAAATGAAGTAGAAGAGAATTCCTTTTGTTCCCATTGTAAATAAATGTTCGGAATCCCGACCTAGTAATAAACGAAACTATGCGTTATATTTATTCTCTTGTTCTACTATTTAGTTTTTTTAGTGTTTCCCAGGCCAATGCCCAGCAAATGAATGCCGAAAAACTGGAAGAACTTATTACCCAAGTTGCAGATACGGTGCAAAAACAAGGCAATGCCTTGCAATTTATCTATAAGGAACGCGTACTGATCTGTATTTATGATACCAATGCCAATCGTATGCGTATTATATCTCCGATAGTGGAACGGGATAAAGTAGAAGAGAAGGAATTACTAAATGCCTTAGTGGCCAACTATCATTCTGCCTTGGATGTAAAATATGCCTTAAGTGATGAAATCATTTGGTCCGTATTTGCGCATCCTTTGGAAGAATTGTATGAGCACCAATTATTGGATGCCATTAATCAAGTGTTTCTTGCTGCTGCAACCTTTGGCACTACCTATTCCAGTACCAATTTGGTCTTCCCCGGAAATACACAACGCAAAGAAGAAGAGGCTCCAAAAAAGATTCTTAAGAAAACCTAGGAATACTCGGGAACCTTTCCCACAACCCCATTAAAGAATTCATGTTTTTTCTCCAATTCTCCTTCCTTAAAGGATGATATGGGATATGGATCGGATATTTTTACCTGTTTACTTCCATAATCAAAGGCCACCATCACTATGGGAACATTGGCCGCTTGTGCAATGTAATAATATCCTGTCTTCCAGGCCGACACTCGTTTTCGGGTGCCTTCAGGAGCCAAGGCCAGTCTAAAGGTATTGCGTTCCGAAAAAATTTTGGCAATGGCTTTTACCATATCATTGTTCTTACTCCTATCAATGGGCGCACCACCCATCCATTTAAAGTACCACCCGAATGGCGGTTTGAAAAGGCTTTGTTTGCCTATGAAATTAATTTCCTCATTCCATAATTTACGCACCAATATACCGATAAAAAAATCTACCCAACTGGTATGTGGTGCTACAATTATGACACATTTATCTACCTTCGGAAATGTTCCTTGAAGACGCCAGCCTAGGATTCTAAAATAGATAAATTTTGCTAGTGTTTGCATAAAATTAAAAGCAGAATTAAGCGATTCTTACTAGATATTTCAGGGTCAATATACGGTATTATTGTTGGGAAGTTATCCTAATTTTACTTTTTTGCAGTATCTAGTGTTTGAACGGTGTGGTTTCCCAAATCGCTTCCCATATCTTGTTTTCGTATTCTGTATTTCAAGTATCAAAATACTCCAAAACAGCACTAAGACGGGAAAGCGTCATATAGGCTTTCTTCCCTCTCCGCTCTTCTTCGGAAACCTCCTCATGCTGCCAAGTGGTATGAAAAGGAACATGGATGGCCTGCGCTCCGATGTTTACAAGAGGTAAGACATCTGATTTCAGTGAATTTCCTATCATTAAAAAAGAACCCACATCAATGTTCAAATGCGCCAGTAAATTTTTGTAATTGATTTCTTTTTTATCGCTCAATACTTCTACATGGTGAAAATATTTTTCCAATCCTGATTTCTCCAATTTTCGTTCCTGATCTAATAAATCCCCTTTGGTCAATACAATAAGTCGATACTTTTTACTGAGGACCTGTAGGACTTCCTCTACCCCATCCAAAAGCTCCACGGGATGATCGATCATTTCCTTCCCTATATTCAAAATAGCATTCAAAGTTGCTGGCGATACGTCATTGTTCGAAATTTCAAGGGCCGATTCGATCATAGATAGCACAAAACCTTTGATTCCATAGCCATAGAGTTGTAAATTCTCCATTTCCTTCTTGAAAAGCTCCTGATCAATCTTATTTTTGGTCTCATATTTTTCCAACAATGTGGCAAAATCTTCTTCGGCTTTTCTAAAATAGGTCTCGTTGACCCACAAGGTATCATCAGCGTCAAAGCCAATGGTTTGTATTGCACTGTAATCTACTTCCATACTTTCTTGGCTTTCTCTAAATCTTCCGGGGTATCAATTCCAATTCCCGAAACCTGGGTTTCTACCATTTTTATCTTCTTTCCATATTCCAAATATCGGATGGCCTCAATCTTTTCCGTAGCTTCCAAAGACAGCATTGGTAAACGTTGAAAATCCATTAGTGCCCTTTTTCTAAAGGCATAGATTCCTTTATGCTTATAATAGGTGCTACTGTTGCTTTTTGCCCTTGGGTATGGAATCGGAGAACGGGAAAAGTACAGAGCAAAATCTCGATTGTCCACAATTACTTTCACAGTATTGGGGTTTTTAATCTCTTCCTCATCAGTAATCCGAACCATTAGGGAAGCAAGATCGATCTCTGCTGCGGTATCCTCGTTGAAAACGGCGATTACTGCGGCCAAACTTTCGGCATCTATAAATGGTTCATCTCCTTGTACATTTACAATGATATCCACTTCCATAGGCGCCACAGCTTCTGCAATACGGTCACTACCACATTCATGTTCTTTTATACTCCTTATGACCTTTCCATTTATTTCGGAAATAGTATCCTGTATAATAGCACTATCCGTAACCACATAGACCTCATCAAACAATCCTGTATTTACAGTGGCTTCATAGGTTCGTACAATTACGGGCTTACCTCCCAAATCTTGCATTAATTTGGCAGGAAATCGAGATGCCGCATAACGCGCGGGAATCATTGCAATAGTCTTCATAAGGTTACTTTGCGCTTTTTTAGGTTTTTTTTCTAGGTCTTAGTTTCCGATATATCCGAAAAATGACAATCAAGATGATAATAACCAGTATGATGGCGATAGGAGGTATCGCTATGGCCGCTGTAGAGACCACTGCAGCTGTACCCGTTTCTATAGTGGCTACTACGGGATTGGCAACGCCGCCGGTGGTGGCCGTAGAGGTCAAGCGTGTTGTTGCCGAAGCTCCTTTGATCATTGTAGCTGTTCCTCCTCCAGCGATAATCGCCAAAGACCAAGTAACAATAGGATCCAGATTAGCGATGGTAGATACCATAACAGCCGTCCCTGCAATAGCGGCCAAAGGCACGGCCAAACTATCCAAAAGATTATCGACCCAAGGAATGAAATAAGCAAAAATTTCCACGAGCATGGCTACCCCTAAGGTGATCAATGCTGCCAAGCTACCGATCCACTGCCAATTCTCATTTAATTCCCAGACGCCCATATAAGAGGCCAAACTCAAGGCAAAAAGGGGTAAAAAGACGCGAAAACCTACCGAAGCAGCCAATCCTATTCCTAAAAAAATACTGATAATGGTTTCGGATGTCATGATAAAAAACTTTGTACTAAATTAGGCGATTAGTCCTCAACAAAAAAATCGTTTTTGAATCCGATAAGGTACAGCTGTTTTTTTGCCCGGGTAACTGCCGTATATAGCCAACGCAAATATTCCTTATCGATACCATTGGGCAAGTAAGGTTGTTCTATAAAAATAGTGTCCCATTGTCCTCCTTGGGATTTATGACAGGTAATGGCATAAGAAAACTTCACTTGTAGGGCATTAAAGTATTTGTTGTTTTTCACCGCCAGGAATTTTTTATACTTGGAAGTTTCCCCACTATAATCTTTCATTACTTCCTGATAAAGCCGATTTCCATCATCATAAGACAGGGAAGGCGTTTCTGCTTTTATGGTATCTAGCAGCAATACGGTTTCCAACGGAGGTTGTTTGGGATAATCTACCATTTTTACCTTTACTTCTGCAAAAGTAAAGCCATAGAGTTCGCGTATCCCAAAAATTTCCAAGACTTCAATAATATCCCCATTGGCAATAAATCCTGCTTCGGTATTCGGTTTTAACCAAAAGTAATTGTTCTTCACCACCATCATATAATCGCCCACAGCAATCTCATGCTCTAAGTAAAGTATCCTATTTCTAATATTTTCATTGTACAAATTTGCCCTTTTATTGGAACGTACAATGATAGAGGTTTCTTCCCTACCATGCTGTCTGTATGCATCGTCTATGGCCTCTTGAATATCATTCCCATCTATGAGGCGTACAATATCGGTAAAGGCACCAACATCAAATTTAAAGCTATCATAGAAGTTATTTTGTAATTGATGACGGAGGTTGGTGGCATTGACTAAAATTCCTGAATCCTCAGCTTGTCGCACTACTTCGTCCAACTCAATTTTCATCACTTCCTTATTATAGTTCAATCCTAAGGTTTTTTCATCCAAAGCCGGACTCAGATCCAAACGCACCGGAGGCAATTGTGCGGTATCGCCAATAAGAATTAATTTGCATTGGTGACCACTATAGACATACAACATCAAATCGTCCAGTAAAGACCCATTTTCGAACAATTTACTATCTGCAGGAGTATCTGGAATCATAGAGGCCTCATCCACAATAAAAACAGTGTTCCTATGTTTATTGGGCGCCAAGACAAATTGAACCCCTCCTCCGCTCTGCTTTTTAGGAAAGTAAATTTTTCGATGTATCGTAAAGGCTTGGGTTCTGGAGTAATTAGACATTACTTTAGCCGCTCTTCCTGTAGGGGCCATCAACACCGCCTTCATGGTTGTTTGCCATAAGCTATTCACCACGGTCCCAACAATAGTCGTTTTTCCAGTTCCGGCGAAACCTTTGAGCAAGAAGGTATGTTCTTTTTCTTTGGACAAAATAAAATTGGCCAATTGTTGCAATGCGACCTCTTGATTAAGGGTAGGTTCGTGAGGGAATTTATCCAATAAGAGCCGGTAAAAAGAGGAAGGTGTCATGGTTTTCATAGGCATCCAAAGATAATCAGGATTTTTGGGTGAAAAACTTTTACCATTAAAAAAAAATTGTAGATTTGTGTCCACCACTATATAATTAATATCATATTAGAATGAAAACCGTATTGCAAATAGTACTTTGGATCGTATGTGTAGGATTGGGATATTTAATCTACCAGTCAGTAAACGCCCCGATAGAATTTAAAAAGACGAAGGAAGATCGTTTCGGCCAAGTCATTTCGGTATTAAAAGATATCGGTAACGCTCAGGAAGCTTATAAGCGAGAAAATGGAAAATTCGCCAATGACTTTAATACCTTAATAGATTTTATAGAAAAAGGAAAGTTCACTATTACCCAGCAACGTGATTCTTCCTTTATGCAGTTTGATGAAACTTATCAAATTGATTTATTGAAGGAAGTAAAGATTATTGACACTCTAGATTTCATCTCTGTTAAGGATTCCCTCTTCAAAAAAGATGATCGTTATAAAACTTTAATGAATGTGCCTTTTGCTCCTAATGGTGAAAAGTTTGAAATGAAAGCTGCCATGATTGACAAAAGTGGTGTAAAAGCTGCTGTATTTGAAGCTAAAGTGAAGAAGAGTATTATTTTGCACGATCAACCTAAAGATTTGCTGGCAAAGGAAAATGCACATCAAAGTGTAGAGCAAGTGAAAGGGGATGAAATCAAAATTGGATCTTTATCCGAAGTAAGCACTACGGGTAACTGGCCTCCTATCTATGACAGAAAAAAAGAAAACTAATCTAGAGGATTCTATATCGAATTATCATAAATTGTCCATTCAAGTTAGCTTGAATGGACTTTCTTTTTGTGTACTCGATACGATTAACAATCATATTCTAATCTCCGAAAGCGATTCTTTTGATCGGGAACTAACTCCTTTTGAGACTCAAAAGCGCCTAGCCGATCTTTTTAAAACGCACGAAATACCTAATTATACGTTTTCGGAAGTTGTTGCCATCCATAAAAATCCATTGTTCAGCATTGTCCCCAAAGCTTTGTTCGATGTCGCCGAATTGGCCAATTATTTAAAGTTCAATACCAAGATTCTGGCCAATGACGAAGTTGCTTATGACGAAATTGAAAGTTATGATATGATGAACGTATATATCCCCTTTACCAATATCAATAATTATATTTATGATTTGTTTGGGGAGTTTGAGTATAGACACCACGGTAGCGTACTGGTACAGACCTTGCTTAATACCCATAGCAACTCCAGTACACCTGTCTGCTACGTCCACGTTTCCAAACAGCAAATGGATATTACAATCATTTCCCATAAACGATTACAGTTTTATAATAGTTTTCAATTTTTCACCAAGGAAGATTTTATTTACCATTTGTTATTTACGCTAGAGCAATTAAAGTTGGATACCGAAAAAATAAAGCTGCGTCTTTTTGGAGCTATTGAGGAAGATGATGAATTGTATTCCATTGCCTATACTTACATTCAAAACGTGGTTATCTTTATTCCTTCAAATCCGTCCTATCATTTTGGGGACCTGGAACAAGGGAGTATTGATTTTACTGTAATAAATGCCCTCTAATGCGTATCATTTCCGGACAATATAAAGGGAGGCGAATCACCGCTCCAAAAAAATTACCCGTACGTCCTACAACGGACATGGCTAAAGAAGGGCTTTTCAATATTTTGAACAATAGCTTTTATTTTGATGAAATCAGTGTATTAGATCTTTTTGCGGGCACGGGGAATATCAGTTATGAATTCGCATCCAGAGGTGCAGAGCACATTATCTGTGTGGATGCCCATTATGGTTGTATTAAATTCATTGACCAGATCGCGACACAATTGGAAGCAAACATCACTGCGATTAAGAGTGATGTCTTCAGCTATTTGGAAAAGACTCAAAAAAAACACGACATTATTTTTGCCGACCCTCCCTATGCCCTACCTGAAGAAGATTTTTCAAAAATTTCGCATTGGGTGTTTAAAAATCAGTTGTTGAAAGAAGAAGGGGTATTGATCATAGAACACTCCAAACATACGGATCTGTCCCATTTGGACTATTTTTCCAGTTCCAGAAAGTATGGTGGAAGTGTTTTTAGTTTTTTTAGTATTAGTACAGATTAAAAATCTCTTTTTCGCCTTAACCTTCCAAATTTAAGCTGTCGTGTTGCACATATGGTCGCCTATCTTCTCCTATTCCCTATATTTCAGGTATTGAATTTTTATTCAACTAAATATTTAGTTTAAACTATTTTTTTAGTTAAATTTGAATTCAAAATAACACCCTAAGAATGAAACTTGTAAAACTACTTTTGCTCTGCTCTCTGAGCATTTCCTTGTATTCCCAAACCCCTTCATCTTCGGTTGACCTATCCTCTAAAACCCTCGATTCGCTACGAACCCATCTGGAAAGCATCTTGACAAAAGACCAGGTATTTCGATCCATATACAAAGAGGCAGAAAACAAACTCGGTAAGGATTCGGCAGCAATGGAGTATTTTTGGGAAGTTGTGGAACAACAGGATAAGCTTCTGGAACAGGAAGTCACTGCCATTTTGGATCAATATGGTTGGTTGGGAATTTCACAAGTTGGCAGACGGGCCAATACCACGCTCTGGGCGGTATTGCAGCATGGTTCCGTAGCTTCCAAAGAAAAATATGCCCCTTTGCTCAAGGCATCAGTACTTAAAAAGGAATCTAGGCCAGCGCATTATGCCCGATTAATCGATCGGATGCTGATCAATAGCAAGCGCCCCCAAGAATATGGAACCCAGTATGAATATGACAAAGAAGGCAATGCCATATTTTTCCCTATTCATGCTCCCGAGTACATAGATCGAAGACGGAAGGAATTGGGGCTTTCCGGGATACAGGAATTTGCGGAACAACTTGGAATAACTTGGGCAATACCACAAAAATGACTTGTAAAACTTACCATAGACCATTGTAACTGCAATTCATCATAAGTCTATGGATTTTCGTGAAAATTCATTATTTTCAATGTACATATGTGTTACGCATATCAAAGCGGTTTTACAATCAGCTTCTTAACCAAAAATCCAACCAAAAAATGAAAACCCTTGTAGTAATCTTAACTTTGGCACTTTGCTGTTGCGCCATATCCACAGCGCAGGAAATTGAAATGAAAACAACCATATTTGGTTATCGGTTTACACAAAATGGAGCGCGCTTATCCTGGAAAGAATTGTCGTCTGCCACGGAATCAAACCTAGATGCCCATTTGCTCATTAAAAAAGCAAGGTCCCAAAATACAATTTCTTCCATTTTGTCTTTTGCTGGCGGATTTTTAATCGGCATCCCTATTGGCCAATCTATAGGGGATAGAGACCCCAATTGGTCTCTTGCCTACATTGGAGGTGGTATAGCTGCCATTGGGATTCCGTTTACGTTTAGCGCATTTAATAAAGTGAATAAGGGAATAGACACCTATAATTTATCTTTAAAAGCTACTTCGCGTTATCAATTCAAGCCCGAATTTACTATTCTAGCTAAGGGAAATGGTCTTGGCTTTATAATGCGTTTTTAGATATCCCAGAAAGGTTTTAAATGTCAACTGTTTCCTGACAGGATACGTATCTTTGAATATGTTGGTAATGTTCCCATTTTACGACTAAGCGGAACAGCATGGCGAAAAATCACGGATTGTCACTGTACATTTTCACATCCCTAAAAATAACAAATGCCCATAGATACCATTCCTGAATCCTATATACAAGGGACAAGCCTTATCCCCGATCCTTTTTTGTACGACTTTAGAATGACTGAAGATGTAGTTAAAACTAAAGTCAATCTAAGCATGCATATGTTCAGTTTCTTGCAGACCGGTAAAAAACAGGTTCATTTTGCCGATACGGCAGTATTGGTAGATAACTCCCAATCCTTACTCATAAAAAAAGGGAATTGTCTTTGGAGCGAATTATTGGACCAGGAACATATCTACTATTGCAAGCTGCTTTTCTTTTCAGAAGAGCGATTAAAGGCATTTTTGGAGAAACATCCGAGATCCGTCTCCATATCTCAAGAGACCTCGTCCTATTTCATCATTGAAAACGATGCGTACTTGGAATCCTACCTCCATTCTTTATCTGCTATCCCTTCAGCTTCCCCTACCCTTAGGAATCATCTGTATTCGGTGAAGTTTGAAGAGCTTTTAATGTATTTAATGAATAAATATGGGGATTCCTTTGAGAATTACCTGTTTTCCCTGATTACCCCAGAAAGCTCACCCTTTAAAAAGAGTGTGGAACAAAATATTCATTCTACCCTTACCCTAGAAGAAATTGCCTTTCTGTGCAATATGAGTCTTTCTACCTTTAAACGACATTTCAGTAAAGAATATGCTGTATCTCCTGGAAAATGGTTACGGGACAAGCGTTTATTGAAAGCCAAGGAATTATTGGAACGTGGAGATGTAAAATCATCGGACATTTACTTGCAATTGGGGTATAATAACCTATCCAACTTTAGTTCTGCTTTCAAAACAAAATTTGGCATTCCTCCTTCCAAAATTTAGGGGACCTTTATATTTCGGTATTTTCTAAAGAAAATCATAATGACCTTTTTTCATAAGTAATTGAACTATAATCGTAAACAAGCGAATAGTTCCCTAAACTATTTTTGCGTCATAAATTATACAATAACAGAAAAAAAACATCTTATGAATATCACATTAGAACAAGCAGAACAGCTTATTGCTGCAGCAAAATCAAGAGCACTAGCCATAGATACCAAAATGAACATCGCCGTTGTAGATGCAGGGGCCAATTTAGTAGCTTTTTCCCGTATGGATGGCGCATGGTTGGGATCTTTGGATATTTCCATCAAAAAGGCAAAGACAGCCCGTTACTTTGATATGAATACAGGGGCAATTGGTGAATTGTCGCAACCCGATGGCCCATTATTCAATATTGAGCATTCTAACAATGGTTTGATCACTTTTCCTGGAGGAATTCCTGTTAAGGATACTGAGGGTAATATCATTGGAGCCGTTGGCGTAAGTGGAAGCACCGTTGAAAATGATCATGATGTTGCCGCTGCCGGGGTTCAAGTACTTCAACCAGCAACTGTTTAATTTACGGCTAAGAAGTAGCTTAAAGCATATTTTAGGAAGGTAAAGGTAGTCGTAGATTACCTTTACCTTTTTACTATATTCAAAGGGCAATGGATAATTATCCTATGTGCTTACTGCAACCATTTTGCAAACCAAGCTTCCAATCGGGTATACATATCTACCCTATTTTGAGGGTTTCTGAACCCATGAGGTTCATTGGGATAGGATTTGCTTTCAAAGACCTTATTCCTGTCTTTCAAAATTTTAACGGCCAGCTCATACTGTCGGAAAGGCGCCCTGACATCGGCCTCTCCATGCATGATCAGTAAGGGTGTTTTTACATTTTCAACTCTAGAAAGTGCATTACTGATCGCATATACTTCCGGACGCTCCTCAGGAGATCCCCCATGTCCCGTTTTTGTAAATATTTTACCTATTCTATCTGCATTGGTGTAGGCATCCCCAAAGTCATAAATCCCGGCCATCGGTACAGCAGCATTAAACGCTTCAGGTACCCTTGTAATGGCCGCCATAGAGGTTATGCCCCCATAACTATAACCATATATCCCTACTTTTTGATTGGACCAAGCTTGTGCGCGTATAAAATCTGAAGCGGCTGCAGCATCTTTAGCCTGACCATTTCCCCAATCATTGATACTTAAATTTTGAAATGTGCGTCCAAATCCGGATCCTCCTCTATAATTGACCGCTATCACAACATAGCCCAACTGTGCCAAGTATTGTTCATTTAGGCTTAATCTTTTGTAATAGGTATTGGTACCTCCCCCGTGAACGTGCACCAAGGATGGGTAGGTTTTTGAAACATCAAAAGCTGGAGGATAGTATACGAAACCCTGAATATACAGGCCATCCCAACTCCGATAACTAATTTCTTCCGGCTCCTGTAATCCCTTCCAGTTCGTGGCAAAATAGGTCAAGCGTTTTGGGGTGCCGCCTTCTGATTTAATGTAATCTACATCATTTCCCCGTGTGGAAGTAGAACGCACAAAGACAAAAGCATCTCCATTTGACGATGCGTGATAATTAAAAAAAGTTCCTCCCATATTTGTCACTCTTGTGGCTACACCTCCAGCGGATGGAACTCGCCATAATTCCACTTCAGATCGTTCTTGATAGGGAAAAAACAACTCTTTTCCATCTCCCGACCAACTCACGGTATGATTGAACAATAAATCTGTGGCATCCACTTGCATTTTCAATTTCTTATCGGTTCCCTTTAAGGGGTCGATTAAATAGATATAGGACAAATCTTCATACCAATATTCATCTTTCGCATTGGCAAAAAGAGCTATTTGGGAACCATCGGGAGACCACACCGGTTTTGACATCGCCATTAAGTTTTGAGATACTTGTCGCTCTTTTCCCGAGACAACGTCAACAACCCAAATATCGTCTTCCCAATAGTCGCCTTTAAACGAGTAATAGGCAATCTGTTGGCTATTGGGAGACCAAGAAGGCGCAAAACGATAATCGTCTAGGGCCATAGCACCCTTTGTCAATTGTTTTAGCGTACCTGAGCCATCCGTAGCTACCATCCAGATATCCTGATATCCTGTACGACCGCTATAAAAGGCCACTGATTTTCCATCTGGAGAAGGCCTTGGTGCACGTTCGTCCAAAGTATCGTTCGTTAAACGTTTGGGTGCCTCTTCCCCTACTCCAATGGTCCAAAGGTCTCCTCCTCTAGAGAAAACAATTTTTTTATTATCCTGAAACCAAGCAGGAGCACCTCCTGCTATCCAAAATTGAGCTGGAGCTTCGTCGCCTATTCTTTTCAAAAAAATACCGCTTTGTGTTTCAGTTCTAGCTGTTATTGCTACCATTGTCCCATCTGGAGATAATACGGCTTGCCCTGCACCATAGTTCTTCGTGAATATATTTTCCCAATTTAAAGGCCGAAGGCTTTGTGCACTTAAGGTATACCCTCCTAGAAATAGCACAAAAAAGAGATATCCCAATCTCAGCTTTCCTATATGTTTTGTCATATTATTCTAAATTTTCTAAAGGTTCTTGTTTTTCAAAATAAGGTTTCCAAGCCGTATCCGCCGGAGGTTTTGTACAAAGACTGAATATGAGATATCCTGCCACACTCACAATAAAACCGGGTAATACCGGATAAATGGTGGCATCACCATAAGCTTTCCATAACATAGTAGTAGCTACTCCACCGATCATTGCCGCTATCGCACCTTGCTTTGTAGCTCTTTTCCATAAAATACCACCAACGACCGGAGTAAAAAATCCGGCAGCCATAATCGCCGTAAACAAGATGACAATAAATTGGATCAACTCTCCTTCCGCGAATCCACTGATAATGGAAATCAAAGGAATAATACCTACAATTAAAATTCCTATACGGGCTACTAAAAGCCTCTTGGACTGAGCGACTTTTTTATTCATCGCATTTTGATAAATATCTTCAGAAAGGGCCGATCCGGCAACAAGCAGTAACGAGTCAACCGTAGACATCATAGCCGAAGTAATGGCCGCCAACATAACGGTTCCTACAAAGGTGGGCAATACTGCCTTAGCCATCATAGGCATAGCCAAGTCTCCTGTTGGAAGATTGGGAAACAATACCATGGAGGCCAGACCTAAAATAAAAACCAGGAGATTGATTCCCGTAACCAGCAGAATAGCCAGTAAGATGCCCCTTCGTATGGTTTTCATATCTTTCATAGCGTACAGGCGAATCACTTTTTCCGGAGTGGCCACGGACCCCAAGAAAAAGGCCAAGCTCATTGTTATGAGCAATACGGTTGGCAAACCTCCCCACTCAAAAGTCAATGGTTTTATGAGCTCTACCTTTGTGATTAGATCGGTTAAACCATCAAAATGCATTAATGCAAGGGGTACCGCTACCAAGGTTCCAACGACCATAATAATCATCTGAAGAAAATCTGTGTATACTACGGCCAACATTCCGCCCACCAAGGTATAAAGCAATAAAATGGTCGTAAAAACGATCATCCCCGTTAGAGGCTCAATGCCAAAAACCACATTCGCCACGATACCTCCAGCAACAATTTGTGCCTGGATATAGACTACCGTGGCAATTAAAATAATAACTCCGCCAATCCCCCTGGCAGTTTTACTTTCATAACGTCGTTGTAAAAAGGCAGGCAGCGTGAGTTCTTTTACCGTGGTAAAACGTGGTGCCAAAACCGCCACCATGAACCAATAGGCCAAGGGAATCGTAATTAAAACCCAACCAAAAGACCATCCTACGGCATAGATAACACCGACGGTGCCAATGAAAGTTCCAGCACTGGTGTGTGTTGCCGCCATGGTTGCCCCTCCAATACCCCATCCCAATTTACTTCCGGCAATCCAATAATCCGCTTCAGATTTTGTCCATCGCATACTGAGCCAACCAATAAAAAAGACCAGCATAAAGTATCCTATAAAAATAACGAATTGCATATCGATCATGAGTACATTAGTTTTTAGATTCTGTCCAATACATCCAAAATACATAAGCTAGGACAATCAATCCCAATACGGCAAAGAGCCCCCAAAAAATAAACCTATCCATACGCCAAACGTTTTCTATATTTCCAAATCAAAAGACCGATTCCCACAAAAAGGAAGGCTACCATAATATCCACAATATCCATGAGGCGTGTTTCTTTTTCCCCGTAAAACAATTCCATTCGAATCAAAGAAGGTAAGGCAGGTACCTGTAATTGTACTGTTTTTACACCTGCATGGGTTTGTTCTTCTACTGGCACTCCCGGAAAATACAGATTATACCTAAGTCCTTCCGGCATTTGCATTTTCATCCTAAAAAAGTCCGTTTTAGAAGGAACAGCGGGCAATTCTGTAAAAAACAAGGGTAAATTCAATATTCCTTGCCCAATCTGAAGTTGGTAAGAAATTGTAATTTCATCAAAACCAACATCCGAACTAAGTGCCAATTGACGTAATCCATCCTGCAACTGTTCTTCAACCTTCACCGGCTTAATTCCATTGGCAGCGATTACCCCTTTAAATTCGGTTCCTTTAAACTCCAAGGCCTTTAAATGAATCTTTTGCACAGAATCCGGTACCATCATGCTGAACTGTTGCCGTACAACAACGGTAGTGCCTTTAAAATCAATATCTACCGATACCGCTTTCAAACTCGCTTGAGCTATCATAACGCATGGAAGAAATACAATAAGAATCAGTGCAATACGCTTCATTTAAACCCAGACTTCATTAAGGAGACGCAAGGTATTTTTTCCCATGACCTTAGCAATTTGCGCTTCGGAATAGCCGTGTTTCACCAACCACCGCACAATATTGTAGGATCCTTCCGTTGGGTTTTCCAATCCATCGACATAAGGAACCGGAGTATATTCCATACCTGGTTTTCCATGACTTTTTGAAGCTTTTAACGAGAGGGCCTTGGTATAAGCGGTATGTAGACCAACATGATCCCCATATAAAGTATCCGGCCCCATAGTAACATGATCAATACCTACTAGATCCTTGATATACTCAAAATGCTCCATTACCGCATCCAGATTATGAACCCTTTGACTAGGGGTCAAGGTGGTATGGGGTGCGGCCTCTATTCCAATTACCCCTCCTTTGTCGGCACAAGCCTTAAAAACATCATCAGGGGCCATTCTATTGGTATTCCATAAGGCTTTAGCGCCAATATGACTTAAAATAATGGGTTTTGTACTATGTTTGATGGTATCTAAGGCCGTTTGATCTCCGGTATGGGAACAATCGATCAACAAGCCCACTTTATTCATGCGTTCTACAGCGCGTTTTCCAAATTGCGTAAGACCACCATCCCTAGCTTCTTTTAATCCCGAACCCAAAGCATTGGATTCGCTATAGGTGATGCCCAATGAACGCAACCCAAATCCGTAGAGCAAATCAATTCGGTCCAATTCATTTTCAATCATCATAGCTCCCTCCATTACGGCCACCCAAGCAACTTTTCCTTCCTTATGGGACCTAAGAATATCGTCCACGGATTTACAGTGAATCACAAAATCCTGATGGGCAATATCACATAAACGCATGCCCAGATCATGAATGACCTCGCTCCATTTCCATCCTCCCTTGGAATGAATTTGACAAACGCCATCCATGAGGTTATCAAAAACACAATCCCAATGACTCTGGGACAATCCCTTGAAAGCAGTGGCCATACGGCCTTCTTTTACATAAGCCGGTGTTTGCATAATGTCTTTGGGAAAAGTACCCAAATGCTCATGAACACTGATCATAATATGATCTTTTAAAATTTTGGTGACCAATTGCTCTTGCTCCGGATTCAAGGGTACTTTGGTAGACGGAACGCGATCTATTTCATCTGCCAATTCAAAATGGGTATAATCAACATTTTTTTCGAGGTATTGAAAAGATTCATACCCTTTATAATTCTTGGTAAGACTCATGTATTCTATTTAGTATGTGAGCTTCTAAAATACTACAATTTCATGATATATTTAAGGCGTAAATGGGCAAAGCTTATTAAAAAAAATCAGCTTATTCAGGATTCGTTTTATTTTTCATTTTCCAGGTTTCCATTTTTACATATTAAATCGGTTAAGAAGACAACCATTCCCTATTTTATCATAAAAACTCCCTGCAAATATTTCCATTCCAGAAGACACCAATAAAAAAAGCAGTAACGTACTATCCTTTAGCATTTTAAACATGCATATCTCTGTACGATTTGTTGGATAAGATTATTCCCCTCATGATTTTCTCTCTAGGATTTTTAAGTTTTAGTATCTTCGATGAATCAATCACACATAGGACTGTGAGCCGTAGAAAAGGGTTTATAGAAAAACCAAATAGCATATGCAAAAATGAGCGTTAGATTTCAAATAGCAACAGCACTATATCTGCTATATCATATTGTCAATTTCAATGTAGACACTGATATTTCACTTTTAAAACGGCGAATTACCTCTGATTTTCTGGCTAAAGAAATAGACGCTTCCCAAATCAAAAAAATACTTAGAAAACAAGATAAAAACGGAAGTTGGAAAGACATTGACTATTCCGATTCCACAAAGTCGGAATGGAAATTAAAAAAGCACTTGGAACATATAAATGCCCTTACTTTGGCATATAAGTCTCCCAATTCCCCACTTCAAAACAACAAAAACCTAAAGCGTTCAATAATTAGTGGTCTCGATTACTGGCTAAAACATGATTTCCAAAATCCCAATTGGTGGCATAATACTATTGGCACGCCAAGGTTATTAGGTCCGGTTTTATTAACACTGCAGGACGAACTAAAAGAAGAACAGTTACAAGCTGGCATTAAAATCCTGGAACGTGGCAAAATTGGAATGACGGGGCAAAATCTTATCTGGGTAGCACTTATAAGCATTAATCGCGGTATTCTGCAGGAAGATACTGATCTTATAAAAGAAGCTTTTGACCGTATAGAAAACGTCATGCAAATCTCGGAAAAGGAAGGCATTCAACAAGATTTTAGTTTTCACCAACATGGCGCCTGTTTGTATAATCACGGTTATGGTTCGGCATTTGCAATGGATTGCACAAGAATAGCCGCTTTGGCACGAGACACGCAATTTGCGTTTTCAAAAAGAACTATTGACACCTTAACCGCCTATATTTTGGATGGATCTCAATGGTTTACTTATGGCAACACCAGTGACTATGGAGCACTGGGCCGCGTAATTGCGAGGCCGAGCTATACCATTCAAAGTGAAAATCAATCCAATGGGGCTTCCACAAAATCCAAAGATGTCATCCCTACTAAAGAAACTGCTCTCTATTTAAAAGAGGTGGTGCATAATTTAAGAAAACTATCCACGGATAGGGATGCTGAGTTAAAATTGTTCTCTGAAAGGATTTCAAACAAAGGAAAAGTCTATTCATTTAAGGGGAACAAGCATTTTTGGAGATCAGATATCATGACCCATCACCGCACCAATTATTATACTTCTACCCGAATGTATTCTACTAGAACACTGAATACAGATCATCCATATAATGGGGAAGGGCTAAAAAGTCACTTTATTGCTGAAGGTTGTAATTTCTTGTTTAGGACGGGAAAGGAATATGCCGATATCTTTCCCGTTTGGGACTGGAACAAGGTACCAGGTACTACGGTGGAGCTTCGGGATAGTGTGATGGGCACTCCTGAGCGCAAGGGAAATACAGACTATGTAGGTGGTGTTTCCGACGGAACCTTCGGCTTGGCTACCTTCCACTTAAAAAGGGATTCGCTTGTGGGGAAAAAATCTTGGTTTTTCTTTGATAAGGAATATGTATGTCTTGGCGTCGGAATTGCTTCTTCTTCCAATAGGCAGGTGATCACCACCATTAATCAATGTCATTTGAATGGCGCCGTAAAAGTACTCGATTCCAGAAAAGATACGGTACTCCCCATGGCCAAGCACCTCTTAAAATCTCCAAAATTGATTCATCATGATAGCATTGCCTATATCGTAAGCCCATCAAGCAAATTGCAGCTTCAAAATACCGCTCAAAAAGGAAGTTGGAGTGTCATTGCTGGCGCAAGTTCCAAAAAGGAAATCTCACATGAGGTGTTTACACTTAGTGTGGATCATGGTGTTTCTCCTGAAAACAGTACCTATGCGTATATGGTTCGCCCTAATATGACATATGATGAAGCTAAAAAGTATGTGCATCAAACGGAGGTAGAAATATTGAGGAATACTACAAAAATCCAGGCAGTTATGCATCGGAAATTAAAACTTTTACAGCTAAATTTTATGGAGCCTGGTAGTTTTCAACTCGATAAAGATTTTACTGTTGCCGTTTCAAATCCATGTTTGTTAATGATACAGCAAGTTGACAATGGTATTCAGCTATCCATTTCAGACCCTACCCAGAAGTTGCAGAAAACAGAGGTCCGCCTATCTGGTAAATTTCTCAGCGATCAATATGATTATGATCAGAAGAACAATATGACCGAGATACCCATAGAATTCCCTAATGGGGCATTTGCCGGGCAAAGTATCGTTCGTTTACTTCCTAAGACAAATTAGAGCTAATATGTGCTCTAGTGCCTAAAGGAGCCAGAAAAAGCAATCATCAAGAACAGGCTTAGACCTGTACTTATGGATGTGATGCCTATACTCCATGAACTTCATTTTAGGTTAATCTGAATACGGAATTTTACTTACTTTTAAGGTGAATTCGTAGATCAGTACGCGGAAGTTCGACGAACCCTATAACAGCTCATTGCATATAGGCAATGATTTGTGAAAACCCATAAAATATAATCCCCTTTCTGTAAGAAATAGAAAGCACAGTTAAAACAACAACATTCATGACACATTTTTCTCACCTTATTATTGGAACAGGCCAAGCCACGGGAACGCTACTTGGAAAATTAATCCCTACCAAAGAAAGCATTGGGGTAATTGAAGCGGACAAAGTCGGCGGTAGTTGCATAAATTATGGATGTACCCCAACTAAAACCCTAGTGTCTTCCGCTAAGGCATTTTATCAGGCCAATAGAGGCGATTTTTATGGTTTTAAAGCCTCTGATATTGTATTGGATTTCGATAAAGTCCGGGAACGCATGAACGGCATCCGAAATGGAAGTAGCAATGGTTTGACCTCTTGGATGAACAATACGCCCAATGTGAATTTGATTATGGGCAGAGCCAAGTTCACTGGAGAAAAGCAAGTAGAGGTCAATGGTGAAACCTATACCGCCGATACCATTTATATCAATGTAGGGACCCGACCTTCAGCTCCACCTATCCCAGGCCTAGATACTGTTCAGTGGCTGGATAGTGGTAGGCTTCTAGACCTTGAAAAACTACCAGAACATTTGATTGTTATAGGTGGTGGTTATATTGGCGTAGAATTTGCCCAGGTATATCGGAGGTTTGGGGCCAAGGTCAGTATTATACAACGCAATGGACAACTCATGCCGAGGGAAGATGAAGATATTGCCAGCTCGGTTCAAGAATTTCTGGAGGAAGAGGGTATTGAGGTCTATTGCAATGCTAACACCAAAAAAGTTACAGAAAAGGAGGGTTTAAAGGAAGTAGAAATAGTGATTAACGGGCATACCCAAGTATTGAAAGGAGATCATATCCTTGTTGCGGCAGGAAGAAAATCGAATAGTGATACATTAAACCTTGAAGCTACTGGAATACATGCAAACAGTCGTGGTTATATTGAAGTAGATGATTTTTGTGAAACAAATGTGCCAGGAGTCTATGCCGTCGGCGATGTTAATGGCCATGGTGGTTTTACCCATACCGCGGTAAATGATGCAGAAATTGTTTTGGATAAGCTTTACGGGGGAGATCGTAGGTTGACCACCAGGACAATGATCTATGGCTTGTTTACCGATCCTCCCCTAGGTAGGGTCGGCATGTCTGAAAAAGAGGCCCTACAAAGTGGAAAACGTGTTCTTAAAGCTGTTCGAACAATGACCAGAATTAGTAGAGCTAAAGAAATGGGAGAGACCAAGGGTTTCGTGAAAATACTTGTAGATGGAGAAACGGATCTCATTTTAGGGGCTGCCCTTTTAGGAGTTACAGGGGATGAAATCATTAATATGTTTGCTACACTCATACATTCCAACATCACCTATAAAGAATATCGAAAAGTAGTATTGGTGCACCCTACCGTCTCGGAATTGATGCCATGGACCCTAGATGCACTGCAAGAAATCAACTAAAGAAGAATGCCTTTTACCTTCCTTTTATATCGATGGTAAAAGGGGTTTTCTTATTTCATCAATTTCCTATGGAAACAAGACGTTTCCTGTACTTGAAACTGTGTAAAAAACCAACAAGAAGATGGAAATCATAACATTGCCCAATGACTTAAAAATTGCAGCTTCTTCCTTCCAAGTCTACGATTACCGCACCTCAACCTCATGTTTTAGGCAAATGGTCTCCCTAAAACAAAATACCTTTAGTTTTCTGATGGAAGGGAACAAGGAAGTCTTTTCCGATAAAACATCAACTGCCATTGAAGCATCGAGTTTTTTATTGATGAAAACAGGGCATTGTCTTATGACCGAAAAATTGTCCAATACCCAGAATAACTACAGAAGTATTTTATTTTTCTTTTCCAATGAAGCCGTTTTTGATTTTATACAAAAACACAAAATCCGTGCTACAGACGATCCCGTCCGGGAATCCATCCACCGTTTTCAATATGATAATTTCTTAAGACGATTTGTTCAGGGGCTTATTGATATCAGCACTTTAGATCCTACACTTCAAACCAAACTATTGGCATTGAAATTTGAAGAATTACCCCTATATTTACAAGAGGTCAAAGGAGTAGATTTTGTTTTTTCTTTAATTTCCGATATCGATAATAAATCACAACATTTTATTGAAGTCGTAGAAACCAATACTTTGAATAAACTAACGCTAAAAGAACTCGCCTTTTTATCTAATATGAGTGTTTCCACCTTCAAAAGAGAATTTAAAAAACATTTTAATACCCCGCCAATACGATGGTTTCAAGAAAAGAGGTTAGAACATTCCGCCTTTTTATTAAAAAGTAAATCCATACGTCCTTCAGACATCTTTGAAGAAACGGGTTATGAAAACCTTTCGAACTTCATCCAAGCCTTTAAAGCCAAATTTGGAGTCACTCCAAAACAGTATCAAACAAATTGATCTTTTATCAATACTTTTTGAACCAAATAACATACCTCGTATTTCTATATTGCCCCTAGTTTTGTAATCGTAAATAACATATAGAAATCATGAAAAAATCAAATTTTATTTTAGGACTGCTCTTCCTTTTTTGCTGCAGTGCATTTGCCCAAAACACCTTTACTTTAACCAGTACGGAATTAGGTGGGGAAGCCACAACACAGGAAGAATTTAATGGTTTTGGTTGTACGGGCAAGAACCAATCCCCACGATTATCTTGGAAAAATGCGCCAGAAGGCACCAAAAGTTTTGCCATAACCATGTATGATCCAGATGCGCCAACAGGAAGTGGATGGTGGCATTGGGTCGTCTTTGATATTCCTTCAAATACCAAAGAATTGGTAACTGGAGCAGGAAATACAAGCCTCAATTTAATGCCAAAAGGCAGTATTCAAAGCCTAACGGATTATGGAACGCCCGGATACGGTGGCCCTTGCCCCCCGGAAGGCCATGGTTTACATCAATACGTTATTACGGTTTATGCCTTAAAAACAGAGAAACTTGGATTAACTGCCACAACCAATCCTGCCGTAGTAGGGTATTATTTATGGAACAACACCCTTGCCAAGGCAAGTATAGTAACCTATTATCAGCGGTTTTCAAAATAAATTCAATAAAACAAAGAGTGCAAGCCTTGTGCTTGCACTTATTTAAACTTGGAAAAAACACTTAGCTATTGGTTTTTAATTGCACTAAAGCCTTCCTCAGGGCATGAGAACATCTATCGTATCTTTTACTACATTAGCGTGAAAGGGAACGGCTTTTAATCCGTCCTACTATCTATATGCTAACCCTCTGAAAATAAGATATGACAACCAAGAAAAGAAATTTTGACGTACTTCATGATGGTGCCTTAAACAAATCGGTAGGCTTTACTAAGGAAGAAAGGGAACAATTGGGATTGCGCGGCTTACTGCCCTATTCCATTGCCGATCAGGATATACAGGTTACCCGCGTTATGCATGGTATACGGCGAAAAGCGTACGATATTGAGCGTTATATTCTTTTGTCTTCCCTTCAAGATCGCAATGAAAAATTATTTTATCGCGTTGTCATTGATTATATTGAAGAGATAATGCCATTGATTTATACGCCTACTGTGGGTCAGGCATGCAAAGAATTTTCCCATATTTTCAGGAGGTCAAAAGGCTTTTATATTACTCCCGATGATAAAAGTGAAATTAAGGATATTTTGGACAATTGGCCCGAAAAAGATATACGGGTAATTGTGGTCACTGATGGGCAACGTATTCTTGGGTTGGGGGATTTGGGTGCCAATGGTATGGGGATTCCTATTGGAAAACTAGCCCTGTACAGTGCTGCAGCAGGCATACATCCTTCCCAATGTCTCCCAGTAATGTTGGATGTTGGCACCAATAATCAAGAAATACTGAATGATATTCTCTATTTGGGATACCCAAAACAACGCTTGGAAGGAGCGGCTTATTTTGAACTCGTAGAAGAGTTTGTAGATGCTGTACAAGATAAATATCCCAATGCCCTGATACAATTTGAAGATTTCTTGACGCCCAATGCCTATGCGTTATTGAACAAATACAAAGAAAAAATCCTTTGTTTCAATGATGACATTCAAGGTACTGCCGCCGTAGCATTGGCAGGAGTATACGCTTCAACAAGGATTACAGCGGCGTCTTTCTCCGATTTAAAAATTATGTTTTTGGGCGCAGGCTCTGCGGCTACGGGAATTGCTGATCTTATGGTCGCTGCTTTTGTAGATGCAGGATTAAGTCAGGAAGAAGCACGTAAACGCCTGTGGTTTGTAGATATCAACGGCTTAGTGGTCTCCGAAAGAAATGATTTAATGCCCCACAATTTACCTTATGCCCATGCCCATGAACCCCTTTCCTTTGTAGAAGCCATAACGGCTATTAAACCCAATGTTTTAATAGGAGCTACCGGAGCGCCAGGTACGTTTACCAAGGAGGTCATCCAAAAAATGACCACTATCAATGAACGTCCGGTTATTTTTGCATTGTCCAATCCCACTTCAAAAGCAGAATGTACGGCAGAACAGGCCTATACATGGAGTAATGGTAAGGCCATTTTCGCCAGTGGCAGTCCTTTTGATAAAGTTAGTTATCAAGGCACCACATTTCAACCAGGACAGGGCAACAATGCTTATGTTTTTCCAGGGATTGGCTTGGGGGCTATTATGGCCAAAGCCCGAATAATTCCTGATGATTTATTTTTGACCGCTGCAAAGATCTTGGCGCAATTGGTGAAAGAAGAAGACATCGCTATGGGTTCCCTATACCCAAAATTGTCTGAAATCCGAGAGATTTCATTGGAAATTGCCTTGGCCGTAGCAGAGAAAACCTTTGCCTTGAATTTGGCCCAAACCGACAAACCGGATGATTTGAGAACGTCCATCGCCGATTATATGTTTGACCCCAATTATTAGAAGATAAAAAAGAATACGAAAACGAATGTTGGATCAAATTAAAAAAAGTAGGTCATAAGCCGGATTCTGTACACAATACCAAAATATCGTGTTCCTTATCATTTATCTAGACCTTTAATTACTCAAAGGTTCTAACCGCCTACCCTTCAGCTTGGGCGTACAACCCTCAAATGCTGATTTACATGGCGTTGCACCGTATAGAGTTTACCTGATTTCACTACAGCATTACCTGTACTTGCTTTCTGTTGCACTAGTCCTCATTTCACAATGGACGGGTATTACCCGCTATACTGTACTACGGTGTCCGGACTTTCCTCTCCAAAGAGCGATAAGGCGACCTACTTTCTGCAAAGGTAGCGCAATCCTTAACAATTGTTGATAAAAAAAAGGGGAAAGCTCCCGAAAAGAACGCCGCAATACGTTCCTATTTTTATATTTGTATACTTGCTATTGTTCGTAATGCAAATCCTAAACAGAAACAAACGTACGTGGAACCTTTTGTAGTATCAGCTCGGAAATATAGACCTCAAACCTTTAAGGATGTCGTGGGGCAACAGGCAATTACCAATACGTTGTTGAACGCCATTGAGCACAATCATTTGGCACAGGCCCTTCTTTTTTGCGGACCAAGAGGCGTAGGCAAAACTACTTGTGCGCGAATTTTAGCCAAGAAGATCAATCAAGATAGTGCAGAACATAGCGATGAAGATTTTGCGTTCAATATTTTTGAACTGGATGCTGCTTCCAATAATTCTGTAGACGATATCCGTAGCTTGATCGATCAGGTTCGTATTCCTCCACAAGTAGGGACGTATAAGGTCTATATCATTGATGAAGTCCATATGCTCTCCCAATCTGCCTTCAATGCCTTTTTAAAAACATTGGAGGAACCGCCAAAACATGCCATTTTTATATTGGCAACTACAGAGAAGCATAAAATTATACCTACCATACTATCGCGTTGCCAAATTTTTGATTTCAAAAGAATTACGGTAAAGGATGCGGCCCATTATCTCAAGTATATTGCCGAAAATCAAGGCATTGAAGCCGAAGATGATGCCTTGCACATTATAGCGCAAAAGGCTGATGGTGCCATGCGGGACGCCCTTTCCATTTTTGATAGAGTGGTAAGCTTTTCGGGAAAGAACCTTACGAGAAAGGCGGTCACGGAGAATTTGAATGTTCTTGATTATGATACCTACTTTAAAGCTACCGATCATATTCTCGACAATGATATTCCCAACCTTCTCTTATTATTCAACTCCATTTTAGCCGAAGGTTTTGACGGGCATCATTTTATCAGTGGACTTGCCTCCCATTACCGAGATCTTATGGTCTGCCAACATCAAGATACCATTAATCTTTTGGAAGTAGGTGAAGAAGCTAAAAAGAATTACCTGACGCAATCCCAACGAACAAGCCCCGCTTTCTTAATGCAGGCCATTGATATTGCCAATGATGCCGACTTAAAATATAAAACCAGTAAAAATCAGCGTCTCCTCGTTGAACTTAGCTTAATGAAATTGGCCTCCATTACTTTTGATGGAGAAAAAAAAAATCCTAAGGCCGTAGCCCATGGGAATGTATTATTTCGTTTGGCTCCCGCTTCCTATTACAGGGGTTCCAAAAAAATAGTGAAGCCACAAGAAGTACCACCATCCAACGCGGAGCAAGCCCCTATTGCAAAAAGCAGTATTACAGATACTACGGTCAAAGCAGTCCCAATTAAGGAGGCTGCCAGTTCAAAAGTAACGCAGGTTCCACCTACAGTAGAACCGCCCAAAAAAGAAGTTCGCAAAATAGATATCAATGCGCCTTCCAAACGCGTATCCGGTTTATCCTTATCCAGTTTAAAAGCCAAGAAAGAACACCAGCTCAACAAAAAAGAAGAGGTCATTGATGAGAGCAAACTCCCAAAGGAAGCCTTTACCGAGGCCGACATGCAAAAGCATTGGGCTGATTTTGTACAGAAAATCGAAAATGATGGCCGTAAAATATTAGCTTCCAATCTTAATACCGATGTTCCCAAACTTCGTGATGCCCATACCATTTGGATCGAAATGCCCAACAGCACTATGAAAAAGGAAATTGAGCGGGAACAATTTGATTTGATGGAATATTTGCGACAACAACTTCACAATCATTTCATTAAGTTGCACATAACGGTTAATGAGGCTACTGCCAAAAAGTTTGCCTTCACACCCGAAGAAAAATATCAGAAACTAAGGGAGAAAAATCCAGCTATTGATGTATTGCGAAAAGAATTTGATCTAGACCTTTGATTTTTTGACCAAGTAATGTGTACGTGCGGCATAGAGTAGCATGACCAAGGAAACGATCAACATGCCCAAGGCTTCCCTACCTCGTTCAATATTTACAATATCGCCTTCACCAATGGTGACACCTTCAAATTTATCGGGCCATAAGGATAACGCATAGACCAAATAGGCTATTCCCAAAGATAAGGATAGAACACGTTTTAATTTGCCCATGAAAAACAGGAGTGAAGCCAAGGCCGCAACACCATATATTACATACCATAACATAGCATCTGGATCGTTGTACTGCACATAAGCAGACCAGATAAACAGTATAGCAAAAACAAGTGATAGGCCTTTAAAAATAATATTCATTGATCATTGGTTTTGGATATGGTCCAGCAAAATACTAAAAATTGTTGTGGCATCCACAGTTCTCGAGGAAAGCTTACCCTTGGCATTGGTTATCAGTACGGGATGATCCGCAGTATCCTCGGGCAATCTTCCATGAGATCCCTTTACCAGATTGGCATCCAATGGAATGATATCCATAAGCGTTCTAAATCCCATTTTTTTTCGTGACAACTTCCAAATTACTTTTGGCATCACAAAAGGATCATTAGGGTTGGTAAACATCTCCACGGGGTCGTAACCCGGTTTTTTATGAATGTCTACCATACGGGCAAAGTCCGGTGCTTTGGCATCCTCTAGCCAATAGTAATAGGTAAACCATGAATTTGCATCGGCCACCACTACGATATCGCCGCAACGGTCGTGCTGTAATCTTGCTTCCTTTAAACTATCATCCACTAAAACGCGTTCTACTCCCGGCACCTTGTTTAGCAGTTGAAGAACAGCCGCTTTCAAGGATTGGTCATTGAGGTAGATATGGGCCAATTGATGGTCTGCAACCGCAAAAACCTTACTGGCTCCGGCATCCAAAAGCTCTAATCCGCGCTCTATTCTAATATCCAAATAGCCTTCTTTCCGCAATATCCTATTTAAGTGTATGGGTTGTTGTACATCGGTAATACCATACTCCGAAAGAATAATCACATGAGCATCTTTCTTTTGGAAGTAGTTCACCAATTGTGCGACCACCTGATCGATTTCCCTTAAATCTTTTGCAATCTTATCAAAATCATTTCCATGACGCTGCAAATTATAATCCAAGTGTGGCAAATACACCAGAGTTAGTGTTGGATCATGTAACTGATCGGTCTTAATGGCTGCATCTGCGATCCACTGACTGGATTTAATGGAGGTTTTTGGTCCCCAAAAATGAAACAGGGGAAATGTTCCCAATGCTTCTTGCAAGGTATCCCTTAAGCAAGAGGGGTACGAATATACATCCGGAATTTTTCTGCCATCAGCTAGGTAATTGGGCCTTGGCGTAACACTAAAATCAACGGTAGAATACATATTATACCACCAAAACAGGTTGGCGCATGTAAAACTGGAATCCGCTTTTTTTAGTACCTCCCAAATTTTTTCGCTCTGTACCAATTTATTGGATTGTCTCCAGAACTTTACTTCACATTCTTCCTTAAAATACCATCCATTCCCAACAATCCCATGGGATACAGGAGGTTTTCCCGTTAGATACGTGGCTTGTGCCGAACAAGTCACCGCTGGGAGTACCGGAGTAATGGTAGCAGTACTTCCTTTCTCCTGAAAAGATGTAATAAATGGCGTATGCTCTCCAATCAATCGTTGTGACAAGCCTACTACATTAAGGACCACTGTTTTTTTCATACCTTGACTATAATTTCTCCTTCAACCAGTTGATTTCCCGAATAATGGAAGTTGTCAAATCTGTTTTCAAAGCTGTAGGCAACACTTCCCAAGTATAGGTTTCTATTTCCAAATGCTCGGAAACTTTATGGGTTTCCATATACTTTAGAAGGTTTAAAATTTGATCTTGGGTAGAATAGAGTTCGTCAAATGCCTCTAGGAAGATAGGCACATGAAAATGTGCCCTCAGTTCCGAAAAGTTACTTTTCCGAGCCAAAACCACTGGAAGGTCATTGTAGGTTCTCACAGTCCCATTAATCTTTTCCGTCACCTGATGCAAATAGGTAGGTTCATCAAATTTCGCCAAAGAATTCCATATTGCCTCCTTGTTCCCTTCTTTAAACAAAATTTTTAAAGCGGCACTGACTTGAATCTTTCCTATTTGTATCCCATGACGCTCAAATTTCTCTATGGTATATTGAGGAGCTTCATAAGCCAAAGAAAAATGGCAAATATCATAACAAATGGTTATATGCCGTAGGATTTTAGCTTTAGCCTGGCTTTCCTCAACACCCAACTGTTCCATTAGCACCGGAACAGCAATAGGCAAGAGATAGGTAGTAAAGAAATGGACTACCTCATCACTATTTTCCAGAAGCCCATCGGGTTCGGGCTCAATATCCAAGTGGAGATACTTCCCGCTTTCCTTTTCAATGGACGCTAGTTGCCATACAATTTCTGCTAGCTGTTCTGCACCTTTGACAAATGCAGCTTTTTTTGCATCCGCTCCCTGATGCCAATGTCTATAACTTATAGGAGAGGTTGAAATTCCCCCTGAAATACCCTCTGGAATCAAAAATGCCAATTGCTCAAACATTCTTTTGGTATATATCAATCTTTCAGGGGTCGTCCAGTCCGGTGCATGCACTTGATCCTTCACCCGTTCATTATGAAAGTTTCCATAAGGAAAGCCGTTCATGGTAAACACATAAACCTGCTGTTCTTCCAACCATGCTTTAAACTGGGCCCGATTGTTTCCTTCATTTAATTCTTTACTGGCGGTATTGGATAAGCGTAATCCAAGGCCAAAAGCCTTGTCATTGGATGTTGCTTTCTTTATCGCAGGAACATGTTGTTTTAGACTTTCAAAAGTACGCTTCCAATTTTGGCCCGGATGAATATTGGTGCAATAGGTCAGGTGATAGGTATTCTCTAAGTGCATATTATGAAAGGGATTTTACGCTTGCCATCGTATTCAATGTATGAATAGCTTCCTTCATTTGTTTCCTATCAATTTCATGCACGTCGTGTTTCTTTCCAATGGCACTAATAAGGGTGATGGTCAATTGCCCTCCCAAATGTTCACGAAATTCTTGAATACCCATTAAAAGTTCGTCAACATCATTTCTTTCATCAATTGGGATACGTAGATCAAATCCAATATTTTCCAATACGCTTATAATTTCCTGTAAACTTTCTTCCGAAATTAAACCTATATGATGTGCATAGACCACGTCTAGCGCAATTCCTATGGCAACGGCTTCCCCATGACGCACTTCATAGTTGGTCATATGCTCCAGTTTGTGCGCCGCCCAATGTCCAAAATCCAAAGGTCTGGAAGAACCGCTTTCAAAGGGATCTCCTCCTTTGGCAATATGCTCCATGTGCATTTGGGCACATCTGTAAATTACATATTGCATGGGTTCCATTTCTCGCTGACGGAGTGCAATGGCATTTTCCTTAATGTACTTAAAAAAAGAGGCATCCTTAATCAAAGCTACTTTTACAGCTTCCGCTACACCGGAAATCCAATCCCGATCTTCCAATGTGTGTAAGAACCGCTGATCATTAATAATGGCGTAAGGTGTGGCAAATGTTCCCAGGAAATTTTTCTTTCCAAACGTATTGATACTATTCTTCACCCCCACGGCAGCATCATTTTGCGAAAGCACCGTAGTAGGTATTCTAATCAATTTCACTCCTCTATGCGCAATAGTTGCCGCATACCCTACCATATCAATAACAGCTCCCCCGCCAATAGCCACTACAAAGGAATGTCGATCAATGCGATCTTCGTTGATTCCTTGCAAGATTCGATCTACATTGCCATGATTATTTTTACAGGCTTCCCCTCCTTCAACGATCAACAAAGATGTACAGTCTATATATTTTTTGTGATTAGAGCAATAGCTCTGAATTTCAGTACCCAAATTAGGATGTTTGGCATTGACTTCTGCATCGATAACAAATAACATCTTAACCGCTTCAACAGCCCTATACTCCTCAATGAGGTTTTTGAACAGCTCATTTTCCAAAGAAAACAGATGATTGGTAAAGTATAGCTTATACTGATATTGAACCTGAAAATTCTGTATGATGGGCGAAAAAGATTTCATTTAAAAATGCATTTAAGTCACTGAAAACAATTTAGAAAGCCAAATGGACAATGGCATTAGGCACAGTATTAACACGCCATACCACCATTCCGAAAAACCAACCGCCATTGCTGCATCCAGCACAATCAAGGAAAGTACTCCAGCAATTACCGCCTTTTTTATATGCTTAGGGGTATTGGATATGTACGCTTTTCGCAAAGGCAAAAATATCAATACCGCAAACAGCACTAAGAAAAGTAGGCTGAATATACTACGTACATTAAAATATTCCATTAGTCCAATAACGGAGAAAATGACCGTAGCATATAAAATACCGGCAAAAATAATATTCTTCTTATTATCAGCATGCACCTCCCCACGACTTATTAAGGTGATAGCAAAGATATACATCAGTGGGATTCCAATAAACCACCAATGGATCAATTGGCCAAAAACACTCATGCCAAGCAGTAAATTAAGGCTTCTGCAAATCCCCATGTTTAAAGGACCCAGAAAATCGTATTTTTTTGAGAATCCGTCATAGGTTATGATGGCCAGGGCCAAACCCAGGGCTATTTTTCCGCTTAAGGCGTTCACAAAAAAAGCTCCCACAATGCCTAAAACCAATAAGCTTGCCCCGAACAAAGCTGCTGCCCTTAATGAAACTACCCCTTTTGGAATGGGTCTTTCCGGGCGTTCAACAGCATCCAATTTTGCGTCAAAAACGTCGTTCAATACCACACCTCCGGCATATAAAAGAACAGAAGCACCTACAAGGATTATACTGTTCCAAAAATCGACACCATCAAAAAAACCAAAACCAGGGGTACTTTTAAGAATTCCTGCCATGGCAAGTCCTGCAAAAATATCGCCTGCTGCTGTGGGCAAATTTGCAGGTCGCATAAGCGTTAAGTACCCTTTTAATGTAGCATTCATTATACGATACTATCGTCTTCGATCTTAGGTTCCTGCCCTCTTAAGACACTGTTATCGTTAAACAATTCGGTTTGGTTGATTCCCTTGGCATTCAACCAATCCGATGCTTTCATTTTGCCATTCTTCCCAAAAATATCCAAGGCATTTTGATAACAAGTTTTGACTACATCTTCTTTTGAAATTCCGCTTCGCAGCATTAAACCAGCCGTTTTTGGCACGGCCAAAGGGTCGCTAACTCCCCAATCTGCCGAACTATCTACAATAATATCTGTACTTCCAAATTTTCTCACCACTTCTACCATACGCTCATTTCCCATTTTTGTTTTTGGGTAAATCGTAAATGCTGCAATAAACCCTCTGTCCAAAACTTCCTTCACCGTTTCTTCATTATTGTGATCAATAATAACGTTCGCAGGGTCCAAGCCGTGTTCCAAACAGACTTCCATACTCTTTATAGTTCCTGCTTTCTTATCTCTATGTGGAGTATGCACTTGAACGACCATATCCAATTCCTTGGCCATTTCTAGTTGCATTCTAAAATATTTATCTTCGGCAGCGGTCTGATCATCATATCCTATTTCGCCTATGGCCACTACATTTTCCTTATGCAAGTATAGCGGCAACAATTCAATAACTTGTTCTGCTAAAGGTTCATTATTTGCCTCTTTGGAGTTTAAACCTATGGTACAATAGTGCTGTATGCCAAATTGTTTGGCCCTAAAAGGTTCCCAACCCACCAAACTGCTGAAGTAATCTTGAAAAGATCCAACTTGGGTGCGCGGTTGTCCCAACCAAAATGATGGTTCAATTACGGCAACTACGCCTGCATCGGCCATTGCCTGATAATCATCCGTTGTTCTTGACGTCATATGTACGTGCGGATCAATAAACATCATTTTTTCTTTCATCAGTATGCTATATTTAAGTTATTCCAATCTATTTTTTTTTCTGCTACCGCCATCTTCAACTCAGGATGGCTTTCCAGTAATTGCAGTGCGTTGGTATTTCCGGATTCGTAACAGCAGAGTGCAGCGGCTTCCCGATCACATGGACGGTCGCTTTGTAGCAAACGCTCCATATCCCCAATACGTATATCGTCCATAAAATGGATTACAGGTCTCCAAAAATGTGGGGCCACTACCCTGGATGCCGCCCAGCGTTCATGGGCATAGTCCGATACAATCCGAGCCAATTCTGCATTCGCCATACGATCAATATCCTGAATTTGATGTAGGTCCCGCTCCATGAACGCCGCCTTAAGGAACATTTGATTCCATTCTTGAGGTTCAAAATAACAGCCAGGGTAGGGATTGTTCAGGGCTATGGCATCAAAGATGGTGGCAATGTTTGTCCTAAGGGCATCAACAGCCACCGTCTTATAGTGTTTTGCATTGGGTAGCAGTATTAGGAATTTTAGAAAAGTTTCCAACTCCCCCGTATCCGCAACCTGAATGATTCCCGCCACTTTTGATTCAAAGAAAGCAGGGTCTTTTTCCAAAACGGCCTGCAACAGGTAAATTCTTCCCAATTGCTGAATATTTGCTTGCTGTATCTTCAAAAAATCGGCCAACTCCCTATCATCAATCCCTATTTCTGCAATGGACTTGTCCATTTTGGAAGCAATTAGACTATAGGTTAGGTACAATTCCCTTGTAGCGTTCTCGTTTATTATTATATCGAGTTTTTCATGCAACCACTGCATCACTTCCGGGCTGACATTTTTTTCTATAATTTGACGCAGGTTTTTTCCTGTATTTTCAAATTGCACCATGCTACGTATTCCTAAACTATTCTAGTATTTCCAATCTATTTTGTTCAACTGGAAAAAGAAACTATAATATTAGCCATTAGGGCTTCTCTATATTCAGTATTACAAATGTACAAAGTACTTCCATCGATTGTGGGTTTAACCGTATTCTTTTTACTTTTGTATCATAAATTATTTCTATGCTTGGTTTAAAATTGCCTACAGATCCACGTTGGGTGAACATTGTGGAAAAAAATATCGACGAAATCCTTACGGATCATGCCTATTGTGAGCAAAAAGCTGCCAGTACCGCTGTGTCGCTCATCGTTTCTTTCCCAGAATATACGGAATTGGTCAAAGAAATGATTGCATTGACCCGTGAGGAAATGGGGCATTTTAAAATGGTACATGATCGTATTTTAGCCCGTGGCCAAGTCTTAGGAAGAGACAGAAAAGATGATTATGTCGTGGCTTTATTAAAATTTTTCCCCAAAGGAGGTAGCAGAACCACGCAGCTGGTGCATCGCCTGCTCTATGCGGCATTGATCGAAGCCAGAAGTTGTGAACGTTTCCGGCTATTATCTGAAGAACTGGAAGATCAAGATCTTGCCGACTTTTATCATAAATTGATGGTGAGTGAAGCCGGACATTATACCATGTTTCTCAAGTTTGCCCGACAATACGGCGAACGGGAAGAAGTAGACCAAAAATGGGAAGCCCTTTTGGAGTATGAAGCTGAAATCATGAAAGACCTTGGTAACAAGGAAACTATTCATGGCTAATACTTCCTAAAAACAAAACATATACCTTAACATACTGGTAGGCAAAGTCTTTCTTTATGCCTTTAATTTATCCTTATAATACTCGTACACGGCAAATTGAGATCGTATTTTAGGACCATCGGCAATTCTGTAAGCGTTATCCTGTTTATCGGAACCTATCCTAGCCTTGACATTATCACTCCAGGATATTTCAAAGGTATCCAATAACTCCTGTTTAATATCCTCATCATAAATAGGGCATCCAATCTCTACCCGATAATCCAGATTTCGCGTCATCCAATCTGCTGATGAAATGTATACTTTGGGATCTCCGCCATTTCCAAAAATGAATATTCGTGTATGTTCCAAAAATTTATCGACGACACTAATGACCTCAATATTCTCGCTCATTCCTTCAATTCCGGGTACCAAACAACATACCCCTCGTATAATCAATTGAATTTTTACTCCTGCATTGCTGGCCTCATATAGCTTATCGACCATTTTATAGGAGGTAAAACTGTTCATCTTGATCTTGATATAAGCTTCCTTCCCCATTTGGGCATTGGCAATTTCTAGGTCTATCAAGTTTTGGAATACTTCCATGGTGTAATGGGGCGAAACAATAAGATGCTTGTACTTTTTGATCTTATAGGTCGTTTCAAAGAAGTCGAACACTTTGTTCAACTCCTTAAGGATTTTATCATTTGCCGTAAACAAGGTGTAATCCGTATAAATTTTAGCTGTGGATTCATTAAAATTCCCCGTACTGATAAATCCGTAACGCCGTATCCCTTGTTCCTCTTCCCGTTCGATGACGCATATTTTACTATGTACTTTTAGGCCGGGAACCCCAAATATGAGATTAACTCCTTCTGCCTGCAATTGCTCGGCGTATTCTATATTGGCTTGCTCATCGAAACGCGCTTGCAACTCAATCTGCACAGTCACCTGCTTTCCATTCTTAACCGCATTGATCAGAGAAGCCGCTACCTGTGAATTTCTGGCCAAGCGATATACTGTAATTTTAATACTTCTTACTTTAGGATCCAATGCCGCTTCCCTTAAGAACCGTATGATATAAGAAAAGGTATGGTAAGGCGTGTATTGCAAGCGATCTTTGAGGGCAATCTGTTCCAGAATACTTCCTTCCAGGGATAAATTTTTGACCGGTAAAGCCGTAATCTTATCATACATCAGGTCTTTTCTCCCCAAACTTGGGAATCCCATATAATCCCTTCTGTTATGGTATCGCCCCCCTGGGATTACGCTATCCGTCCCTTCTATTCCCATCTTGTCTTTTAAGAATTGTAGGGTATCTTCTTCTATTTCCTTATCATACACAAAGCGCACAGGATCTCCTATTTTGCGGTGCTCCACACTAGAAGAAATCTTTTCGATAAAACTCTTGCTCAAATCATTATCGATATCCAACTCGGCATCCCGGGTAATCTTGATCATATGCGCCGAAATGGACTCGTAATCGAACATGGTGAATACCTTATCCAAGGAATAACGGATTACATCATCTAAAATCATAATGTAATTCTTATCGCCGTCTTTAGGCAGTACCACAAAACGATCAATGCCTTTAGGAATTTCGATCAAGGCATAGCGAATTTCTTGCTCTTCTTTTCCTTCTTCCAAGGGAAGAATCATCTTGATTGCCAAATAAGCCGCAGTATCCTTTAAGGTGGGAAACTTTCTAAGGTCATTTAAAATGATGGTCATTAACTCCGGATTGACTTCCGAAAGAAAATACTCCCTTACGAAATCTTGATGCCGTTCCGGTAGGGATTTTTCATCGACAATAAAGATATTTTGAGTTTTTAATTCCGCTACAATATCTCTCAGAATCTCTAAACTCTTGGCTTGTTGTTTAATGACAATAGCGGTGATTTCTTCCAATAAGTCTTTCGCGTTTTCACCCCCTAAAACACTTTTCCCTTTTCTTCCCGCATCAAAAATCCGTTTTACCGTCGCATAGCGTACTTTAAAAAATTCGTCTAAATTATTAGAAAAAATCCCTAAAAATCGCAAGCGCTCTATCAGTGGCACATTCGTATCCGCACTTTCTTGAAGGACTCTCGCATTAAAATGTAGCCAACTAATTTCTCTATTTATATACTGATTTTTTGTTTTGATCATTTTCTATCTAAATTGTTTTGGGAAAAGGGTTACCACCGTAGTTCCTTTAGTGATTAAACCCCAATCGTCTGTATCAAATTGCAATTGAACAAGACCAGCTGTGGGAACGTTTTCAATATAGGTATTTCCTAAAGAATTGGCAACATAGGTAAAGGCATTATTATGACCAAAAACCATGACCTTTTCTAAACTGTTGTCCAAAGATCGTATAAAGTCATTAAGACTTTGCCCGGAGAAATCATAGAGGGCTTCCGTAACTTCAAAATTGGAAAACGAAATATGGAGATCTCTCAAAAAAATCATACAGGTATGCAGGGCTCTATTCGCGGGACTACTGTAAACCGCATCTATTTTTATCTCTTTTTTTTGAAAAATTTTAGCAATTAAATGAGCATCATTAATTCCACGTTCTTGCAAAACCCTGTCCTTATCACCTACTTGGTAGTCCCAAGCCGACTTTCCATGCCTCACTAATATCAACGTCTTCATAATGCTCTTTGTTTAAGGCGCTAACCGATCTATTTTCCAATGGAAATCTTCTTGTAATTCAAAGCGGATCCTATCGTGTAACCTATTGGGTCTTCCTTGCCAAAATTCCATAGACTTCGGACGAATTAAATATCCTCCCCAATATTTAGGGCGTTCCACTTCCTTATTTTCATACTGCTGCTCCAAAAGCTTCAATTGCTCTTCCAGAATCTCTCTGGACGGTATAACGCTACTTTGATCAGATACAATTGCCCCTAACCTACTGCCCATAGGCCTGGACTCAAAATAACCGTCAGAAAGATTTTCAGGCAACTTTTCTGCTTCTCCCTTAATAATTACCTGTCTTTCCATATTGGGCCAAAAAAAAGATAGGCACACCTTGGGGTTTTGCGCTATGGCCTTGCCTTTTTCACTCTCGTAATTGGTATAACAAATAAAGCCTTCATGGGTATATTTTTTTAACAATACCACCCTGCTCTTGGGAAAACCATCTAGACCAATGGTAGACAATGTCATTGCATTGGGCTCATCTACGCCCTTGGAGGCCTCAACTTCGTAGAACCATTGCTGAAAAAGTTGCATGGGGTTATCCGATATGGCACCTTCGTGCAATGCGCTTTTTTCATACGTTTTCCTGTAATTTCCTAAATCTTTCTGCATGCTGTACACTTCTAGTACAAAATTGCACAAAAGAATGCAGACCACGAAGTTCTAAATGAATTTTAAACGAATTCTTAACCTGGGTATGTTGATCGTATAATTGTTGGAAATCAAAGTAGGAACACTTTTCCATCATCGGCCAATTCCACCTTGGAAAAAATCACTTCCGCTTCCGTTTTAAAAAGATCTATAGACTTATATCGTGTGGAATAGTGTCCTAAAATTAATTTTCCAATTTCGGCTTCCTTCGCTATGGTTGCCGCTTCTTTGGCCGTACTGTGTTTTGTTTTGGGGGCTAAATGTCCTTCTGATTCCAAAAAAGTAGATTCGTGATACATCACATCTACATTTTTGAGTTGGGGCACAATATCCGGTTTAAAGGCTGTATCGCTGCAGAAGGCATAACTTTTTGGTTTAGGGGGATCAAAAGTCAAGGCCTCGTTGGGAATCAATCTCCCATCATCCAAGGTGATATCTTTGCCATTTTTAATGTTTTGAAAATAGCAAGTTTCTATATGATATTCCCGGACCGCTTGGGCATTTAAGCTTCTTTCCCCTTCTTTTTCGCGAAAGAGAAAGCCATTGGTATATACCCTGTGATTCAGCGGAATGGTTTCTACCTTTACTTTTTCGTCCTCAAAAATGCATTCTGCGTTTTTTGAAGTCAATTCATGAAAACACAGGGGATAGTTGGTCCAAGAATCCCCTAATTTCAACAGTAGGCTAATAGCTTCTTTTATCCCCTTAGGACCATAGATATGCAATTCTTTTTCCCTACCCAATAATCTAAACGTGGAAACCAGCCCTGGCAATCCAAAAAAATGATCTCCATGCAAATGGGATATAAAGATATGATTGATTCTTGAAAATTTGATTTTATGCTTTCGCAACTGCACTTGTGTTCCCTCTCCGCAATCAATCAAAAAAAGATGGTTTTTTATTTCTAAAACCTGGGATGTTGGATTTGTGATTGTTCGTGGAGTGGCTGCGTAACAGCCCAAAATCTGTAATTTCATAAGTGTTTTTAGATCTAGATTCCCAAATCCCGTTCTATTTCCTCCATTTCTATAATATCCTTGGCCTCCTGAATGGTTGGAACAACACAGATTTCCTCTGGCACTTCGTCATAAGTGACCTTATCGGTCACAATGACAAAAGATTTGTTCGCATTGCGATGGGCGTTGGACAGCTGAAGGAATTCCAAAATATCTCCTGCCGTCAGTTTTGAAAATGAAAAAAGATTTACGATAATATGGTCGTTCTTTAATTTTGAATAGGCATTATTTAAATTCTCTAAAAAGTTCTGTATTGAGGTATCTTCCTGGAATACAGTAGTCGTTGTGCTTTCCTTAGTAAAAATCATACCGTTCTATTTTATCTTTGAAGCTAATAAATAAATCACTGCCATACGAATGGCAACGCCATTTTCTACCTGATTAAGTATAATCGATTGTTTGGAGTCTGCAACATCACTGGTAATCTCTACACCTCTGTTTATGGGACCGGGGTGCATAATAACAATCTCTTTATCCAAATTGTCCAATAAGGTTTTATTGATACCAAATTGTTGGGTATACTCCCTAGTACTGGGAAAATAGCTAATGTCCATTCGTTCATTTTGAACCCGTAACATATTGGCCACATCGCACCAATTCAATGCTTTTCTCAAATCGGTTTCCACACTTACCCCCAAAGATTCAATATGTTTTGGAAGTAAGGTTTTTGGGCCACAAACCTTCACATTGGCCCCTTGCAGCTGTAAGGCAAAAATATTGGATAAGGCTACTCTGGAATGTAAAATATCTCCGACAATGACTACATTCTTACCGCTAACATCCCCTAATTTTTCCCTTATGGAATACGAATCCAATAAAGCTTGGGTAGGATGTTCATGGGCTCCATCGCCTGCGTTAACTATGGCTGCATCGATATGCTTGGACAAAAATATCCCTGCACCGGGGTTGGGATGTCGCATTACGACCATATCTACCTTCATCGATAGAATATTGTTCACCGTGTCTATTAAAGTTTCCCCTTTCTTTACCGACGATTGCCCTGCAGAAAAATTAATAACATCGGCAGACAAACGTTTTTCGGCCAATTCAAACGAAAGCTTGGTACGCGTACTGTTTTCAAAAAAAATATTGGCAATGGTAATATCTCGTAAGGAGGGTACTTTTTTAATGGATCTATTGATCACTTCTTTAAAATGATCTGCGGTTTCAAAAATGAGCTGAATATCTTTTTCATTTAGATACTTAATCCCCAACAAGTGTTTTACACTTAATTCGCTCATACATTATTTATTTATCAAATATATCACGTCTTCTCCGTCATTTTCTTCCCACATCACCTTCACTTTTTCCTCATTAATTGCATCTACTTGCCTGCCTCTATAATTGGGCATAATGGGCAAATGCCTGCTAAAACGACGATCGATCAAGGTAAGTAGTTCTACTTCGGAAGGTCTTCCAAAAGATTGTATTGCCGTTAAAGCGGCTCTAATACTCCTACCTGTATATAAAACATCATCGATCAGCACCACCTTTTTCTCATCTACCAAGAAATCTATCTTTGTTGTATTCGCCGATAAGGTTTTATCGCTTCTTCTAAAATCATCCCTAAAAAAGGTAATATCCAGCATTCCCAAATCAATATGCTTTACCTTATAATCTTCTTTTAAAATTTTAGTGAGTCGTTCCGCCAAAAAAACACCTCGAGGTTGGATTCCAATTAATACGGTATTCTTAAAATCCAAGTGATTTTCCAATAATTGACATGCCAAACGATGTAGAATGATATGAATTTCCGTAGAAGAAAGCAGTACTTTTTGACTCATAGGTTGGTGACCGATGGTTTTGGAGTACAAAAATAGGGATTTCCGTTGAAACTTAGTTGTACGGTAAAGGAGAACATTCTTTAATTTGATGTTGGAATTTTAAATTTTTGGTTGATGGCTGTGCGCCTGGAATAGTTTTTCCTACTCCATAAAACAAATGAAGAACGCTATTAATCGATTTTTATGTTCATTTGGGCTACAACATCTGCATTAATTCAATGAATACTTTTTCTTTGTAAAACCTAAACAATGTACGCCATTGTTATTGATAGGATTTCCCCACTAGTTTTTATTTACACCTAAACCAAACCAAATGATTGATCATTTTAAAAGGATTATGGTTTTTCTTCGAGCCAAAAACAAAAAGGGTTTCCTTAAAATAATAAGGGAATGTACAGAAGTGTATCAACTGAAAAAAGAAATTCCCTTATATTACTTTGCCAAATATCTGTTTAGAGATAGCGTGGATAATCATCGTGATTATCTCAGTACAAGGGAAACAAAAAAAATACTAGAGGCATTTCGTCCTTCCTCTAAAACAAGACAAATCATTGATGACAAACTCGATTTCGGAACATATCTGAAGAGGTGCAATATGCCTACTCCTAAAATATATGGTCATAACATAAAAAAACATTTTTTTTTAGATGGCACAGCCATTGATTTACATGAAGAAAAAGAACTGACTACATATTTCAAAAAACTATTTGAACACTCCCAAAAGGGAATCCTCTTTGTAAAGCCTATTGCGGGAGGAAAGGGAGCCAATTGCTATATTTTCCATAAAGACCATATTGCGGAACAAGTTTCAGCCTTACACCCTATTCTCAGTTCGGGCTCTTTTTTATACCAAGACGTTATAGCACAGCATTCAGATATTAATGCCATTAATCCTAATAGCGTAAATACTATTCGCTTCAATTCCTATGTTGATGAACAACACAAACCCCATATTATATCTGCTTTTATGCGATTCGGTACTGCCGGAAGTGTACAAGACAATGCAAGTAGTGGCGGATTCTGTGTTCCTATTTGTTTAAACAAGGGCACTTTAGGTGAATGTGGACAGCAATTAATGAAGTATGGAGGAAGAGCATTTTTGAATCACCCAGATACCGGTTTTTCTTTCAATAATTTTAACATTCCTTTTTTTCAGGAAGCCTGCGAATTGGTTCAAAGGGCAAGTTCGCTTTTTGAAGCCAGGATATTGGGTTGGGATATTGCCATAACTCCTGAAGGTCCTATCGTGGTTGAAACCAATCATAATGTAGGAATTTTTGTAGCGGACATTATGTACGGAGGACTTAAAAAACATCCATTATTTGAGGAAATTGAGTGCTATCTTAGCCATTGACCCTATTACTCCTTTCCCTAAGGTATTGTACCTTGTTCAATATCTTGATTAATTACCAAAGTTGAAAAGTGCACTTCATTATGAATGATAACTTCGCGAGGATAGGAGTTTTTTTTAAATACAAGAACAAAAAGAACCTCTTTAAAATTGTTAAGGAATTAAGCGTTCTTCTAGTCATCAAAAAAGAAATCCCTTTCTATTATTTTGCTAAGTACCTCTACAAAAAAAACATTTCCAACTATAAAGACTTCTTAAGTAGTAGCGAAACCCGGCATATCATAAAAGCTTTCAGTCCCGAAAAAAAAATAGCAGCGATTCTCGACAATAAATTGGATTTTGCAGCACATGCCACCAGACATAAGATTTCTACTCCAAAAACGTATGGGTACAACATAGGCGATCAATTTTTTATTAATGATAAAAAGCATACTGTAAAAGATCAGCTCGAATTGGTTTCGTTTTTTGAAAAACTGTTTCAAATACAGCAAGATGATGCCATATTCATTAAACCTATGTCTGGAGGTCAAGGTAGGGATTGTCATATATTGCGGAAAGATTCCATTACTAAAAAACTAGAAGGATTTGGCCCTCAATTGTTTACAAAACCCTTTATATTTCAAAAAATCATAGCGCAGCATGAAAAAATCAATGCTATCAATCCAAATAGCATCAATACCTTAAGGATAGATTCCTATATCAATACTCAAGGAGAGCCAGAACTATTGTCCGCATTTATGCGGTTTGGCATAGCAGGGAGTATTCAAGATAATGCTAGTACGGGTGGCTTCTGTGTCCCTATTTCTTTAGAAAAAGGAACTTTGGGTCCATATGGAGAACAACTCATGAAATATGGAGGAGAGGTTTTTACCCAACACCCAAATACAGGCTATCTTCTGAATGGTTTTGAAATCCCCTTTTTCCAAGAAGCCTGTGCGCTTGTTAAAAAAGGATGTTTGGCTTTTAATTGCCGTATTCTGGGTTGGGATATCGCTGTTACTCCCAATGGACCAATTGTTATTGAAGCAAATCATAATCTGGCCTTGTTTATCTCCGATAAAATGTATGGAGGGCTCAAAAAGCATCCTCTTTTTGATGAAATTCAGGAGGTCCTACCATAATGGTATTCCGTTATCTATTAAAGGCAATGTCGTATATTTGGGATTGTTGCTAATTTTATTGTTTTTTGGAACAAAAGATGTAAGATTTGTACACCATTCAAATACCTTCAAATGATTAAAAATAATACTTTCCTCACCTTATTTATCTGCCTTAATTTTTGCTTTTCTACGGCCCAAGACCGCTATGAAAGAAATGATTCCGCAGACATTGAACATTACCGCTTTAGTTTATTCCTGAACGATACTACCAATGCCATTAAAGGAGAGGCCGAAATTACGGTGAATTTTAAACAAGGTGTTGAGCCATTCGCCCTAGATCTCATTGGGAAAGGAGAAACCTATGGTATGGAAATCACTAAAATTTCTGAAGGAAGTATTAAGGCAAATTATAATTTCAGTGATCATAAAATAAAAATAACACCCCTAAATCAAGGGGGCACTACAAGAAGTTACACCATCCATTATGAAGGTATTCCAGAAAGAGGACTCGTCATTGATACGACCAAATTTGGGCAACGTTCTTTTTTTGGAGACAACTGGCCAAATTTAGCCCGACATTGGTTGCCCAGTGTGGATCACCCTTACGACAAAGCTTCGGTTGAATTTAAGGTAACCGCTCCTGCACATTACGATGTAGTGGCTACCGGCAAAAAAATTGAAGAAAGTGCCTTGGGCAATGGATATAAGTTGACCACCTATAGCGAATCGGCCCCAGTAGCCATGAAGGGAATGACCATTGGTGTTACTCATTTCGCCACAAAACTATTGGGGTACTCCGGGACCATTCCCGTAACCGCTTGGGTATATCCCGAGAATCGATTAGACGGTTTTTCTGACTATGCCGTTGCGGTAGATATCTTGAACTATTTTGTGGACAATATTGGACCTTATGCCTATGAAAAGTTGGCCAATATGCAGGCCAAAACCCAATGGGGCGGATTGGAAAATGCCGGAACCATTTCGTATTTTGAGAATTCGGTCAATGGAAAAAATCAAGTAGAAGGGTTGATCGCCCATGAAATAGCACACCAGTGGTTTGGCAATTCTGCCACAGAAAACAGTTGGAACCATGTATGGCTCAGTGAAGGCTTTGCCACTTATTTTGCAATTCTTTATCAAGAACAACGCTATGGGAATGACAAAAGAAAGGAAGAATTGCGTTTGGATCGCAAGCAAATACATTCGTACTATGATACAAACCCTTCCCCTATCGTGGACAATACTATTATTGACCCCTTAAAGGTACTGAGTCCCAATACCTATCAAAAAGGAGGTTGGGTACTAAATATGCTGCGCCACCGCCTCGGGGATGAAACTTTCTGGAAAGGGATACGCGCCTATTATAAAACCTATGAAAACGCCAATGCCCTGACCCAAGATTTTAGAGCAGTAATGGAAACGGTTTCAGGAGAAAATCTAGAAGATTTTTTTCAACAATGGCTATTTACCAAAGGATATCCTGAAATTTCATGGAAATGGAGTTATAGAAAGGGAAAAATTACAGTTTCCATACAACAAAAACAATCCCATGCCCTATTTCATTTTCCCCTTGAAATTGGTATCACCCAAGGAGGTAAAACCGAAATAAAGAAAATACAGATCAACAGTAAACAGCAGTCTTTTGAGTTTTCTGCATCCCAAAAACCCGATAGTTTGGAACTAGATCCTGAAGTATGGTTACTTTTTCAGGAAAAATAAAGCTCCCTCTTTTTCTAAAATCGGCCTATTCCATTGCGGTATCCGATACCGGAAGATTCTGCTCATGCTCCTATTTTTAGGAAAGCATCCTAAAATTTTAAAAAAAATCCATTGGAACTGTAATAATTTTAGGGTGGGGCCACTAACCAAGAAATTATAGCAAGGTGAGTAGTGATTTTTATCAAACATCCATACTTCCACATTTAGGGATTCTCATTAAACTGTGTAGAGCGTATACCAATTCACAGGAAGATTTTGAGGACTATTTTCAGGAGGTATGCTTACAAGTCTGGCGAAGTAGAACTAGTTTTAAGGAACAATGTAAATGGTCTACCTGGGTATATCGAGTGGCTTTAAATGTATGCTTGACCTTGGTGAAGAAAAAAAAGCCAAAAGTCATGTATTCTGACAAAAATCTTCCACAATTGGAGGCCTCAGAGGATCAAAATACATTTAGCGACAGCGATTTAAATCAGTTGTATGAGGCCATTAAAAAATTATCCGAAATAGATCGGGCCATCATTACATTGTATTTGGAAGAGAAGTCCTATAAGGAAATTGCTATAATCATTGGTACGAGCCCCAATAATATTGGTGTGCGCGTCAGTCGTATCAAAGACCGTTTAAAGAAATTATTAACCTAAAATTTTTAGGAACATGAAAAGATCAATCGAAACTATTTGGAAAGAAGGCTTCTTGAACGAAGATGCCTTGATAGCCCCCAAAGTAAACAACCTATACGCCCAAAAATCCATTTATATTACAGATCGTTTTAAACGCATGTTTAAAATAAATCAACTTCTTGTGGTATTGGGAGGACTAATCTGCTTTATCATCTATGCGTTGTTGAGCGTTCCTTTTGCCGGGGCCTTTATTTTTGCCATGATGATCTTAGTTGCCGTATCAAGCAGAAAGCAAATAGCTAAAGTCCATGATTTGGAAGCTGGGCTCAATAGTTATGAATATCTAAAGTCTTTTCAAAAGTGGCTCAAGGACAGTATTTCAAGGAGTGCCAAGTTTATGCGCTTCCTGTACCCTCTGTGTTTTTTAGCGGCCATGGCCCCTATCTGGTATAGCTTTAGCACAGGAAATGAAACAAAAAAAATCCTGGAAAGCTATGCAGACAATGAACTTCTTTTTGGCATTCCCATACTATGGCTGGGCATTGTTTTGATCATTGCCCTGGTAATGACATATTTTGGAGAAAGAATTTATCGATGGGACATCAACTTGGGCTATGGTCGCATGTTCAAAAAATTGAACGAATTGATTTCAGATATCGAAGAATTGGAAGCCTAATTATTTTTTGGTAAAATAAAATGTGACAATCCTTAAATTCTGACACTAATAGAAAAAGTACTTTCATGATATGATCTATATTTTTTAAAAAGCGACTTTTCTGCAGCATTGTCGCAACTATTAGGTAAACAGTAGCACGTACATTATTGACTTTTTATGTCGAATCGTATTCGGCAAGGGAATCTTATTGACTAAAAATTACAATCCATTTATACTATGAAAACAATAGCAACTACCATTTTTTTAATTTGCTTGAATATTTTAAGCATATATGCACAGGATATTTCCGGTACCTGGAACGGAACCTATACGAATTCGGAGCAAAAAGAAATTCTTTTTATTTTCAATTTTGAAAAAAATGAAGCCGGAGTACAAGCAACATTTTCTGTCCCTACCTATCGTGTAGGCCCTATTACAGCTAAAACCGTTTCCCTTGAAAAGGATGAACTATTCGTAGATGTGTCTAATTTGGGAATTAACTATAAAGGAACTGTTCTCGAAGAAGGACAGAAAATAGAAGGAATGCTTACCGAAGGTGCCAGTATCATCCCTTTGGTCCTAAAAAAGGGAGCACGGAAAGAAATGCCATCCTTACGACGTCCCCAAGAACCTAAAAAACCCTATCCGTATTATGAAGAAGAGGTAGTTTTTGAGAATTATAATGCAAACATTTCCCTTTCAGGAACGTTTACGCGGCCTCGGGGAAATGGAAAATATCCTGTAGCTATTCTAATCAGTGGCAGCGGACCGCAGGACCGTGACGAAACTTTCCTTACCCATAAGCCCTTTTTAGTTCTTGCTGATCATCTTACACGTAAAGGTATTGCCGTATTGCGATATGATGATCGCGGCTTTGGAAAATCGACCGGAAATCACGACACGGCCACGACGGAGGATTTTGCGACAGATGTGCTTGCTGCCATAGATTATCTAGCATCTAGAAATGATATCGACACCAAACATATTGGACTCATAGGGCATAGTGAAGGAGGTATTATTGCCCCATTGGCCTCCAATAAAACCAATAAAGTCTCTTTTATGGTGCTCTTGGCCTCTACGGGGATTCCAGGAAGTGAGTTGTCTTTGATGCAAGCAAAGGAATTCCGTCCTTTCCCCGTGCCCGACGAAGACGCCTTTGAAGTCTATGTACGAAAAACCATAGCTCTTGCTTCTTCTTCCAAAGACATTGCAAGCATTCAAACAGATTTAAAAGGGCATCATGATACCTATTTAAAACCAATTCTTATGCCACTAGGGGTTTCCGAAGCCGAGTTGGACCAGATGATCGCCGGAGAAATCAAAAAAAGTACCAACCCATGGCATCGTTATTTCTTTAACTACAACCCTGCCGATGAAATTGAAAAACTACGTATTCCTGTACTCTCTTTAAACGGAAGTAAAGATACCCAGGTCATTGCGAAAGTGAATCAAGAAGGCATTCGAAATGCCTTGATCAAAGGAAAGAACAAGGATTATACGATTCAGGAAATCCCTAACTTAAATCATCTTTTTCAGGAGTGCGAAACCGGGAAAATGGCGGAATATCGCACTATAGAACAAACGATGGCTCCCGTAGTGCTAGAAAAGGTTTCTTCTTGGATCATCGATCGAACCTTAAAGAAATAGTGTTTTGGGCACTTCCCAATAAAAAAGCCCTGATCGTACGATCAGGGCTTTTAAGTATCCATTAAAATGTGAGCTTACTTCTTCTTTGAATCTGCCTCCATTTTATCTTTCAACGCTTGTAAAGCTTCATTGGCATCCCCTAAGGTTGGTTTTGCTTCTTCAGCACTAGCGGCCGCTCTTTTCACAGCTGCTTTTACATTACGTTGCTCTTCTTCTCTAAATATAGCCGTGTGACTAGCAACAACTCTTTTGAATTCTTTATTGAACTCAATAATTCTGAGTTCTGCCTCTTCACCTTTTGCCAATTTCTTACCATCTTCTTTCTCTAAGTGACGTTGCGGTACAAAAGCGGTGATGTCGTCATTGAAATCAATAGTCGCTCCTTTATCAACGATTTCAGTAATCGCTGCTTTGTGCGTAGTTCCCAATGCGAACTCCGTTTCATATTTATCCCAAGGATTTTCGGTAGTCTGTTTGTGACCTAAACTTAGTTTACGTCCATCAACATCCAATTCCAATACTTCAACTTCCAAAGTATCACCTACAGTTACAAACTCAGATGGGTGTTTGATTTTCTTCGTCCAAGAAAGATCGGAAATATAGATCAATCCGTCAATACCTTCTTCCAATTCTACGAATACACCAAAATTGGTAAAGTTTCTAACGATTCCTTTATGTTTAGATCCAACAGGATATTTAGTCGTAATATCAGTCCATGGATCTGGAGTCAATTGCTTGATACCAAGAGACATCTTACGATCTTCTCTATCCAAAGTCAATACAACCGCTTCCACTTGATCGCCAACTTTTACGAAATCCTGTGCAGAACGCAAATGCGTAGACCAAGACATTTCAGAAACGTGAATCAATCCTTCAACACCTTCAACAACTTCAATGAATGCACCGTAATCAGCGATTACAACTACTTTTCCATTTACTTTATCTCCAATTTTGATTTCTTCACTCAATGCTTCCCAAGGATGCTTCTCTAATTGTTTCAATCCTAACTGGATTCTAGACTTGTTATCATCGAAGTCCAAAATAACCACATTTAGTTTCTGATCCAATTCCACCACTTCGTTGGGGTGGTTGATTCTGCTCCAAGAAAGATCGGTAATGTGAACCAAACCATCCACGCCACCAAGATCGATAAAGACACCGTAAGAAGTAATGTTTTTCACAACACCCTCCAATACTTGACCTTTTTCCAATTGACCAATGATCTCTTTCTTTTGTTCTTCGATATCGGCTTCGATCAATGCTTTGTGTGATACCACTACGTTTTTAAACTCATGGTTGATTTTCACCACCTTGAATTCCATGGTCTTTCCAACATACTGATCGTAATCGCGGATAGGCTTCACGTCGATTTGAGATCCTGGCAAGAACGCCTCAATTCCAAATACATCTACGATCATCCCTCCTTTGGTTCTGCATTTTACAAAACCATTGACCACTTCTTCTTTATCATGGGCAGCATTTACTCTATCCCATGCTTTGATCGTTCTCGCTTTTCTATGTGAAAGTACCAATTGTCCGCTCTTGTCTTCACGGATATCGATCAATACTTCTACAGTATCCCCAACTTTTAAATCTGGATTGTAGCGGAATTCATTCAAGGAAATTACTCCTTCAGATTTTGCATTGATGTCGATAATAGCTTCACGGTCTGTGATATAAACCACTTTACCATCCACTACTTCCTCATCTGCAGTATCCACAAAATTCTCGGCTACTAACTTTTCGAACTCCTCTAACTTAGCGTCATCAACACGCTCAATTCCTTGCTCATACTTTTCCCAATTGAAATTTTCTAAAAATTCAGCCGGATCCTGTACGGGAGTTTCTACTTGTTTTGTTTCTGGGGTTGCTTCCGTAGCTGCAGTTTCTTCTACGGGTGCGTTTGTTTTTTCTTCAGCCATTGCTGATTAAATTTGTATTCCAAGGTATTACAAGAGTGAAGCAATAACCGTGGAAGCTGTTATTTTTTATCGTTTACTTAAGTCCTTTTCCTCTTGAATTTTGCTAAAAAGGAGTGCAAAAATACAACTAAATGCCCTGTATTACAACTTTATTCCCCATTTAAACGGAATAATTGCATAAATAATCGCACGATTTCATTTGAAGATAAGGAACTGATACTCAATACTCCCATAGTTTTCGTATAATTTCATAGCATTTAGTGGCAAACCCGTACAATTATTACTATCTTGAACTCACATTTTATTAACCATTAAAACAATAATTATGAGTGTTAAAGCAAAGTACCAAGGTGTTCTAGATCTTGGCCAAGAATTAGGGATTCAGGATGGAAATGTCAGTGAGGAAGGCGGAGTTCTTAAGATAAAAGGCGTGGCGAATACGCCCTATGAGAAGAACCTATTATGGGACAAAATTAAGGAATTAGGTGGCGAAAGTGCCTCTGATATACAAGCCAATATTAGCGTAGCCGATGATTCGGTATACCACAGACATACGGTAAAAGGAGGAGAATCCCTTAGTAAGATAGCGAAACACTACTATGGAGATGCCATGAAATACAAAGCAATTTTCTCTGCCAACACCAATATTTTGAGCAATCCGGATGTCATCCATCCCGATCAGGTTTTGGTGATTCCAAATCCGTAATTTGGGTACAATAACGTAAAGAAAAGGTCCGGTAAAATTCCGGACCTTTTTTATTGTTTTGCTATAATGCGAAGTGCATGATTGTAAATCCGTTCAAATTGTTCCTGCAGTCCCATATCCCCATTGTCAAATTCTATGGCGTCCTCGGCCTTCCGTAAGGGAGAAAATTCCCGATTGGAATCAATATGGTCCCTTGTTTGAACATTCTTTAATACCGCTTCATAAGTCACCTCATCCCCACGATCCAGTAATTCCTTGTACCGCCGTGCTGCCCTAGTCTCCGGAGAAGCTGTCATAAAAATTTTGAATTCTGCATCAGGTAGTACCACTGTTCCAATATCCCGACCATCCATCACCATTCCTTTATCTTTACCCATTTCTTGTTGCAATTGTACCAACTTTATGCGAACTTCTTCAATGGCGGCAACCTTGCTTACATGTCTGGATACTTCTAGGGTGCGTATCTGTTTTTCCACATTTTCCCCATTAAGGTACATTTCGGAATATCCTAAACCATCGTTGTACTGAAATCTTAAATGTATTTGCGGCAGGGAAGTCACCAAAGCATCATAATCCTCCGAAGCATGGCCGATCAGACCATTTCGCATACCAAATAAGGTCACTGCCCGGTACATAGCGCCTGTATCTACATAGATGTAGTTCAATGCTTTTGCCAACTGCTTGGCGATGGTACTTTTTCCCGTAGAGGAATATCCATCAATGGCTATGGTGATTTTTTGCATTGTTCAAAAATAGGTAGAATAGACAGGATAAAAAAGGGGGAAGCTTAAAAAGTGTATGCTAGAAAAATCCATTCTGGCTGTGAATAACAACGAAATGCAATGGGTCTACATTTTAAGTTACCATTGCATTTCTTGGTCACATTTTTATCCCAATTAAGGGTTTTTAAGCAAATTTCTTGGCATTCTTAACCTTCTGATCAAGAACCGCTATTTCTATCACTTCGTGCATTTCTTTAACATAATGGAATTTAAGTCCCTTAAGATAGGCTTCTTTAATTTCCAATACATCTTTTCTGTTCTCTTCACAAAGAATAATCTCTTTAATTTTAGCGCGTTTCGCAGCCAAGATCTTCTCTTTGATACCACCAACCGGCAATACTTTGCCTCTTAGGGTGATTTCTCCGGTCATGGCTAGGCTCTTTTTCACTTTTCGTTGGGTGAATAACGAAATTAAAGAAGTTAACATAGTTACTCCAGCACTCGGCCCATCTTTGGGCGTTGCACCCTCAGGAACATGAATATGTACATTATGCGTATCAAAAATGCTAGTGTCCAATCCAAAATTAGAAGCATTGGATTTAATATATTCCATGGCTATGGTAGCCGATTCCTTCATTACTTTTCCAAGGTTTCCCGTGATGCTCAAAGCTCCTTTACCCTTGGACAATATAGATTCAATAAAAAGAATATCCCCTCCAACACTGGTCCAAGCCAAGCCCGTGACCACTCCTGCCACGTCATTATTTTCATACTTATCGCGCTCCAAACGTGCTGGTCCCAGTACCTTTTCAACATCCTCATTGGTCACGCTAATATTATAGTCTTCCTCCATGGCAATGGATTTTGCCGCATGACGTACCATCTTGGCCACCTGTTTTTCCAAGGAACGTACACCCGATTCCCTGGTATAACCTTCCACAATTTTTTCTAGCTGGCGTTTGCCTATTTTTAAATCCTTAGTACTAAGTCCATGTTCTTTTAATTGCTTGGACAACAAATGTCGCTTAGCAATCTCCACTTTCTCCTCAATAGTATATCCGGAAACATTGATCATCTCCATGCGATCTCGCAATGCCGGTTGTATGGTAGAAAGATTATTGGCGGTAGCAATGAACATCACTTTGGAAAGATCATACCCCATTTCCAGGAAATTATCATGAAATTCACTGTTTTGTTCAGGATCCAAGACTTCCAACATCGCTGATGAAGGGTCTCCTTGATGACTATTCGATAATTTATCGATTTCATCTAAAATAAATACTGGATTTGATTTTCCCGCTTTTTTCAAGCTTTGTACAATACGGCCGGGCATGGCACCAATATAGGTTTTACGATGCCCTCTAATCTCTGCTTCATCCCGAAGTCCTCCTAAAGACATGCGCACATACTCTCTTCCGAGCGCTTCTGCAATAGATTTACCTAAAGATGTTTTTCCTACACCTGGAGGTCCATATAAGCATAGAATAGGAGATTTCATATCGTTTCTAAGCTTTAAGACCGCCAAATATTCTATAATCCTTCTCTTTACATCTTCCAGACCGTAGTGATCCCTGTCCAATATTTTTTGAGCCTGATGAAGATCAAATTTATCCTTTGAAAATTCGTTCCAAGGAAGGTCCAAAAATAAGTCCAGGTAATTCCGTTGAATGGAATATTCTGCCACTTGGGGATTCATACGCTGCATTTTAGATAATTCCTTGTCAAAATGCTCCCCTACCTTCTTATCCCATTTTTTCGTCTTGGCGCGTTTACGCATTTCATCCAATTCCTCATCGTAGGAAACCCCTCCCAGCTCTTCTTGAATGGTCTTCATTTGCTGATGCAGGAAATATTCGCGTTGTTGCTGGTCCATATCATTGCGGACCTTGGATTGAATATCATTCTTTAGTTCCAACTTTTGAAGCTCCACATTCATATACTTCAGTGTAGTCAGCGCACGCTCCTGAAGGCTACCAATTTCCAAGAGTTCCTGTTTTTCTGCAACCCCTAGATTAAGGTTGGAAGAGACAAAATTGATCAAAAAGGAATTACTTTCAATATTTTTGATTGCAAAAGAAGCTTCACTGGGAATATTGGGATTGTCCTTTATGATCTTTAAGGACAACTCTTTGATCGAATCGATGATGGCCCTAAACTCTTCGCTCTTCCGATCTGGCCTCAATTCCTTAGTTTCACTCACCCTCGCTGTGATATACGGTTTTTGATCTAATACTTCGGCGATTTCAAAACGCTTTTTCCCTTGAATGATCACCGTAGTATTCCCATCGGGCATCTGTAAAACCCTCAAAATTCTTGCAACGGTTCCAATGGTGTTGATATCCTTGACACCAGGATTCTCTGTTTCCGCATCCTTTTGTGAAACTACTCCGATTACTTTGGAACCATTATTCGCATCTTTGATTAAATTAATGGATTTATCCCTTCCTGCTGTAATGGGTATCACTACACCTGGAAATAAAACCGTATTTCTCAAAGGGAGAATAGCAAGTGTCTCCGGCAAGCTTTCATTGTTCATTTCCTCTTCATCTTCAGGCGTCATCAATGGAATCAATTCAGCATCCTCATCTATTCCCTGTAGAGACATGTTGTCAAAATTTGAAAATTTGGAATTTCCCATAGTTATATAATCGGTCATTCTGTCATTACCTGACAAAAAGATTTCTTTTTTAAAATTACACATAAACCTTTCTCAAGGCCTTATATCTGGTGAAAACCAAGCTTTCACCGCACTTATCTCCCTTTATAAAACAATTCTTATGCCAACAAATGAAAAAAAAATCTTAAAAAAGTGTAACAATGCGTAACTTGATTTATCTCTAATACAAATCATCCACTTTTTGAGCCACAAAAAAGAACATATTGATGTTTTACTGCAATTGTGTTTAGAACAAAAACAAAGTGCGCAATTGGAAGTTTACAACCGTTATTACAAAGCTATGTACAATACAGCTTTTAGGATTGTAAAGAACAGCGCCGAAGCTGAAGATGTCATGCAGGAATCGTTTTTAAACGCGTTTACGAAACTGCACACATTTAAAGGAGAGGTCACTTTTGGAGCCTGGCTAAAAAGGATTGTAGTAAACAACAGTATATATCATTACAGAAAACAACAAAAACAAAACGAAGTTGATTTAGATGATATTATGTACAAGGTCGAAGATAATGATGGAATTACCTCTGATCATGTGTTTACAGAACTAAAGGCTCAAAAAGTGATGGAGACCATGAAACAACTGAAAGATAATTACAGAGTTTCTTTGACCTTACATTTAATTGAAGGATATGACTATGAAGAAATAAGTACTATTATGAATATGAGCTATGCGAATTGTAGAACTACAATTTCCAGAGCCAAAGAAAGTTTACGAAAAAAAATACAATTTGCTTAATCATGGAAAAAGATGAATTTGAAAATCTGTTTGCTTCTCTGCACGGGACCTTCGATACGGAAGAGCCAGAGCAAGGACATCAGGCCAGGTTTTTAGAAAAATTGGAAGCTTCAACCAAAGTGGTAACGCTTCAACAAAAGAAGAGAAGTTGGTGGAAGCCCTTATCTATTGCCGCTGCTGTAGTTCTTTTGGTCAGTATTGGCTTTACCGCCTATACTGCTGAAGTCCCCACCAATGAACAGGTGGCCGAGATTTCTCCGGAAGTCTCCAAGACGGAGTTTTATTTTGCCAACCTCATTGAGGACCAAATACAAAAATTGGAGATGGAAAGCACTCCTGAAACAAAGCATATTATAGATGATGCCATGTTGCAATTGAAAAAATTGGAAAAGGACTATGATATGTTGGAACAGGATTTATTAAATGGGGGGAGCAGCAAACTTATTTTAAGTGCCATGATTACCAATTTTCAAATTAGAATAGATCTATTACAGGATGTTTTACAACAAATAGAATCCATTAAAGCTTTAGATCTTAATAGTGAAATGAGCCAAAACACTATTTAACAGCTAACAAATACCAGTGTAGACCGCTAAAAAAAATTTCATTAGAATTATTAAAGAACAAAACAATGAGTACAACAGTTTTTAAATATACCATACTGCTTTTTTTACTGCCCATAACCCTTATCGCAGGAAATGGAACCTTAAAGGGAAAGTATAAAAAGGAAAAGACCATAAAAAAAGAATTCAACGTTGCCGCTGATGCCCTTTTAAAGGTGAAAAACCGATATGGGAATCTAAATATCACCTCCTGGAACGAAAACCGGGTAGTAATTGAAGTCCATATCAAAACCAGTGGTAATAAGGAAGAGAAAGTCCAGGAACGTTTGAATGAAATCACTGTAAACTTTGAGAACAGCAATACGCTGGTAGATGCAAGAACAATGTTCAAAAAATCGAGCAATAGAGGATGGGGATGGGATCGCGGCAAACGAAATGTCAGCGTACAAGTAAATTACACCATAAAACTTCCAGTAAAAAACAGTGTGCATTTAAGCAATGACTATGGGAATATCTATCTCGATCGAATTGATGGACATGCGAAAATCAATTGTGACTATGGAAGATTGGATATTGGAGAATTGCGCGGTCGTAACAATCAACTTAATTTTGACTACACCTCCAAATCTACTATAGACTTCATTGAAAGTGGTAAAATCACGGCCGACTATTCTGGTTTTACCATAGCAAAAGCAGGAGATTTGGAAATCAATGCCGATTACACCAATTCTACCGTTGAGGAAATGGAAAATCTGGATTATACAGCTGATTATGGTAAAATCGTTATTGGAGAGGCCAATAATGTGAAAGGAAATGGAGATTATATCAATGTAAAATTAGGAATTATCCATGGCAATGTACAGGCTTCTGCGGATTATGGATCTATTAGGATAGATCGAATGGCCTCAGATGCGGGGAATATAGATATCCGAACGGATTATACCGGAATTAAAATTGGCTATGCGTCGGACTATTATTTTGATTTTGAAATTGAAACGGAGTATGCCGGTGTCAGCGGTAAAGACGATTTTGAAGTCAATATCAGTAAAGTAAAATCAAGCGAAAAATATTATAAAGGATATTACGGAAAAGCCAACAGTGGCAACCGCATCTTCATCAATAGTGAATATGGAGGAATATCATTTTTCAAAAATTAAATTCATCAACTTAATAAACACATAATCATGAAAAATTTAGCATTACTTAGTTTTATCGTATTGTTTACAGCTTCTTGTACAGCACAATGGGGCAAAAAAATCAAAGGAAATGGGAACGTTGTTACCATAGAGCGTTCTGTCGGAGATTACAATTCTGTAGCCGTATCTGGATGGTTCGATGTTATTCTTGTAGACGGGAATGAAGGAGAATTGAGCTTAAAAGGGGAAGAAAACCTGTTGGAACATATAAAAACCGAAGTCAAAAATGGAAAGCTGGTCATTAAAGTAAAGAAAGGCGTCAACCTAAGACCTTCTTCATGGAAGAGTGGCAATGGCATCTATATTACGGTTCCCGTAGAACAAATTGATGGGGTATCCTTATCCGGTTCCGGGGATATTGTTGGGAAAACCATGTTGAAATCCGATACCTTTAAAACGGCCATGTCCGGTTCCGGGGATATTACACTTAGCGTCTCGGCCCAATCCATTTCTGCCTCCATGTCAGGATCTGGAGATATTCGATTGGATGGTAAAACTACCGATTTCGATGTATCCATTTCTGGTTCCGGAGATATCAAAGCTTATGATTTGAGCGCGGATAACGTAAAAGCAAGCATATCTGGATCTGCAGATATTAAGATTACGGCAAACAAATCTATAAAGGCAAGAGTATCTGGGTCAGGAGATATCCGTTATCGAGGAAATCCTGAAAAAATTGATACCAAAACTTCTGGTTCAGGAGATATTTCAAAAGGATAATAAACCAATACCACCATAAATGTAGTACGCCTCGACCAATTTTGGTCGGGGCTTCTTTATTTAAAAACCCCAAGAGATTCGTAGTACTCCTATTCCTCTTGTCTTTGTTTGGGTACTTTTGTTAATAAAAATGCACCAATAAGAAAAAATACCCCTAAGAAAATGGTAGCATTGCGCATGGTGCTGTATTGTGCCACCAAACCATAGATTCCGGTACCAAAGACGATCCCCACTTTTTCAGCAACATCATAGAAGCTAAAAAAGGAAGTGGTATCCTCGGTTTCCGGCAGAAATTTGGAGTAGGTAGAGCGACTTAATGCTTGAATGCCTCCCATGACCAGCCCTACCAATCCTGCCGCAATATAAAAGTCGGTTGGCGTAATCAGAAAAAAGGCATAAATACAAATCAACAACCATAGTACATTGATTACAATCAATGTTCTTACATTTCCATAGGCCCTGGAAGCCCTTGCCGTAATGGTCGCTCCCAGGATAGCAATAACTTGAATGATCAAAATACTGATAATAAGGCCAAAAGTGCGCTTATCATCGGTTCCCCAATTAATTTCTTCTTCTCCAAAATAAGTCGCGATCAGCATAACCGTTTGAACGGCCATACTATATACAAAAAAAGCGATGAGATATCTTTTTAACTGGATCTCATCTCCCAATTGCCGCCATACCAATTTCAATTCCTTAAAACCATTGAGGATTACATTTTTACGATCTCCTTCCTTTTTATTTCCTTTGGGTAAATGATAAAATGTATATTGACTAAAGATGATCCACCAAATTCCCACAGTCAAAAAAGAATATTTCATGGCCTTGATCTCCGCGGCCTCTCCTGCATCACTTTCAATACCAAAAAAGGCAGGCTTCATAACCATGGCCAAATTGATCAAAAGCAATAATACACTACCCGCATAGCCCATAGAAAAGCCTTTGGCACTAATTCGATCCTGTTGCTCTGGAAAAGCCACGTCGGGCAAATACGAATTATTGATGGCGAAACTTACCCAGAAGCCCACTAAACCAAAAAAGTAGCACAGAAGACCAATATAAATATGCTCTAAGGAAAACCAATACAATCCTATGCATGAAACTCCACCTAAATAGCAAAAGAATTTCATGAACATCTTTTTATTGCCAACGTAATCTGCTATACCGGAAACCAGAGGGGTAATAATAGCTATAAAGACAAAGGCAGCCGAAGTAGTATAACTTATCAGAGGGGCTCTTGCAATCATTCCACCAAAGACTTCTACTTCCTCTATTTCCGCCACCCTGAACAATGCCCCATAAAAAATGGGGAAAATGGCAGAAGAAATCACCAGGCTGTATACAGAATTGGCCCAGTCGTAGAATGCCCATGCGTTTAATAATTTATTGCTTCCCTTAACTGCAGTTATTCTTTCCATAATATAATTTCAAAAAAAAAGCTGTTCCAATACAGAACAGCTTCTAAGGTACAATTATTACGTTAGTTTTGATTATTTGAAGGAAGTTACCCCAAATTTTCGGGCTTCTTCTTTTGCAGCTGGTGCCCATTCCGTTAAGTTATTGATACGCGTATCATTGGAAGGATGCGTACTCATAAACTCCGGCGGGGCCTCTCCTCCGCTATTTGCTTTCATACGTTTCCATAATTCTGCTGCTTCATCCGGGTTATATCCGGCTATCGCCATAATCTGTAGGCCAATACGATCTGCTTCCGTTTCATGCCCCCTACTAAAAGGAAGCATCACTCCTACCGTGGTCCCTACGCCATAAGCCTGATTAAACGTATTTACAGCTTTTTGGTCCTTGATCAGAATATTTCCTGCAAGCGCTCCCAATTGTTGTCCATAACTCGCCGTCATACGCTGTGCCCCATGATCGGCCAAAGCGTGAGCCACTTCATGCCCCATTACTACCGCGATACCCGTTTCTGTCTGCGTTATAGGCAAAATACCTGTATAAAAAACAATTTTTCCACCTGGCATACACCAAGCATTGACCGTCTTATCATTCACTAAATTATATTCCCATTGATAATCCTTAAGATATCCGGGATATCCATTGGCCGTTAACCAACGTTCCGCTGCTGATGCAATGCGCTGTCCCACACTAGTTATCATTTTTGCTTCTGCAGTGCCTTTAATCACTTTGTTTTCCCCTAAAAACTGATTGTACTGAGCAAAAGAGGAAGGAAACAACTGGCTATTGGGAAAAGCATTCAGTGTCTTCTTCCCCGTAAAGGGGTTTGTTTTACATGCGGTAACGCCTATAAACAGGGCGCATACCAAAATTATTTTTTTCATAATGATTTGTGTTTTATACCTGTAAATTACAAAAAAATTAATTTCCAATGATATGCAGAGAAGTGAAATCTTTACTAATTTGAATGCTGTTATCCCCATTCAATTTTACATCTTCAAAGGAAATACTTTCATTGTCCAATTGAATACTATCTATCTTAAATGGAAGCCCGTGAAAGTTAAGTTTAAAGGTCTCATAAGGGGTAATATAAGTTCCATTCTTAAATTGTTGTATGATCAATTCCTTTTCCTTTCCGTTCAATTTAAAGTTGCGTAAACTATAGCGTCCTTTCTTATAATCATAACCATCTTGACCATCTTCATAGACTGAAGAATTTTCGGTTCCCATTTTAAAGTATACATCCAAAACCAATTCCTCCAAAGCTACTTCCCCCACATACTGTTGTACAGGGTATTTAGGAATCATGGCTCCTTCTTTGATAAATAAAGGAATCTTATCGATATCAGCAGCGATCCAGCGTTCTTTTCCGCCTTCCACAACTTCTTCTGTCCAAAAATTATACCATCTCCCTCTGGGGATATACATTCTTCTTCCCTGGGCATTGGGTTCTTGTACAGGGCAGACCAAAATCTGTTCCCCAAAAATAAACTCATCCGTTCTAAAATGTGTCTGGGGATCCGTTTGGTCAAAATACACCAAGGATTTCAACATTGGGATACCATCTTCTGCATATTTCCAGAACATCGTATACAAATAGGGCAATAACTGATATCGTATCTCAATGAATTTCCGTACGATATCCGTTACCTCATTGTCAAAAGACCAGGGCTCCTGATCTCCATGATCTCCACTGGAATGCACTCGGCAAAATGGATGGAAGACACCCAATTGAATCCAACGGGCAAATAATTCCCCATTCGGTTGTTCAGCAAAACCACCGATATCCGAACCTACGAAAGAATAGCCGCTCATGCACATGCGTTGCATTTGTACGTTGGCAATCCAAAGATGTTCCCAAGTAGCTACATTATCCCCTGTCCATGTGCAGGCATAGCGCTGTGCTCCCGAAAACGCGGCTCTTGTAATGACAAAAGGTCGTTTGGGATACACATATTTCTTTACCCCTTCATAGGTTGCCCTCACCATTTGCGTCCCGTACACATTATGCGCTTTCCTATGACTACAAGGGTGTCCGTCGTAATCATGACGTACATCCAAAGGAGCCGTCTTAGTGGGCACTTCCATAACGGCCGGTTCATTCATATCGTTCCATACGGCATGTACTCCCGTTTCCGCCATTAATCCCTTATAGAGTCCGGCCCACCATTCCCGTACCTCAGGGTTGGTGAAATCAGGGAAATTACATTCGCCAGGCCATACTTTTCCCTTAAAATAAGGGCCATCCCCACGTTTACAGAAATAATCGTTCTGTATTGCTTCTTGGTATACCCAATATTCTTTGTCTATTTTAATCCCTGGATCGATCATGACCACGGTCTTGAAGCCGTCTTCATTCAAATCCGCAATCATTTGTTTTGGGTCTGGAAAACGATTTTTGTCCCAAGTAAAGCAACGAAACCCATCCATATAATCAATATCCAAATAAATGGCATCGCATGGAATTCTGAGATCACGGAATTTTTGAGCCACTTCTTTGACCCGGCTATCAGGAAAATAGCTCCATTTGGATTGATGATATCCTAAGGCCCACAAGGGTGGTAATTCTGGCTTCCCCGTTAAATCTGTATAATCCCGAACGACTTTTGACATTTCGGGGCCATAGAAGAAATAATAATTCATTTCGCCTCCTTCTGCCCAGAAACTAGTGGTATTTCTGCGTTCATGGGCAAAATCGAAATGCGATCTAAAACTATTATCAAAAAAGATCCCGTAAGAAATGTTCTTATGCAGTCCTATATAAAAAGGGATTGCCTTATAAAGAGGGTCTTGTTCTTTTCCGTAGGCATACTGATCCGTTACCCAATTATTGATTCTTTTTCCTTTGAGATTGGTATGCATGGCTTTATCGCCCATAGCGTAAAAACTTTCCCCGACCTGGGTAAGCTTGCTCATTTTTACGATATTGCCCCCGTAGGTATAGTTTTCTTCCCAATGAAACCCTAGTTCATCCTCATTTAAAATAGTGCCTTCCAAGTCGGAAATTTGCACACGCACTGTCTTTTTATCAACAAGCACCTTCAATTTTGAGGTTTCTATAATGTATTCCGTAGCGGTCTCCTCTACCTCCAAGTGGTTAAAGCCCTTACTGACATCTTCGCTTATGGCATAGGAAAAATCGGGTTCAAAAACGTGCTCGGTCGCATATCGGAATCGCAATACACTATCGCGCAGAATGGTAACTTCCAAAACCACACCGTTTTCCGTAGTAAAACAAACCTTATCGGTATCCCTTTGAATACTGACAATAAGATTAGGGTATAAATTTCCTTTGTATTCCAGTTCCGTATTGGTAATCATGGTGTTTTGGTTTTATTAGCCAACAAAAAAAAGACATTATGTTGTAAAAGTAAAAAGATATGCCCTCCAAATTTCAACTATTGCATTATGCGTAGTTTATCCTATTGAAAAATAACAATACCAAGCGGAGGCAGGCTTACCGTTATGGATTTTTTATGTCCATGCGCAGGAATGGCCTCTATTTTTACCGAACCATTATGCATTCCACTTCCGCCATATTCTATGGCATCACTAGAGAAAATCTCTTTGAGCTTTTTAGTCTTGGGCACTCCTATTCTATAATTTTCCCGGGGTACGGGGGTGAAGTTACAAGCAATAATTAAATCATTTTTCGCATCATGGCCCTTACGGATGTAAGTAAGTACGGAATTTTCATGATCTCCATAATCTATCCATTGAAACCCTTCTGGGCTAAATTGCTTTTCATAAAGAGCTGGATAGGTTTTGTATAAGGTATTTAAAGCTTTTATTAATTCTTGCACGCCCGAATGCACCTCGTATTGCAGTAAATGCCAATCGAGACTTTGTTGGAAATTCCATTCCGAAGACTGACCAAATTCGCCCCCCATGAAAATAAGTTTGGCTCCTGGATGGGTGTACATATAGCCAAAAAGCAAGCGCAGATTCGCAAATCGCTGCCACTCATCGCCCGGCATTCTATACAAGAGCGATTGTTTCCCATAGACCACCTCATCATGCGAAAAGGGAAGCATAAAATTCTCTGTAAACGCATAGGTCATACTAAAAGTAAGATCGTTTTGGTGATGCCTGCGATAAATAGCCTCTTTCTTGAAATATTCCAAGGTGTCGTGCATCCATCCCATCATCCATTTCATGCCAAAACCCAGTCCGCCCAAATCTACGGGACGGGAAACTTTGGAAAATGAAGTAGACTCTTCTGCAATCGTCTGCACCCCCTGAAAACTTTTATATATTTCGGCATTTAACTCCTTAATAAAGGATATGGCTGCCAAATTTTCGTTATTCCCATAAATGTTGGGTTCCCACTCCCCTTCCTCACGGGAGTAATCCAAATATAGCATGGAAGCGACCGCATCTACCCGTAATCCATCCACATGATACTGATCTAGCCAAAAAACGGCATTACTGATCAAAAAAGCCCTTACTTCATTACGTTCATAATTAAAAATTAGGCTTTTCCAATCCGGATGATACCCTTTTCTCCTATCAGGATGTTCATAGAGGGAGCTGCCATCAAAAAATCCCAGTCCATGGGCATCTTCAGGAAAATGTGAGGGCACCCAGTCCAGGATAACCCCAATATCGTGTTGATGAAAAGCGTCGATCAGCTCTTTAAAGTCTTCCGGTTTCCCAAATCTGGAGGTTGGCGCAAAATAACCTGTCAATTGATACCCCCAGGATGGATCATACGGATACTCCATCACGGGCATAAACTCCACATGGGTAAAATTCATTTCTTTTACATAGGCCACAAGATCCTCGGCCAATTCCAAATACGAAAGATAATCCGAATTTTCATTGCGTTTCCATGAACCCAAATGCACTTCATAGACCGCATAAGGTCTATCCAATCCATTTTTCTGGCTACGATACCCCATCCAACTGCCATCCTTCCATTGATAGGGCGCTTTCCAAACTATAGATGCTGTATTTGGAGGCAATTCACATCGTCTGGCAAAAGGATCCGCCTTTTCTGTAATCTGACCGTTATGATGGGAGTGTATCTTGTATTTATATAATGTACCCTGATCAACAGCAGGAATAAAACCTTCCCAGATTCCGCTTTCGTCCCACCGCACATGTAGAGGATGTTCCCCATCTACCCAATGATTAAAGTCCCCAACCACAGAAACCGCCTTTGCGGAAGGGGCCCATACCGCAAAATACGTCCCTTTTACTCCCTGAAGCTCCATAAGATGAGCTCCAAGTTTTTCATAGAGCCGATAATGCTTTCCCGATTTAAAAAGGGCAATATCAAATTCGGAGAACAAACTATGGGATACTACGGTTGGCATGGATATTTTATTTTTTTACAATATTAAACAACTTTGTTTTAAATCTGCGGTAATCATAGGTTTACTTATTAATAAGTAAAGTTTTTTTTGTGGAAGTGAAAAACTGGAACGCTTTTTGAAAGTATGCATACAATAAGTCATCATAAACTCGTTTACTAATACAGATTTTAAATTTACAGTATGAAAAAATTAAATTTACTCTTAGGCGCATTTCTAACATTGTTCATTCTTTCATGTGAAGGTCCCGAAGGCCCTCCAGGTTTTGATGGTCTCGATGGAAGGGATGGACAGGATGGTGTCAATGTTACCGGTACCGTAATTGATATTGAAGGGACTTTCGATGCAGGAAACAATTATAGAATATTCTATGAATTCCCCCAAACCATTGAAGTTTTGGAAACCGATGTTGTGTTGGTCTTTCTTCAATTTGACCAGACCAGTGATACTAATGGACAAGCCGTGGACATTTGGAGGCCCTTACCCCAAACCCTGATTGTAAATCAAGGCCTGTTGCAATACAATTTTGAGCACACCTTTTTTGACGTGGATATTTTTCTTGATGCCGATTTTGACTTCGGTTTATTACTACCAGGGGATACAGATAATCAAGTGTTCAGAATTGCCGTTATTCCAGCGGACCAACTTACGGGCAAATTAGACACCTCTAATATCAATGCCGTAATGTCTAATCTTGGAATCAGCGAAAGTGATGTTCAACGTGTAAAGCTTTAAGTATAGGATTTAACATTCGTTCTATCAGTTTTTTTTATAGTAACTATTATTATTTTTAAATAATATGCTGTTGTTTTTGAAAGGTGTAACTTCTAAATACGTCTAAGACAGTAATTTTAATTTAAACGAAAGTAGCATGTTTAGTAGAGTAATTCTTGCCCTTTATATTTTTGTCCTTGCAAGTTGTAAGGGGGTTTCACAAGAAAAAACGGTAGCAATGGAAGAAGAGCCGAAACAAGAAGAAAAGTTTACGGTAGTGAAGACGGATTTGGAATGGCGCCAACAGCTTACCGATATTCAATATAACATCTTAAGAAAAGCAGGTACGGAAAGAGCGTTCACCAGTGATTTGCTCAATAATAAACAGGAAGGCACCTATGTTTGTGCTGGTTGTAATACCGAATTATTCCGAAGCAAAGATAAGTTTGATTCCGGAACGGGATGGCCTAGTTTTGACCAAATTATTGAAGGCAATGTAGCCTTTAGCGTAGATTATAAAATAGGCTATGCACGGACAGAGGAGCATTGTGCCACTTGCGGTGGACATTTAGGCCATGTATTCAACGATGGGCCAAGACAGACTACAGGAGAACGGCATTGCATTAACGGGGCAGCTTTAAAATTCGTTCCCGCAAAAAAATAGAAAACACCCTTTTAAAAGAACATTTTTAATACTCCTAACCATATGAATTCTTGTGCTTGTCACTAAGAATTTATATGGTTATTTTTGTTTATCCCCTTTAAACCCATACGCGATATGAAAAAATACGTTGTAGAAAAGACCGAAGAAGAATGGCAACAACAACTTTCTCAGGAAGAGTTCAGAATTTTGCGAAAAAAGGGTACAGAATATCCCCATACCGGAAAATTTAACCTTCATTTTGAGAAAGGTTGGTATCACTGTAAGGCATGCCATGCCAAGTTATTTACCAGTGAACACAAATTTGAAAGTGGTTGTGGCTGGCCTTCCTTTGATCAAGCTATTGAGGGGGCCATTGAATACGTTAGGGACAATAGTCATGGAATGATACGTACAGAAACCGTATGTGCCAATTGTGGAGGTCACTTAGGTCATGTATTCAATGATGGGCCCCAAGAGACCACAGGACAACGTTACTGCATTAACTCGGCCAGTCTTGGTTTTGATTCGGAAGATTAGCTTCCGGATATCTCGGTTCATTTTATAAAAACTATGCCCTTATGACATATCCTGAACATTTTATCAAAAGTGCGCGTTTTGAATTTAAGCGCTACAAGACACTTGGCGATAAGACTTTCGCCCAACTTTCCGATCAGGATATGCTATGGCAATACCAAGAGTCCAATAGCATTGCGATTATTGTTAAACACATCGTAGGCAATATGTTGAGTAGATGGACCAATTTCCTAACAGAGGATGGAGAAAAATCTTGGCGTAATCGAGAAATGGAATTTAAAGATCCCTACAGGAAGAAAGAAGATTTAGTTGCTGCTTGGGAAGAAGGTTGGCAATGCCTTTTTACTGCCTTGGACAGTATTGATCATAACAATTTTGACACTCCCATCCGTATCCGAACCGAAGAACATTCCATTGTTGAAGCGGTACATCGGCAATTGGCCCATTATGCCAATCATGTGGGGCAAATTGTATTCATAGGTACCATGATAAAGGGTGAAGAATGGAAATCCTTATCTATTCCCAAAGGCGGTTCTGAGGAATTCAACCAAAGGAAAATGAATTCTTGAATCCGCGCTATTACAACTCTTTTTCCCAAATTTCCCTTGCCTCACTTTAGGGAAGAGAATAAGAAGTGGGGTTCTGCATATTTTCCCGTTCCTAATTGAAATTGAGGCTTCCATTTTAAGTTTCATTTCGTACCTTTGCAACTCGAAAAAAATAAATAGATGAGCAATTTTGATATTATTGTTTTGGGGAGTGGCCCCGGAGGTTATGTGACAGCGATAAGAGCATCCCAATTAGGATTTAAAACAGCGATTATAGAAAAGGAAAGCCTTGGGGGCGTCTGCTTAAATTGGGGATGTATCCCTACCAAAGCTTTATTAAAATCTGCTCAGGTTTTTGAATATTTACAACATGCCGGGGACTACGGTCTTAAGGCTGAAGGTGTGGACAAAGATTTTGATGCCGTTGTACAACGCAGCCGTGGTGTTGCTGATGGAATGAGCAAAGGCGTTCAATTTTTAATGAAAAAGAACAAAATCGAAGTAATCAACGGTTTTGGAAAGTTAAAATCCGGAAAGAAAGTAGCGGTAACGGATGCGGAGGGAAATACTACAGACTATAGTGCATCCCATATCATCATTGCCACCGGTGCACGAAGCAGGGAATTGCCGAGTTTGCCGCAAGATGGCAAAAAAGTAATCGGGTATCGGGAAGCGATGACCTTGGAGACACAACCTAAGAAGATGATTGTTGTAGGTAGTGGTGCCATTGGGATAGAATTTGCCTATTTCTACAATGCCATGGGGACCGAAGTTACGGTTGTAGAGTACCTGCCCAAAATAGTTCCGGTTGAGGATGCAGATGTTTCCAAACAATTGGAACGCAGCTTTAAAAAGACGGGGATAAAAATAAAAACTTCCGCAGAAGTGACGCATGTTGATACTTCTGGAGAAGGTGTTAAAACTACCGTTAAAACCGCCAAAGGTGAGGAAGTACTGGAAGCAGATATTGTACTTTCTGCTGTGGGCATCAAAACAAACATAGAAAATATTGGTTTGGAAGACGTAGGTATCGCTACCGATCGTGATAAAATATTGGTAAACGATTATTATCAAACCAATATCCCAGGTTATTATGCTATTGGGGATGTTACCCCAGGGCAGGCTTTAGCGCACGTTGCCTCTGCAGAAGGAATCCTTTGTGTAGAAAAAATAGCGGGAATGCATGTGGAAGCCCTAGATTACGGAAATATTCCCGGATGTACCTATTGCAGTCCCGAAATTGCCTCTGTAGGACTTACAGAAGAGCAGGCCAAGGAAAAAGGTTATGAGATCAAAGTAGGGAAATTTCCTTTCTCTGCCAGTGGAAAAGCAAAAGCTTCTGGAGCTGCAGATGGTTTTGTAAAAGTAATTTTTGATGCCAAATACGGAGAATGGTTGGGTTGTCATATGATCGGTGCGGGGGTTACCGATATGATCGCTGAAGCTGTAGTAGCCCGAAAACTGGAAACTACAGGTCATGAAATCCTTAAAGCGGTTCATCCACATCCAACCATGAGTGAAGCGGTTATGGAGGCCGTTGCCGATGCTTATGATGAGGTAATCCATTTATAGGAGATAATCCAGATATATGAAATTTACCCAAAGAAACATCCATCGGGATGTGGCTTACTTTTATATCGGATTGATCATTTCATTCTCTTTTTCGGGGATATTACTGAATCATAGACGAAGTTGGAACCCGGGAAATTACACCTATGATGCCAAAGAGGTGCAAATACCATTGCCAACAGAGGTAAAACACCTGGATGATGCTGCTTATATCAAGGATTTTTCAAAGAATTGGGATTTGGCAGAGGCCTATGACGGACATCGACTTCGAGGAGATGAATTACGGGTATACTTTGAGGATAATATAATTCTGGATGTGGATACCAATACCGGAAAAGGACTTTTGGAATACAAACGCAAGACCCCGATTATCAATCAAACTATTTTTCTTCATAAAAACACCAATAGCTTCTGGATATGGTATTCCGATGTTTTTGGGATAGCTATGCTGACCATTGCCATCACGGGCATGTTCATCACCAAAGGAAAAAATAGTTTTAAGAAACGGGGTTGGAAACTGGCCTTGGCCGGAATACTCGTTCCCCTAGTGGTTCTAATTTTATTTGGTTAAATTATGTTGAAAATATTTCGATTAACAGCTGTTCTTGAGGGAGTTTCCTATCTATTGCTTTTTGGCTTGGGCATGCCGCTTAAATATCTTGGGGATATTCCGGAACCCAATATTTACATTGGGTATGCGCATGGATTTCTATTTATTGCCTACGTGGTATTGGCCATTGTCTTCTGTATGGAAAAGAAATGGGGTTTAAAGCGCTTTATAATCTTGTTCATTGCTTCTTTATTACCGTTTGGAACCTTCTATATCGATAAAAAATACTTAAAACCTTTGGCAACATAAGCCCTCTTTAATTTTCAACAAATTTTAGAATGGTGCCATTGAAGCTACAGAGGTAGAGTTCATTGTTTGCATCGGTTCCAAAAGAGGAAATATTTTCATTGGTATCCATTAAAAGGGTATTGGTTCCTGCTTCATTTCCGTTAATACCCAGTGACCATATACGGCCAGATACAAAATCGGCATAGATATATTGCCCTTCCAGACTGGGAACGTTGGTTCCGCGGTATACATAACCTCCCGTTACGGATCGATCACCGCTTTCTTGTCCATATTCAAATACAGGCGGGGTCAGCCCGCTAGCATCACAGCTCGTCGCACTAAAACAATCTCTTCCTTCCAGGATATTCCAACCATAATTATTCCCATTTTCAATACGATTGATTTCTTCCGTCGCGTTCTGCCCTACATCGGCAGCCCATAAATCTCCCGTGACCGTATCAAAACTCATTCTCCAGGGGTTGCGCAATCCATAGGCATAAATTTCATTTCTAAAGTTTAAGTTTCCGGCATAAGGATTATCTGTAGGAATCCCATAAGTATTCCCATTCTCCGTACGGTCTATATCTATACGAAGAATATTTCCCAGTAAATTGCCTCTGTTCTGGGCATTTCCTTGTGGATCACCACCAGAACCACCATCACCTAGCGCAATATAAAGAAGGTTATCTGGCCCAAAAGCCAATTGTCCTGCATTATGATTTCCAAAAGGTTGCGGAATGCGCAGCAGCACCAATTCCGAATCTGGATCAATACGATCAGGGCTTCCGGTCATCAGCTGAAAACGAGAAATTACCGTAACAGGTCCTGAAGCGGTATAATTGACATAGATATAGCCATTGGATGCAAATTGAGGGTGAAATGCTAGGCCCAACAATCCCATTTCACTCGCAGAATCATCAACCCTATTTCTAATATCCAAGAAGGACTCGGATTGCGAAACGCTTTCATCATTTAAAAACCATAGAATTCGCCCTGCTTGTTCCACTACAAAAAGACGATTACTATCATCATTGGGGCTTTGAAAATCCACTGGCCTATCAAACCTAAGGTTCCCAAAAGCATTGACCAAAGTTAAACTTGGCGGTGAATCCATAGGATCTGTGCCGTCTTCTTGGAAAGGTGTATTGGTATCGCTTTTTCCACAGCCAATCAGCATTAAAAAGACCATTACAAAAGAAGGCTTCATCATTATTTTCATAGCAAGAATTTAGATGTTGTTATAATGATAACTCTTTTCTTAATGAAAACCCTATTGAAATAGTGTTAAAATTCCTATTTTATGTACTGTCTCTTGTATTTAGCCCTTCTTCGGTAGCAGGTCGCAATACCAAAAAGAAGTATCCCAAGAAGCATCTTTGGAAAAGCAATCGTCATCATCATTTCCAGATGGCGTATATCCTCGTTGCACTTTTTCGCCAATATCAAAGGGAATTGGTCGTGAAAAGATAGGGCCGTCAAAAACAAAGGTATGGAACTCGCCATTTTCCCCACATACATCAACATTTGCCGGTAAATCCTTTATAAAATCATGATCTAGGACACGCCCACAAAAAGAATCATCCAAATATTTGGCATTCGTACAAACCGTTATGGCCTTAAATCCTAAGTCCAAAAACTCTTCCAATAGCACTCTGGTATCTCGTTTCCACAAGGGAAAAACTCCCTTTACGCCAACTTCTGCCAATTTCTCCTCCCGATATTTTTTCAGATCTTCCAAAAAAATATCTCCGAAGATACCGTATTCATAACCTTCATTGGTCAAGGCAGACATTACTTCTTTCATTTTCGCATCATAGGCTTTCATACTAATATCACCACTTAGCGAAATCTTAAAAAGTGGCAATCCCAAAGCTTCTGCTTGTTGCTCCAATAAAGCAGTACGCAATCCATGCATGGACACCCGATCATAATCTCCATTAACGGTGGTAACCAGTTTGGAAACCTCATAAATTCCCTCATTTAAAACTTTAAACAAGGCCAGACTAGAATCTTTTCCAGTACTCCAATTAAAATACGTTTTTCTCACTTATAGGAAGCTTTGTATGGCCAGATCATAACTTTGGAGACCAAAACCTAGGATAACTCCTTTGGCTCCTGAAGAGATATAGGAATGATGTCTAAAATCTTCCCTTTTAAAAGTATTGGAGATATGAACTTCCACCACAGGGGTTTCAATGGCTTTGACCGCATCGCCAATACCTACCGAAGTATGTGTATAGGCCGCGGCATTGAGAACAATACCATCATAGGAAAAGCCTACCTCTTGCAGTTTATCTATTAGTTCCCCTTCAATATTCGATTGAAAATAATCCAATTGCAAGCCCTCGAACTTTGATTTCAATTGGGACAAATAATCCATAAAAGTAGTACTCCCATATACCTCTGGCTCTCGTTTCCCCAATAAATTAAGGTTTGGGCCATTAATAATCATTAATTTCATGATTCAAAATTAGCAAATTGTGGCGCATAAAAAAAGACAGAAGAAAACTCCTGCCTTTTAGCCGTATTATTTAATGTCCTTTAGTCAAATACATATCTGACACCTAAACCAAAGGAGCCTACTTCATTCTGCAGATCTCCCAATCCTATCAGAGGCCTCCAATCAAAAGAAAGCGCCAAAGGAACATTATTGATCTTATAATCCAAACCTGCTACGGGGCGCAAGGCCAGTTCTGTGCCAATACCGTCGCCAAAGAAGAACAGGGAAGGACCAACACCGACGAACCATTGCAAGCCTTCTGCTCCCGTAAATGCCTGGTGATACTCGTAAAGCCCTGTCAATCCGGTAACATTGGATTCAAATGTAAGTTCTGCTTGTACCGCGTGATTTCCATCAAAAAAATACTTTACACTTGGTCCTACAAAAGTAAAATCAGAGCCAAAATCTATGCCTAAACCTCCAGCAAAAGTATAGGTAGATTGGGCACTGAGCTTCATTATTCCAAATAGAGCCAAGACTACAATAAAAGAAACTAATTTTTTCATGTTTGTTGTTTAATGATTAAAAATTGATTGCACAAAGTTATTTGTTTGCACTTACTTATGTACGTAATCCATGAAAAAAAAGTCGTCCTTTTTCACGCTGCCATCAAAATTTTTCTAAACGCATAAGGTAGTCGCCTTAATATCAGTTTTTTAGGAAATACCCCCTACTACCCTATAGGTAAAGCTTGTTAGAATTTAAATCCTGACCGGATATTGAAGATGCTACCGGAGCCGATATCCAGCGCTCTGTTAAAGGTGGAAATTCTAGTGTTAAATTGGGCTTCCAAAAAAATATTCTCCTTAACATCGTATCCAAAACCACTTTTAAAATCAAGACTCGTTAGAATACGACGATCCAAATCTATATTTAAGGAAGGACCTCCCAAAACATAGAATTTATCGGAAACATAAAATTTGGCAAGGACTGGAAAACTGGTAATTCCCCTTAGGACATTAAGCTGTTCATATTGTCCTTGTAGCTGTATATTGAACCTATCTGTTAATTTAATCTCATATAAAACTTCGGATAGATATATAGAGTTTCCTACTCGATCAAAAAAGCCCTGACCCAAGGGGAATTCCTGTATCCGTGAAGCCTTTCCCAAGTTTTTGTCATTGTATTGACCATAAAAAGCCGTACAACTAAGCAAGAATACCAAAAAGCAATTCCATTTTTTCATACAAGGCAAGGGTTAGTCTTTGTTTCTTAAATTAAGTACATTTCAGCAAAATCGTCTATTTTCTTTATGAATTGTGATAAATTTAACCTGACCGGAGCCCTTAAATGAGGGGCTTTTCTTCTTTTCATGAGTCAAAAAGAATTTGAGTATTCCCAAAATAAGGATATTTTTAGCCTATGGATTGGAAAAGGGCCTTACAGGATTTTCAGTATTATCTCCAAATAGAACGAGGATTATCGGCCAATTCCATACAAAATTATGCGCTGGATATTGAAAAACTGATTTCGTACTTAGAGCAGCATCAACTCTCCGAAAGTCCCCTTAAAATTGATAAAGCAACTTTGCAACAATTTATCTATGAAATTGCAAAAGACGTAAATCCGCGTTCTCAAGCAAGAATAATTTCTGGTTTAAAAAGCTTCTTCAATTTTTTGTTGTTTGAGGATTATCGAAAAGACAATCCTATGGATTTGATCAGTTCTCCAAAAATTGGACGAAAATTACCAGATACCTTATCCGAAACAGAAATTGATGCCCTAATCAAAGCTATTGACCTTTCCAAAGCTGAAGGGGAACGAAATAGAGCCATGTTGGAAACACTCTACGGCTGCGGTTTGCGGGTATCCGAACTTATTGGACTTAAAATTTCCGATCTTTTTTTTGAAGAAGATTTTATCAAAGTTACCGGAAAAGGCGATAAGCAGCGCTTTGTTCCCATTGGCGCATTAAATAAGAAATATATTGAATTGTATCGAAAAGAAATTCGGGTTCACCTTAAGATTCAAAAAGGGTTTGAAGATATTCTTTTTTTAAATCGAAGAGGCAAACAGCTGACCAGGGCGATGATTTTCACCATTATCAAGCAATTGGCGGAAAAAATCAATTTAAAAAAGAACATTAGTCCGCATACATTTCGACATTCCTTTGCCACGCATCTTTTAAAAAATGGAGCCGATTTAAGGGCCATACAAATGATGCTGGGACATGAAAGTATTACCACAACGGAAATCTATATGCATGTGGACCGTTCTCAACTCACGGAGGTGTTGAATAGATATCACCCCAGAAACGAATAATATTCAAAAAAAACCTTTCAAAGAATAAATTTCAATAATAATTGACTTTGTTGTTCCAGCAGTCTTTTTCTTCGCACATAAAATAATATATTTACCCTTTCAATTCTAAAGTACTATGAAAGACCGTATGATACGCAAATGGTGGAAAGAAGGTGTTGTTTATCAAATTTATCCCAGAAGCTTTCAGGATTCCAATGGTGATGGTGTTGGAGATCTCAATGGCATTATAGCCCGATTGGATTATATAAAATCCCTAGGTGTAGACATTATATGGTTAAATCCAGTGTATTCTTCCCCGAATGACGATAACGGATATGATATCAGTGATTATGTAGGCATTATGGAAGAATTTGGTACCATGGACGATTTTGATCGTCTGTTAAAAGGGATGAAGGAAAGGGGATTGAAATTGGTTATGGATTTGGTTGTAAATCACAGTAGTGATGAACATCAATGGTTTATAGAATCCAAAAAATCACGTGAAAGTCCATATCGCGATTATTACCATTGGTGGCCTGCGGAGAAAGGAACACCTCCAAAGCGCTGGAGTTATTTTGATATAGAGAGTAATGCATGGAAATACGATGCCACTACAGATGCGTACTACCTGCACTATTTTTCTGTAAAACAACCCGATTTAAAGTGGGAAAATCCCAAGTTGAGGGAAGAGGTCTATAACAGCATGAAATTCTGGTTCAACAAAGGAGTGGATGGCTTTAGAATGGATGTTATTCCGTTTATTTCAAAAGATATCAGCTATCCAGAACTTCCAGAAAAATATGAGGGGAATTTTGTTCCCTTCTATGCCAATGGCCCTAGATTGCATGAGTATCTACATGAAATGAATACGGAAGTATTGAGCAAATACGATGTAATGACTGTGGGGGAAGCACCTGGCATAGGAATTGATCAAGCTTTGGATTTTGTTGATGAAGATCGTAAGGAATTGGATATGTTTTTCCATTTTGACCTTATGGCCCTAGACCGGGAACAAGACGAAGTATTTCTCATGGCAAAAACACCCTGGAAACTCACCGAATTCAAAAAGATACATTCCGACTGGGATGCAGCTTTTGCAAAAAAAGGCTGGGGAAGTATGTTTTTGTCCAATCACGATTTCCCGCGAAGTGTGAGCCGATGGGGAAATGATTCCAAAGAGCACTGGCATCACTCGGCTACAATGCTGCAGACCTTTTTATTAAGCATGCGAGGCACTCCCTATTTCTATTATGGAGAGGAAATTGGCATGACCAATATCCGATTTGACCGTATCGATAAATATAGAGATATCAATACTTTAAATCGCTATGAACTGGCCAAGGGCAATGGGGAAGATTTAGATGACTTTATTGAAAATGAGAAAGACGCCAGTCGGGATAACGCTCGTACTCCCATGCAATGGGATACTAGCCCCCAAAGTGGTTTTTCCACTGCCGAACCTTGGTTGAGCATCAATGAAAATTATGCTTCCGGGGTGAATGTCGCCGATCAGGAAAATGACAAAGATTCTGTATTAAATTACTTTAGGGACATGGTACAACTGCGGAAAGACCATTTGGCCTTAGTCTATGGTGCTTATACACTCCTGTTAAAAGAGAGTGAAACAGTCTATGCCTATACCCGAACCTTAAACGAAAATCAATACTTGGTGTTATTAAGTTTCTCTACGGAGGCAACGACGGTTCAGTTGGAGGAATTGGAATATAGCAGGGCAGAGTTGTTGATTTCCAATGACACTAATGCTAAAACCACTACCGATACAGCGTTCCATTTAGCACCGTATCAAGCTGTGATATATCGTTTACACAAGTAAGCGACTAGGATTCAAAACGCCTGTAATCCTTTTTATACGGACGAATGATCAATCGGGCCTCGCGGTCAAAACGAATGTAATTGTAGACCCAATTCACAAAGACCACTACCCTATTTCGAAAACCAATTAAAAAGAATAGGTGTACAAACATCCAGACAAACCAGGCGAAAACGCCTTGGAATTTTACATTGGGCAAATCTACCACTGCCTTATTCCTTCCCACAGTGGCCATGCTCCCTTTGTCCTTGTAAGTGAATGGTTTTAAGGGTTTATCGGCTAATAAGCGCACGAGGTTTTCCCCTAAGTTTTTCCCTTGTTGAATGGCAGGTTGGGCCATCATTGGATGTCCATAGGGGTACTCCTCACTTTGCATACAGGCAATATCGCCTATCGCAAAAATATCCTCAAAGCCATCTACTTGGTTAAATTGGTTGACTTTTAGTCGGTTTCCGCAAATCAATAGATCGGCTGCATCCACTCCTTGAATGGCCGCCCCTTTTACTCCTGCTGCCCATACCAAAGTAGCCGTTTCAAAACTTACATCGGTATCCGTGCTTACTTTTTTCCCATCATAGTCGCTCACTCGAATATCCTTCCATATTTGAACCCCCAGATTTTCCAGAAAATCCTCAGCTTTTTGCGAAGCTTTTTCACTCATTGCCTTCAAAATACGATCCCCAGATTGCACCAAATTGATCTGGGCTCTCCTTGTATCCAAATCGGGATAATCCTTGGGAAGAATTCCTTTTTTGATTTCGGCCAGTGCCCCGGCCAATTCTACACCTGTGGGGCCTCCTCCCACAATCACAAAATTCATTAAGGCATCCCGTTCATGGATATCATCCGTAAGGAGTGCCTGTTCAAAATTCTCTAGAATAAGACTTCTTAGGTTTAACGATTGGGGTATGGTCTTCATGGCCATACTATGTTTCTCTATTCCTTTGTTTCCAAAGAAGTTGGTTTCTGAACCCGTAGCCAATATCAGGTAATCATAGCTCAACTCTCCAATATCAGTGATTAATTTTTTTTCTTTGGTCTGTATTTCTTCCACATTAGTCAAACGAAAAAAGAAATTGGGATAATCTTTTAATATTTTTCGAATAGGGTAAGCAATAGAGTCCGGTTCTAGTCCTCCTGTAGAAACTTGATACAATAAGGGTTGAAAATTGTGGTAATTATGCTTGTCCAAAAGTACTACTTGGACTTCTTTCTTACTGAGTTTCTTAGCTAGGGAAATCCCTGCAAAACCACCTCCTATGATAACTATTCTTGGAAAATTGGACTTTGGTATATTCATATCGTTATTCGTATTCCAAAATTACGCATTCGTTGGCATCCTTCATAGAAGAATCTGCTGTTTTTAGTATATTTAGCCTTGGAGTCCAGCACATTATTGCCACGGAACCCAATTACCTATAAACCCAGATAATATCATGAAAAAAATAGTATTGATTGTCTTTTTTTTAACCGCTGCATTCCCTTTTTCCCTATTCGGTCAAAAAAGCAGTACCGAAATCCTCAACAGTTTAGATAAAAAGGGCACTTTTTATGGCACTATAGCTCAAAATATATGGGGCTATGCCGAAATGGGCTATCAGGAGGAAAAAAGCAGCGCCCTCTTGCAAAAAACCTTGGGAGATGCTGGTTTTAAGATTAAAACAGGCGTTGCAGGTATTCCTACAGCGTTTATTGCCGAATATGGAAGTGGTTTTCCTGTAATCGCCATTTTAGGGGAATATGATGCTTTACCTGGGCTATCCCAACAGGCGGTACCCGAAAAAAAATCGGCCAATGCCGCCGCCGGTCATGCCTGCGGCCATCATCTCTTTGGCACAGCTTCCACTGCAGCTGCGATTAGTGTAAAGGAGTGGATAGAAAAAAATAAGATCAAGGGTACCATTCGATTTTATGGCTGCCCTGCGGAAGAAGGAGGTTCTGGCAAGGTATATATGACTAGGGAAGGCCTTTTTAATGATGTTGATGCCGTATTGCATTGGCATCCCGGTTCCAGTAATGCAGCCAGTGCAGGTGCTGCTTTGGCCAATAAATCGGCTAAATTTCGTTTTTATGGAGTTTCCGCTCACGCTGCAGGCTCCCCGGAGAAAGGGCGTTCTGCTTTGGATGGTGTAGAGGCTATGAATATGATGGTCAATATGATGCGGGAGCATATACCGGAGCAATCACGTATACATTATGTTATTACCAGCGGGGGAAAAGCGCCTAATGTTGTTCCCGACTTTGCCGAAGTATATTATTACGCACGTCACAACAGTCGTGAAGTGGTCATAGATATCTTTGATCGTATGGTCAAGGCCGCTGAAGGTGCTGCTCTGGGCACAGGCACCACCATGGATTATGAAATGATTGGAGGAACGCATGAATTGCTTCCAAACCTTACTTTACAAAAAATAATGCACGAAAAGTTATCCCTTGTAGGCGGACTTGAATATACCGCTGATGAAAAGGTTTTTGCCGATAAGATCGCTCAAAGTTTAGGGTATGCCGAAGTTCATAGTGCCACGGCAAAGAACGTTCAGCCGTATCGCACCGAAGCAAAGGCCTATGGTTCTACAGATGTAGGCGACGTAAGTTTTGTGGTGCCCACCGTTGGGATGAGCGCTGCAACCTGGATTCCCGGAACTCCAGCCCATAGTTGGCAGGCTGTTGCTGCAGGAGGCACTTCCATTGGGAATAAAGGCATGATGATCGCCGCAAAAACTTTGAGTCTCACGGCAGCCTCCCTTTTTGAAAACACCAAAGTCCTCGCCAAAGCCAAAGCTGAACTGGTAGAACGTCGCGGACCTGATTTTAGGTATACGCCTTTATTGGGAAATCGACCTCCGGCACTGGATTATAGAAAGTAAAAGCAATACTACAGAAGCAAGTATATATTTTTCTTTTTTGATACTCAGAATACTAGCGATAAAAAGTGCCTTTTTTTTAAAATTCCTGTAACAAAAGTAAGAGAACATCTACTAATATATTAAACCACCTAATCCAACTAGTGAATAAAGAACTGGAACATCGTTTTGTGACGGAACTTGAGAGCAATCAGAATATTGTTCACAAAGTCTGTAGTTTATATACCAATCATAGGGATGCACACAATGATTTGTTTCAGGAGATAACCATTCAATTGTGGAAGGCCTACCCAAAATTTCGCGGGGAGTCCAAATTTAGCACTTGGATGTATCGGGTGGCTTTGAATACGGCTATAACTTTATATCGAAAATCAAAAAGGAGCGTTCCAACGCAAGATTATGATTCCGTCATTTATAAAATTAAGGCCGATGAATACGATGAGACACAAGAGCAACAATTGAAACTGATGTACAAGGCAGTAAAACAATTGGGAGATATAGATAAAGCCCTGGTTTTTCTATATCTCGAAGACAAAGATTATAGTGAGATTTCAGAGACCCTGGGGATTACGGAAGTAAATGCAAGGGTGAAAATGAATCGAATAAAGAATAAATTGCGAACCATACTTAATCCATAAGGATATGATGGATGAATTAGAATTATTAAAAAAAGACTGGCAGAAAAAAGAAGAACAGCTTCCTAAACTGTCTTATGATGAAATCTATCAGATGACCTGGCAGAAATCTTCTACCATTGTCAAAAAGATTTTTTATATCAGTATTGTGGAGCTTCTTTTTTGGATCATCCTCAATACGATTCCTTTTTTCTCCCAATCCTATAAGGACAAGTTTGGTCAATTAAAATCGGAATCCGGAGAGATGCTGTTTATTGTCCTTTCTTCCAGTTTAACCTATATTGTGCTCTCTATTTTCATCTATTACCTCTATAAATCCTATAAAGCAATTTCTGTTGTAGATAACGTAAAATCCTTGATGGAAAGCATTCTGCGTACCCGGAAGATCATTCGTTATTATGTGGGGTATAATCTTGTTATGGCCTTTATTATTGCTCTGGTCACTTTTTATATGCTCATTACGCAAGATGAAAAGGTCATTGCCATGTTGGGCACCTTGGAAGGAGATATGTCCTCCTTTAAAATGTGGTTATTCATTGGGCTATTCGCTCTATTGGGTGTGGTAATAATGCTTGCCTTTATATGGGGATTCTATAGACTTATCTATGGAATTTTATTAAAGAAGTTAAAACGCAACTACAACGAACTGAAACGCTTGGAAATCTAAATCAGCTCGTCTTCCACTTGCGTTGCTTGTTCTCTTCTTCAAAAGCCAATAAATCTTTTTTAGAAATTACTTTGAGGAAAGAAGGGTGTTGCTCAATGGCATACTCTAGTTTTTCAATGATAGATTCAAAAGATTCGTTTTCATAGTCAATATCCAAAGGCTCTTTGATGACCATGGACTGTAATATTCCCTTCTTCTTGATACGCAACCCCTTTTTATCAAAAGACCTGCGGAAGCCATCAATGACTACGGGCACTACAACAGGTTTGAATTTTTTTATGATATGGGCCGTTCCTTTTCGCAAAGGTTTCCAAGGTTTTGTTGTTCCCTGGGGAAAGGTAACCACCCAGCCATCGTTAAGTGCTGTTCCAATATTGGAAATATCACTCATCTTTACCTGGCGCTTTACATCTTTTCCATCGGCTCGCCATGTACGTTCAATACTTATAGAACCTGCATAGGCCAGGATTTTAGTCAGCAAGCTCTTTTTCATAGTTTCAGCTGCTGCCACATAATACATATTCATTTTAGGTTGCCAGATATATCCAATATTTTTAATGCTGTCTTCCCTACCACTGAGGCTAGCATTAAACACATGAAACATGGCCACCACATCGGCAAAATACGTCTGATGATTACTGACGAACAAAACATTTTTATCTGGTAAGTTTCGGATAATATCGGACCCTTCTATTTCTAATTTATTAAATCCTTTATAGCGTTGGTGCGTAATGACTGCCATAATCCGGATAAGCCATTTCTTCAAAAAAAGGATATGTCCAAAAGGGTTCTTCTTGAGCAAATGTTGTATTCTTTGGTTAATATCCAATAAAATTACAAAATATACTTCTTATAGAACCTGTTTCAGGAGGTCTTTAACTTCACTTAACATCATTGCGGTAGCTCCCCAAACTACGTAACCATTTAGTTTAAAAGCAGGTACGCTAATATTTCCAGCATAGGAAGTCAAGCGTTTTTCACCAACAATATTCTCATCATTCATAAAATCCAACAAAGGCACTTCTATAAGTGTCTCTACTTCGGATTCCTGAATCTTAAACGGAACATCCATATGATAGTACCCCATATACGGCTGTACTTCAAAATTACTGGGCGGAATGTACACCTGTGTTAATTGGCATACGGTCTTCACAGCTTCCACGGGTACTCCAACTTCTTCATAGGTTTCCCGCAAGGCAGTTTCCAATAAATCCATGTCTTGATCTTCTACCTTCCCTCCTGGAAATCCTACCTGATTGGAATGAACGCCTTGATAGGTTTTTCTTAAAATGAGGAGAAGATGGGTTTCATTGTCCTGCTTAGGATAGAACAAAGCCATAACGGCTGCTTTTTTAGCATTCTCCTTTTTAGCTCTAATTGATTTTAACTCTTTAATTCGGAGTTCAGGGGCCATTTTAAAGTGGGAAGTCTCGCCTGGAAGTGGAAGATTATTTATTTTTGATAGTTGATGTATAAAATCATCAAAATTCACAGATTTACGTTTTAAGGTTAATTGAAAGTTTATGAATGATCGTCCTATGACTTCTAGCCACTTTTTCTATGGTACAATAATACTACTATTTTTTTTAGGTGCCTGTAAAGATACCCCGCCAAGCAGCTCCACCATTCAAAAAGAAGAAGTCGTTAAAAAAGATAGTATCCCCTTGGATTCCATTCTTCCAAAAAAAGAAGAAGTTGTCGAAGAATTCAAGTTAACCGAAGAGAATGCCATCGATTTTTTCTTTGATTACAATAAGACCATAACCGAAAATAAGGTAAAGCTCACCACCAGTTTTGGGGAGTTTACCATTCAACTCTATAACAATGTCCCCTATCACAGAGCAAATTTCATTTATCTGACCAAACAAGGGTATTTTGACAATACCTATTTTCATCGTGTCGTTAAAAATTTTATCATTCAAGGAGGAAATGCCGATAATAAGGAAACTTCTATGAAAAGAAGAAAAATAGGTCGATACCTCCTTCCTCCGGATACCAGAAAAGGGCATAAACACCACAGGGGTACGATCTCTATGCCCAGCAGTGAAAATGACAATCCCCATAAATTGGCTTCTCCTTACGAATTCTTTATTGTGGTTACCAAACCGGGTTCCTATCATTTAGATGGAGATTACACTCCGTTCGGCAGGGTAATCTCAGGGATGGACGTCGTGGATAAAATCAATGCGCAACCCGTAGGTAGGGGAGATTGGCCGTCGCAAAATATTTATATTTTCAAAGCCGAAGCCTTCTAAAAAAAATTCTCTTCCTAAACTGCGCCGATCCTGAACTGGGCTACTTGGAGCGATAAATATTGGGCAAAGCGATCTTATAGCGTACAGCAATGATTCTTAGGCTTATGATTAAAAGTATGGCAATGGCATAGGCATAGGTATCTGCAAAGGGCAATTTTTGCAATACAAAATAAGCGGCGCCTCCTAAAATGCAGACGGTTGCATAAATCTCTTTCCGAAAAATCACAGGAATTTCATTGCACAAAATATCACGGATCACCCCTCCAAAACTAGCCGTAATGGTTCCCAAGGCAATACACATTACAGGTATTAAATCTGCGGCCACGCCTTTTTCCACTCCTACTAAGGTATACAATCCAAGGCCTATGGTGTCAAACAAAAAAAGGGATTTTCTAAAATATTTGAGTTTCGCCTGAAATACAATGGCAAAAAGCACACTGCCAAAGATCGTAAACATATAAACTGGCTCCTGAAGCCACACTACCGGGGTGTTGCCTATAAGTATATCCCGAAGCGTTCCACCTCCTACTGCTGTTACAAAAGCTACAATGAAAACGCCAAAAAGGTCTAGTTTTTTATCCATGGCGACGAGCACTCCGGAAATGGAGAACGCAATAGTTCCTAAAATATCGATGACAAAATAAAACATTGGCTATAATTGTTGGGTATAGTAATTATAGTCTTTCACAATGACATCTACAAAATCAATAGGATTTAAATCGGTACTAATAGAAGTCACTTTTTTGATTTGATCGCTCAAAGAAATAATGATATTATGGTCTCCTTTTCGTTTGGCTGAATCATAGAGCTCCTTAATCGTTTGCATTTCCCTGTCCTTGAACATCGTAACTTGTGGAAATTTGGGCACATAGTCCTGCGGTAAATCGCGTAACAAGGTATTTTCCAAGGTAATTTTCTTTTTTTCGCTGATTACCGTGGTACCTGCAGCAATATCCCCCACGCGTTGTCCATTTCCTCTGATTAAAATGGTTAAAACGGCCACACCTCCAGAAGTTAAGGCAACATCGAAAATACGCAATATCCAACGAATAAAATAACTGGCAAAATTAGGTTTGGATCCATCTAGTTTTACGACCCGTAAGGACATTAGACTTTTACCAACCGTTTTGCCATTGGTAAAGGTTTCCATTAATACGTAATACAGAAAAGCAGGAAGGTTCAACAAAAGATAGAGTGCCCACATATCCGCAAAATCAATTTCCAAAAAAGCTAAAAGTAAAATGGTCAAAATGATGTATACCACAATCACAAAACTATCAATAATATAAGCCAACATCCTGTCGCCAAGGTGCGCTGCATTTTGATTGATGGTTATATTTTGAGCGGTTTCTATTTGAAATTGATCCATATTTTACGTTCTTTGGGTATAAACCCCAAGGTTAATGCGTGAAGCTGCTTTTGTAAAACAAAATAAAGACAAATGGTCTACTTTTGAAAGTGTTCTTTCAAAGAATACGGAAATAAGACCAAATCAGTTGTCGGATCTCTATATTGAAATCACCGATCATCTGAGTTATGCAAAAACCTTTTATCCCAAAAGCAATACCGAATTCTATCTAAACTCCCTGGCATCGCAGGCACATCAAAAAATCTATAAAACCAAACGCGAATCCAAGAATCGTATTGTATCTTTTTGGAAAACGGAATTCCCTAGCATGTTCTATCAGCATCAGCGCGAATTGCTGATTGCTTTCCTGGTTTTCACTTTTTTTGTAGCCGTTGGAGCATTTTCTGCCGCCAATGAAGGGGATTTTGTCCGATCTATTCTCGGAGATAGTTATGTAAATATGACCTTGGACAATATTGCCAATAACGACCCTATGGCGGTGTACAAGGAACAAGGGGAGTTCAACATGTTTTTAGGAATCACCATCAATAATATTAGAGTGGCCATTATTGCCTATGGTTACGGTATCTTAGCTGGAATTGGTTCCCTTTTTGTCATGATGCAGAATGGCATCATGTTGGGGAGTTTTCAGTATTTCTTTTATGAGCAGGGGTTGTTTTGGGAATCCGTACGTACCATATGGATTCATGGGACTATAGAAATTTCTGTAATCATTATCGCTGGTTGTGCCGGATTGGTGCTTGGTAATGGCATTGTTTTTCCAGGAACCTATACGCGTTTGGAATCCTTTAAAAGAGGGGTGCTCAACGGTTTAAAAATTTTGATTAGTACCATTCCCTTTTTTGTTGTTGCAGGCTTTTTGGAAGGTTTTGTAACACGGCATACGGAAATGCCAGATTGGTTGGCTATTTTTATTATTACCAGCTCCCTTGCATTGATTATCTTTTATTACATTATATATCCACACCAACTTCATAGAAAACCACAACATGACGGAGAATTACATTGAGTTTAAAAAACAACGGGAACTAGGAGAAATCATCTCGGATACTTTTGCCTTTATTCGCGTACAATTCAAACCTTTTTTTAAAGCTTTCTTTACTATTGTTGGCCCCTATTTGTTGGCTATGCTCATTTGTTTGAGCTTTTATCTATATATCATAGGAGATCAATTTAACTTTATTGATGCTCAATATTCAGATAGCGTTCCCAATTTGTTTATGGTCTTTCTTGTAGCGCTCCTCTATATCATATCCATAGTTGCAGTATATACCATATCGCAGTCTACGGTACTTCACTATATTAAATCCTATGCCGCTTCCAACGGCCAGGTAGACATGAATGAAGTGCGGCGCAACGTCTATAAATCGTTTTGGAGTTTCATTGGTTTGGGCATCTTGGTAGGCTTATCTGTAGGTGTGGGACTTTTATTTTGTCTTATTCCCGGTATCTATTTGTATGTACCCTTATCGTTGGCTTTTAGTATTCTGGTATTTACCAATAAAGATGTCATGGATAGCTATAGCTATAGTTTTACCTTGGTGAAGGATGAATGGTGGATGACTTTTGCTGCCTTATTTGTGGTGGGAATTATTGTTACCGTGGCGTCCTATGCTTTTGCTTTACCTGCATCTATCTATAGTTTGGTCAGCACAGGAATATCTTCTGGGGAAATAGATATTGAATCCTTCTCGAATCCCACGGCCGACCCTATTCAAATTTTACTACAAATCGTTTCCACGGTAGCGCAGTTTATGCTCAATTTGATTACTATTGTTGCAGGCTGCCTAATTTACTTCAATCTCAATGAGAAAAAGAATTTTACAGGGACTTATGAGCGTATTAAAAATTTAGGAAGCACTACCGATCAATAAAAATGTATAAAATACTTCTTTGTTTCTTATTTTTTAACCTACCTATGGCATGGGCAAATATCCCTCAGGATTCCACTGGGGTGCGTTATGATGATGCTCCCATAACCTTACAGGAAATCAATGAAGAAGATCTTAGCGCCTATAGGGACGATCCCAAATTTGATTATGAACCGGTACAACATGAAGATTCCCTTTGGAATGATATCAAGAATTGGTTTCTGAACCTTCTTGCCGAATTCTTTCAATGGTTGTTTGGTGTAGAGGAAGCTGCCGGTGCCTTGGCAATATTTCTGCGTATTATCCCCTATGTGCTTTTGGGGCTTTTAATTTATCTGTTGATTCGTTTTTTCATAAAAGCCAATTCCAGGGCAATGCTTCATTCCCAAAAAAACCAGAGTGTCGTTGGCATGTCCGAAGAAGAAAATATCATCAAAAATGAAAATATCCATGAGCTCATTAAAAATGCCATTGCCGCCGGAGATTACCGGTTAGCCATACGCTATTATTACTTATCTATTTTAAAATTGATGAGCCATAAAGAATACATTGCGTGGGAGATGCAAAAAACCAATGATGACTATATCAAGGAATTAAAAGAAACGGATTTTAAGCAATCTTTTGCCAGAATCACCCATCTTTATGATTACATCTGGTACGGAAGTTTCGCTATTGACGAATCCAAATTTCGAAAAGCGGAAATCGCTTTTTCCGAATTGCAAAAAGCTATCGATAATCATGGGTAAACGAGGACTTATATATATCATCTTGGGAAGTATCGCCATTGGGGGGATATTGCTTATGGAATACACCAAACCCAAGAAAATTAATTGGTTTCCTTCCTTTGCTTCCCACCACAAAATCCCTTTTGGGACCTATGTATTCAATCAGTTGATCGAAAAAAAATTCGATGAACGTGTAAGACAGGTCAGCAGACCTCCTTACGAGTTTTTAAATAATTCAGAGGATATCCGGGGAACCTATATCTTTATTAATCAATCTGTTCAATTTGGTGATGCCGAATTGCAGTCGTTATTGGATTGGACTTCAAAAGGCAATACCCTATTCATTGCATCGGAAGGTTTTGAAGAGAATTTTATGGATGCCCTAGGCACAGATACGCGTATACTCTATGGGGATGATGGCATTGCCCACAATTATGTACACCAGTTGGTGCACCCGGAATTGAACCCAAATAGATCCTACTCCTTTGAAAAGGATTACAGCGTTACATATTTTAGTGAAATAGACACTGCAAAAACAACTATTCTAGGGGTTGTAGATAGCCAGCCTAAAGACAGTTTGGTCACTAAAACACACTACAACGGTATAGAACAAGAATATGGAGAAGGCAAAATTATCCTATCTACTTTTCCCAAGGCATTTACAAATTACTTTATCCTTAAGGAGGATAATAAAGATTATACTGCCGGACTTCTCTCTTATGTGGAGAATTCTGGAACCATTTATATGGATAATTATTACAAAGCAGGAAAAAGCTTTTACAGCTCGCCCATGTATATTTTTCTAAATAACAGAGAGTTAAAATGGGCCTATTATATGGCACTGATCGGGGTAGTTTTTTATGTGATTTTTGAGGGAAAACGCAAGCAGCGTGCTATTCCTGTGGTAAAGCCATTAAAAAACCAGACGTTGGCCTTTAGTAGAACTATAGCCGATATGTATTTTGAAAAAGGGGAACAAAAAGAAATCGCGGATTTTAAAATTGAATATTTTTTGGAGTTCATCCGTTCGCGATTTTACCTAAGCACGGTACATATTGATCAACGCTTTTATCAGAATCTGGCCTCACGAAGCAATCATTCCGTGGAAGAGATAGAAACCCTATTTTCTTTTCTTATTAGCATAAAGAACAGTAAACAAGTGAGTGACGCCAATCTAAAAAAACTAAATACTTTCATCGAAAAATTTAAAGCGAAAGCCAATGGAAAATAATGATATAAATTTTGATAATAGAATCCCACTCGAAGAATTAAAACAGGCGGTATCGGGAATAAAATCAGAATTGGCCAAAGTAATCATTGGTCAGGAAAATTTTATAGAACTGCTCATTGTCTCTCTTCTTGTAGATGGACATGTACTTATTGAAGGTGTCCCTGGAGTGGCCAAAACAATAACGGCAAAATTATTTTCCAAAACCTTAAAAACCGATTTTGGCCGGATTCAATTTACCCCGGACCTTATGCCAAGTGATATTCTGGGAACTTCCATTTTTAATTTGAAGACTTCGGAATTTGAATTTAAAAAAGGTCCTATATTTTCTAATATTATCCTTATTGATGAAATTAACAGAGCGCCCGCTAAAACCCAAGCAGCCTTGTTTGAAACTATGGAGGAGACGCAAGCTACTATTGACGGTACAACCTACCAAATGGGGGTTCCATTCATGGTTTTGGCCACACAAAATCCAATAGAACAAGAAGGTACCTATGCACTTCCGGAAGCACAATTGGATCGTTTTCTCTTTAAAATAAAAGTAGACTACCCTTCTTTGGAAGAAGAAATACAGATCATACAAACGCATCATGAAAGGAGGGGGCAAAAGCCGCAACAGATGGTAGATAGTATCCTGACACCAGAAAAACTGGACTTTTATAAGCAAAAAATCCAGGCCATCATTGTAGAGGAAAAAATCGTGCGATACATTGCCGAAGTTATCGCAAAAACAAGAAATCATCCGCATCTTTATTTAGGGGGCTCCCCAAGAGCATCCATTGCAACTTTAAATGCCTCAAAAGCATATGCAGCAATTCATGGACGCGATTTTGTAATCCCTGAAGATGTAAAAAAAGTATTGAATCCGGTCTTGAATCATAGGGTTATCTTAACTCCAGAACGTGAAATGGAAGGAATGACCACCGAAAGTGTGATCAACATGATTATGGAATCTGTTGAAATCCCAAGATAAAAGCCTATGCGTTTTTTAAAGTCTTTTTACATACATACGGCTTTCTTTAGATATATTGGGATACTCTCCGCTACCTTTGTTCTCTCGTATTGGATGCCCGTGCTCTACCCCATTGCATGGTTATTGAGTTTCTTGCTATTGGCCCTGTTTCTATTTGATAGTTATGTATTATATGCCATAAAAGAAGGCATTAAAGCAAAACGTCTGCTGCCGCAGAAGTTGTCCAATAGTGATCAAAATAAGATTCATATCACATGTACTTCTAAATACCCTTTTAAAGCATCCATTGTGCTTATCGACGAGCTTCCAATTCAATTCCAGAAACGGGATCTAGCGTACCAAGCGCAATTGATCAAGGGAGAGCCTTACCATTTTAAATATATGGTTAGGCCTGTGGAACGCGGAGAATACTTCTTTGGAAACCTCAATATCTACGTTTCTACACCTTTGCGTATTGCCAAGCGGAGATATACCTTTCAAAAAGATGAAATGGTTCCTGTATATCCGTCCATCATTCAAATGCAACAATTTGATTTTCTGGCCATCAGTAATAAACTCACCGAGATTGGCTTAAAAAAGATTCGCCGTATTGGAAATACCCAGGAATTTGAACAAATCAAGGAGTATATTAAAGGAGATGACTTTAAGACCATCAATTGGAAGGCTACAGCCAAAAAAAATCAATTGATGGTAAACCAATATCAAGATGAGCGCTCTCAGCCCATCTACTCCGTAATTGATACAGGTCGTGTCATGAAGATGCCTTTTAACGGCCTAAAATTATTGGATTATGCCATCAACTCCACCTTGGCTTTTTCCAATGTTGCTCTAAAACGCAATGACAAAACCGGAATGCTTACCTTCTCCAAAACGATAGAAGCTTTCCTTCCAGCCCTGCAAAAGTTGACGTATTTGAATACTATTATGGAAAAGTTGTACAACATTACCACAGAATATACCGATTCTGATTTTGGTCTGCTGTATGCGCATATTAAGCGAAAAATAAATCATAGAAGTTTGCTCCTTTTTTATACAAATTTTGAGCATATTTCTGCTTTAAAACGACAGCTTCCCTACTTAACAGCTATTGCAAAAAAACATGTTCTGGTGGTTATTTTCTTTGAGAATACAGAATTGGAAGCATTAATCTCTACAGATGCTGAAGATTTACAGGCCATTTACCATAAAACCATAGGAGAAAAATTTTCCCATGAGAAACGATTGATGCAAAAAGAACTGCAACGTTATGGAATTCAAACGATATTGACCAAGCCAGAAAATCTCACCATCAATACCATCAATAAGTATCTGGAGATAAAGGCAAGAGGTTTACTTTAATCCGTGTATTGTAGCTACACCCTTATGGCTTTTATTTTGCCACGAGCTTCTTGACTTCTTGTTCCAAGAAAAAATCAAAGAACACATTTACCGTATCAAAAGTGGGGCCTTCCAACACTAGGGCATCCACATCTATATTATTTTTGGAGATGAACTTTCTATCTTGTAAAAAATAGTCATTCCCATCCGTCCTATTAAACTCTGGATGGAATTGAGCGCCCAAAATTTGAGCCTCAAAATTCACATAAGCTTGTACCTCACTGTGGGCATTGCTCGCTAAAAGTTGTGACCCCTGCAGCAACTCCGTTACCTCATCAAAATGGTGCTGCCAAACTTTTTCTTCTTCACCCACTCCCAATAATTCTTTGCCAACTTCGGAAAAGAAAACCTTTCCCCATCCTACTTCAAATCCATTGGGTGAAGATCGTACAGCTTGATCTCCGACCAATGCTTTGCATACCAATTGATGTCCGTAACAAATTCCCATTTGCCATAAGCCTTTAGCCTGGGCCGCTCTTATATAGTCTACAGCCTTAGCCGTAAAAGGGGCCTCCTCGTTAATGGAAAGTGCAGAACCTGTATGGATAATATGGGTAAAATCCTGTTGTATCATATCATTTGGAAAAGATGCCGCAGTATCTATGAAGAAAGAAGAGACTTTAACGCCTTTATCCGACAATCCCTTTCGAATCACCTGGGTTTCTTTTCTATCTACCGAATAATCTAATATCAATACGCTTTTATGTTCTAATTTCACCGTCTTTTGTTCTTCTATTTCCCTAGTCTTCAAAGATACATTATGTCCTTTACATCCCGCATAAAAGAAAAAGACCTTTAACATAAATTAAAGGTCTTTTAGTGCAAAGAAATGCTTTCTTAGTTGGCAGCACCTAAAGAAGGGGTAGCTTCGGACCAATCTCCGGAGGTATTTCCATCCCCATCAAAAACAATACTTGTTCCTACCGCATTTAAGGAAACAAAATCATTTCATGTCCAGATTCCTGCCGCAGTAGGTCTGCACAGATTACCATTGCGGCAGATTGTTTTTGGCCAGTTCAAATTCTTGGATCATATCCTTAACGATGGTTGCGGCAGGTTTAATACTATGAATTAGTGCGGATACTTGGCCAATTTCCAATTCACCTTCTTCCATGTCTCCTTCAAACATTCCTTTTTTGGCCCGTGCGCGTCCCAAAACTGCCTTTAATTCTTCTACTCCTGCCCCATTGCTATAGGCTGCTTGAACATCCTGGAAGAATTTGTTTTTTAGCAAACGTACAGGCGCCAACTCTTTTAAGGTCAAATAGGTATCTCCTTCTCCCGCTTCCACGACTTTTTGTTTAAAGAGATTATGGGAAGATGCTTCATTACTTGCTACAAATCTACTTCCCACCTGCACGGCATCGGCCCCCAAAACCATCACGGCCAGCATAGCTTTTCCCGTAGCAATACCACCCGCCGCAATTAAAGGAATACGAATCTTCTCCTTTACGGCCGGAATCAAGGTCAATGTTGTGGTTTCGTCCCTTCCATTGTGGCCTCCTGCTTCAAAACCTTCGGCAACAATGGCATCAACACCAGCGGCTTCTGCTTTAAGCGCAAACTTTAAACTACTCACTACATGTACCACTGTAATTCCCTTTTCCTTCAAATAGGCCGTCCATGTTTTGGGATTGCCTGCAGAAGTAAATACAATTTTGACTTTTTCAGCAATTATAATATCCATCAATTGCTCAATATCCGGATACAACATCGGCACATTTACAGCGAAAGGACGATCGGTGGCTTCTTTACATTTCTGTATATGTTCTTTCAATATTTCAGGATACATGGATCCGGCACCAATAATACCCAATCCACCGGCATTGGAAACCGCCGAGGCCAATCGCCAACCACTGGCCCAAATCATGCCTCCTTGAATAATGGGGTATTGTATATTAAAAAGTGAGGTTATTCTATTCTGCATATGCTATAATCCTTGGGAAATTTTATATTCTTTCGTTTGTCTTATGAAATTACTCCAGAACCAAGAAGTTCATCACCAAGATGCCATGCTACAAATTGACCTTCGGTAATTGCCGATTGGGGCTCTTCAAAATCTACATACAGTCCGTTATCCACTTTATACAGTGTTGCTTTTTGCAAAGGTTGTCGGTACCGTATTCGGGCCATGACTTCCATGGTCTCATCAACTTCCAGTGCCAAATCTTCACGAATCCAATGCAATTCATCATTTCCAACAAAGAGAGTTCTTCTGTATAGTCCGGGATGGCTTTTCCCTTGCCCGGTGTAAATCACATTTTCATCCACATCTGTGGCAATGACGAACAAAGGTTCCTTGGTGCCTCCAACATTCAAGCCTTTTCGCTGTCCGTTCGTAAAATAATGTGCGCCTTGGTGCTCTCCTACAATTTTTCCATCCGTTTGGCGATATCTTTGTTTTTCAGAAAAAAAAGTAAGTTCTTCCAATTTACTCTGGAAAGTAGTTTGCTTTTTTTGGTATTGTATGGCATTCGATGGTACTTCCACGATGACCCCTTTCTTTGGTTTTAATTGCTGTTGTAGGAACTCGGGCAATCGAACCTTACCAATAAAACAAAGGCCTTGGGAATCTTTTTTATCTGCAGTGATCAATTCATTCCGAGCCGCAATTTTTCGTACCTCGGGCTTCGTAAGTTCGCCAATAGGAAACAGGGTCTTTGCCAGTTGTTCTTGTGACAGCTGGCATAAAAAGTAAGATTGATCTTTATTTCCATCAACTCCGGCCAGAAGTTGATAGGTAAGGCTTCCATCCTCATTCTTTATACTTCCCTTTCTACAATAATGTCCTGTAGCTACATAATCTGCCCCCAATTGAAGGGCAATTTTCATAAAGACATCAAACTTGATCTCTCTGTTGCATAGGACATCAGGATTAGGCGTACGGCCCATTTCATATTCACGAAACATATAATCTACAATGCGCTCCTTATAGACTTCGCTCAAATCTACGGTTTGAAAAGGAATACCTAATTTTTCCGCAACAATAAGTGCGTCATTGCTATCTTCCAGCCATGGGCATTCGGAAGAAATGGTTACAGAATCATCATGCCAATTCTTCATAAAAAGGCCAATCACCTCATACCCTTGCTCTTTTAAGAGATAGGCGGTAACACTAGAATCTACACCTCCGGAAAGCCCGACAACTACTTTTTTCATCATTCAATTTAAAGTGCAAAAATACAAAATTTAAGACGACGAAATATCCATTCGCGCATATGAAAAACTATGGATTTGATAATATAAGTATCCATAACACCCTCCAGATTTAAAGTTTCTGTAACCTATTGTTAAGGATCATTTTATCCGTACGCTAAAATCAAGAAGTATTTTAGAAAAAAATTTGAGCACTAAAAAATCATACTTAAAATGAAAAAAAATTACGGAATGCTACGATTGTTTATCCTATCGTTTACGCTCTTGTTCCTGTCTTGTGGTAAAAATGACGACAATCCATCAGAGCAGGTCCCCAATATTGTCGAATTGGCAGAATCCAAAGATGTATTAGGAAGCTTTGTAGCAGCCATAAATCAGGATCAGTCTGGTCTAAGAAATTTACTATCCGACGAAGGTACGTTCACGGTATTTGCACCATCCAACAATGCTTTCAATCGTCTTTTCCAACAATTGGAGGGATATAACTCTTTAGCCGATTTTGATACTCCTGAGGAATTGGCCCTACTTTCAGAAATCCTACGATATCATGTGGTATCCGGAACAGCCATGGAAAGCGCAGATCTTTCAGGGGCTATGGAAGTAGAAACTTTGCAATCCGAAACTTTAGACATCCGTGTAGACAACAGTATTTTTATTCAGGATAAAAGTAACGATTTAGCAGAAGTAATTGGCACGGATAATATAGCTTCCAACGGTATTGTTCATAGCATAGATAAAGTATTGATACCCCAATCTGTAATCGATGCCCTGGTACCTCCCTTACCCTCAATAGTGGGGATTGTTTCACAGGAAGATCGCCTTAGTCTATTTGAAGAAGCCTTAGTTGCTGCGAATTTAACGGACACTTTGAATGAAGATGGCCCCTATACTATTTTTGCCCCTTCCAATGCAGCTATTGAGCAATTGTTTCAGCTCTTGGGGAGTGATTTCAATAGCTTTGCCGATTTTGATGAAACTATAGAAATATTGATACTTCAAAGGATACTTTCCTACCATGTTCTAGCCACAAATTTAACCAGTGCTGATTTTTCCGAGGGAACACAGCCCACCTTGCGTGCCAATAATACCATTTCCCTGATATCCAATGCCGATCAATTTGTAGTAGGGGATGCGACTTCTACCCCAGCCAATATCGTCGATCAAGACCATCTAGCTTCCAACGGAACCGTTCACATTATTGATAAGATACTCATACCTCAAGAGGTTTTGGACTTCATTGATTTACCTGACACCCCCAACAATACGACTATTAAAGATTTGGTGTCCGCTAATGACGATTTGGAATTTTTGGAGCAGGCCTTGGAAATCACAGGGCTTTTGGATACCCTTGGCGAAGCGGGACCTTTTACTGTATTTGCCCCATCCAATGATTTTCTCACCCGAATACTAGGTCTTGTGGGGATACAATTTACAGGTATCGAAGATTTTGACACCCAAGCAAAAATTGATATTTTAAGGATGATATTACAATATCATATTGCAGCAGAATCTATTTCTTCTTCCGATTTTGCAGAACGCACCATTGCTACCTTACTCCCTGAGGGAACTATTGAAATAATACCTTTAAACAATGGTTTTGCTTTGCAAGATGCCACTGCCCTTCCCGTACAATTTTCAACTACGGATATTCCTGCCAGTAATGGGGTCATCCATTTTGTAGACCGTGTATTGATTCCACAACCATTAATTGATATGATCCGAGAAAGGATAGAAGAAGAAATCAATGAGTTTATTGATTCCCTAGGTGATTTAGACGACCTTACAGCAACCATTATCCAAATTAACAATTTCCTTTTAAACCGTTTAGACGATACTGTTGCCTTTACCCTTTTTGTTCCAAATGATACCGGACTTAGCTCCATCTTTGGGGAAGATAGTCCCATTGATTTTACTTCTGCCGAAGGCGGACGTTTGATCGGTGAAATTTTAGCCTACCATCTCGTTATCGGCGAGCGAATTTTCGCGTCCGATTTTGAGAACGGACAAGAAGTCAACACGGTACAAGGTGAAGCATTGCATATTTCCATTGATGGCAACGAAATACGTATTCAGGATAAAACCAATAGCCCTGCAGTCATTACCTATGCTGACAACGCCATTTTAAATGGGGTTGTACACCAAATCAATAAAGTTCTTCTTCCCGATACGGTCCTTTCTTCTATGTAATCAGGAAAAAATGGTAATGATTTTACAAAAAACCAAGGTCTCTGACCTTGGTTTTTTTATTTCCATTTGTTTTTAGGGTGTCCTATTGAACAATGTTCTTGGGCTACGGTCAATAAGCGCGAGGCTTTCTTTAAAATAAGGGTATTCTATAAACGTTTTCCTCCATGCCGTTCTTGTTATTTTTGTGTTTTTGGGATTGAGCAAACATCGCTCATGTAAGCATTAGCATACAAAAATGCATGCTTGACAACTAATAGTTTGTGCATCCATTAAAAAAGGTCATATTTGGAACCCCAAATCTTACCAAACTCAATCCGATTTATTGCTAAAAAAGCTCCCTAGGAATTCCTAGGGAGCTTTGTATTTTCGTACAAAAGAGTACGTGTATGGTACCTTCTTATCTATTTTTCTTCTGGGCTTCCGCCTGTTCCATCATCTCACGCATCTTACGTTGGAACTTGTTCTCTTTTTTCGGTTTCTTTTTATTCTCTTGAATTTGCGCATGGATTTTATCCTCATCCAAAATGAAGTTCTTAATGGCCAACATGATGAAAATGGTAATTAAGTTAGACACAAAATAGTACAAACTCAATCCACTTGCATAACTATTAAAGAAAACCAACATCATTAAAGGCGATAAGTACATAATGAACTTCATGTTGGGCATCCCAGGTTGGGTCTGCATGTTCTGTCCCGTAGTCATCATCATATAAAAGAAAATCGCTATGGACGCCAGTATGGGAAACAAACTTACATGATCTCCATAAAAAGGAATGGTAAAAGGCAATTGCGCAATGGTATCATAGGACGACAAATCTTCGGCCCACAAAAAGGACTTTTGACGCAGGGCAAATGAAGTTGGAAAAAACATAAAGAGTGCATAAAATATAGGCAACTGAATCAAGGCTGGGATACAACCGCTCATGGGACTTACGCCTGCTTTATTGTACAATTTCATGGTAGCCTGTTGCTTCTTCATGGCATCATCCTTGAATTTCTCTCCCAATTCCGTGATTTCTGGTTTCAATACCTTCATTTTTGCCTGGGACAAATAGGATTTATAGGTCACGGGCGACATTAACAAACGTACTAAAATGGTCATCACAACAATAGCAATTCCATAAGGTAAAAAGGAACTTAAGAAAGCATAGGTTGGTGTAAATACATATCTATTGATAAAACCAAAGATTCCCCAACCAAAGGGAATAGAATCTACTAAGCCCAAATCTTCATATTTGGATAAGACCTCAATATCAGTAGGTCCGTAATACAGATTCATGGCATAGGACAATTCTCCTCCCTGGGCTTCCAAAGGAAGTACAGCAAGGTTTTCTTTTGTAAAGCCTGCCGTTTTACTTTCTTCCTCCACCAAGTTCTTTGAGCTAAGTTCTGCTGTTTTAAAGTTTGTTTTTGTCGCTAAAATAGAACTAAAAAAATGTTGGCGGTAAGAAAGCCATTTCACATCTTCCTCGGTTTCTTCATCATCACTACTTTCGGAAAGCTTACTGATCTTACCTTCATCGTGGTTATACGTCAATCGGGTATACCTGTTCTCATAATTGATACTCTTATTATGACGTATTCCCTTTTGTCTCCATTCCAATGTAATTGGATTGTTGGTATTGATAACCCCATTGAGTCCTTGGGAACGGATGGTGAAATCGATCAAATAATCATCTGGTTTTAACTCATAGCGGTATTCCAAAAATTGATTTCCAGATACCTTGGCCCGCATGGAAAGTACATCATTATCCCCATTTTTTGTTTTTGTGGGTTCAAAAAACAAATCTTTGGTTTGTAGTACTCTATTATCCGAAGTGGAAAAATTTAACCCAAAGGAGGCATTTCCATCTTTCACCAAATATATGGGCACCGAATCATAGGCTACAAATTGTTTCATTTTGGCAGTAATCACCTGCCCTCCTTTATTACTCACCTCTATATAAACCAGATCATTTTCCAAAACTGTAGTTCCTTCCGTAGCTGTAGTAAATCCAAAGGCGCCAATAGTACTTTTGTAATTGGCCACGGCCGTAGAATCTTGAAAATCTATGGTTTTGACAGCAGTATCTAATGAGGTTTCTTTCTGGGATTCCTCTTTTGCCTTTTCAGTTGCCAGTTGTTCCTGTCTTTCTTTTTCTGCTGCAATCTGTTCTGGCGTCTGTTTATTCTGATAGAACATGAAAATCAGAATGGCAAAAATCAATACAAAGCCAATAATAGATTTAGTATCTAATTTGTTTTCTTCCATATGGAGGGACTGTGTTTCTAGTAATTATTTGATTATGAGTACGCAAATATGTGCCCAATTCCATGCTTTATGACAAACTGGCACTTGTCTCCCGTTTTTTATGCTTCAATACTGCCGCCACAAAACCTACGAAAAGTGGATGTGGATTGGCAACGGTACTCTTATATTCTGGGTGATATTGTACTCCTATAAACCAAGGGTGGGCAGGTAACTCAATAATTTCAACCAAACCTGTCTCGGTATTGATTCCAGAGGTAACCAACCCTGCTTTGGTTAATTGTTCCTTATACTCATTGTTAAATTCGTAACGATGTCTGTGACGTTCCGAAATAGAGGTTTCCTTTCCGTACATCGTATATACCAGACTATCCTTGCTAAGCTCACAATCCCATGCCCCTAAACGCATGGTTCCACCCTTATTGGTAATTGTTTTTTGCTCCTCCATTAAACCAATAACGGGATGCGGTGTATTCTCATCCATTTCGGTAGAATTCGCATCATCTAATCCCACAACATTACGGGCATATTCAATGACCGCCATCTGCATTCCCAAGCAAATCCCCAAAAATGGAATTCCCCGTTCACGGGTATATTGTACAGCTTTTATTTTTCCTTCTATTCCACGTTCACCAAAACCTGGTGCCACCAATATACCATCTAAATCTTCTAATTTATCTTCGGTATTGGTTTCTGTGAGATGTTCGGAATGAATGAATACGATATTCACCTTTACTTCATTTACTGCACCGGCATGAATAAAGGATTCCAATATGGATTTGTATGAATCCTGTAATTCCACATATTTCCCGATCAAGCCAATTTTTACATTGTTTTTAGGGTGCTTGTGTTTTTGTAAAAACTCATGCCATAGTTTCAAATCCGGACTTGTGGGGTCTGGCAAGGCCAATTTCTGCAATACTACAGTATCCAAACCTTCTTGTTGCATCAATACAGGAACATCATAAATGGTAGATGCATCAATAGATTGTATGACGGCATCTCTTTTTACATTGCAAAAGAGAGCCAGTTTCTGCTTTATTTCATCGGAAATTTCATGCTCGGTCCTACAGACCAGCACATCTGCTTTAATTCCACTTTCCATCAATGTTTTTACGGAATGCTGGGTGGGTTTTGTTTTCAATTCCCCCGCCGCAGATAAATATGGGACCAAGGTTAGGTGAATCACAATGGCATTGTTATCGCCCAATTCCCATAACAACTGCCGTACAGCTTCTATATACGGTAGGGATTCAATATCCCCTACAGTACCTCCTATTTCTGTAATGACAATATCATATTCTCCACTTCTCCCCAATAATTGTACGCGTTCCTTGATTTCATTCGTTATATGGGGAACCACTTGAACGGTTTTCCCAAGAAACTCTCCCCTACGCTCTTTTTCAATGACACTTTGATAAATTCTACCAGTAGTAACATTATTGGCCTGAGACGTAGTAACATTCAAAAAACGTTCATAGTGTCCTAAATCCAAATCGGTTTCTGCGCCATCATCCGTTACATAACATTCACCATGTTCATACGGATTTAATGTACCCGGATCAACATTAATATAGGGGTCCAATTTTTGAATCGTAGTTCTGTGACCACGAGCTTGTAACAATTTCGCCAAGGAAGCTGCAATAATTCCTTTTCCAAGAGAAGAGGTAACCCCACCGGTTACAAAAATATATTTGGTTTGTGGCATGAAGCGTTCGATTGAATTTCTAACGCAGGCAAAAATACAAATTGCCAGAAGATATTATAAGGATTCCAAAGGAAAATCTTTTTGAATTTTTCGAATTAGCGGCTCTAATCCGTTCATTTTTATTTCCAAAATCGATTTTAACATTACTCCCAATCGTCCCTTAGGGAAGCCTTTCTGTTGAAACCAGTTTAAATACGGTTCTGGTAAATCTACCAAATATCGATCTTTGAACTTGCCAAAAGGCATTTTGTAATGCGCCAAGGCAATCAGTTCTTTTTTATCCATACCTACTTTCATTATACAAAAATGAACAACTCTAGAAGAACAAAAAATTAAATGTATTTTTTACACTTAAATTTCATTCCTATCGCTAAAACATATATCTTTAAAAGGTCATTAAACATTTGGGATATGAAACGCAGAACATTTATCAACACTTCGGCAGCAGCTTCTGTTGGCTTGCTTGCGTGCAACACTGCAACCGCCACTGATAAGAAGCAAGAAGTTTTTAAACTAAAACACAATATTAACCACAGTGTTTGTCAATGGTGTTTTGGTCACCTTCCCCTAGAGGAGTTTTTGAAAATTCTTCAAGATTTGGGCATCAAAGCCATTGATCTTATAGGTCCTAAAGACTGGCCCACGCTGAAAAAATATGACATCCATTGTTCTATGTGCAATGGTGCGGAAATTAGTTTAACAGAAGGATGGAACGATCCCAAATATCACAAAACCCTTATTGCCAACTATCTGGATATTATCCCCCAGGTAGCAGCAGCGGGCTACACCAATCTTATCTGCTTTAGTGGAAACCGAAGAGGTATGGATGACGCTACGGGATTGCAACATTGTGTGGATGGGCTAAAACAAATTTTGCCCTTAGCCGAAAAGCATGGTGTCATTATACACATGGAGCTCTTCAATCAAATTGACCATCCGGATTATATGTGCGATACTTCTGCTTGGGGCGTAGCCCTCTGTAAAGCGTTAGGGTCCAATAATTTTAAATTACTCTACGACATTTACCATATGCAGATACAGGAAGGCGATATTATTCGCACCATACAAGAGAATCATACCTATTTTGGTCATTATCATACGGCAGGCGTTCCTGGAAGGCACGAAATTGATGAAACACAGGAATTGTACTATCCGGCCATCATAAAGGCTATTGTAGCTACTGGTTTTAAAGGATATCTGGCTCAAGAATTTATCCCCACCTGGGAAAATAAAGTCGATGCCCTTAAAAAAGCCTTCACGATATGTGATGTCTAATCTTCTTTTTTAAATAATTCTTCCTTCGCAGCGCATAGGAAAGATCGGTTTACATGTTCGGACACGTATGGACTTGTCCGATAAAAGGCGTTTTTTTATATCATCTTGCGGTCTCATTTTCTAATTACAGCTTTGTAGTTAGTTATAAAACCATATTAAGATGAACGTATTGAAACATCCATTTGCCTTGTTCCTAGCTATTAGTTTATGCCTAATTTCCTGTTCTAAAACAGATGATGATAGCCTTCCTGAAGAAGAAATGATGGAAATGAGTGAACCTCCTGTAGAGAACCAACAATTTTCTGCCAAGATCAACGGTGAAACTTTTACGCCCCCCAACGATTTTGTAACTGCTACTGTGGCTACCGAATCGGAGTTTTATGCTATTGGGATAGCTGCAGCCGGTCCTACTTCCTCCACTACAGCCAAAGGGATTGTTCTTGCTATGACCGGATTCAATTTTGATACTTTGGAAGCTGGAATGACCTGGAGTTTACCCACAACGGAAAGCCCTTTGGACGGTGCTACCGCTGCTTTTGGGCAAGGGAATTTGGAAACAGACGAAATTCAAGAAATATTTGTGAGGCTTACCAATATCGATAGAGTACAGCGAACAATCTCAGGTGAATTTGAATTTGTGGCTTTGGATGAGGAAACCAATAGGATATATACGGTAACGGACGGCCTATTTAGGAATGTGGTATATGATCTAAATTAAAGCTTTTTCCTATTGCGAAAAGGTCCAATGCCTATTTATTGCAGTGCTTTATTTATTTTCTCGACCCATAACAATTGTTGCTCCCTGTTTCTAGAGAAATTCGTAGCCCTATCATACTCTCTCTGATATGCTTGAAGTGCTTTTATAGTGCTTTGGTATACTTGACGTATTTCTTTTTTTACATTCTTGGAAAATGTCATTTTTGAAAGTTGTGCTCTCATTTTCCGGGCAAAGAGTTCTGCTATATCAAAATGCAATTGTTCGTGGCTCAATATAAGATCACTGGATAAGCTCGGTTTATACCAAGACTCATTGGGGTAAAAAAAGGCATTTACTTCATAGTCCACTACAGTATTTCCCCGGCTGTCCATTTGGGCAGAAAAGCCATAACTGATTCCACTTGCAGTGGTCGCAGCAGCATCAGAATTATTTTGCGGTGCACCTTTAAAGTCGGTCCAAACCAGTTTTCTGCTTGCACTCCAAGGTATCTCTTCTTCTTGGGAAAAACCAATACTACAAATCAGTAAGAGTATCCCAAATCCTATATTTTTTAGTGTACGCATGAACCTAGCATATGCTATTGAATACTTCTCATCTTATGGGATTCCAAGTAGGGCCTTTCTTGTATACCCATTAAAAAATATTATTTTATTTCTTTAATGTGCATTTCCTCAAATTTCATGATATAGGATGCCTTATTAAAATACCCTGCATTAAATTCTTTGCTATATTGAAATTTGTGCCCTGTATATTCCGTTTCCCCAATGGTCTGGGAAGCTTCAAAAAGATTGTTTTTATAGGCCAGTTTCAACAAGAGATCATAGGTAATATCAAAACCACGGATGGCATATTTGTCTGGTTCCGAGCCAAACCTCGCTGTATATCTTTTTACAAATCCATCGTTCCCCACTTCTCTATAAGGGGAAGGATAAGAGAAATTTAAATTGGAAAGATGGGAGGTAGAGACTGCATTATTATCCTCAAAAGCTCTATTCTTATTGGTCGTAAGCATTCTAACCTTGATTTCTTCGGTATTCGATGAATTCAAAATGGAACTTATACTGGATACAATATTACTTTTCATTGTTTCTACAAAAACCCAATTTTCATTTTGCTCCGAGAGCAATAATTCAAATTTATCACGATCAATGGCTATGTTCTTCTCTTCCTCGATAAGCTCAATGAGTTTTGCATCCGGAAATTTCTGTTTGATCAAACTGGCTACTTCCTTATTTTCTTTATCCGCAATGACAATTATATTTTCAGAAGTACGATGTTCTGCAATATAATTCAACATTTTTTCCCGTAGTACTTGGGTATCGGTTATAGGAAAAAATACGTTTCTAAGATTGGCACTACTTTTTGAAGCCAAGGGAGTAATCACTGGAATTTGATAATTCGCAGCCATTTGTGCTACTTCCGGCAAAAATTTGGAATCTAGAGGGCCAAATATGGCACTGACGTTTCTAAGGTCTGTATTCGACAAAATTTCCCTCGTTTTTGCTGCATTCTTTTCGGTGTCAAAAGTGGTGACATCCACGGAGATTCCCAACTTGGCTATAGAGTCTATAGCTACAAGGGCCCCGGTATATAGTCCCAAACTGATTTTGATATCATTGCGATTCTCAATAAGTTTCTGTGTTGCTTTCCTATTTGCCGTATTGATCTTGTCCAATCGGAAAGGCAGCATAAAGACCAATTTTGGCCGATTTGCCACATCTATACTATCCAATAGGTTAATACGATCTAGAATTAAGGCATCCTTAACTTCAAAGTCGCCCACTTGATCTTTTGGAATCTTTAAAATCATGCCCGCTTTAAAGCCATCTTTTATTGCCGGATTCAAGGCCAGGATTTCTTCATAGGTCATTCCAAATTTTCTAGTCAGTCGAAATTCATTCTGCTTTGGCTTCACCTGGTAGAAAATGTAATTGTCCGTATTTATAGCTCCGAAATCCGTTTTCTTCTGTGGAATACGAAGGACCATACCTTCCTTTAACCCTCCTCGTTCCACAATTTCGGGGTTCAACTTCATCAATTCATCTGCAGTAACCCCAAATTCTTTTTCCAATCGGTAAAATCCAATCTTCGGAGGTACGGTGTACGAAGTATACAATTGTGTCTCTGTGTTTTCTACAGAACTTCCGGCTATCTTAGGCAATTTTAACTCCGCTCCTTCTGCAAGATCACTGTTTAGCTTAGATAACTGGGGGTTTAGGGCCAGAAGGCTATCCATAGTAATATTACGGGTATGAGCAATACTCCAACGTGTTTCTTTAGCCTTTACAATATACGTTTCATAATCTTCTTCATTGATCGTATGCTCTGCTTTTTTAACACGTTTGTATTTAGGAATCTTCAGCACCATGCCCCTTTTTAAACGAGAGGCGTACAATTTGCTATTATACCGTTTTAATTCTGCTTCCGAAATTTTATAGCGTTGGGTGATGCTATACAGTGTTTCCCTTTTTCGTACTCTATGTTTCCCAAAACCAACAGGCTCTTCCTGATCTTCTTTTTCTGCAGAACTATCTGCCGCACCAGTGGCTGAAGGAATCACTAAAATTGTATTGGGACGTAAACTATCTCCTTTTTTAAGCTCTTTATTGTAGGTCAGGATATTGTCTACGCTAAGATTGTATTGGCGGGCAATGCCTTCCAAAGTTTCGCCGTTCTTTACTTTATGCGTTTTATATTGCTGCCCTATTGCTACAGAACAGCTTAGCATACTAATAACCAACGTTACAATAAAAATCTTGGGCACTCTGCTCATATTTATTCCCATTCTATGGTAGCCGGAGGTTTTGAACTAATGTCATATACGACCCTATTTACTCCTTTTACCTTATTAATTATTTCATTCGATGTCTTCTGCAAAAATTCATAGGGTAAATTTACCCAATCTGCAGTCATTCCGTCCGTACTCTCCACTGCTCGTAAAGCTACGCATTTTTCATAAGTCCGTTCATCTCCCATAACCCCTACACTATTTACGGGCAAAAGCATGGCTCCGGCCTGCCAAACCTTATCATAAAGGCCATTTTTTTTCAATCCATTGATAAAAATGGCATCTACATCCTGTAAAATGGCCACTTTTTCTGGAGTAATGTCCCCCAAAATACGTATAGCCAGACCTGGTCCCGGAAAAGGATGTCTTCCCAATAACGCTGGATCTATGCCCATACTTGCTCCCACTCTTCTCACCTCATCCTTAAAGAGCATTCGCAACGGTTCTACAACCTTTAATTTCATATAATCTGGCAAACCGCCTACATTATGATGGCTCTTAATTGTTGCCGATGGACCTCCGGTTGCAGAAACTGATTCTATAACATCAGGATAAATGGTCCCTTGAGCCAACCATTTAGCATCCTCTACCAATTGGGATTCATCATCAAAAACTTCAATAAAGACCCTTCCAATGGTTTTACGTTTTTTCTCCGGATCGCTCTCTCCTGCCAAATTATCCAAAAAACGTGCCGAAGCGTCTACTCCTTTTACATTGAGTCCCATTCCTTGGTACTGTTCCAAGACATCATTAAACTCATTTTTACGCAGAAGTCCGTTGTTTACAAAAATACAATGGAGGTTCTTTCCTATGGCCTTATGCAACAAAATAGCTGCAACAGAAGAATCAACACCTCCGGACAATCCGAGAATCACTTTGTCATTTCCAATCTTTTCCTTCAACTCCTTTACCGTAGTATCCACAAAGGAATCTGGCGTCCAAGTTTGGGCAACCCCTGCTATATTAACTAAAAAATTTTGCAATAATTGTTTTCCATCCGTAGTATGATACACTTCGGGGTGAAATTGTATGGCATAGGTATCTTCATCGGCTATCTTATATGCAGCATTTTCCACATCATGCGTACTTGCCAAAAGCACCGCTTTTTCGGGCAATGTCTTGATAGTATCACTATGGCTCATCCATACTTGACTTCCTACTGTAATGTTATTCAAGAAAGCAGCTTCTTGATCTACAAAAGAAAGGTTGGCTCTACCGTATTCCCTTGTATTGGATGGCGCTACATTTCCACCGTTGAAATGTGCTATGTATTGGGCCCCGTAACAGACTGCCAATAAAGGTTTCTTTCCCTTAATTTCCGATAAATCCACATGAGGGGCATCTTCCGCTCGCACAGAGAAAGGAGAACCTGAAAGAATAACGGCTTTGTATGACGAAATATCTTCAGGAAGATGGTTATAGGGTTTAATTTCACAAAAAATATTAAGTTCCCGTACTCTTCTAGCGATGAGTTGTGTATACTGAGAACCAAAATCTAAAATTAGGACGTTGTTTTGCATGGGCAAAAATAATCAAATCAACGTTTTGGGAAAACTTCTAAAGGAATATTTATGGAAAGGTTTTCAACAGAAGTAAAAACGTCTATTTAGCAGCGATTACGCATAAGTAATCCATACATCCCTTAAGCTAAAGGCCGCTGAAAATTGCATTTAAAATGCCTACCATTTCAGAAAATAGATAGGCAAAGAAGAAGAGATTTACATGCATTAACTTAAACTATTTCTATACAGTTGCAACATATTTACATACAGAATATATAAAATAATGGGTAAGTGGAATTTGCATAGCACAAAAAAGTATTTTTAGTCTTCACTATAAAAATGTAAAATCATGAAGAAAAAAGAAACTACAAGGCTACATTTATTAAAAGAAAAAGTAACCGTACTTACAAGGGTTACAGATTTGATCAAGGGTGGAGATGACACCACGCGACCCGCAGGAAGGGATACTACACGTCCTAATAGGAGAGATACTACACGTCCAAGCAATCTTAACACGACCAATACTTGGGCAACCCTAGGATAAAAATGGGTGTATTATAATGGTTTACACCCCACACTATGGTCCATGCCATCTATAAACGAAGAAAGTCTGGGAACCACCCCGGAAAA
>NZ_JBHEQA010000003.1:163207-469640 GCF_043678055.1 Spongiimicrobium salis
AAATAACCAAACCAAACTTACAAAATTATGAAACTCTAGTATTCTAAAGTGTTCCCTCTTATAGTCGAACGTTTTTTGGATTACTTACAAAAAATCTTTTTTAAAACGAAGAAAGTCTGGGAACCACCCCAGACTTTAAATTTTATTCCCGGGAACCACCCCGGAAAAATAACCAAACCAAACTTACAAAATTATGAAACTCTAGTATTCTAAAGTGTTCCCTCTTATAGTCGAACGTTTTTTGATTACTTACAAAAAATCTTTTTTAAACGAAGAAAGTCTGGGAACCACCCCAGACTTTAAAATTTATATTCCGACGAGCAATCGGAATTACAAACATAAAACTCAAATAATCACAGCAATTTTTTATTCGAACTAACTCAATCAAATTAAATAAAGCCTGGTAACCACCCCAGGCTTTAAAATAAAATCAATTAAACCAAACACATAAACTTATTAAAATTTTTCATAGCGATTTATTCCCTAAGTCTAATTTCTCAATCAATTTATTATAAAACAATTCAAAGGAAGAATACCCTACCTGAATTCTAAAAATATTTTCAAAAATGTATAAAAAGAATGCTAAAATTCGATTCAAAAAACAATAAAACACTGATAAACAATTAACTAAAAGATAATTAAAGAACACTTTTTCTTTAAAAAAAATTAATTTTTATGCAAGCTGTTAACGCGTATAAAGAAATGTCATAAGAATATAGTACTCATGATCATAACGCTTTACTGAAGTTTTAAAATAGTAAATTGACCCGCTAGCGGTTTTAAAGACGATAGTAGTTGGGGAATTAAATTTTCGCCATATTCTAAATAAAGTTCAGAAAAATTTTGGTTCCTTTCCTGCAAAGATTGCCCGGGAAAAAGTTCATTTTGTAAATCCGTAATACGAACAACCTGATCCTTTAGTTTCCGCTTTTGTGCTTTAAGCAAGCGTTTTTCTAAATGGTCCAATCCCTTTTTTTGTTTCACCTCTTGTGCTTTTACAGCGCCGAGAAAGGAAGCATCTGTTTGTTCTGCCAATTCATGAAGAGCAGCAAACTGTTCTTCCAATACTTTTTTCTGGGGTGCGAAATCAATATTGATATTGGAAATTTGCCTAATCTTTTTATTGATAAAACTGTTTTGTTTTAAAAAAAGATCGGCAGGAGTGATATGGAGTTTCTCTAATTTTTGAAATTGCTTTTCACTAATCGCCAAGACCGAATTCCGGAGCAATAGCATTGGAAACGGAACTCCCATGAGTTCAAAAGATGCCTTTAATTCCAACCAATAAGCCAATTCTCCACCACCCCCAATATAACATAGGTTGGGCAATATGACTTCTTGATACAAAGGCCTTGCAATTACATTGGGGGAAAAACGTTCCGGATAGCGCTCCAATTCTTCCAACAATGCCTTTTCGGTAAAACGAATGTCCGTACCATTGATATAAAATCCATTTTCGTCGGCAACAATACGCTCCCTGATATCTCCCGTTCCCAAATAGAAATAATTAATTTCCCTGGGGTTTACCTGTATATTGTATTTTTCCGGAAGTGCTGCAATCTTATGTATCGTGTTGGATACCGCCTTAAAAGAGGAATTTTCCAGAATATCTCTTTTGGCATAGGGAATCAACTGTTTTTTCAAAGCATGATCATCTCCATCTACAATCACCAAACCATGGGTTCCAAATAGCGCATTGGCCAAATACCTAGTAGCAGCAGTAAGATTGTCGTGCTCTAAATAGGCTTTGCCAAACCATTCTTTTAAGGTATTCGCGTTAATGCTACCCCCTAATTCTTGCGCAAAAGCTGTATACACGATATCAAGACCCTTAGTATCTAAATGACCAACAGCCCCTGTTGCCTCTTTATTCCATTGAATCTTCTTTCCTGTGTAATTAAAATAATTAATCTCTTCAAAGTCGTGATCCTCGGTGGCCATCCAATATATCGGCACAAAATTATACGCGGGATAAGCTTCTTTTAATTCCTTGGTAAGATTAATGGTAGATATGATTTTATATAAGAAATATAGCGGACCTGTAAATAAATTCAATTGATGCCCTGTAACCACTGTAAAGGTCTTCTCTTCTTTCAAGGAATTGATATGAGCTGCGGTTGCTTTAGAGATGACGGTGTCCTTATATTGCGCTTCTAAGCAGTCATGGAGTACTTTTCTACTTTCTTTGGAAAAAGAAGCCCCCTTTTCTTCTAATTGTTCCTTAAAATTCTCAAGATTCGGATACCTATTATAAAAGGAGCGGAGATGTGTTTTCTCTTCAACATAATCACATATAAGTTTCGAAAAATAACCAGTTTCCTGAAAAGGGATATATTTAATGCTCATGCTTTTTCTAAAAATACGGGTAAAGATAAAACTCTAGTGACTGCCAATTCCTAAAAATACGTTAAGAAGTTGGAAATAGCACGAAATCAATCCATCAAATTCATCTGGTAAAACACCTAAAAGCCGATGCAATATAATGATCTGTAATTTCATGAATTATTGTTAGCTTTGGCACATTCGATTTAAATACCCATTTATGAAAAAAATTCTACTTCCGTTTTTCGTATTGTATTCCTTTTCTTTAGTCGCTCAAAATATAAAATCTCCCTCGGAATTTTTGGGATATGAATTGGGTACTGAATTTACAAGGCATCATCAGGTCGTGGACTACTATGAATATCTCGCCGAAGTAGCATCGGATCGTCTTCATCTTCAAGAATATGGAAAAACCAACGAAAGAAGAACGCTAATGCTGGCCTTTCTAAGTTCAGCTCAGAATATGCAGAACCTGGAAGAAATTCGCAAGGATCATTTTAAAAATACAAAAGGTGAAGGAAGTGCTACTAAAGCCATTGTGTGGTTAAGCTATAATGTACATGGGAATGAAAGTGTAAGTACCGAAGCTTCCATGAGAACCGTTTATGAATTATTGACCAGTAAAAGTAAGTATTTAGACAATACGGTAGTCATTATAGACCCCTGTATTAATCCAGATGGTCGGGATAGGTATGTGAATTGGTACAACCAGTACAAGAACACTCCAAATACTCTAGACCCCAACAGCAAGGAACACCATGAAGGTTGGTGGACGGGACGATCTAACCATTATATGTTTGATCTGAATCGTGATTGGGCCTGGTTGACACAAGTAGAAAGTCAACAACGCCTAAGACAATACAATAAATGGTTACCCCATGTACATGTCGATTTCCATGAACAAGGCGTAGATAACCCCTACTTCTTTGCCCCTGCTGCAGAGCCTTATCATGAGGTGGTAAGTAGTTTTCAACGCGATTTTCAAAACACCATAGGTAAAAACCATGCAAAATATTTTGACCGCAATGGATGGTTGTACTTTACGAAAGAAGTATTTGATCTTTTTTACCCAAGTTATGGAGATACCTACCCCACTTATAACGGGGCTATAGGAATGACCTATGAGCAAGGAGGAAGTGGCCGAGCGGGATTGGCCATTACCACAAGCCTAGGGGATACTTTGACTTTAAACGATCGGTTGTTGCACCATCATACAACGGGACTATCCACTATTGAAGTTGCCTCCAACAATGCCGTAAAACTCAATGAGGAGTTTAAAAAATTTCACGCCACAAAAAATTATAAATACAAGAGTTATGTCCTTAACGGCAACGCCGATCGTATTAGCGCTTTGACTGCATTATTGGATCAGCATGAAATCGAATACGGCAATGCAAAAAATGGAACCGTAAAAGGTTACCGTTATAGTACGGGAAAATATGGAAGTACCAAAACAAGCTCCTCGAGTTTGGTTGTATCTACCAATCAAATCAAAGGAACTTTAGTGAAGGTCTTATTTGAACCCAGTGCCAAATTAAGTGATTCCCTCACCTATGATATCACGGCTTGGTCTTTACCGTATGCGTATGGTTTGGATGCCACGGCCTCCGAAAACTTGGTCAATACTGAAGCTTATACTGCTCCGGCCTCTATAAATTCCTCAAGCTTGAAAGGAGATGCCTATGCCTATATAACAGATTGGAACAGTATGGAAGATGCTCGCTTTCTTTCCGATTTGCTTAAAGAAAAAATAAGGGTGCGCTATGCCCAAAAACCATTCACTTTAGAGGGTAAAAATCATGAAAGAGGGAGTTTGATCATTACGAAAATCGACAATAAAAACCATTCGGACTTTCTAGGCACTTTAACCAAAGTGGTTTCAAAACATCCATTGAAAAAGTTATATCCTACAAATACTGGTTTTGTTGAAAAGGGAAAGGATTTTGGTTCTGGATCTGTAAATGTTATTCCGCAAGTCAAGGTGGCCGTGCTTTCTGCCAACGCTGCCTCTACACTGCGATTTGGGGAAGTCTGGCACTTTTTTGAGAAACAACTACATTATCCGGTGACCATTTTGGACAGTTCTTATTTCTCATGGGTAGATCTATCCAAATATGATGTTCTTATACTGCCGGACGGCCGATACAATCGTTTTTTAGATGCTTCCCGCTTAAAAGAATTAAAAGCCTGGGTTAGAAAAGGAGGAAAACTTATTGCTATGGGAGGGGCTATTAAAGGACTTGATGGCGATAAAGGCTTTGGAATCAAAGAAAAAACACAAGAAAAAAATGCCGCAAAAAATAAAGTATTGCCCCATCAAAATACGCAAAGAGAACGTGTGAAGAATTTTATTACCGGCGCAATCTTTAAAACAAAAGTAGACCATACCCATCCTTTGGCCTTCGGATATAAGGATACTTATTTTAGCTTAAAATTAGGAAGTGACGCCTATGACTATCTGAATCGTGGTACTGTGGCCTTTATTGAAAATACTACAGATCCCATTACAGGTTTTGCCGGTAGTGAAGCTAAAAAGAAAATGAAAAACACTTTAGTATTTGGTGTTGAAGACTACGGCAGTGGTAGTGTTATCTATATGGTGGACAATCCGCTCTTTCGAGGTTTTTGGGAAAATGGAAAGTTATTTTTTGCCAACGCCCTCTTTATGGTGAATTAAGGAGTATACTTGCCTTAAAATGTTGCTACGACGATGTATTTGATGCGAACATCGATTATTTCGGTCGAAACAGGCCGGCATGGTAGCTTCCTTCTATATTTGTAGATGGCCCCTAAATCATGACATTGGTGCAGGAACACTACTCATGTGATGAACACTTTATTTTTGGTCTTGATATTAACGGAAAGTTGAAGCTATGAAAATGTATCTCAAATTGGGTATTGTACTCTGTTTTTTTTCACAAATTGTACACGCCCAAGAAAAACCCATCAAAGTAATTGAAGAAAAGATTCCCAATAGGATCGCCTTATATGCGCTGAATGAAACCGATACCGACTATGATGTTAAAATAGAAATTAAAGGCGTAAATATTAGACAGAGTAAGGCTAAGCCCCGTTTTATCAGAGTCCCGGCTACTTCCAAGGTACATCTCAAAACCATTATCCCAATTCGGGGCAAAAAGCATTCCTATACCTATACCCTTAATGTTAATGATAGCCTCTCTAGACGAGCTCTGAGAAAACCCTTTACTATTGTTAAAGTGCCACCGAGAAAAATAAAACCGAAAAGACCAATTACTTTATATGTAACGGAAAATTGTATGGGCTGTGATAGTATTATTGCACCTCTAACACGGAATAATTATATTTTCATAGCCCATTATCTTAAGGAAAAACCAGAAATACGCAAACAGTTGAGCAGGTCTTTTCCAAACACTCCTTTGGATTCCATTAAAAAGCCCATTGTTAATTTGGGCGGACGTTTGTATACCTGGATAGCCAATTACGAGGAATTGTTAGAGGAACTCAACAAAGAGTAGTCCAGGCCTCCTTTTCCCAATTTTAAATGTGTATTCCTCTTGAAGGAATATACCTTCTATTTTGTACATTGCCGATTGAAAATTCAGGAGATAAATGAAAGCAGGACCATCTACTAGAATCAATAAATATTTAAGTGAAGTAGGTTATTGTTCCCGAAGGGCAGCGGACAAACTCATTGAACAAGGCAGAGTGACCATTAATGGAAAAGTACCGGAAATGGGGACTAAAATTGTAGCCGGAGATGAAGTTTGCGTAGATGGAAAGCGTATTTCCAAAAGTCATGAAAAGTTGGTTTACCTAGCCTTTCACAAACCTGTGGGAATTGTTTGTACTACAGATACCAGAGTGGAAAAGGATAATATTATTGATTTTATCAATTACCCTAAACGAATATTTCCTATTGGCCGCCTGGATAAACCCAGTGAAGGACTTATTTTTTTAACGAATGATGGGGATATCGTCAACAAGATCTTAAGGGCAAGAAACAATCATGAAAAGGAATATATCGTAACCGTCAATAGACCAATTACCCCCTCTTTCATCCAACGTATGGGCAATGGTATTCCTATTCTGGATACTGTTACCCGAAAATGTAAAGTTACTCAACTGGGCAAATATCAATTCAAAATTATACTCACACAGGGGTTAAATCGACAGATTCGAAGAATGTGTGAGTATCTAGAATATAAAGTCACCAAATTAAAACGCGTACGGATCATGAACGTTGCACTGGATATTCCTGTAGGAAAGTGGCGCGACCTTAGTACTGAGGAACTCCAAGAAATCAACCGTTTGGTGGATACTTCTTCCAAAACCCATGATGGCGGCATTTAACTGGACCGAAGACTATAAAATAAGGGATAAGTAGCAATTTATAAACATATTTTTAACGTTTCATTGCTTAAAAAAGCGTTAATTTTGCTAAATTAAGCTATAAAAGAAAATTTAAAATTTATTCAACTACTCATCATGATACAAAAAATCATATCATATCGTAAAAAATTTCTTACTACCGCTCTTGTTCTAGTGACCTTTCTGAGCGCCTCTCCGGAGAGTTTTGCCGCAGTGGCATTCCAGGATATCCAACAAGCGGAAAACAACTTTAATCAGTACGACGGTAAAGTTGTGGATAGTCAATCCAAGAAGGCTTTGGTTTTTGCCTCTATTTCTATTGATGGCACCAATATCAGTACAGTAACCAATACGGAAGGGGATTTTACCTTAAAAGTTCCTAAAAATATTACTACGGGTACGGTGTCCGTATCTTTCTTAGGATACAAGAGCAAATCTATTTCCCTTTCGGATTTAAAGAATAAAAAGAATCGTATTTCATTGGATATTTCCGTAACCGAATTGTCGGAAGTGAATATTTCTATTCCAAGAAGTGCAGAGGCCCTAGTAATGGAAACCTTGGCAAAGAAAGGGGATAACTATTTTGATGATCATACGGTAATGACAGCCTTCTACCGAGAAACGATAAAAAGAAGAAGAAGAAATGTATCGTTATCCGAGGCTGTGGTCAATATCTACAAAACACCTTACACCTCTAAGAGGAGAGATGCGGTAAAACTATACAAAGCAAGAAAGAGTACGGACTATAGCAGATTGGATACCGTTGCCTTAAAATTGCAAGGAGGCCCTTTCAACGCACTGTTTGTAGACATCATTAAATATCCACAATATATTTTTGCCAAAGAAACTATTGGCGACTATTCCTTTACTTTTGACCGTTCCACGCAAATTGATGGAAAACTGATCTATGTAATCAATTTTAAACAAAAGAAAGGTGTTTTCTATCCACTATATCATGGGAAATTATATATTGATGCCGATAAGAAAATATTGACCAGTGCCATTTATTCCTTGAATGTCACAGATAGAGATGAAGCTAGTAAACTCTTCGTACGCAAAAAACCGAGCAATGCCTCTGTTTATCCTACTGAAGTGGCCTATCGTGTGGATTATCGCGAAAAGGATGGCAGATGGTATTACAGTTATAGCAATGTACAATTGGAGTTCAAAATCAATTGGGATAAAAAATTATTCAATTCGGTCTATCGCATGACCTGTGAAATGGCGGTAACAGATTGGGAAAAGAATTTAGATCAAGAGCGCTTGAAATCCAAAGAACGTATAAGGTCCTCTATTATCCTTAGCGATGAAGCCATTGGTTTTGCCGATCCAAATTTTTGGGGAGAGTACAATATCATTGAGCCAGAAAAGTCTATCGAATCTGCCATCAAGAAAATACAGCGTCAGATGCGAAGAGCCAATAGAGCAAGTGGCAATTCAAAACCTTAAGAAAGGTATAGTAATCTCATGTAAATCGGCTGGTCTTCAGCCGATTTTTTTTTGCTTTATGTTTTTTCACTATTCCTCTTGCTCCCTTTAGTGGCATATCCCCCCATTTTCAGGGACAGAAGCTTTCGCTGAAAGCAGGCGTTCCCCATATCTTCAATACTAAGATATTTGTGGTGTACAACTTTTTAGGGTAAAGCGAAACTATTCGAAAATAAATGCTACGAATACCCGTTGTAAATTATATTTTTATGCTATAAATTAAGCCCTTGGATATAGAAACACAAACAAAAAACAATAGATGAAAAATGTATTGCCAAAATTTCAACGACCATTAAAGAGCACTCATGAGCCTATGACCAACGTCGTACATTGGGACAAAGCCATGGATGCCTATGACAATAAAGCGTATAGAACGGCCCTAATAGAGACCATAAATTATATGAATCCAACGCTTTTATCTGGAATAGATACCAGCGGAAATATTTCTATTGTACAGTCCCAGGGATCTGCAGAAATTCAGGTAGACATTTCGGACACCACTTTTTCGGTAAAAGCTCCTTTTTTGAAAGTTACGGATGCGACCAACAAGGTGGCCCTATTTCGGAAAATTACCGAAGTAAACTTTAATCCGTTGACACTGGCCCAAATACATTTAAAAGAAGATACCCTTTGGTTTGGTTATGATACGCCCATTAGCATGTGTCAACCCTATAAGGTATATGATGTTCTGCGTGAAATTTGTGTTTATGCCGATGATTATGATGATGAATTCGTTGAAAAATACAAGGCGGATTTCTTCAAGGAATCCGGGGCTACTCCCTTAACAAATGAAGAAAGTGAGAAAGTTTGGCAACAAATAGACAGCATACGCAATGAATATAAAGCATACAGTGCCTTTTTTAAGGAGAAACGTTGGGATGCCTTTCAATGGGACATTATTGTGATTTCCATTCTTAAAATTGTAAATATGCCTTATGTGCATGGCACCTTAAGAACAGACATTCAGGAATATGTACACAATATGTTCAATGGCAATATTGATTTTAATCACAGGATCGATAAAGGCACCAATTTTATGCAAAAATTATGTGCTAAAAGCAAAGAGGACATCATGAAGGATATTTATCATGCAGAGGCATTTATTTCCCTGAAATGGCGAAGTTCCGTTAAGATTCTTCAAGATGATGCAAAAAATAGAGAAAACACTGTAAATAAGTACCTTAACGATGGAGACAATTTCTCTCTTTGTTATTTTTTACAATATTCGTTCCTATATACGCTCTATAACTATAATGTGGAAGATGTGCACCAAAATGCCATCTACGATGTTCTCGAAGAGGTATCGGGTATGGAGACTCCTGCAGCCGCAAGAAAATTGACCAAAGTATATCATGATTTCTTAAACGGTACCACAAAAACAACAGGCAGTAAAGGAAAAAAGGGACTCTTCGCTAAACTCTTCGGTTAATCTAAAGACAAACATCATGGAAAACATACAGAAATCAGTATTTAAAATTATTACGGCATCGGGCACAGGAAGTGGATTTACCATTAGTGGTCACGATCATATTATCACCAATTATCACGTTATTAAAGGCGAAAAAATAGTTGCCGTTGAAGATTATAAGAAAGACCGATATGTAGCCCAAGTAGTCATGGTAAATCCTACTGTTGATTTGGCATTCTTGCATATTGATGGGTTTAAGAATACTGAAAATCATATTACCGTAGATAGGGATTTGGTAGTAACCAATACCCAAAAAGTCTATATTAACGGTTATCCATTTGGTATGCCCTATACCATAACCGAAGGTATTGTTTCTGCCACTAGTCAACCTATGGGCGGCAGACACTATATTCAGACTGATGCCGCTGTGAACCCTGGAAACTCTGGAGGGCCAATGCTCAATGAAGCTGGTGTTGTGGTTGGGGTAACAACTTCAAAGTTTACGGAAGCCGACAATGTTGGTTTTGGAATAAAACATTCCGATCTGATCAAAGAAATAGCAGACTATAGTTTTACAGATACTATGTATCGCGTAAAATGTAATTCTTGTGACAGTTATATGGAACAAGAAACAGAATTCTGTACCAACTGTGGTAATGATATCGATATTTCGGTGTTTGAAGAGTTTGAAAAATCGCATTTTGCGAATTTTGTAGAAGGTGCTTTGACCGAATTGGGCATGAATCCAGTTTTGGGGAGAGCCGGTAGGGATTTCTGGGAATTCCACCAAGGTAGTGCGTTGATCCGCATATTTGTTTTTAAACGAGACTATCTTGTAGCCACCTCCCCTATGAACAAACTACCCAAACAAAATTTACAAGAATTAATGCAGTATCTGTTGCAAGATAATGTAAACCCTTATTACTTGGGTGTTCATGAAAATAAAATTTTCCTGTCTTATCGTACGCACCTATCCGATATTTTCACAGATCATGCGGATGCTATAAAAGAACACATCAAAAATTTAGCTTTAAAAGCGGATGACTTGGATAATTTTTTCATGGATACTTATGGATGCGAAATGTCCATAGAAGCTAAAGCGGAGTCTTAACAGGCTCCTAGATAGTACAAAAAAAGCGGGACCGAAGTATTCAGTCCTGCTTTTCTTTTCTATGCTGTTTCTTTAATTTGCCACCTCACTAATGAATTTTAAGCGATACAGGCGCAGTTCTTCATCTTCATAATCTCCATCAAATTCCTTAAGCGCCTCTTCTACATCGTCTGTTTCCGCTTCTAAAAAATATTCATGTATTTCTTCTTGTTGGTCTTCATCCAATACTTCATCAATCCAATATCCTAAATTTAGTCGAGTACCACTATAAACGATCTGCTCCATTTCTTTAATCAATGCCGGAAGCTCTATTCCCTTTGCAGCGGCAATATCGTCCAATGGAAGTTTTCTATCCACATTTTGAATAATATATAATTTTAAGGCAGAATTTGCTCCGGTACTTTTTACCACCAAATCATCTGGTCTAATAATTTCATTTTCCTCTACATAAGCGGCAATCATATCTACAAAAGATTTCCCGTATTTCCTAGCCTTGCCATCACCTACTCCATGAATATTCACTAACTCTGGCATAGAAATTGGGTATTTCAACGCCATATCATGCAAAGAGGGGTCTTGGAAAACCACAAAAGGCGGCACGCCAAGTTTATTGGCTTCGGCCTTCCGAAGATCCTTAAGAAGGCGCAGCAACTTTTCATCCGCTACCCCTCCATTTGCTTTTGCAGCACTTACAATGGCATCATCAGTAGCCTTGTTATATACATGATCTTTGGTCATCATAAACGAGGCGGGAGCTTCTAAAAAGGCTTTTCCTTGCGCTGTGACCCGTAAAATGCCATACTGCTCTATTTCTTTGCGCAATAAGCCTGCCACCAACGTCTGTCGTACTAAGGCCATCCAAAAACTTTCATCCTGGTCCGAGCCAATTCCAAAAAAGGGTTTCTCGTCAGTTTTATGCGAAGATATCAAAGCGTTCACCTGACCGGTAAGGGTTTTTACAATCTCCTTGGATTTAAATTTCTCCTTGGTTCCCTGAACAACTTGAATCAATTTTATGACACTATCCTTGGCTTCCCGTTTTTCTTTAGGGTTTCTGGTATTATCATCCATATCGGCCCCTGCTCCGTTGACCTCATCGAAATCCTCCCCAAAATAATGCAGAATAAATTTTCTTCTGGAAATAGAGGTTTCCGCAAAGGCTACGATCTCCTGCAACAGCGCATTGCCAATTTCCTGCTCTGCAACAGGTTTACCAGACATAAATTTTTCTAATTTCTCTACATCCTTATAAGAGTAAAAGGCTAAGCAATGTCCTTCTCCTCCATCCCTTCCCGCACGTCCGGTCTCTTGGTAATAGCTTTCGATGCTCTTAGGAATATCATGGTGGATTACATAGCGTACATCGGGCTTATCTATACCCATACCAAAAGCAATGGTCGCCACAACCACATCCACATCTTCCATAAGGAACATATCTTGATATTTGGACCTGGTCTTGGCGTCAAAACCTGCGTGATAGGGCACCGCACTTACACCATTGACCTGAAGTACTTGAGCTAATTCTTCTACACGTTTTCTGCTCAAACAATAAATGATTCCAGATTTGTTTTGATTTTGTTTTACAAAACGAATGATATCCGCATCCACATTTTGAGTCTTGGGCCGCACTTCATAAAACAAATTGGGCCTATTAAAAGAAGCTTTGAATAATTTGGCATCCGTTATGCCCAAATTCTTTACAATATCTTCCTGTACTTTTGGAGTTGCCGTGGCAGTAAGACCTATGATACAGATGTCTTGGCCCAAACGCCCTACTATTGATTTTAAGTTGCGGTATTCAGGTCTAAAATCATGTCCCCATTCCGAAATACAATGCGCTTCGTCCACAGCCACAAAAGAAATTTTAACGGTCTGTAAAAAATCCACATACTCTTCTTTAGTCAAGGATTCAGGAGCTACATATAACAATTTGGTAATCCCTGCGGTAATATCACTTTTTACTTGTTTGATTTCGGTTTTTGTAAGAGAGGAATTCAATACATGGGCGACCCCGGTTTCTGAAGAAATACCCCTTATGGCGTCTACCTGATTCTTCATCAAAGCAATTAAAGGGGAGACTACTATTGCCGTTCCCTCCTGCATCAGCGCTGGAAGTTGATAACAGAGGGATTTTCCCCCTCCGGTCGGCATGATCACAAATGTATTTTTCTTTTGCAGGATGTTTTTGATGACTCCCTCTTGAAGTCCTTTGAATTTAGAAAACCCAAAATACTTCTTAAGAGAAGCATGTAAATCAGTCTCGCTCAAACCCATAATGCTCTTTTATTGTTTTTATTTTTCACTTCTCCATCTTAATCAAAAACTAAAAACGGCACGCTGTGTATTATAGTGTTTCAATCTAAAAATATTTTATTCGGTTTAAAATACGCTATAAAATAAGTTTACGTAATTTTGTAGTATTAAATATAATACATTCTTTTAGGAAAACAATCAGATAATTTTTTAATATTACCTTGAGCGATACGAAAGCTATTCTGGATATAGCAAAAAAAACCATTGAAATACAGAGTGATGCCATTCAGCAGCTCTCTTCTTTTTTGACACCTGCATTCGCCAATGCTGTAGATCACATCCTAAATTCCAAAGGTCGTGTTGTTATTTCAGGGATTGGGAAAAGTGCCATTATTGCATCAAAAATAGTGGCCACACTGAACTCAACCGGAACACCAGCCATTTTTATGCATGCCGCGGATGCCATTCATGGTGATCTGGGAACCATCCAGGATGACGATGTGGTGATCTGTATCTCGAAAAGCGGAAATACCCCTGAAATAAAAATGTTGGTCCCTTTAATTCAACGAGGTTCCAATAAATTGATAGGCATGACCGCAAATATGGATTCCTTCTTGGCGAAACAAGCAGATTTTGTATTGAATACCTATGTAGACAAGGAAGCCTGCCCCAATAACTTGGCTCCTACTACTAGTACTACTGCCCAATTGGTCATGGGAGATGCGCTGGCCATCTGCCTCTTAAAACTCAAAGGATTCAGCAGTAGTGATTTTGCAAAATACCATCCCGGGGGGGCATTGGGTAAAAAGTTGTATTTACGCGTTGCTGACATTGCCCAGAACAATGCCAAACCCCAGGTAAGCGTTGATACCAGGGTTAAGGATGTCATTGTAGAGATTTCGGAAAAAATGCTGGGTGCTACGGCTGTAATGGAAGATGATAGCATTGTAGGCATCATTACTGATGGCGATATTAGAAGAATGCTCAACACCCATGAAAATATCGGTAAATTGACAGCAAAAGATATCATGACTGCCAATCCCAAAACCATTGCTACAGAGGTACTTGCCGTAAAAGCTTTGGATGTCATGCAAGAAAAGGGTATTTCGCAACTATTGGCCGTTGAAGGGAAACAATACAAGGGCGTGGTACATTTACATAATTTAATCAATGAAGGCATATTGTAATGGCAAGAACAGCAAAATCTCCCAATGAAATGTCCTTTTTGGACCACCTCGAAGAATTGCGTTGGCATTTAATCCGTTCCACAGTAGCTATTCTTATTATTGCCTGTGCAGCTTTTTTAATGAAAGAATTTGTTTTTGACACCATTTTGTTTGGTCCTAAAAAGCTGAGTTTCCCTACCTATCGTCTTTTTTGTGATATCGCTACTTTTTTTGGTTTTGAGTCCAAGTTTTGTGGGGATGTATTGCCTTTTACCATTCAAAGCAGGCAAATGTCAGGCCAGTTTTCTGCACATATCTGGACTTCTATTTGGGCCGGATTCATAGTAGGCTTCCCCTATGTGCTTTATGAATTATGGAAATTTATCAGTCCCGGGCTTTATGAAAAGGAGCGCAAAAATTCAAGAGGTTTTATCCTCATCGCATCATTTTTGTTTTTCTTGGGCGTATTGTTCGGATATTATGTGGTGGCGCCATTATCCATTACATTTCTAGGAACGTATCAGGTCAGTGAAGAAGTATTGAATGAATTTGATATCAGTTCCTTTATCGCAACGGTACGTTCTTCTGTAATTGCCTGTGGTATTTTGTTTGAACTGCCCATTATTATTTTCTTTTTAACAAAAATTGGATTAGTTACTCCACAGATTCTAAAAAAATACCGAAAAATAGCTCTTGTGGTCGTGCTCATTCTATCTGCTGTAATCACACCTCCAGATGTGGCGAGTCAAGTAATCGTGGCAGTGCCGGTATTGGTGCTCTATCAAGTCAGTATTTACATTTCTGCGTTTGTATTGCGGAAAGAAGCGCGTAAACAAGCTAAAAAATTAAAGAAAAATGCATAATCAAGTCGAAGAATTTAATGCGTATCGTTCTAAAATGAACGAGAAGATTTTAGGGGACAATAATAAAATCATCAAAAGAATTTTCAATTTAGATACCAATGCCTATACTGCCGGTGCTCTAGATGTAAAGACCAAAGAACTTTTAGGTCTGGTAGCTTCTGCAGTGCTGCGCTGTGATGATTGCATTAAATATCATTTGGAAAATTCCTATAAGGAAGGGGTGACCAAAGAAGAAACTATGGAAGCCTTGGGTATTGCTACGCTTGTAGGCGGCACCATTGTGGTCCCCCATTTGAGACGAGCTTATGAGTATTGGGAGGCCTTGGAAGAACAGGAAGGTTAAATATTCCATAATTCTTTCTAACTTCCCCCCAATAAAGTTTAGATTTGAACGCATAGCGTATTACAATTTCGGATAGTATGAAGCTTAGAGCAGAAAATATAATGAAGTCGTATAGAGGGCGACAAGTGGTCAAAGGAATTTCCCTTGAAGTAAATCAAGGAGAAATTGTTGGCCTTTTAGGGCCTAATGGTGCCGGAAAGACCACTTCTTTTTATATGATTGTAGGGCTGATTAAACCCAACGGAGGACGCATTCATTTGGACGATATGGAAATCACCCATTTTCCAATGTACAAAAGGGCCCAAAATGGCATTGGTTATCTAGCCCAAGAGGCTTCCGTATTCCGCAAATTAAGCATTGAGAAGAATATTTTAAGTGTCTTGCAATTGACAAAACTCAGCAAGAAGGAGCAGGAAATGAAAATGGAATCTCTTATTGAAGAGTTCAGTCTAGGGCATATTCGGAAAAACCGCGGAGATCTACTCTCCGGTGGAGAACGCAGACGTACCGAAATTGCACGTGCCTTGGCCACAGATCCCAAATTTATTTTGTTGGATGAGCCTTTTGCGGGGGTAGATCCTGTTGCCGTGGAGGATATTCAACGTATTGTGGCCCAATTGAAAGAAAAAAATATAGGCATCTTAATTACGGATCACAATGTACAAGAAACACTGGCCATTACGGAAAGATCCTATTTAATGTTTGAAGGAGGTATTTTAAAATCGGGCATTCCGGAGGATTTGGCAGCAGATGAAATGGTGCGAAAAGTATATCTCGGCCAGAATTTTGAATTGCGCAAAAAGAAACTGGATTTTTAACGGCCCATAGGGTTGAGCACCCTTAAGCCTGCCCCTTCTTTTCCCATAAAATAAAAGCAGCGTATTTCCGTTCTCTTTGGAGGTTTTTACAAATAAAACTGTTAACCAAACCTTACTAAAATGAACTGGAAAAAGACCTACGCGCTCATACTCTCTTTTCTAATCTTAGATCTTATCATAGGATTTACCATGTATTCTTCTGAGGGTTTCACTCTTACTTTTAGAAGTTTTCAAATACTTCCCACCCTATTGATAGGGTTGCATATTTTTTTCATCGTGGTATTAAATAAGGCCATTACGGTAGAAAAAAGAGCACATCAACGTCTTAAAGTATTGGAATATATCAATTATGTGGTCGTGGGTTTCTACATTTTTTGGTTCTTGTCCAAAACCTATCATTTTATTTCTTGGGGGTATCGCACCTATGGAACCGATACACCGCTGCTCATTTATGTCATTGTGACTTGGATCATCAACGGAATCATTATCTTCTTAACTTTCAAAACCTATCAATTAAGGAAACAATCTTTAGGAAAATATAGCGAAATGGGCGCATTGTCCGAAATACAGAGCAACCCACAGGAAGCGCTTATAAATCATAGTTTTACGACCAACGAAGAGCGTTTGGCATTGTGCAAAGTATGTACAAATCGGCAATTCAATATGGAGAAAGGATTACTTTGCAGCTTAAACCAGGAAAAACCCAGTTTTTCTTCTTTCTGCATTGACTACTATGTAGACGAAAAAGAACAGCAAAGGCAGATAGCGTTAAACCCTCCTAAATCCAAGAAAGGATTCTTTGGGAGTTGGAAGGCTGCATTACTCATGTCGATCTTAGGTTTTGCTAGAGCTGCAATGCGAGGTTTTACAGAACCCATGGGTCTTATCTTTTTAGCCTTAGGTATTGGATGGCTTCTCTTGGCCGCCTTTGGCAGCAACAAACAAGAATAACATAGCGAAAAATAAAAAGGGAGCAATCAATGGTCGCTCCCTTTTTACGGCTACGGCCTCTATATCAGGCTTAGTTATTGGATTCTAACTGTATGGTTTTAATCGTAGAGAACAGACTCCCATCTTCTGCCATACCTTCTATAAAGAAGGTCATTTCCTTTAAGCCGGTATTATATATATTGAAGGTAGCTCTTCCACTGTTATTTGTAAGCACTTCCGGTTCCCAATGAATGACCCCGTATTTTTTAAACGTATTATCAAAGAAAGTAGGGTATTTGGGGGTATAAAATTGTTTTTGGGACTCAAAACCTTTTTCAATTAAAAAAGTATATGAATTGCCTATCTTCTCTTCACCCAAGTCCAATTCTCTTCCTCCACGACGTGAATACAGATAGATAACTTCACCTAAACCTGTTCTAACCCCTTCACGAGATCCTATTTTATCAAAAAAGAAACTTTCTAATTCCGTTATCGGTGAATTCAATATAAATCGTAAATCGGGCAAACGATTGCCATCGAGTAGAACCAATGGAGACCTACCATCTCTTCTAGAACGAATTGAAATACCTCCAAATACGCGTATTACGTCATAGCCCCTTCCACGAATGAGATCTTCTACATTAGGAAAACTACGTGCAATGTCCTTATCTACTTCTGTTACCCATTTTTTGAGATAGTCCCGAATGTTTCCATTATCGTCCGCCAGAGGCTTCTTCTTTTTCTCGGTCACTACAACTTCATTTAAGCGTATCGTTTCTTTTTTCAATACGAACTGCGGAACGTCATTATTTTCAGCACTCCAGGCGTTTTCCTCAAATAGCTTATCCTTCCAAACATTCTCTACAGTATCCGCTGTATTGCTGTTCACAGCGTTTACATATATTTTGGGTTTCACTAAGCGCTTATTATTGGTCAACAATGAAATATTTAACTCCTCTCCTTGCTCCAAAAAGTAGTTTACAATCTTAAACTTGGTTTTATCCGGAGATACTTCGATGATTTCAGAATCATTGTTTTTTGACGGGTAGACAAAGATTTTATCAGAGGCTCCCAAATTGGTTTCATTGAGTGTTCCGTTCAGAGTAATACCGCGTTCAAATACATGTAGAGGTTTAGGAGCTTTATTCAATACCGTATTCCAATTGTACTTACTCCATCCTTGGGTAAGTAAAAGTACATCGAGTTCTGCTCTTTTTTTGGCATTTACATTTCTAAAGTAGTAGGACGGGTTTTCAACAAAACCTTTAATATAAGGTTTCAAGTAAAAAGTACTCAAAATATTATCCTTATGCGCATAAGAAACTGTTCCTTGGGGCAATACAGAAATACTTAAATTGCTTTTGATTTTGTCTTTTACCAAGACCGAAATTTGTAGAGAATCCTTTTCGCGTCCAGCATAGGCCACATCTACTGCCTCCGAAGACATTCTCTCTGCATTAAAAAGTAAACGCTCCAATACGGGTTTTGCATTTTCATCGAACAAGGTCACAATATTGATTCCCTTATTCAGGAGGTCTCGTTCTATTGAAAAAGAAGTTGTCTTCTTAGCACCATCAAATTCCAAATCAATTTTTTGTGCAATACCATCCCTATGTATTAAAAGATAGAAACGCTTGCCTTTGATTCTTTTTTGCGTCCTCTTATTAGCGCCTAATGTAATAATGACCTTATCGGCCAAATCATTGTTCAAGCTAATATTGATTCCTTGACCCAATACTAGAGGTAATGCCGTGGTTATTTTCTTTCCATTGGTAAAGGTTACCTCGGCTGTATACTTCTCATTTGCCTTTGGTTGCATACTGAATTTATCCAATCCAAATGCGGCATCTCCAAATTGCGTCACTTCCTTTCCCTGTTCATCCTTGATTACGCCTTTTTTTATAGCCACTCCATATCCCTGCTCATCAATAGCCTTTACACCAATAGTATTGGGAATATCTGCAATTAAATTTCCTCCCTCTGGTAGGAATTGCACGTCGTACTGTTGTTCTTTCAACAGTGCCAACTTCAATGGCTTTTTGTATAAAATTTTTATTTTCTGGGCATAGGCATCTTTTTCCTTAAAATTCTTCATCCAATTCGTGGAGGCCTTGATATAATACGAACCACTTACAAATGTGGAATCCACAGGAATATTTCCTTGCAAATAACCATCTTTGGCCAGATATAATTTTTTATCGATTTGCTTTCCTATACTATCATAGATGCCTACATAGACATTGGAAGTCTCCTTGAAAGGCAAGTCCTCTTCCTTATCATAGATATAACCTTTAAACCAAATTTCTTCTCCAGCGATATAGGTATCTTTATTAAGATGTAAAAAAATGGCCTCTCTAGGCAATTCAAAATACGCATCAAAAGCTTCTTCTGCTTTTTGTTCTTTGTAATTTTCTTGTGCGATCAGACTGTGGTAAGAAAGCATCAAAAGTGTAATAGCAAGTAATGGTTTGTTCATTTTTCAAGTGTTTAAGAAGTTATACTACGGTTTAAAGATATCTTTCTATGCATCAACAAGAATCATGCCGATTATCTTAAAATTATAGTAAAACTACCCTTACACCAGAAGCGTTCCAAGAAATATACCGACCATCTTGTATTCTTGTATACAAATGTACGTTTAGATACGTGGGCTCCTGGTCGGCGGTTATTAATTATCTGGATTTAAATGTATGGTTTCTACCGTGGAGAACAAGCTTCCGTCTTCTCCCATTCCTTCAATAAATAAGGTTATTTTCTCCAAACCTGTATCCACGATATTGAAAAACGCTCTACCTCTTTTATCGGTAATCACTTCAGGAGCCCAATGGATAACTCCATATTTTTGAAAGGTACTATCAAAATAAGAAGGATATTTGGGCGTATAAAACTGTTTCTTGGGTTCAAAACCATTGTCCACTACTAGAGAAAAGGAATTGGGCACCTTACCATTGTCATAATCCAATTCTTTGCCTCCACGACGCGAATACAGGTAAATAACCTCACTCAAGCCGGATCTTACGCCTTCCCGTGATCCTATTTTATCAAAGAGGAAGCTTTCTATTCGTGAAATCGGTAAATTCAATATAAATCGCAAATCCGGTAAACGTCTTCCATCAAGAATAACCACGGGAGATCTCCCATCCCTTCTGGAGGATATGATAAGGTCTCCAAATATTCTCATCACATCATAGCCCCTAGAACGTATAAGATCTTCAATATTGGGAAAATTACGCGCCAATTGCTCATCCACCTCGGTAACCTTATTTTTGAGATAATCAGGAATAAAACCATTGTCCTCTGCCAAGGGTCTTTTAACTTCTTCTGTAACCACTACTTCATTTAAACGGATGGTCTCCTTGGTCAAAGTATATTCAGGAGTTGCATTGTTTTCTATATTCCACAATTGTTTTTCGGAAAAATTATCCTCCCAGATACGGGAAATATTATCATTGGTATTTCTATTGATCGAATTCATATACATTTTAGGTCGCACCAATTTCTTATTATTCGTTAGTAAAGAAACTTTTAATTCCTCCCCTTGTTCCAAAAAGTAATTCACGATACTGAATTTCTTTTTGTCCGGACCTACCTTAATCACCTCAGAATCATGGTTTTTTGTGGGATAGACAAAAATTTTGTCCCTAGCACCCAAATCAGGCTCGTTCAGCGTTCCATTTAGGCTAATTCCACGTTCAAACACATATAGTTGTTCTGGAGCTCTATTCAAAATAGCATTCCAATTGTATTTACTCCAACCCTGGGTAAGCAAAAGCACATCCAATTGCCCTCTTTTTTTGGCGTTCATATCCTTAAAATAATAGGCTGGGTTTTCTACAAAACCATGAAGGTATGGTTTCAGGTAAAAAGTACTCAAAATATTATCTTTATGCATATAAGAAATCGTTTCCTCGGGCAATACAGAAATACTTAAATTATGTTTTCCCTTAGCCTGTAGTTGCACTGATAGTCGTAGCGAATCATGCACTTGGGCAGTATGGGCAACATCTACATTTTGGGGTACAATCCCTCTTGCATTGAACAAGAGTCGTTCTAGGATAGGTTTTGCATTTTCGTCGAATAAGGTGACAATATTAATGCCTGTATTCAGCAATTTGCGTTCTATGGTAAAAGAGTTCGTCAACTTAGAATCATCGAAAGTCAAGTCAATTTTTCGTGCAATACCATCGCGATGCACCAAAAGGTAAAATCGTTTGCCCTTAATGGCTCTTCTTGTGGCCTTATTGGCCCCCAAGGTAATGATCACCTTATCCCTTAAATCATTGTTCAACCGTATGTTGATTCCTCTTGCCAGGGCTGCGGGCAACGGAACAGTCAACTCTTTTTTATTCGCAAAAGTTACCGTCGCCTTATAGCGTTTCCCGAAGCCGGGTATCATGGTAAATTTGTCCAATCCCAATATGGAATTGTCAAATCGGGCCACCTCATTTCCACTTTCATCCCGGACCACTCCACTTTCTATAGCCACTCCATATCCTTGTTCGTCAATAGCTTTGACTCCAATGCTATTGGGGACATCTGCAATAAGATTTCCTCCTTCGGGGAGAAATTGCAAATCATATTGCGGCGCTTCCGGAGCAATCATTGCCAATGGTTGCTTGTACAAAATCTTTATTTTCTGTACATAGGCATCATCTTCTTTAAAGTTTTTCATCCAATTGGTCGCCGCCTTGATATAATACGACCCACTAACAAAGCTAGAATCTACGGGAATATTGCCTTGTAAATACCCTCCTTTGGCCAGATATAACTTTTTATTGATCTGTTTGCCGATACTATCATAGATTCCCACATAAACATTGGAAGTCTCCTTAAAGGGGGTATTTTTCTGCCTGTCGTAGACATAGCCTTTGAACCAGATTTCCTCACCGGCCACATAAGTGTCTTTATTGAGATGCAAAAAAATAGCCTCCCTAGGCAATTCAAAATAAGCGTCAAAAGCTTTTTCTGCTTTTCTTTCTTTACGGCTTTCCTGTGCGGTTAGCTTACCATAAGATATGGAAAGCACGATGATTGTAAGTAGTACTTTTTTCATTTTCAAGCATTTGATATATTTCTGTCCAAGTGTAAAGATACATTTCCGTAAATTGAATAAAATTAGAGATCTCAATTCTTTTTTCTCAACACTTCCTTTGGGTTTATTTTACTAATTGTTGGGGTTTACCTGTATTGTTTTTACCATAGAGAATACACTTCCATCTTCCCCCATTCCCTCAATAAATAGGGTCATTTTCTCCAAGCCTGTATTTACGATATTGAAAAAGGCCTTGCCTTCATTATTCGTAATCACCTCCGGTGCCCAATGGATAACTCCGTATTTTTGGAAACTACTATCAAAATAGGAAGGGTATTTGGGCGTATAAAACTGTTTCTTGGGTTCAAAACCATTGTCCACTACTAAAGAAAAGGAATTTGGCACGCTACCGTTGTCATAATCCAATTCTTTGCCTCCACGACGGGAATACAGATAAATGACCTCACTTCGCCCATTTTGAACCCCTTCTCTTGATCCAATTTTATCAAATAAAAAACTCTCTATTTTATCGGTTCTTAGGTTTACCAAAATATTTAACTCCGGAAGGGGAACACCATCTAAAATTATTCGCGCTGGTCTTCCATCTCTCCTAGAAGCAATTCTTAACCTGTCTGTTGACCCAAAACTCAAGCTTTCCTGTACATCGTAACCTCTTGCTCTTATGATATCCAAAACCAAGGGAAACGTGCGTAACATACTTTCGTCTACCTCAGTCACCTTATTTTTTAGATAGTTGGGTATTAAGCTATTGTCATCTGCAAGGGATCTCTTCTTTTTTTCAGTGACCACCACTTCATTTAAACGAATGGTCTCCTTGGTCAAGTTAAATTTTGGAGCTGTATTATTTTCTTCATTCCATAACTGCTTTTCAGAAAATTTATCCTCCCAGATACGGACAATATTATCTTTGCTATTCCTGTTGACCGCATTCATAAACATTTTAGGTCGTACCAATTTCTTGTTATTCGTTAACAAAGAGACTTTTAATTCTTCGCCTTGTTCCAAAAAGTAATTCACGATACTGAATTTCTTTTTGTCCGGAGCAACTTCAAGAACCTGGGAATCATGATTTTTTGTAGGATATACAAAGACCTTGTCCGTAGTACTCAAATTAGGTTCATTCAGCGTTCCATTTAGCGTAATGCCGCGTTCAAACTCATACAATGCTTCCGGAGTGTTATTCAAAATAGTATTCCAATGGTATTTGCTCCAGCCTTGGGTAAGCAATAGCACATCTAATTGTGCCTTTTTTTTGGCATTCATCTCCTGAAAATAATAAGCCGGGTTTTCAACAAAACCTTTGAGGTAAGGTTTCAAGTAAAACGTACTCAAAATCGTTTGTTTGCTGCCATAGGAAACCGTTTCCTCTGGCAATACCGAAATACTCAGGTTGTGTTTCCCCTTGGCTTTCATGTTCACTGATAATCTTAGCGAGTCGAACACTTGGGCGGCATAAACCACCTCTATTTCCTGATTTGCAATTCCTTGAGCATTGAACAAAATTCGTTCTAGGACAGGCTTTGCATTTTCGTCAAAAAGCGTTATTATATTAATGCCTTTGTGCAATACTTCACGCTTTAAAGTAAAGGAGTTTGTCAACTTTGCCTCATCAAAAGTCAGTTCAATTTTCCGGGCAATCCCATCGCGATGTACCAAAAGATAAAAACGTTTGCCTTTGATTCTTTTTCTAGTAGCATTATTAGCTCCCAAAGTAATAATAACTTTATCTTCAAAATCATTGTTCACGGTGACATTGATGCCCTGTGTCAAGGCTAAAGGAAGAGAAAGTTTAAGTTCTTTTTGATTGCTGAGTTTTACGGTCGCACTGTAACGTTGCCCCAAAGCGGGTTGCATGGTAAATTTATTCAACCCCAGTACAGAATTCCCAAACCGAGCCACTTCTTTTCCATTTTCATCTGTGATTACTCCACTTGCTATGGCCACTCCATATCCCTGCTCATCAATAGCCTTTACACCAATCGTATTAGGGATTTCTGCAATAAGATTTCCTCCTTCCGGTAAAAACTGCACATCGTATTGCTGTTCATCCTGGGCACTCATCGCCAAAGGTTTTTTGTTCAGGATTTTTACTTTTTGTACATAGGTATCATCCTCTTTGAAATTTTTCATCCAATTGGTAGCCGCCTTGATATAATAGGATCCAGTAACAAAAGTGGAATCCACAGGGATATTGCCTTGAAGATAACCTTCTTTGGCCAGATAGAGTTTTTTGCTGATTTGTCGGCCAATACTATCATAGATGCCTACGTAGACATTGGAAGTTTCCTTAAAGGGAATACTTTCTTGTCGGTCGTAGACATATCCTTTGAACCAGATTTCTTCTCCAGCGATATAGGTATCCTTATTGAGATGTAAAAAAATTGCCTCCCGAGGCAACTCAAAATAGGCATCAAAAGCCTCTTCGGCTTGCTGTTCATTCTGATTTCCTTGCGCATATAAAGCTCCAAAAGAAATGAAGAGAAGCGTAATTGCGAGCCATTGTTTTTTCATGTTTACAATACTTATATCAATTATATACCTTTAAAATACATCAACTTTTTGTAACATTTGTTATTTAGTCTCCATTTATTTCAATCATTTCATTTCTATTCAAAAAGAAATTACCCTTTTTGTTTATCTGATTATACTTAGGTTTTTCGTCTTGGATATCAAGCTTCCCTTTTGCCCCATTCCTTCTATAAAAAGGGAGAGTTCACGGAGATCCGTATCCAAGATCTTAAAGCTGGCCTCACCCTTTGTGTTGGTCACCACCTTGGGCGCCCAGTGCACCACCCCAAAATTCTCGAAGGCCTTGTCCTGGTACGTTTTATATTTGGGCGTGTAGAACTCCTTTGTTTTTTCAAATCCATGTTTCGCCCTATATTCATAATATTTCCCTGACGGTGCTCCTTGCAATGAACCCCATTTCTTGGCAATGTCATCCTGGGCAAAAACAGAGGTCACTTCACTATCCCTTCTGGTATAAATCCGGATAACGCCACCGGCACCACGAGATCCTTCAGAAGCTCCCGAACGTTCAAAATAATAGCTTTCGATCTGGGAGGTGGGAAAACGGTACAATACATCAAAAAAGGTCAAACGTACATCGTTCAAATAAATAATGGGTTCCAGAAATTTAGGCGCAGGAAAAAGAGTTAATGGAATTCTAGTAAAAATCTGTACCCGACTATTCCCTCGAGCATCTCCAGTACCTGAACTCAATTCTTCCCGAACCGTATAGCCTCTGGTCCGGATAATATCACTAAACAAAGGATAGTTCCAGGCAATCTCCGGGGTGACCTCCGTGACTTTATCTTTTAGGAATTTGGGCACGAATACATTGGTCTGTGAGAGCTCGTTCTTCTTTTTCTTCTCCACCAGGGTCACCTCATCCAAGGAAATCGTATTGTCCTCGATCACAAGTCCATTCGTATTCGACAAAAATTCCATCGCATCCAACTGAAAGGCCACATTGTCTGCCCAAAGCGTCTTCAGGGTATCGATCTGTGTATTCACCCGGAGGTCCAGATCCAAATCAGGTTTGCGGTATCCCCCATATTTTCGTACCAAGGCCACCTTGATCTGCTCCTCCCGCTCCGGGAAGTAGTTCACCACCGTGAACTTGTTCTCAAAAATATTCACGAATTGGGGGCTGTGGTGCTTTGACTCCTCCAATCGGATCTTCTCCCCGTTCCGTATTTTCGACTTCACCACCGCATCGAAACGCAGGCCTTGTTCAAATTCAAATTCGTCCTCTGGAGGTCTATTTAAGATGTTCGTCCATTGGTATCTGCTCCACCCTTGGGTCAAGAGCAACAGGTCCAGTTCCGATTCCTTCTTCGCATTGAGGTCGTTAAAATAATACCCCGGGTTCTCCACAAAGCCGCGGATATAAGGCTTTAGGTGAAAGGTGCTCAAAATATTGTCCCGATGAGCATAGGACAAGGTATTTTTGGGTAGTACCGAGATGCTCAGGTTCTTTAGGTCGCCCAACTCGTCCTTCACCTTTAGTTGGATCCGTAGGGAGTCGTTCTTCAATTTCTGATAGGATAAGGATACTTCCGGACTATCCATCCCGTAGGTATTGAAGAACAGGCGTTCGAGTACGGGCTGGCCCATATCGTCCAAAAGTGTCAGGATGTTCATCCCTTTTTGCAGCAGCTCTTTTTTCAACAAGAGCGATACATTGGTCCGATCCTTGGCAAAGGCTATCGGCAGTTTCTTTACGGCTCCGTCCCGGTGGATCAACAGATCGAACCCCCGCTCCCCGATCTTCTCCCTGGTTTTCGTATTGGTGTTCAAGATCAAGGTCAACCTGTCCTTGCTGGTATTCTGCACATGGATATTGATTCCCTCGGGATAGATCTTGGGAAGTGCATAGGTCTCCCGTTTCCCGTTTGCAAAAGTGACCTGTACCCTATAGTCTTGGTCATGGTAGGGCACCATCTCAAATTTGCCCAGGCCAAGGACCGAGTTTTTAAAACGCTTTACCACTATTTCTTTCTCGTCCAGGACAACGCCCTCTACGATCTTCTTGCCGTAACCATGCTGATCGGTCACCTTTACCCCTATGGTGTTCGGTATACCAGAGATCAGGTTCCCGCCCTCAGGAAGGAACTGTACATCATAACTTATCTTTTCCGTCGTGGGAACAATATCCTGGGAAGTGATGTACACATGCACTTTCTGTACATAGGAATCGTCCTCGTTGAAGTTCTTCATCCAGTTCGTGGAGGCCCTGATGTAGTAGGCGCCATTGGAAAAGGTGGAGTCCACCGCAATATTTCCTTGTACAAAGCCTTCGCGGGCACGGAACAGTTTCTTCTGCAAGGGTCTCCCCAAGCTATCGTAGATCCCGATATAGACATTGGAGGTTTGCTTAAAAGGCTGCTCTTTTTGCCTGTTGTACACATAGCCCTTGAACCACATATCCTCGCCCAGTACATAAGTGCTCTTGTTCAAATGCAGGTAGACCGATTCCCGGGGAAGCTCAAAATAGGTCTTGAAATCTTCGAAATAATCACTTTCCTGCGCTTCCATGGTCCAGGGAAAGGAATACAAAAGGGAAATTAGAATATATATTTTTTTCATGGCATATGCGTGTTCATTTTTACATTGTAAATTTTCAAACTATGTATAGCTTCATCGTTAACCAACAATCCTTGATCCGGTTCATTATGGAATAATCTTTAGATTCTTCGTTGTTGATATCAAGCTCCCTTTTTGTCCCATTCCTTCGATAAAAAAGGAGAGTTCACGGAGGTCCGTATCCAAAATCTTAAAGCTGGCCTCGCCTCTTTCGTTGGTCACCACCTTGGGTGCCCAATGCACTACTCCAAAATTCTCGAAGGCCTTATCCAGATACGTTCTATATTTGGGCGTGTAGAACTCCTTTGTTTTTTCAAATCCATGTTTTGCCCTATATTCATAATATTTCCCGGACGGTGCCCCTTGTAACGAACTCCATTTCTTTGCAATGTCATCTTTGGCAAAAACGGATTGCACTTCACTATCTCTTCTGGTATAGATGCGGATGACCCCTCCTGCGCCACGAGAACCTTCCGAAGCTCCGGACCGCTCAAAATAATAGCTTTCTACTTGGGAAGTAGGAAACTTGTAAAGGACATCAAAAAATCTCAAACGCACATCGTTCAGATACACTATAGGTCTAGGAAATTGACCAAAATTCAAAGGAATTCTAGTCCGAATATCTACAATTTTATCTGCTCTAGGATCTCTAGTGAGGGTTAATTCTTCTCTAACTTGATATCCTTTCGTTCTAATGATATCCGTAAAAAAAGGGTAGTTCCAGGCAATCTCCGGGGTGACCTCCGTGACTTTGTTTTTCAAAAATTTAGGTATGAATACGTTGGTCTGAGAGAGCTCGTTCTTCTTTTTCTTCTCCACTAAGGTCACCTCATCCAAGGAAATCGTATTGTCCTCGATTACAAGGCCATTCGTATTCGACAAAAACTCCATCGCATCCAACTGAAAGGCCACATTGTCTGCCCAAAGCGTCTTCAGAGTATCGATCTGTGCATTCACTCGGAGGTCTACGTCCAGTTCAGGTTTGCGATACCCTCCATATTTTCGTACCAAGGCCACCTTGATCTGCTCCTCCCGTTCCGGGAAGTAGTTCACCACCGTGAACTTGTTCTCAAAAATATTCACGAATTGGGGGGTGTGGTGCTTTGATCCCTCCAATCGGATCTTCTCCCCGTTCCGTATTTTTGACTTCACCACCGCATCGAAACGCAGCCCTTGTTCAAACTCGAACTTGTTCTTCGGTGGCCTATTTAGGATGTCCGTCCATTGGTATCTGCTCCACCCTTGGGTCAAGAGCAACAGGTCCAGTTCCGATTCCTTCTTCGCATTAAAATCATTGAAATAATAGCCCGGGTTCTCCACAAAGCCACGTATATAAGGCTTTAGGTGAAAGGTGCTCAAAATATTGTCCCGATGGGCATAGGACAAGGTATTTTTGGGCAGTACCGAGATGCTCAGGTTCTTTAGGTCACCCAAGCCGTCCTTGACCTTCAGTTGGATCCGCAGGGAGTCGTTCTTTAATTTCTGATAGGACAGGGATACTTCCGGGCTATCCATCCCATAGGTATTGAAGAACAGGCGTTCGAGTACGGGCTGGCCCATATCGTCCAAGAGCGTCAGGATGTTCATCCCTTTTTGCAGCAGTTCTTTTTTGAGCAAGAGTGATACCTTAGTGCTATCCTTGGCAAAAGCTATCGGCAGTTTCTTTACCGCTCCATCACGATGGATCAACAGATCGAATCTCCGCTCCCCGATCTTCTCCCTGGTTTCCGTATTGGTGTTCAAGATCAAGGTCAATCTGTCCTTGCTGGTATTCCGCACATGGATATTGATTCCCTCAGGGTAGATCTTGGGAAGTGCGTAGGTCTCCCGTTTCCCGTTCGCAAAAGTGACCTGTATCCTATACTCTTGACCATGGTAGGGCACCATCTCAAATTTGCCCAGGCCAAGGGCCGAGTTCTGAAAGCGCTTTACCACCACATCATTTTCATCTAAGACGATGCCCTGCACGATCTTCTTGCCATAACCGTGCTGATCGGTCACCTTTACCCCTATGGTGTTCGGTATACCAGAGATCAGGTTCCCGCCCTCAGGAAGGAACTGTACGTCATAAGCTACTTTTTCGCTTCTAGGGGTAAGATCTTGTGAGTTCGTATATACATGGACTTTCTGTACATAGGAATCGTCCTCTTTGAAGTTCTTCATCCAGTTCGTGGAGGCCCTGATGTAGTAGGCACCATTGGAAAAGGTGGAGTCCACCGCAATATTTCCCTGTACAAAGCCTTCGCGGGCACGGAATAATTTCTTCTGCAAGGGTTTCCCCAAGCTATCATAGATACCGATATAGACATTGGAGGTTTGCTTAAAAGGTTGCTCTTTTTGCCTGTTGTACACATAGCCCTTGAACCACATATCCTCGCCCAGTACATAAGTGCTCTTGTTCAAATGCAGGTAGACCGATTCCCGGGGAAGCTCAAAATAAGTCTTGAAATCTTCGAAATAATCACTTCTTTGAGCCTCTAGTGCAGCAGGCTCCAAACACAAAAAGATGACAAGAACATATATTTTTTTCATGGCATGCGGGTATTTTTGTACAACAGTAAAGTTCCAACCTATATTACCTATAGTTAGTTCATTACCGTCACTTGCCCGCACATTTCCTTAAGGAACAACTTTTATGTGCTTCGCCACAGATAACAAACTGCCGTCTTTGCCCATTCCTTCAATAAAAAAGGAGAGCTCTTTTATTCCTGTATTCACTATTTTGAAACTTGCTTCGCCTTTTTCATTGGTCACTAATTTAGGCGTCCAATGTACTACTCCAAAATTTTCAAAAGCGTCGTTCTTGTATGTGCTATATTTAGGAGCATAAAACTCCTTTTCAGTTTCAAATCCTTCTGTAATTTTATATTCAAAATACTTTCCTTCCGCCACATCTCCAAATCTCCTGGCTGCGTCATCTTGAGCAAAAACAGATTCCACCTCACTATCCCGTCTTGTGAAAATCCGTATCACTCCACCGGCACCACGAGATCCTTCAGAGGCTCCAGATTTTTCGATATAATAGCTTTCAATTTTGGAGGTAGGAAAGCGGTAAAGTTCATCAAACAGGGTTAAACGGACCCCATTGATATAAATGATGGGTTGGGGAGATTTGGCGTTTGTAAAAGATTGCTTTGTTCTTAGTCGTATATCAACACGACTGTTTGCCGAACTTCCACTTTGGGGATCCTGGGGGTCAAAAGCGCTAAACTGCAATGATTCCCGCACCTGATACCCATTTGCTCTGAGTATATCACTGAATAGAGGGCGGTTCCAAGCAATCTCAGGCGTAATTTCGGTTACCTTATTTTTTAGAAACTTGGGTACGAAGACATTGGTCTGTGACAGCTCATTCTTCTTTTTCTTTTCAACAACAGTTACTTCATTGAGTTCAATAGTATTGTCCTCTAAAACAAAGCTAAAAGAACTTGGAATATCATATTCTTCCACTTTTAAAGCCTTATCGTCTGCCCAAATATAGGAAAGGGTATCCATCTCCATAGCAATGTTCATAGCCATTTCTATATCAGGTTTTCGATATCCGCCATATTTTTTGTTCAGTGCAATACGAATACTTTCCCCTTTTTCCGGGAAATAGTTGACTACAGCAAACTTGCTGTTTTCAATATTTAAGTGCTGTGAAGTATGATTTCTTGTGCCTTTTAGAAATACTTTCTCCCCTTTGCGCACTTTGGATCGTATGATTCCGTCAAAACGCACGCCCTGTTCAAAGCTATGCGTTTCTTGTACAGGGGTATTAAGAATATCTGTCCATTGATACTTACTCCATCCCTGCGTCAACAGCAAAAGATCTAATTTAAGCTCTTTTTTTGCATTAAAATCCTGAAAATAGTGCATTGGCTTTTCCACAAACCCTCGTAAATACGGTTTCAAGTAAAAGGTGCTTAAAATATTATCTGGATGTCTATAGGATAGCGTGTTCCTTGGAAGTACGGAAACACTCAAATTTTTCAAGTCTTGTGTTTTACCGTTGATTTTTAACTTCAGCTCCAACGAATCACTGTTTACTTCTGTTGCAGCTATGGCAACATCCGGAAAGTCTACTCCGTGGGCGTTGAAAAAAAGGCGTTCCAATACAGGAACTCCCAAATCATCGAATAAGGTAATCACGTTCATTCCCTTATGTAGCAGCTCCTTCTTCAGCAGGAGCGATACGTTGGTCCTGTCTTGGGCAAAGTCTATGGGTATTTTCTTGTATGCACCATCTCTGTGGACAAGCAAGTCAAAGCTTCTATTCCCAATTTTATCCCTGGTCTCAGCATTGGTGTTTATAATCAAGGTGAGCATATCCTTACTCGTATTCTGTAAAGTGATATTAATTCCCTCTTTATAAATTTTAGGGAGAGCATATGTCCCTTCACTTCCATCTAAAAAGGTAATTCTTACTTTGTATTGCTCTCCGGGATATGGAGTTATCTTAAATTTCCCTAGGCCAAGTTCATTGTTTTTAAACTGTTTGACGATAATTTCTTCTTGAGTTAAAATAACTCCTTCTTTGATCTTTTTGCCATACCCATATTGATCAGTAACTTTTACCCCTATGGTATTGGGAATTCCTAGGATGACATTGCCTCCTTCCGGTAAAAATTGTACATCATATACAATATCTTCGGATGCGCTGGTCTGTATCTGGGATTTGTTATAGATCCGTATTTTTTGAACATAGGCATCATCTTCTTTAAAGTTTTTCATCCAATTCGTATATGCCTTCACATAGTATGCGCCATTGACATAGGTAGAATCTATTTTGATATTTCCTTTAAAGAATCCCTCTTTGCTTCGGAATAATTTTTTATGAAGGGGTTGCCCTAAGCTATCGTAGATGCCGATATAGATATTGGAAGTTTCTTTAAAAGGTTTTGCTTTTTGTCTGTTGTATACATAGCCCTTGAACCAGATATCTTCGCCCACTACATATGCGCTTTTATTCGAATGAAGAAAAACGGTTTCCCTAGGGAGCTCAAAGTACGCTTTAAAGGCCTTAGTGTAGCTACCTACATCTCCGTTTTGCCCCTGTATGCTTGAAATACCAATACCTGCAAAAAATAAAAGTGAAAGTATTTTTTTAGCCATATAAGCTAATATATGGATTTATAGAATATTTTAAAACAACATTAACATTATATACAATATACTACATGATCTAAGAAAATATTACAGTCCAACAGGCTCTAAAGGGGTACATAGATCACCATTAAGATCTGGAGGATAAAATACAATAAAAAAGGAATGACCAAATAACCCATTACATCCCTGGCCTGTATCTTGATACCCTTGGCCATTACCGGCATCAGCAACAGTAGGAAAAAAGGTTGAAGCAAATTGGTAAGTCCTTCGCCATAGGCAATGGCCATGGACGCCCGGGAGGTCATGGCCTGCAGGGTTTCAGGCGAAGAACCGGCACCTATATTATTTACGGCCTCTATAACGCTTGGTCCTACAACCGCATACTCCCCTCCTCCAGACGGAATAGCAAAATTCACTATGCCTCCGAGCAGGTAGGCAAAAAACGGATAAGAATCTACGGTTGCCACCGAAGCGATCAATTTTCCCAATTCCGCTCCCAATCCCGTGAATTGCATAATTCCCATAATACCGGCATAAAAAGGAAATTGAAACAGAATGGAAGAAACATTACTGCTGGCCCTTTTCATGGAAATACTATAACGCATTGGGGTCTTGTGTAAAAAAAGACCGAACATTAGGAATACAAAAATCATGATATTCAAATTCAAATCTAACCCCTTGGTCCAAAAATGATGTACTATATAACTACCTCCTAGGAGCGCAATACTATATTGTAAAAGGACACTATTGTTTAAACTATCTGAAATTGCCCTAAAAGGCAGTTTTAATCTTTTTGCTTCTTCTTTTATGGTTACAGCATCCAATTCCTTATCCACTTCCAACATATCGTTCAGCGCATCGCCTTTCTTGGTTTTTGGTGCTAACAGTAGCATTAAGAATGGGCCGATCAACACCAATACAACAATCATTAGAATATTCAGGGTAGAACCTAAGGTCAAGGAAGTGGGAATAACGGTTGGCAACACCCCATTGGTGATCATATAATTTTTTTCGGTATTCAGCAGCAACGGAATTGAACTGGATAAACCCGTGACCCAGCTAATACTGGAAAAGTAGACACAGGCAATAAGATAATTATAATGTACGCCATGCACGCGCAACGCCAACTCCCTTCCCAAAACCGCTGCTATGACCATCCAGCCCCAACTGACCATGGACAACAAAAAACCAAAAAAGACCACAAAATAATACACTTGCTTTGGTGTCTTAATATACTTCGCCAAAACATCTATTCCCTTTTCCACGGGGGTAGAAAGTGCTATGCTATATCCTGTTATAACCAAAAGAACCATTTGCATCCCAAATTCCAAAAGGCTCCAGAATCCATTATACCAGGAGGTAACAATTTCCAAAGGGCTTGATCCCAACCATAAAAATGCGGAAAGGCCTATAATTAAGGTTAATACCAATGCAAAAACAAAAGCATCTGGCATATTTCTTTTGAAAACATCGGTGAATTTTTCACCCAATTTGGCCATCATATGCCGTTCTTTTTTACGGCCATATTGCTGAAAATAGAGCTTATGACATAGAAACCAATGATTGCCGGGATGGCCAAAAACTTCAGGGTTATCAGAAGTACGACACTTACTACTATAAAAACATAACGCAGCGCATTCTCCTTAAAACCCCAGGTTTTAAACTTCAGGGCAAACAAAGGAATTTTTGCATTCAGTAAAAAGGCGCTTACTATGGTAGTGCCGATCAGGAACCAGGAATTGAGAAGAATGTTATTCAAAAATACGTTGTTATGATTCAGAAGAATGAGTGGAAAAGAAATGATCAATAGTGCATTTGCGGGTGTAGGCAATCCTATAAAAGAACTCGTCTGATTTTCATCAATATTAAACTTGGCCAAGCGGTAACCCGAGGCTATGGTAATGATAAAACCGGCGAAGGGAAGCAAAGGGATTTCTGCATATGGCCTGTTAAAAACATCGAGCGATGCTCCCTCGGAAAGCATCAATAATTGAAACATTACAATACCTGGAACCAAACCACTGGTTATCATATCTGCCAAAGAATCCAACTGTACCCCTAAGTCGCTTTGAACACGGAGCAATCGTGCCGCCAGACCATCAAAAAAGTCAAAGAAAATACCCAATCCAACAAATAGTGCTGCAACTTCCAATTGATTCAAAACACCAAATACCACAGCCACACAACCAGAAAAGAGATTCAGCATGGTAATTAAATTTGGAATATGTTTTTTCATGTACCCTATATTTTGGAAAGATATTTACTTGCTTGCTGTAAAAATAAGACAAAAAGAGGAAGCTTCTTCTACTTTTAATTTTCATCAAAACAAAAAAGAAGTCGTATCAATAAATGAAGAACTCAATGATTTTATTCAGATATTTGCTGAACCATACTAGTTTCCTATGAAGAAAATACTACTCGGTTTCCTTTTTTGTTATTTCAGTTTTGGGTATTCCCAGGAAATTAATTTATCTCCACAGTCAACAATTAGTGTGCTTACTTGCGGGCCGGGAGCTGATCTGTATACGGCTTTTGGACATAGCGCATTTCGGGTACAAGATCCCGTATTGGGAATCGATGTGGTATACAACTATGGAACTTTTAATTTTAATCGTCCTGGTTTCTATACCGACTTTGTAAAAGGAAAACTTATTTTTTCCTTAAGCAGACAACGTACCACAAACTTTTTGAATGTGTATGAATTTGAAAAACGATGGGTTAAAGAGCAAGAATTACAACTTACTCTAGCCGAGAAGAATACTTTACTTAAATACCTGGAAAACAATAACAGGCCTGAAAACAAAACCTATACCTATGACTATCTTTACGACAATTGTTCTTCTAAGATCAGGGATGTACTAGATGACAATCTAGGCAAGCAAATAGTTTATGATACCAACTTTGTTCCCTCTCCTTTCACCTTCAGGGAACTCATACATCAAAAATTGCCGACCAATAGTTGGGGTAGTTTTGGCATTGACCTTGCGCTTAGTTCCGTTATCGATGTAAAGGCAAGTGTTCAGGAACATCATTTTTTGCCCGATTATATGTTTCAACAATTGGTGCATACCACAAAAAACAATGCCCCATTTGTCACCAAAGAACGTACGCTACTAAAAGCACCTTTGAAACAACAGGAAAGCAGTTTTCTAAGCACGCCACTTTTCTGGTTTTGCCTATTTCTGCTTCTCGTGGGTTTCTTCACCTATTTGGATTATAAAAGGAATACAAGACGTCGATGGCTGGATTTTTTCATATTCCTGGTTTCAGGAGCTCCAGGGCTATTGTTGTTTTTCCTGTGGTTCTTTACCGATCATGGTGCCACTGCAGGTAATTTTAATATGCTATGGGCTTTTCCATTAAATACAATCGTAGCATTTTTTGTGCTTCGAAAAAATATGCCTAAGTGGATATCGTCATATCTCATTCTGTCATTGCTATTGCTCCTATTGACTTTAGTTTCCGGAGTATTGGGCTTACAGGTATTTTCTCCTTTAATTATTCCCTTATGCTTAACTTTGGGGCTTCGCTACGCTTTTCTTTTTGTTTTCCATAAAAAAGCGCGGCAATTGTCGTAAGGCATTCAAGATTATTTTTCAATAGCAATAACACCTTCCGTTTCATGAACCTTCTTACCGCTGAAAATATTTCCAAATCCTATGGGGAACGTGTTCTTTTCTCCGGACTTTCTTTCGGGGTCAATAAAGATCAAAAAATTGCCTTGATTGCAAAAAATGGTACTGGCAAGACTTCTATTTTAAATATTCTTGCAGATTTAGACGTTCCCGATACAGGACAGGTGAACTACAGAAAGGGTATTCGCCGTTCTTTTCTTCCTCAGGAACCCGACCTCAACCCCAACCTAACCATAGAAGAAACTATTTTTGCGTCGGATAACGAGGTGCTAACCGTTATTGCCAATTACGAAAAAGCTTTGGCAAATCCTGAAGATGGCGATGCATATCAAAAGGCTTTTGAAGCTATGGAACGCCACAATGCTTGGGATTTTGAAACCTTGTATAAACAGATTTTATTTAAACTGAAGTTGGATAAACTGCATCTCAAGGTAAACTTGCTTTCCGGCGGGCAAAAAAAACGTTTGGCCCTTGCCAACGCCCTTATCAACAAACCTGACCTTCTAATTCTAGATGAACCCACAAACCATTTGGATCTTGAGATGATCGAATGGTTGGAACAGTATTTCGCCAAAGAAAATATGACTTTGTTCATGGTGACGCACGACCGTTATTTTTTAGAGCGTGTCTGTAATGAAATCATTGAACTGGATCAAGGGAAATTGTATCCCTATAAAGGAAATTATTCCTATTATTTGGATAAGAAGGAGGCCCGCATGGAACAGGAGGCTGTGGAACATCACAAATCCAAAATTCTTTTTAAAAAAGAGCTCGATTGGATGCGTAGACAACCCAAAGCCAGAACCACAAAATCCAAATCAAGAATTGATGATTTTCATGCAATCAAGGAAAAAGCGCATCAGAGACGTATTGCCCATGAAGTGCAATTGGAAATAAATATGGAACGCTTGGGTAGCAAAATCCTGGAGTTTCACAAGGTGTCCAAAGCCTATCCGGAGAAACAAATCCTAAACAAGTTCGATTATAATTTTCTCAAAGGGGAACGTGTTGGAATCATTGGTAAAAATGGTTCCGGAAAGTCTACTTTCCTGAATATATTAACGGGTCGGGACAAAGCCGATAGTGGGAAGGTCGTAGTTGGAGATACTATTAAATTTGGGTATTATACCCAGAAAGGCATCGAAATCAAGGAAGGGCAAAAAGTGATCGATGTCATTCGGGAGTTTGGAGATTTCATCCCTTTAAAAAAGGGGCGTCAAATATCGGCCCAACAGCTGTTGGAGCGTTTTCTGTTTGACCGTAAGAAACAATATGACTATGTAGAAAAATTAAGTGGTGGGGAGCGAAAACGATTGTATTTATGTACGGTCTTAATCCAAAATCCAAATTTCCTGATTCTGGATGAACCTACCAACGATCTGGATATTGTGACGCTCAACGTGCTCGAAAATTTCTTGATGGATTTTCCTGGTTGCCTCTTGGTGGTTTCTCATGATCGCTATTTTATGGATAAAATAGTGGACCATTTATTTGTATTCCGTGGAGATGGCCTTATTGAAGATTTCCCTGGAAACTACTCCGATTTCCGCGCCTATGAAGACAGCAATATTGCAGAAAACAGAGCAAACAAAGAAACTGAAAACACACCAAAAGTTACTAAGAGTCATTGGAAAGACAATGACAACAACAATAAGCTATCTTACGCTCAACAGAAAGAATACAAACAATTGGAAAAGGACATTCAAAAATTGGAATTGGAAAAAGAGGCCTTTCAACAGAAATTTGCCGATTCCTCTTTATCAGGGGAAGAAATCAATACACTCTCTATCGAGCTCAAGGAGATTATAGACCGTATTGATCAAAAAACAGAGCGTTGGTTTGAGCTTTCCGCAATCATGGAGGGTTAGGGAAGCTGTTCGCTTGCGAAGTTCCATTGATTCATTCAAAATTTTACTATGTATCGCGCTATTGCATACCTCAAATTTTTGATTACTGCTACAAACCAACATGGTGTGCACTCTCCTTTTGTTTACCGTTTTATTACTCAAGGGATATATCGGCCAAAGAAAAGTGTCTTTAAAAGCGGGGATGTTCTTCTAAAAAGTATTGATTTTTTCAAGGTCGATACGGTTAAAATTGCGGCTCGACATTCCACGCTAAGGGCATGTATTCAAGAACACTATCCTTCCGTTCGTATGCAAGAGGAGGATGGCCCTATTATTCAGTATTATGAAAATCCTGGAGCTTTGGACGCTATAGATATGACTTTGGCGAATCGGCATAATGACACTATGATCATCATTGATGCCATTCATAAAAATAGGGAAAACAGTACTTTTTGGAAGCAGTTAACGGAGCATTCCAAAATTACGGTCAGTATAGATTTCTTTTATTGCGGAGCGCTATTTTTTAGAAAAGAGCAGGTCAAAGAACATTTTAAGATCCGGATATAATAGTTATTTTTGGTATTAATTTAAACGGCCATGGGAGATTATTCAATATTTATCATATTTGGTGTGCTGTGCATTATTTTTTTCGCCACCTTCTTCAGCAATAAAAGAAGATCCAAGCAAAGAAAATCCAGAAAATTCATGGAAGATTATGGAAAAGACAAAAATAAATCCTGAGGCCCATTTCGTTTTTAATAGCAATACATGAAAATATATACCAAAACAGGAGATAAGGGCACTACCGCTTTGTTTGGCGGTACAAGGGTCGCCAAGCACCATATACGAATAGAGAGCTATGGAACCATTGATGAATTGAACTCCTGGATGGGTTTGATCAGAGATCAACAATTGGACCCTAGATCAAAAGAAATCATCATTCATATTCAAAACAAGTTGTTCACCGTTGGTGCCATTTTGGCCACAGATCCTGAAAAAGCCATTTTAAAGAGCGGGAAAGAACGTTTGAATATTCCTAGAATAGAAGATTCCGATATTCATCTGTTGGAAACGGAAATGGATCAGATGAATGATGCGCTACCTCCCATGACCCATTTTATTTTACCTGGAGGGCATACAAGTGTGTCATACTGTCATATTGCCCGTACGGTTTGTAGAAGAGCGGAACGGTTGGCGTCCTTGTTGCACGAAGAATCCCCTATAGAGGAAAATGTGCTTTCCTATATCAATAGATTATCCGATTACATCTTCGTACTATCCCGAAAATTGTCCAAGCAACTCCATGCGGATGAAATAAAATGGATTCCCGAAAAAAAAGGGGAATAAATTTCATTTTTGCACGTTAAGAGACTAGCATTAATAGGTTTATCATTAAAATAATTGAAATAATGATAAAATAATTTGGCTGTTAACGTTTAAAAATTATTTTTGCAAAAAATTAAAATTAAAATAGTACAATGTATTGGACATTAGAATTAGCATCTTATTTAAGTGATGCGCCGTGGCCAGCCACCAAAGACGAGTTAATCGATTATGCTATTAGAACGGGAGCTCCTTTGGAAGTTGTTGAAAACCTTCAATCTATGGAAGAAGAAGGTGGAGAAATCTATGAATCTATAGAAGAAATTTGGCCCGATTACCCTACTGATGAAGACTACCTCTGGAACGAGGATGAATATTAATAATATTAACGCAATTACAACAAAAAAGTCTCATTCGAGGCTTTTTTTTTATGTAATTTTGTCAGTCTTAGGTTTCTTTTTCAAAGAAACTAGAAACTGGAATACCTTTTGCGTTGGGATAGGCATTTCCAATTAGTGTGTTTATACGAATGAATCTTGTGAACACCTCATTGTTCTAAAGACGATATATCCCAAAGCGGATTTCATATAAAATAAAATAGCATTATGAGTTTTTTTAATTCAGTACTAAAAGCGTTTGTAGGTGACAAGGCCAAGAAAGATGTCAAAGAACTACAACCTTTAGTAAAAAAAATACATTCCTTTGAACAAGAATTAAAAGCATTGGATCACGATGCCCTTCGGAATAAAACTTTGGCGTTCAAAGCAAAAATCAAAGAAGATTGCAAAAGCGTCAATGATCAGATAGAAGCCCTCCAAAAAGAAGTGGATGCCTCAACGGACATTGACAAAAACGAGGATATCTATGCCGAAATCGATAAACTCCGAGAGGAAGCTTATACGATTTCAGAAAAAACCTTAAATGACATCCTTCCTGAGGCATTTGCCGTGGTAAAGGAAACCGCAAGTCGTTTTGCCCATAATGAGACCATTACGGTTACTGCCTCAGAGTACGATCGTTCTTTATCCGGTTCAAAAGATTATGTTAGCCTGGAAGGAGATCAGGCCATTTGGAAAAATTCTTGGGACGCCGCCGGTAAACAAGTCACTTGGGACATGATCCACTATGATGTACAGCTGATCGGAGGGATATGTCTTCATCAAGGAAAAATTGCCGAAATGCAGACAGGAGAGGGGAAAACGCTTGTAGCTACCTTGCCCCTCTATCTTAATGCCCTGACCGGAAATGGAGCGCATTTGGTTACTGTTAACGACTATCTGGCAAAACGTGATAGTGCCTGGATGGCACCAATCTTTCAATTTCATGGTCTTACCATTGATTGTATCGATAATCACCAACCGAATTCCGATGGTCGAAGAGCTGCCTATAACGCGGATATCACCTATGGCACCAATAATGAATTTGGCTTTGATTACCTAAGAGACAATATGGCCCATGTTCCTGGAGATTTGGTGCAACGCCCACATAACTATTCCATTGTGGATGAAGTAGATTCCGTATTGGTCGATGATGCCCGAACTCCCTTGATCATTTCAGGGCCGGTACCTGAAGGAGATCGTCACGAATTCAATGAACTGAAACCCCGTGTAAGCGATATTGTACAGAAACAACGTCAGTACCTTATTGGAGTACTTGCCGAAGCTAAAAAGGCCATTGCTGAAGGAGACACCAAAGAAGGTGGTTTTTTACTGCTGCGCGTACATAGAGGTTTACCTAAGAATAAAGCTCTTATCAAGTTCTTAAGTGAAGAAGGTGTTAAGCAATTACTGCAAAAGACCGAAAATTTTTATATGCAGGACAACAATCGGGAAATGCCCAAAGTGGATGCCGAATTATTGTTTGTCATTGAAGAAAAAAACAATCAGATTGAATTGACCGATAAGGGAGTTGATTATATTTCCGGGGACAAAGACAAAGACTTCTTTGTAATGCCCGATATTGGTGGAGAAATTGCAAAAATTGAAAATCAGAATCTCGACATCGAAAAAGAGGCCGAATTGAAAGAGGCGCTTTTTAAGGATTTTACGGTTAAAAGCGAACGTATCCATACCATGAGCCAGTTATTAAAGGCCTATACCCTCTTTGAAAAAGATGTGGAATATGTGGTGATGGACAATAAAGTGATGATCGTAGATGAGCAAACGGGACGTATTATGGACGGTCGCCGCTATTCTGACGGCTTACACCAAGCCATTGAAGCTAAAGAAAATGTAAAGATAGAAGCCCTTACCCAGACCTTTGCCACTGTTACCCTACAGAATTACTTTAGGATGTATCGGAAGTTGTCTGGTATGACGGGTACGGCAATTACCGAAGCTGGAGAATTCTGGGAAATCTATAAGTTGGATGTCATGGAGATTCCAACCAATAGACCTATTGCTAGAGATGATCGCAATGATTTGATCTACAAAACAAAACGCGAAAAGTACAATGCCATTATTGAGGAAGTCACCAAGCTTTCACAACAGGGCAGACCTGTACTTATTGGTACCACCTCTGTTGAAATATCCGAATTGCTCTCTCGAATGCTTACCATTCGGAAAGTCCCACATAATGTCTTAAATGCAAAATTACATAAGAAAGAGGCCGATGTAGTTGCCGAAGCCGGTAATGCCGGAGTAGTAACCATAGCAACGAATATGGCAGGTCGTGGTACGGATATTAAATTGTCCAACGAAGTGAAAGAAGCCGGTGGTCTAGCCATTGTAGGTACAGAGCGGCATGATTCCCGACGGGTAGACAGACAGTTAAGAGGTCGTTCTGGACGTCAGGGGGACCCAGGAAGTTCTCAGTTCTATGTCTCCTTGGAAGATAACCTAATGCGTTTATTTGGTTCGGACCGTGTGGCTAAAATGATGGATCGCATGGGCTTGGAAGAAGGAGAGGTCATTCAGCACTCCATGATGACAAAATCCATTGAAAGAGCTCAGAAAAAAGTAGAGGAAAACAACTTTGGTGTCCGTAAGCGTCTTTTGGAATATGATGACGTCATGAACGCCCAACGTGAAGTAGTTTATAAAAGAAGAAGACATGCTTTACAAGGGGAACGACTCAAAGTTGATATCGCCAATATGGTTTACGATACCTGTGAAGTAATTGCAGATACCAATAAAGCAGCCAATGATTTCAAAAACTTTGAATTTGAATTGATCAAGTATTTTTCCATTACCTCTCCCATATCCGAGGAAGAGTTTGGCAGAATGGGCGTTCAGGAAATCGCTGGAAAACTGTATAAAACGGGTTACGATCACTATCAAAGTAAAATGGAGCGCAGTGCATCTACCGCATTTCCCATTATTAAACAAGTCTATGAGGATACGGCCAACAATTTTGAAAGAATTGTTGTTCCCTTTACCGATGGAACAAAGTCTTTGAATGTGGTTACCGACTTAAAAAGTGCTTATGAAAGTAATGGTACCCAATTGATCAATGATTTTGAAAAAAATATATCATTGGCCATTATTGATGACGCCTGGAAGACCCATTTGCGAAAAATGGATGAATTAAAACAATCTGTACAGTTGGCTGTTCATGAACAAAAAGATCCTTTGCTCATCTATAAATTTGAGGCTTTTGAACTTTTTAAAAGTATGATTGAAAAGGTAAACAAAGAAGTGGTATCCTTTCTTTTCAAAGGAGAGTTGCCCAATGAGAACACCAATACTATTCAGGAGGCCAGAACCGTTCGTAGACCGAAAGAAAAATTACAAACTACCAAGGAAGAAATTCCCAATAGTGATGAATTGGCCGCACAAAATAGAGCTGTGGGTCAAAATCAAGGAAATAGGCCTCAAGTCACGGAAACTATTGTGCGTGAGCGCCCAAAAATTGGAAGAAACGAGCGGGTTACCATTAAAAATGTAATGTCCGGCGAAAGCAAGGTGGTAAAATACAAACAAGCCGAGCCCCTTATCGATAAAGGAGAATGGGTGCTTATCGAAGAATAGGTCCTTAAACACGCTCTTAGAACAAACAAAAAACAGTTATCAACAGATAGCTGTTTTTTTGTTTTCAGATGCCTATTTCTTCATCTCGTGAATCATTATTTTTATTTCGTTTTCCATGTTTTAATTGTATTTTATACGTTAAACGCTTTCTTTTTATTGTATTTTCAACATTTAATAGGTCAATTCCTCATTTCTAAAGAACGGACCTCTCCCCTAATCCCAACATGAACAATGATTGAAACAACTCAAAAATCGAATAGAATAAGCGATAAAACACAGTTGCTTATACGTTTCAATTATGTTTCCTCATTGTTGAGTTTTCTGCTGGGCCTTGCCTGTTATTTTGGACTCCATATCAAGGAGGTGGTGCCCCATGTTTTCTTCGCCTACCCTATCATCAATCTGGCCAATGTCTTTGCTTTTAAAAAGCATCGGAACCTCACGGTAATGGCATTGGTTACTTCTTCTTTGTCATTTTTTAGCACCTTATTCATTTCTATGTATAGTGGAGGAATAGAAAGCCCCTTTATTTTTGTATTTGCACTTATTGTTTTGGCCGGTTATGTTTCTACCAGTTGGTTCGGCAAAATATATCTGTTCATTATCATGTCTGTTTTAGGCTTGATCTTTATACTGAGCCTAGGTGATTATCCCTTTATTTTCGATGCTGTACCTATAGCCTCGAAAAAGATATTCAGTTTTGCCTGTATTCTTTTTTCCGTCTATTTGCTTGGAGGCGTCTTTGGAAAAGATCTTTTAAAGGCGCACCATAAATTATACAAATCCAAAACTGAAATTGAAAAACGCATCAACGAAAAAGAAATGCTCCTGCGCGAAGTGCACCATAGGGTTAAAAATAATTTACAGACCGTCTCCAGTTTGCTCAACTTACAATCGCGAAATACAGAGGACGTTCAAATAAAAACAGTGATAAAAAGCAGTCAGAATAGGGTTATTTCAATGGCCATGATTCATGAGATGCTCTATATGCGCGATAATCTATCCAAAATTGAATTTCGTTCCTACGTTAAAGAACTGGGAGAATACCTGATCAGTTCCTTAAATACTTCCAAAAATACTATTGGTCTTCATATTGATATTCCGCAGGTAAAATTGGGTATCGATACCGCCATACCTTTAGGCTTGTTGATCAATGAAGTCATCACCAATTCTATGAAATATGGCTTCAAGGAAGGTATGGAGGGCCATATACACATCAGTCTCAAGGAAGAACAAGAAGGTTCCTATGAATTGCGCATCCGCGACACCGGCGTGGGATTCTCCGATACTGTTGACCTTAAAACATCAAAATCCCTAGGGTTAAAATTAATCCATAATTTGGCCCGGCAACTCAAAGGCTCTATTCAAAGGGATTCTTCTGACCAAGGGACAAGTTACATTATTAATTTTCAAGATATTGGAAAGCACTTTAATACGTTGCGCCAATAAGGCATCCTTGGTTTCTTCTGTAAGTTAAAGTTCATTGCGTGATATATAAAAAAAAGGAAAGAAATATTGATAATATCATAAAACATATTTAGATTTATCCTAAATATTGCTTGCATTTCAGGTATTTAATCGCAAAAGCGTAAAAGCTTTATCATGTTAATGCAAGTAATTTAAAACAGCATAATGCAGGAAAAGGTCAAAAGCAAAGAACGATTAAAAGATCGGGTACGCTTAGTACTTAAAGTAAATTACTACACCTCTTTTTTCTCCATTATCTTCTTTTTTCTTTGCATTTTTCTTTTAAAGATAGAAAAAGTAATTCCTTATGTTTTCTTGAGTTTTGCTCTTTTGAACTTATTGAACAACTACCTTTATCGCGTTCATAGGAATATTACCATTACCTATAATATTGTATCTGTAATGACATTGGCGGGGGCCACCACCATCACCTTGTATAGTGGCGGAATCAATAGTCCCTTTATTTTTGTACTGGCCTTAATTGTTTTCGCCGGTTATATTTCCACGAGAGTCTATGGGGCCGTTTATTTAAACTTAAATCTGCTCATTGTCGTTTTAATCTATTCCCAAAGTGTTTCCGATTTCAGTTTTACCGATAATATTGTGCCAGAGCAATCCCGAGATCTATTTGCCTTTTTCAGTATTCTATTTTCGGTATATCTCTTGGGGGGCGTTTTTGGAAAAAATCTCTTAAACGCACATCATAATCTGTATAAGACCAAAGGTGAAATTGAAGAACGTATCAAAGAAAAAGAAAACCTTTTAAAAGAGGTACACCACAGGGTAAAGAACAATTTACAAACCGTGTCCAGTCTTTTGAGTCTGCAATCCAGAAGTATCGATGATCAAGAGGTGAAGACATTGATCAAAAGCAGTCAGAATAGGGTGATATCCATGGCCATGATTCATGAGATGCTCTATATGCGCGAAGATTTATCTAAAATTGAATACAAATCTTATGTGGAGGAATTAACGGCCTATTTGGCGCGTTCCTTAAAAGGTTCTGAAAATAATATCACCTTCAATATTGACATCAATAATATTGCACTGGGCATTGATACAGCCATTCCGCTAGGGTTATTAATCAATGAAGCCATAACCAATTCATTGAAATACGGGATCTTGGCAGATAATGCCGGAGAAATCCATATTGAGTTAAAACAGGAAGAACCCAAGCATTATGTCTTAAATATAGGGGATAATGGTATTGGCTTTTCAGATAAAGTCGACTTTAAAAATACCAAGACGCTTGGGCTCAAGTTAATCCATAATCTTACACGCCAGTTAAAAGGTTCTATCAGTAAAGATGCTTCTTTGAAGGGAACAAATTATACCGTTCGATTTCAGGAAATTGGGCAAATGGCCCACTGAATTTTATGCAAACAAAGGAAAGCTCCATGCATTCTTTTTCCGCATACATTTTCAACATTTCCTTCCCTAATTTATTGTTATATTTAGATGACAATTTCTAAGAACTTCATACCATGTCCAAAAGATTACTCCTGTTATTTCTATGTCTAGGTTCCACCCTTTATTCCCAAGATTATTTTTTAAAAAAGTTTCAGCCTTTTGAAGCCGACATCCCCTCTCCCGAGACCTTTTTAGGATATGGTATTGGAGAACACCATACGCGACATGACCGTATTGTTTCGTATTTGGAAAAGCTTGCAGAGCTGTCGGATCGCGCTACAATACATCAATATGGGAGTACCCATGAAGGACGGAAACTTGTGATGCTTACGGTAAGCAGTCCTAAGAATCTTTCCAATATCGAAACGCTTAAGGAACAACATTTGGCGTTTACGGACCCCTCCAAATCCGTATCCAATTATGATGATGTTCCCATTTTTATCAATTTAGCCTATAATGTTCATGGTAACGAACCTTCAAGTTCCGAGGCGGCCTTATTGACGGCCTATACCATGGTAGCCTCTAAACATCCAGAAATTCTATCGTATCTTAACGATGCGGTGATGTTCATAGACCCAACAATCAATCCAGATGGAAGAGATAGACATACGCAATGGGCCAACAGTTATCAGGGCAACCCTTTGGTTTCCGATCCACAAGATGCTGAACACAATGAATATTGGCCAGGGGGAAGAACCAATCATTATTGGTTTGACCTAAATAGAGATTGGTTATTAGGCATTCATCCGGAGAGTCGTGGAAAACTAACTTGGTATCATCAATGGTATCCCAATGTAGTCACGGATTTTCACGAAATGGGTACCAATAGCACCTATTTCTTTGAACCCGCAAAAATAAACGGTTCCTTAAACCCCATCATGCCCAAAGAGAATGCCGAAGACCTCAATAATCTTTTTGGCGCGTATTTTGCACAAGCCTTGGATAGTCTTGGCTCTTTTTATTTTACCAAAGAGGTCTTTGACGGTACCTATCCGGGCTATGGTTCGTCTTATCCAGACCTTCAGGGCGGATTAGGACTCTTGTTTGAACAAGCCAGTTCCAGGGGACACAAACAAACTACCGCTTTTGGAGAAATTACTTTTCCCTTTACAATTCGCAATCAGTATACCTCCAGTATTACTACCGTAAAAGCCGCTGTAGAGAATAAAGCATACCTAAGAAGGTATCAACAAGAGTTTTTTAAAAAGGCTTTGACTTTGGCATCAAAAAGTAAAATTAAAGGCTATAGATTTCGGGAAGATTACGATAAAAACAGAACCAAAGCATTTATTGACAAATTGTTACTGCATAAAATTGATGTCTATACATCTGGTCAAAACTCGTATACGGTACCCACAAAACAGCCTCAATATCGCATGGTGCAAACCATGTTTGAGACCTATGAAAAATACAGAGATAGTGTGTATTATGATGCTTCTGCCTGGTCTGTGGCCAATTTCTATAATATGAAGTATAAAGCGGTGAATAATCTTTCCCTAGGCAAGAAGGTTATTAGTACAACCGAACTCAACGAAGATAGGAAATTGACTTTATCCGATTATGCCTACCTCATCGATTGGGACGATTACAATGCCCCTGCTCTGTTGTATGAGCTTCAATCCAAAGGTCTGGTAGTTTCTTCTGCCTTTAAACCCTTCACGACCAAGGTGAACACAGGAACAAAATCGTTTAATTACGGTACTTTAGTCATACCGGTATCCCTTCAAAAGAAAACCTCAAAAGAAATCTTCGATCTAGTTCAAAAAGCTAGCGAAACCTATCAAGTTCCGGCCTATTCTGTGAGCACTGGATATAACATTAAAGGAATCGATTTAGGAAGTAGGTCCGTACAACCCCTTAGTACCCCTAAAGTGGCAATGTTGATCGGAGACGGAGTGCGTTCCTACGAAGCTGGAGAAATTTGGCATTTATTGGATACTCGAATGAACATGCCGGTAACAAAAATCCCCATGCGCAATTTCGGCAGGGCCAATTTAGAGGGGTACAATACTCTTGTTCTCGTTTCCGGACGTTATAATCTAAGTAAAGCGCAATTAGAGAAAATCAAGGGCTGGACCGCTAAAGGCAATACACTCATTACCATAGGTTCAGCTTCCAAATGGGCTATCGATAGGAAATTAGTGCAAGAAAAACTCACCGAAGCCAAGAAAGATTCCGGTAAAACCGTAGTTCGAAAACCTTATGTAGATGCGGGTGAAAATATTGGAAAGGAAAGCCTTGGGGGCGTCATTCTAAAAGTAGATTTAGACCTTACCCATCCCCTAGCTTTTGGATATAGGGATACCGCTATCCCAGTATATAAAAACAATACCATATGGTTGGCGCCAAGCAAGAACGCCTATGCCACTGTAGGCAAATATGACAAGGATCCGCACATTGACGGGTTTATAACAAAAAAGAACCTCAACGAATTTTTGAAACCATCTGCCTCCTTAATTGTGAGCCCCATAGGTCGCGGAAAGGCAATTTTATTTGCGGATAATCCAAATTTCAGAGGGTCTTGGTACGGCACAAATAAGTTGTTTTTAAATGCCCTCTTTTTAGGAGATAAAATTCAAATCCCAGAATAAAGACAATACCATCATTCTTTACGGGGATTCAAATCGGAGGGACAACATATGGTGATTATACGCTAGTTCTAGGCCTTGTTCTTTAACTCAACAGGATAAGGGCTATTGTAACAAGCGCAGGAATGGCCTGCACGAACAAAATCTTTTTTGAAGCCGTCAAAAAACCATATATACCGGCGACACCAACACAAGCTAGAAAAAACAAAGCAACATTTTTGCTCCAGTTCGTGTCACTTATCACTAAGGACCAAATTAGGCCCGCAGCCAAGAAACCATTATACAATCCTTGATTGCCTGCTAAGGTCTTTGTCTTTGGGAATAACTCTTTTGGAAAATTACGAAATATCTTAGGGCCTCGTCTTTCCCAGGCATACATCTCAAACCACATAATATAAAGGTGTAATAGGGCAATAAAAGCAATGCATATTTTTGCTGCTATACTCATGTTCTCGTTTTTTTAGGTAGGGTTCTTCCTTGTTCTTTTACCCTACAAGATACAGTTTTGCGTTGTAAAAGACATCCTATTGAGGAAATCCAGTGATTTGACTTTCTCCATCATTTAAAAATTAAGCATAAAAAAGCAGCAAGTAAACTTGCTGCTTTTCCAATTCTATTAAGAAATTTTCTTTTCCTAGTTTTTGATAATCTTGGTTTGTGACACCAATTTTCCACTGGCATCGCTAAGTCTCAAGAAGTAGATACCTCTTGGCACATTTGCCATATCCAAGGTACCACTTCCCTGTGCATTCATATCAAAATCGAACTCAGGATATACGACTTGTCCAGCAAGGTTGAAAACGATTCCTTTCAAGGTTTGTTTCTTCTCCCCTTCTAAAGTTACCGTCGCCGTTTCTACAACAGGATTAGGGTACAATACCGCTGCATTGGTTTCCTCTGTTTCTTCACCCACACTAGTATCTACCACTTCAAAACTTATTGTAAAGTCTGCGATACGCTCTCCACGTCCACGCTCTTCACTGTAAAGAATGGCTGTAACCGTATTTGTTCCCAATGGGAAGTTCACCGGAAAGAAATCTCCTTCGATATCTCCATCCAAAGCATATGGTGCAAAATTCTCTATATTAAACCTAGAAGCACCATTGAAATCAAAGACTACACTTCCCACAGGAGTTCCAGAAACACGTGCTTCAATACTCAATCCAATGGGGAAACTCGCTAAGTCTAAAGTAAAGTTGGCAGGAATTGCTCCAAGAACCGTATTGGCATCCGCATCTACCAATAAGAAATCAACGGCAGGTGCAAGTACCTCAAAGTTAATCGTTACCGGAGCTCCATTTCTTCCTTCACCGCCTTCATTATTAAAAGGAGTAGCCGTTACCGTATTTATTCCTTCTACAAAGTCTACTGCAGTAAAAACACCTTCAAAATCACCACCTAAAGAGTAAGGTGCTACATTCTCCGTACGGAAACCTGCTTCACCGTTAAAATCAAATACCACACTACCAGCTTCATTGGTTCCAATGTTCGCGGTAATACTCAAGTTATCTATATCTACGACAGCAGGATCAATCGTTCCTCCATCGGCAATAGTGCCTATTACCGTATTGGTATTGGTATCGATCAAGAAGAAATCTGCAATCTGAGGAAGTCCTGTATCGATGACCTCAAACGTAACTCCAACAGAAGCTCCTTGCTCACCAGTTCCTCTAGGTCCGGTAAAGGAAGTTGCAATAACCTGATTCTGCCCCAAAGGCAATTCAATAGCGTTGAAATCTCCAGTGATATCTCCTCCCAATGCATATGGAGCAAAGTTTTCCGTTTGGAAGTTTGCTTCCCCATTTAAAGAGAATACCACACTACCTTCGCCAATATTATCGGCATTGGCTACAATATTGATATTGGAAGTTCCCAATAGGTTATAATCAATAACATCTCCCTCGTTCAACGTACCTAAAACTTCATCCGTATCGGCATTGATCAAACTAAAGCTACGTACACCCACCTGACCTGTAACCTCAAAAGTAGTTGCTACGATAGTGGTTGGGTTTACAGGGTCATTACTTGTGATGGTAATATCTCTGTTATAAACTCCATTTGGTAATAAAGTAGCATCAAAAGTAGCTTGAAGTTCTACCGTTTGTCCTGGATCTACACTAGCTGTAGTTGGACTTAAGGTAATAAAATCGTCACTCAAAGCTCTGGTTAAGAATGTGAATCCTGTTGTATTGATGTAGTTTGCACCGCCATCCAAACTAAAGAAATAGGTATTTGCTCTAGCTGGCGTAGGCACATTGGGATCATGTCCTTGTTGATTAGGTGAACCTGTATTTGGATAAACATGCAATACCCAGAAAAACTCACCAGCGCCAAAGGTCAACGGTGTATCCAAGACTTCTCTTCTTAATTCCCCATCAGGGTTTAAATCCGTAATGGATTGTACTGCTAAAAGTTCTCCGTCATTCGGCGTTGCTCCACCTCTTATAATAGCTAAAGTTATATTTACCTGCTGCAAAGGCCCTGTATTATAAGAATTTTGAATAGTATTTAAAGTAAAATCACTACTCGTTTCAAATCGAGTCGCAATAATTATAGGAGCTCCAGCTACACCGACGAAATTGTTGGTAGCTGAAATACCTGAGTCATAACTGATCTCATCTACCAAAGCAAATACATCGGCATTGAAATCCAATGCACTGGCACCGCTATTACTAATACTTATAGTTTCTGTTCTCGTTAGTTCATCATCGGAAGCCGTATTGATGCTTACTTCCAAACTTGCTGGATCTATAGCAATTGTTGGAGGTACAGTAACCGTTAAACTTACTGGAATCTCTATGGTAGGTGTTTCCGGATCATCACTATTTACATTAATAGTTGCCGTGTATTCTCCAGCTTCCAAGGATCTTGTATCAAAACGAACGCCAACCCGAGTAGTGTTTCCTCCAAAAGCTACCGTTCCTTCTGCAGGCAAGACCGATACAAAAGGAGCATTTTCATCTCCATCTATAATCTCCAGGTTATCTACATCTAAAATTGAGCCTTCTGTTTCCATTAAAGATAAGAAAACCACTTGCTCAATGATAGGTGTAAATGCAGTACCCGCGAATATTTGTGTATCATCTATAAAAATAGTCAAGGTAGCATCATCTCTATCTACGGCAAGACGTAAGTTAAAAAATCCTTCTGGAGCTGTTACTCCAGTGGCAATTAGATTTCCTCCTTGTTGAATAACCACAGAACGATCTGGGTTGAATCGAACCCGTGTCACTATTGTTCCCGCTGTTGGAGAGTTAGGAATCACATCCCAAGTAGTACCAGTTCCTTCAATACTCATTCGCATAGAAACCACCGAAAACGGTTCAGCACCAGCTGCAATTACCGGCGAAAATGCCAACGGCAGGCCTCCTCCAGTACCAAGACCATTGGAAACGCTTCTAAGATTCAAAGCACCTTCTGCAGGGTTTGCATCTGAAATCACCCAGTTATTGGCCAACTGCGCGACCCATCCCATTTGTCCATTAATATCTCCCGGCGTAAAATCCTCAAAATCGGTCGCAAACAAACTTGTAACCATAGTATTTAAGGCTGGAACCGGTAATGTTGTAGTCAATGCGGAAAAATCATTTTCTTCTTCCACTAAACTTGCAAAGTTCATGGTCTTCAGACCATTTCCACGAATAGCGGCCAAAGTACCTGCCACTCTTGATTCAAAAGTAGTTGCCTGTGCACCATCAACGGTAATACTAAAATTAAGATCTCCATCTCCAGTGTTGGTAATATTCAAATCTCTGGTCACCACCTGAAATTGATCTAGCGTTTCGTCATATTCCGTAGGGTCCACGCTGATAATTGGAACCTCGGTACCGTCCAATACACGAATAATGATTGGAATTTCAGAAACAATGTCCGTACCTACAACGGTTAATACCACGCTTTCTTCATATACGCCGCCAGGAACATCAGCGGAATCAATATCTACGGTGATCGAACCACTTTCTCCAGAAGCAATCGTTAATTCCTCTGGGGCTATGGAAGCGATTAATAAGGAACCTTCGCTCGGAGTAACAGCGAGTATTATTTCATTTTCTGAAAGGTTTCTAATAGAGAATTCCTGAGTTCTAGTATCACCCACAAACAATTCATCTCTAAAATTCCTAGGAGTAGCGGAGATTGTAGATCCAGAAGATAATTGCCATCCCATATCCCTAAAATGACCTCTCGTAATATCTCCAATATTAAAGTTGGATTCTGATTGCCCTATCGCTGGTGTCATTAATGAATTTACATCACCTGCAGGAAAAGTAGCTTCGTCCCAGTGGGCTAAACTAGAGCCGCCAGCAAAAGTAGTTGGCGCAAAAATTCTTGGATTTACTCCATTTAAGGCCGCAACGGCAAAGTTACCATCCACAAAAACATCATTACTTGTGATAGCATCTCCTAAGGCTACTGAAGGGTCTGGTAAATCGGAAAGTCGGTTCCCTTCTCCATCTACAAGAAATACACCAAAAATGGAAAGATCTCCTCCTCTTCGTATCGTTCCACTTCCTGTATTTGTGTCAAATCCTCTTATAGCACTAAATCCAAGTCCATGTCCGATTTCATGCAACGCTACAGAAACAAAATCAGTTTGACCTGCAGGAGTATTTCCATCCAAACCGAAATAAAAATTAATTCCTGTTCCCAAAGTTACTTGCAAGTCATTTCTATTGGGTATCAAATCCGTTCCAGCCAAGGAATTTGCCAAGGCAATTGGATACAATACATCTGGCTCGGGAGCCCCTGGAAAGTTAGCAACATCATTTAGAGCTCCAGCTTGGGCTAAAACTCCGGGAGCCAATCCTCCAAATTCAGCTGAAATTCGAATAGGTACTGAAGAGACTATTTCTTGTGCCCAAATGTCTATAGCAAACTGGAAGGCGGCCATGGCCTCAGGGTTTGCCTGTGCACCAGGACCAAATTCTACAAGGATTTCAGCAGTAGGATTTCCTCTTCCCGTTAAGTTCAATTGTTTACTTCTGGCAGCAAGTTGCTCCATCCCTAGTCTAGAGTTCATCTCCTCATGCTTGACAGGACACGAAATTACTTCACCAGGAAATACCTCCATTTGCTGCGCCTGCAGCCCTTGCATACTTCCAAAAAGGAAAACAGTAAAAACTAGGAATAAGTGAATGGGATTTACGAAAGAATTTCGCATAGCATTCCCATCACTTACGTGGTAATTTTTTTTCATAGGTTCTTTTTTTAGATTAATTAAGGGCGGAATGTACAGTATTTAACAAGTTCTTACCAAAATTTTAACAGGGGCTATTTTTATGATTTCTTGCTTACAATCTGGAAGTAACGATTAGACTACTGGTTGTTAGTTTGTTATGATTTGAAAGTACACGAATAACTTTTTCGGAATATTTGTTACATTTAAAACAATTTGCATTTCATCGATAAAAAACGCTTTTCATCGATACTTCATTCTTTGAATTAAAATTGTATTTTTAAGCAAAATTCGTTATTTCGCATTATCCAACACTTTAAATCGATATTTTTTATCAATTCCATATTTTTTTGAGCACTTATCCGCATATTATGAAAAATCTATATATTGTATCTCTCCTTTTCTTTTTATCAATTTCTAACGGTCTGGGGCAAACGGTCAGTGAAGGTCCTTTTCCACAACTTATTATTCGTGGCGTAATGCTGATCAATGGAAACGGAGCTCCTCCACGGGGTCCTGTAGACATCGTTGTTGAAAACAATAAAATTGCCCAAATCCAAGTAGTAGGTTATCCTGGAGTAACTATTAATGAGAGCAAAAGGCCCAAACTCAAAAAGGGGGGCAAAGAACTACAATGTGAAGGTATGTATCTCATGCCTGGTTTTATAGATATGCACGGACATATTGGTGGTATAGCCCAAGGAGCTGAACCCGATTATGTTTTTAAATTGTGGATGGCTCATGGAGTGACTACCGTAAGGGAACCTAGTGGACGTGGGGTGGACTTTGCATTGGCACTTAAAAAGAAAAGCGAAAAAAACGAAATCGTTGCTCCCAGAATTTTCGCCTATACTGGCTTTGGACAAGTGAGCAATACATTTAACCCTTTAAACGACGCTCCGATTTCCACACCTGAAATGGCAAGACAATGGATTCGGGCCAACGCCAAAAAAGGGGCAGATGGAGTGAAGTTTTTTGGAGCGGCTCCCGACATCATGGCGGCAGCATTGGATGAAAATAAAAAACTAGGTTTGCGTTCTGCTTGCCATCATGCCCAATTGGATGTTGCACAATGGAACGTGCTGCATTCGGCAAGAGCGGGTTTAACCTCTATGGAGCATTGGTATGGGCTACCCGAAGCCTTATTTGAGGATCGTACCGTGCAAGACTACCCCTTGGATTATAATTATCAAAATGAACAGAATCGTTTTGAAGAGGCCGGAAAGTTATGGAAACAAGCCGCTAAACCTTTTTCCGACCATTGGAATAGTGTCATGAATGAATTAATTGATCTGGACTTCACCTTAGATCCCACCTTTAATATTTATGAAGCCAGCAGGGATTTACAGCGAGCGCGAAGGGCGGAATGGCATGAGACCTATACCTTGCCCTCCCTATGGGATTTTTATCAACCCAGTAAAATATCCCATGGATCGTATTGGCACGATTGGGGTACAGAACAGGAAGTTGCCTGGAAGGAAAATTTCAAGCTGTGGATGACTTTTATCAATGAATATAAAAATAGAGGAGGCCGGGTTACCACAGGTTCAGATTCCGGGTTTATATTTCAATTGTATGGTTTTGCGTATATCCGGGAACTGGAATTGTTGCGCGAAGCTGGCTTTCACCCCCTAGAAGTCATTAGATCTGCTACACTGAATGGTGCAGAAGCCTTGGGCATGGAAGATAAAATAGGAAGCGTAAGTGTAGGCAAATTGGCCGATTTTGTCATCGTGGCCGAAAATCCGCTTAAAAATTTAAAAGTGCTCTACGGAACCGGAGCTGTTAAACTAACGGAAGATAATGAAGTAGTCCGTGTAGGAGGAGTAAAGTATACTATTAAAGATGGTATTGTATATGACGCAAAACAACTTTTAGCTGATGTTAAACGTATGGTAGATCTTGAAAAGCAAAAATCAAATTATAAGATCTTACAACCAGGAATCAAACAATAATATCCCAAACATGCTATGGGTTATCTACGCTTTACGCGAACGGGAATAGGGCGCATTTGCTCTTTTTCTTTTCTTGGTTTTATGGTTAAAATAGTATATGCTGTGAATAGGATGATTAAACTACCAATGATTATCATAATTATGCCAATTTAGATTTGCTTCTTTTTGTTTTGAAAGACAAGGCTTTCTTTACTCTTGAGTTTTTGAACATATATAAACGAGCTACGCTATTGTCATTTTTCTTTGTAGCAGGGGTAAAAGTATTCAACGTATTTTCCAAGGTTGTGGTTGTAGTTACCACAGTAGTAGTAATTGTGTTTACTTTAGTCTCAGTTTTACGGTTGGTATCTTGAGCCTGAGTTGAAAAAATTCCTAAGAAGATAACGAAAAGTAAAGTGATAATTGCTTTCATAATATGCGATTTGGGTTACGTAAATTTAACTCCAAGATGGCCTTGACCCCCTTTAAAAATCGCTCAAACCCTATTATCTTTCGGTAAATGACAAAAAGTTAGATGTAGTGTAAAAAAAGTCCGATAAACGTTTTTGGTGTGAAAAACACTTTATCGAAACAATATGATTTTAATCGAGATTTAAATCCCCACTGAAAAGAAAAAAATATGTTGGGATTGTAGTTTTTGAAGCATCTAAAATGGTTCCAACCCCAAAACCTTATATGTTATTGGATACACTAGCCTTCCCTTCGCAATACGGCTAAGGGAGGGCTTTTAAGTACGCCACTACTATTGGTTAAACCAATTGCCAATACCAGAGCTGTAATACCTGGTATCAATACAAGAAAGGGAACCCAGGAAGGAACAAAGGAAGCTTCGAATACGAAACTTGCCAATAATTGACTACTGATCAAGGACAATACCACTCCCATGCCACTACCCAAAATACCAAGGTAGAAATATTCCAGGGCAGTTATTTTGAGTATTTGCTTTCCTTTGGCCCCTAAAGTTCTAAGCAGCACACTTTCCCGTATACGTTGATATTTACTTGTACGTACCGACCCTATCAACACAATAATCCCTGTTAGAATACTGAAAAAGGCCATAAAATTAATGACCCATGAAATTTTGGTCAAGACACTTTGCACCAAGCTAAGTATTTGACGTAGGTCCAAAATAGAAACATTGGGAAACTTCTTCACCAATTCACGTTGTAAGGAAGCCGAGGCCTCTGCTGTAGGCACATTGGTAGTCAACACATGAAATTGGGGCGCCTTCTCTAAAACTCCCGTAGGAAATAATATGGAAAAATTCAATTGCATTCGTCCCCAATCTACTGCGCGGATACTGCCCACTACCGTTTCCATTAATACCCCTTGTACATTAAAGGTTATTGGATCTCCAATCTTTACTTGGGCATCTCTTGCTATATTGTCCGATATGGATATTGCTATTGGTCCATCCCCCACTCTTTTTGAGGTCCATTCACCTTCCACTAATTTTTCAGAAGCGATCAAGGAGTCCCTATAAGTGACTCGAAACTCATGATTCAGAATCCATTCATTGACATTCGCTGTAGAATCGCTACGTATTTCATTAATAGGTCGTTCCTTAATGCTATGCACGCGCATGGTGATGATAGGAATATTGTTAATGATAGGCAATCCCTTAGGTGTTATGCTATTTACAAGGGCTTCCTTTTGCTCGGATTGAATGTCCAGTAAAATCATATTAGGACTTTGCGCACTATCTTCCAGCTCTGCCTTGGCCAACAACATATCTTTGGTAAAATATAAAGTACTGATCAAAAAAGTTCCCAGACCAATGGCCAGTAACAATACCATGGTTTGATTGTTTGGCCTAAAGAGATTTAGCATGCTTTGTCTGCTGGTAAACCCCCAAGAAGTCGGAAAATATTTCTTTAAAAGGCGCATAAAGGCAATAGCTATTCCTGCCAAAATAGAAAAAGTGAACAAAATGGTACCTACAAACCCTAAGGCACTTACCCAATTCTCCAACAACCAATAGGAAAACAAAAAGATAAAAAATAGGATGCCCAATAGCATAAGTACCTTTGCCTTTCTTGTGGTATTTTTTGAATTCTCCTGCACTCGAAGTACTTGCAAAGGAGAAGTATACCAAGTCCCCATCAATGGCAATAACGCAAAAAGAACGGACATGAGCACGCCGAGAAGCAATCCCATAATTACGGGTTGCCATGCAAAGGACAAACTCACTTCAAAAGGAAGAAAGTCTTGTAGAATCAAAGGAAAAGATTGTTGCAATAAAAGTCCGATCAAGGTACCTATAATTCCTCCCAACAACCCCATACCTATAATCTGCAGAAGAAAAATAAAAAAGGTCTGTTTTCTACTTGCTCCCATACATTTCAATATGGCCACAGTAGCTAATTTCTCTCTAATGTAAATGTGCACCGAACTGGCTATCCCTACACAACCAAGAAGTAAGGCGATAAACGCGATTAAATTTAAAAACTTGCCCACATTGCCATAACGTTCCCCCATTTGCTGACTTGTAACCGTATGTGTATCCAAATCAGCATCTTCGGCATCCAAAATCGGATCTAAAACGGCATCCAACACTTCTAGGTCTGTAGTAGGTTCGGCCACAAAAAAATATTGATATTCCAAGCGACTCCCTACTTGTAAGAGTCCTGTTTCCTCTATACGGTCAAAAGGCATTAAAACAGGTGGGGCCACGGATGTAGATATGGCAGAACTTCCAGGTACAGATTTTAGTGCTCCGCTTATGGGTAAAATGGCATTCCCGATTTTGATACTATCACCAACTTTTAAATTGTATTGCAACATTACAGTGGCATCTACCAAAGCCCCTCCCTCTTCCTGATAGGTTTTGGCCGCGCTGATCGGCTCCGTGTCCAATTCTCCATAAAAAGGATATCCTCCTTCCATGCCTCGTATGCGCACCAATTTAGCTCCGTCATTTTTTGGAAATGCAGCCATAGAAGCAAAATTGACTTCCATGGCATCTGCTCCTCCCAAAGAGTCTATAATCCCTTGTACCCGTTCATTGGGAAGCTGTCGACTGTCAATAATGAAATCGGCCCCCATAAGGGCTTTGGATTGCGTTGCAATATTTTCCTTTAAGTTTTCACTAAAGGATTGTATAGATACTACGGCTCCTATTCCAAGGATGATCGATGCCATAAAAAGAAGAAGTCTACGACCACTGGCCTTCCCATCGCGCCAAGCCATTTTAAGCAACCATTGAAAACCCGCCTTTGAAGTTGTACTATATGCCGTCACAATTATATCGTACTTTCATTAACTACTATTCGTCCTCCTTTTAATCGTAAGATATGCTGTGTCCGTCCCGCAAGATCCAAATCGTGCGTAACAATGACCAATGTAGTTCCGGCCTCTTTATTCAATTCAAATAACAACTGGATGACTTTCTCCCCTGTTTCTTCATCCAAATTCCCGGTAGGTTCATCTGCAAATAGTATAGAAGGCTTATTGGAAAATGCCCTGGCCAACGCTACTCGTTGCTGTTCCCCACCAGAAAGTTGGGAGGGATAATGATGAAACCGATCTGCCAAGCCCACTTTATCCAACAACTCCATACTGGAACGAGAGGCATTTTTAACGCCCTGTAATTCCAAGGGAATACTCACATTTTCCAATGCAGTCAAGGTGGGGAGCAATTGAAAGTTTTGAAAAATAAACCCTACTTCCTTATTTCTCAATTGGGCCCGCTGATCTTCGTTTAAATCCTGTAAGGAAGTCCCACAAAGTGAAATACTCCCTGTTTCAGGTTTATCCAAACCGGCACATAGGCCCAATAAGGTCGTTTTCCCGCTTCCCGAAGGACCAACAATCGAAAACGTGGCTCCTGCATCTACAGCAAAAGAAATATCTTCCAATACTGTTAATTTTTTCGACCCGCTCGTATAGCTTTTTCCTAGGTGGTCAACGTTTAATATCTTTGACATCTAACTTATTTTCAACGAAAGGCAAAATAAGGAAATGATTTGAATATATACCACTTAACATGATACAGTCCTTCTTAAAGTTTCGTTATTTTTTTATGTTTCTACTTGCCTTATCCTGTAAGGATGCTACCGAGAAAAACGAAAATGTTACTACTAGCGTTGAGGGTGTACAAAAAGAAGCTTCTACCCCTACAAAAACAAAGACCATTCTTTTTTTCGGTGATAGCCTTACGGCTGGGTATGGTCTTGATCCGGAAGAAGCCTTTCCTGCCCTTATACAGCAACAGTTAGATTCGCTTCAACTGAAATATACCGTAATCAATTCGGGTTTAAGTGGCGAAACCACGGCCAGTGGCAAAAACAGACTGGAGTGGGTCTTAAACCAAAAAATAGATGTTTTTGTCCTAGAACTTGGTGCCAATGACGGACTTAGGGGTATTCCTTTATCGGAAACCCGTTTGAACTTACAACTCATCATCGATGCAGTTAAAGAAGAAAATCCTGAAGTCCAGATTGTATTGGCAGGTATGCAAATTCCTCCAAATATGGGCCAGGAATACACCTTAGAATTCAGCACTATTTTTCCTCAGCTTGCGGAGGCAAACAACATCCATTTGATTCCTTTCTTATTGAAAGATGTAGGAGGCATTCCCCAATTAAATCAGAGCGATGGGATACATCCCACCATTGAGGGGCATAAAATAGTAGCTACCAATATGTGGAAGACCTTAGGACCTATTGTCATGGAATAATTCCTAATTTAGGGCAATTTAAACAAGATATTGGGGTCTGGACAATTCTCTTTATAGAATTCAACATCCTTTTCAGCACACACTCCAGGGTAGTCTCCATGCATTCCCTCCATATCCACTATCAATTGAAAATGAAGATGGGGAGCATAATTCACGTTTACTTCAGGAGTCCCAAGACGAGCAATGGCAGCCCCCTGTGCTATTTCTTTCCCTATGTACAATTGATCCAAAGAATCCAGCGAAAGATGACCGTATAGGGTATGAAACTTACAGTTTGCATGTTCATGCGCTAAAATAATGGTAGGACCATAATCCCCTTTTTGGGAATTGTTCTTAAAACTATGCACTTTTCCTGCCATAGGAGCCACTATTGTAGTTCCTGCTTTTGCCCAAAAATCGACCCCTAAATGTATTGTCCTAGGTTCGGCATCCATCCCAGAGAAATTGGTGTTTCCTTGATAAAGATTACGCTTTTCCATATATCCGCCATATGCGACCAACGCCTTATTTTTCCGACAAACGGTATCTACGTATTTCTGACAAGATATAGGGTCGGTGATGTCAAAATCCGACAAGGCTAAATTTTGATTGGAAAGATCAATTGGAGTATATTTATCTAACTGTATATCAGCACTTAAAACGAATTTTCCCTTAATTTCACCAAGAACATCACGTAAGCAATTCATAGGATCAAATATAAGCTATCACTCCTTAAAAGTTGCAATCAACAACATTACCGTTCATCGAATATAAGGCTTCGAAATCATAATCTTTAGTAATAAAATGTAATTTAGATTCCTTGTTTTAAGGATATTACGAGAATTTTACTAAAAAAAACACGATTATGAAAAGCCCCTTATTTACACAAAAAAGTCCCAAACTTTTTGTTTTTTTGATGACCATCTTATGGTTTATTTCATGTGATAATTCTTCCTCGTTGGAAGAAGTTGTAATCTCAGATACGCCCACTGAGGAAGAAATGCCGCCAGAAGAAGAAACACCCCCACCTTCAGATACTACGAGCTTATTGCGCATTAATAGTGGTGGCGGTGAAGTTACTGTCGGCGACCGTGTGTTCCAAGCCGATCAATATTTCAGAGGAAATTCAGAACCTTTTACAAATCCAAGTGTTACCGCTATCGACGGTACCGAAGAAGATGAAATTTTCCTTACGGAAAGGAATGCGGAGATGGATTTGGAAAGTTTTGGTTATGAAATACCAATTACCGATGGAACGTATACTTTAAATTTATTTTTTGCTGAAATTTGGTTTGGAGCTCCCGATGGTGGCGCAGATGGCGCCGGAAACAGGGTATTTAACATCGATATTGAAGGAGAGACTCGACTAATGGGGTTTGACATCAATAACGAAGTTGGAACTACAACGGCCATTACACAGACATTTACCGTAAATGTGCAAGATGGTCGCTTAAATTTTGAATTGATCCCTTCCATAAACCGGCCTAAAATTTCAGGTTTTGAGATTATTGGTACCGGATCCATATTGGACGAGACCGCATCAGGTCCTTCTGACCCAGTTCGCATAAACAGCGGTGGAAATGAAGTTTCTTTCAATGGAGTTACATTTTTGGCAGACACCTATTTTATAGGAGATGGTGAACCTTTTAACAATCCAAGTGTAACAGAAATTTCCGGGACGGATAATGATCAAATTTATCTCACCGAACGCAACTCAAACAGAACTACAGGTTTTGGTTATGAAATTCCACTAAACAATGGAAATTATACCATCAATTTACATTTTGCAGAAATTTGGTGGGGTGCTCCCGATGGCGGTACCCCAGGTGGTCCTGGCAATAGAGTCTTTAGTGTAGCCATAGAGCGAGAAGTTCTTTTAATGGATTTCGACATCAGTGCAGAAGCAGGAAGCACGACCGCGATAGTAAAAACATTTGTTGTGGAGATACGGGATGGTTTATTGAATCTAGACTTTATTACCGATATTGACCGCCCTAAAATATCCGCAATCGAAGTTATTGGAAACCCATAAAAAACTTGTCATTCGTACACAATAACAAGTTGTGTATCAATACAATAAAAAAATCAGGAAATTAAAAAATTCAAGAGCAGCTTTGCTTTTAAACGAATTTAATTTCCTGATTAACCTATAAATTAACAAAATCTTCTTCTTTTTAGCTACTTTTGTTAATAACTATTAAATTATAGTTAATAAATCCCAATCCATTAGGCATGATACATTTCGAGTTTAAGAAATTTTACTGGATTTTAAGTATTGTATTTTTTACTATACTCGTTGCTTGTTCGGCTGATACGGATATTATGACATTTGGTGATGGAGTACCTCTGGAAGTACCTACCGACGGAGATACACCTTCGGATGATGAAACTCCATCCGATGATGACACGCCACCAGATGACGATACTCCGCCGGACGATGACACGCCACCAGATGACGATACTCCACCGGACGATGACACGCCACCGAATGATGATACACCTCCGGACGATGATATGCCTCCACCCGATCCTTCTTCACTCTTACGTATCAATTGTGGTGGTGGAGAAGTAAATTTTGGGGACCTAACGTATTTGGCCGATGATTTCTTTAGCGGAGGGGGTACGTTTAGCAACAGCAATGTCACCGATATCGCAGGAACCCAAATGGATGAAATTTATTTAAGTGAGCGCAGTGCTGATAGTGATTTGGGTTCTTTTAGATATACTATTCCCATTAGCAACGGCACTTATCAATTGGATTTGCATTTTGCCGAAATTTGGTTTGGAGCTCCTAATAGTGGCCCAGACGGACCCGGAAATAGAATCTTTGACGTTTTTATTGAAGGGGAATCGTTTCTTATGAATTTTGATATCAATAATGAAGTAGGCACAACAACGGCCACTATTCAAACCTTTACTGTTGAAGTGCAGGATGAACGTATGGACATTGTTTTTACCAGTAGTGTAAACCGTCCAAAATTATCTGCCTTCGAGATTATCGGAAATGGAGAATTATTGGAAGATGTTTGTGAGTTTACTCCGTTAGCAGACTCCGCACTTGAAAAATTAGAGGCCCAAAGTGCAGAAGTAAATGGCCGCATTTATGTTTTTGCCGGCTTTTTGGCCGACCTCATCATCACGGACGCCACCGAAATATATGATCCCAGTACGGATCGTTGGTTAAGTGGTGCTCCTATGCCTTTGGCGGTGACACACATGGGAACCACGGTAGTTCAAGATGAAATCTGGATTGTTGGTGGATTTGCCGGAGATCATCCAGGAGTTGCTACAGATCGCGTACAAATCTATAATACCGTTACGAATTCCTGGCGTGAAGGGCCTCCATTACCCAATCCAAGAGGTTCAGGAGCTGCTGTATACAATATGGGGAAACTCCATTTCTTTGGTGGTTTGTTGCCCGATAGAAATACAGATGTAGCTGAGCATGTTGTCCTTGACTTATCCGATCAGGCGGCAGGTTGGCAAGTAGCTGCTGATATGCCTGTAGCCAGAAACCATCATAGTGGCGCTAGTGTTAATGGCAAGGTATACGCCATTGGAGGGCAAACAGGGCATGACCTTAGTGTGAATGATAGGGATCTTTTACATGTCTACGATCCAGCTACGGACCAATGGACCCAATTGGCCAATTTGCCTTCTAGACGTTCGCATTTTGAGCCCGGAACTATTGTTCACAATAACAAAATCATCATTGTTGGAGGTAGGCGTGGGAATTTCTTTTTTGAAAATATCACCACCTATGACCCAGCAACCAATACCTGGTCTGAGAATTGTCCGCTCCCCAACAAGCTTTTGGCCCCTGTGGCTAAAGTTTTTGGAAATCAATTGATCATAAGTAATGGGGGTATTGATGGTATTAATGAACCACAAAATAGCACCATGTGGATTCCAATTCAGTAAGCACTTCGTGGTGCAGTGGCCTTTAACATTTTTTAACCTCTTATTCGTAAGGTTTACGGCCTTTGCCTACTAATTGTTAAAATACAGACAATGAAGTTGATCAAAATTACATTATTGACGGTCGCTGCACTATTTTCAGCAAGCTGTCAATCCAAAGCGAAACAAACTACGGAAATTGCCCAACATGCCAAAAAACAGGAAGTAAAAATCTCCGCACAGGATTTGCAACAATACGAAACGGCCTATTTTGCCAGTGGATGTTTTTGGTGTGTAGAAGCAATTTACGAAAGCGTAAAAGGGGTAAAAGAAGTAGTTTCTGGATATTCAGGAGGCACCGAAAAAAACCCAACTTATGAACAAGTGGGAGGTGGATATACCAGCCATGCCGAAGCTGTAAAAGTATACTATGACCCTAAAGTGGTTAATTTTACTGAATTGGTACAGGTGTTTTTTGGTTCCCATGATCCAACCACCTTAAATCGTCAAGGACCAGATAGAGGTCCGCAATACCGTTCGGTTGCTTTTTACAAGAATGATAAAGAAAAGAAAATCATTGAAGGCTATATGGCAGCTTTGGTAGAAAAAAATGTTTACGACAGGCCAATCGTTACCGAAGTAGTGCCGTTTACCACTTTTTACGACGCCGAAGAATACCATCAGGATTACGAAAAGAAACATCCTAACAATTCATATATCAGAGCGGTTTCTATTCCTCGATTGAAGCGGTTTCAGGAGAATTTTCCGGAGTATTTAAAGAAAGAGGCCCACTAGAAGAAGTATAGGAGTTAAAGTCATATGACCCAAGCTATAAAAATTACTGTTTTTATAGCTTTTTTTTGCCTCAAAGAAATTCACAAAATGCAAGTAAGGATGTCTTAAGGAGCTTTATTCTTTTAGCACTACATCGCTATATTTGGAATTTATTACGATAGATTTATCCGTATTCCGGGTTTTATAATATCCTTTGTGCAGTGTTTGATCACTTCCTTTTGTTTTGCTCAATACCAAACTTGCCGGACTGGATAATTTAGAGGCCGTGCCGTTCACATAAATAGTGAACGGCGCGGTGGGCAAGTTGCAATGTAATTCTCCATTTTCAATGTTGATGTCAACATCTTTAAAGTTTTTGGAGACATAGTTAATCTGTAAGGGTCCAAAATCATTTTGAATCAATGCACTCTGTAACAATCGATCAATAGTGACATGGGAGGAAGTAGCATCCAAAATTAAATTTTGTACCTCTTTTAACTTCACTTCCTCAGAATAGGCAGCTTTTAATTGCCCATAATTCCACTTTTCCACACTGATAGGCGAATATGAGGCTTCAATTTCTGTATGATCCCCATCAATGGCGTAAGCAAATAAACTGGCATAGGCTAAATTTGCTTTCATATTTTTGGTGTTTTCTGCCAACTTTACTTCTCCGTGGCGAACATTCATTTTTAAAGTGGTGGATTTTGGCATTTTTACCCTGACCGTCTTCTTAATTTTATGCTTTCTCTTCTTAGAAGGGTAATAGATTGTGCTAGGTGTATTCAGCAATAAGGTATCTACGTTTAACAATAGTTCGTGGACATTAGTGGACAAGCTATCTACATTGAAATACAGGGTATCAAGAGCACCTTTCAGGTATTTTTGTCGTTTTTTTAATTGTCTTTCCCTGCGTTTTACCAATTCTTCCCTGCGCTCCACATATGCTTTTCGCCGCTCTTTCTTACGTTCAAGCAATGCTTTTTTTCGTTCGGCCCTTAGTTTTTCATACCGTATGGCCTTCCTATTTCTCTCTTTTTTAACCTTGGCCTTATTCTCTTTCAATTCTTTGCGCACCGCACGTTGAATTTCCTTGAGTGTAGCTCCGTGTTCTTTCTTCCACTCCTCAAGATATTTATCCCCATGTTTTTCAAATTCCTTATAATCAAAACTGAAATCGGAAAGCGCACCCCAATCAAAATCCAGTTTTATATCAGGGAATTCATATACATCGAACACGCTTTCGTCTAAATCGGGCAATTCGGGAATCACAATATCGAATTTGTAATTTCCTTGATGATGGAAATCCCGAACAAACCAAGGGTTTTTCTTTCCACTGCGAATGCTTACTGTGCTGCTATTTCCCCAAATTTCAAATTTATTTTTTTCAAAATAGGAAGCAGCTTCGTCCTCTGACATTCCTTCTACCTCGATCGTAACCTCTACTTGTATTTGGTTTTTATCCCAAGTTTCAAATTCAATATCGGTATAGGTTGTGTTAATATCCAAAACGGCATTGGCGTCCACCTCAAAGCTTTCCTTAAAATTTTTCGTTTGCTTTTGAGCCTGTAGGCCATTTACAAAAAAGGATAGCAATAATAGGGTTATTCCTAAAGATTTATATGTCAACTGTTTCATTTCTTGATGATTTTAATTCGTTCAACTTCGCTTTTAACTGTTGTAACAACTGTAACCGTAATTGCAAGTTTTTAATCAAAGCGGTAATGGTCTGATCATTGGGGCCTATTTCATTCAATTCTTCATTCAATACTTCATAGTCTATATTGAGCTCTTTTAAGCGTTCCATAAAACTATCTACCAGAAGTTTGTTTTCTTCGGACACCTCCAATTGTGATAATTCAAGGCTGATATTGGCCACATAATAATTCTCAACTTTCTTAAGGTCGGGCGACAGATCACCCAAGGAAATCGTTTCATCCTCTTCCGCTGTTGTATTATTTACGACCTCCTCTTCGGGTTTCCCTTCCGTAGATGTCATTAATAAGATACCTCCAAGACTGATAAAGAGCACAAAAACCGCTGCAACTTTCAAGAGGCCACGATACGACCGCTTTTGCACTGGCAAATCGGCATCCAACCGATCCATAAACCGAGCCTCATGTCCTTCCTTCATGGAGAAATTCGTTTCTTTTTCCTTACCGAACATTTCCCTAAGATCCTGTCCCATATACTTTATTTTTAAGTAGTTCCTTTAAATGCCCTTTACCACGAAGCAAACGTGTTCTACAGGCCGTTGGTGTCAAGTCCAAGATTGCTGAAATTTCTTTATGATCATAGCCCTCCACCAAAAATAATTGAACAACGTACCTATACTTCTCTGGTAATTTTTCCATTGCAGATTTCACCTCCGCTATGGTTGTATCATCGGTAACCGTCCAATCTTCATCCTCTACGACATGCATATAAACTTCATTGAGTTCCACGTGCTGATGTCGTTTTGATTTTAAGAAATCGATACTCGTATTCACAACGATACGTTTTAACCAAGCTCCAAAACTCACATCACCTTTAAATTGATCTATCTTTTGAAAGGCCTTTACAAATGCGTCTTGCAGGACGTCTTCTGCATCATCTGTATTCTTCAAAAAACGCATAGCTACGCAGAACATCGCATCACAGTACTTCTTGTACAGTTTCAGTTGTGCTTTGCGATCATTTTTTTTGCACTGCGCTACTAAATCAATTTGAAACATGCTACTCGTTTCGTTGTTGGTTACAATTGTTATTCTTCTTAAAGACGATTCAAAAATTGTGATGTTGCAGAAAACAATTAATTTTATAAAAATTAATAAAATACGGGTATTTGAATCAAGTTACCATTAAAAACGATCATATCTCGCTTACTGTTTTGGATTATGGGGCCATAATTCAAAAAATGCAGATCAAGACACCTCAAGGAACCTATATAGAGGGGGTTTTAGGGTATGAAGATCCAGAAAATTATTTAATCGATCCTTTTTTTTTAGGGGCTTGTGTAGGTCGCTATGCCGGAAGAATATCAGATGGAGGTTTTACCCTTAATGGAAAAAAATACCCCTTATCCACGGAAAATGACGTACATCTTCATGGTGGAAAAAGCGGATTCAGTAAAAAATTCTGGACTATTGACCAAGTAGAACAGGGCCCTACCCCCTATATTAGCCTATCCTATCTAAGTGCGCATTTGGAAGAAGGTTATCCGGGGAATCTAAAAGTTAAAATTACCTACAAACTTGTTCGGAATGAGCTTCATATCATACAAGAAGCATATACCGATGAGACCACCGTTGTCAACTTAACCAATCACTCCTATTTCTCTCTGGACCCGCACCCCGCTATAGCGCATTATCAGATGAAGTTGGAATCCTCCCATATTCTCGAAACAGATGATCGTCTTCTCCCCACAGGAAAACAGATTCCCGTGAATGACTCCCAATATGACTTTCGTCAAGAAAGGAAAATTGGGAATACCCGCTTGGACACGCCCTTTGTTTTGGATAAGGTGCAAAAGGAAACGATTTCCGTTGCTTCCCAAAAATCAGGATTATCCATGCAAATTAAGACCAACCAACCCGCTGTGATCGTATATACCCCGAACAAACTTCCTGGGATTTGTTTTGAAACACAGAATTTTCCGGATGCCCCCAATAATGCCTCCTTTCCGTCATCGGTGCTTCACCCAGGGGAAACCTATAACAATACTAGTATATTTAAATTTGGTTTTATACATTAGATTATCCAGAAATCACAAAATACATCGCGTATGAAATTTTTAAAATGGACTTTGATCGTGATAGGGGTATTGGCACTTCTTTTCTTTTTTGTCATTGGCCCCTATATGAAAACGCAGACCAAAAAACATAGTCCCGAGCAATCGGCTACTTATGTTGATCAAGATTCAAAGCTTGATTTATTGGTGAATTATAACAGTCCTTCCAAAAAGGGAAGGGTCATTTTTGGGGAATTAGTGCCTTACGATCAAGTATGGAGAACCGGGGCAAATGAACCCACAACAATGACGACAAACAGCACTATCGCGGTAAAGGGAAAAAACCTCCCCGCCGGCACGTATTCCATATGGACCATTCCCAGGGAAAAGAAGTGGACCGTTATCTTTAATTCAAATATTCCCGATTGGGGCGTATCCTTGGGTGTAAATGGCATGGAGCCTTCTTGGGACGAAGCCCATGACGTGATCAAAGTGGAAGTTCCAGTGGAGGATTTAAAGGAGGTTGTGGAAAATTTTACTATCGATTTTACAGTAGAAGATCAATTGTACCTTACCTTGGCATGGGATACCACGAAAGTACGCGTCCCCATTAGCACAAATTAAATTTGGAAAATCAAAAGAACATAGGTACCGAAAGTGCTTCTAAAATACGTTCCTTTAGAAAGAAAAACCTTTCTGCAACTGCACTGGTGCAAGGCATTTTTGAGGGAGATAAAACGGCCTTAGGGAGAGCGATCACTCTAGTAGAAAGTACCAATGCAGCCCATTCAAAAAAGGCAAATACAATCATTGAAAAATGCCTGCAACAACAACATAAGAGTATACGAATTGGTATAACGGGTGTACCGGGAGTCGGTAAAAGCACCTTCATAGAGACTTTTGGAAAAACACTTACGGCTTTGGGTAAAAAGGTTGCCGTTTTAGCCGTTGATCCCAGTAGTTCCGTTACCAAGGGCAGTATCTTGGGCGATAAGACCCGGATGGAAGAATTGGTAAAAGATCCCAATGCCTTTATTCGCCCCTCCCCTTCCGGGGATTCCTTGGGGGGTGTGGCCCGCAAAACACGGGAAACCATTATTTTGTGTGAAGCAGCAGGTTTTAATATCATCCTAATAGAAACAGTTGGTGTTGGACAAAGCGAAACTGCCGTTCACAGTATGGTAGATTTCTTTTTGCTATTGAAACTGGCGGGGGCTGGAGATGAGCTTCAAGGTATTAAAAGGGGGATTATGGAAATGGCAGATGCCCTTGTCATCAATAAAGCGGATGGTGATAACCTAAAACGTGCTAAAATGGCAAAGGTAGAATTTACAAGAGCCTTACATCTATATCCTCCAAAGGTTAATAATTGGACTCCAAAGGTATTGGCTTGTTCCGCCATGGAGAAAACGGGTATTCTAGAGATTTGGGAAATGATTTCCCATTATATTGATGAGAATATATCCCTAGGTCACTTTCAACACAAACGCAATGAGCAAAACAGTTATTGGTTTTTACAGACGGTTGAAGATCGATTAAAACAACGCTTTTATCAAAATCCCAAAATTAAAGAAGCCCTGGATGCCTTGCTGGCAGAGGTTACCTCCAATACCTTGTCGCCTTTTCATGCAGCGGAAAAACTACTGGCCTTAGAACGCTCAAAATAATTTCTTTCTTCTTTCCTTGTATAAAACGATATTTTTCCCAGTTAAAAAAAAGACATTGGCTTTTATCATTTCAAGCTTCCGAAAAGAGAAAGTGGAATCGAAATAAAAATCCTAAATTTGCCCCATCGTAAATCCATTACATGAACCCAATTACTGATTCTCTCTTGTCCATTGTTGTACCCTTATACAATGAAGAAGACAATGTTGTTCTACTTACTCAGAAAATACATGAAAGCCTTAGGGGCTATCAGTATCAAATTATTTATGTAGATGACTTCTCCACGGACAATACTCGTAAAGTGGTGAAAGATATGCAAGATGAGAGGGTACATCTGGTGATTCTCAAAAAAAATTATGGACAAAGTCTTGCTTTAGCAGCTGGTATCGATCATGCCGAGGGAGAATATATCATTACCATGGATGGGGATTTGCAAAACGACCCCAGTGATATTCCCCAAATGTTGGAGCATGCCGTTAATGATGATTATGATGTGGTTACTGGGATTCGGCAAAAAAGAAAAGATTCCTTGGTTAAGAAAATACCTTCCAAAATTGCCAATTTTCTTGTTCGCCGTGTAACTAAATTGGATATCAAAGACAATGGTTGTGCTTTAAAGGTATTCACCAAAGATATTGCCAAAGAGCTGAACCTATATGGGGAAATGCATCGTTTTATTACCCTATTGGCACATCTTGAAGGAGGACAGATCAAACAAGTACCCGTAAAGCATCATGCAAGACATGCAGGAGTCTCTAAATATGGGCTTGAACGTGTTTTTAAAGTGGTGGCAGACATGATGTTGTTGCTCTTTATTCGCAAGTACTTTCAACGTCCTATTCATTTATTCGGAATCATTGGGGTATTGATGATTATCCTGGGCATCCTGATCAATACTTATCTCCTGATTTTAAAATTTGGCCTTGGAGAAGATATTGGTACGCGACCTCTTCTGGTTTTTGGTATGATGTTGATCCTTGCCGGTATTCAATTGTTCACCATAGGAATTGTGATGGAATTATTGATTCGCACCTACTACGAGTCGCAAAACAAACGTCCTTATCGAATCAAAAATATTGTGGTAGGTGGCAAAATATCGTAAAAAAGGCATTACCCTTCTAAAACTCCTTTTTAGCGCAGTACTGCTCTACTTTATCTTTACTAAAATACAATTAAAAGATATCGCAAGTACCCTAGAGGAAAGCGAGCTTTCCTTCTTGCTTTTGGCCTTAGTGTTTTTTGTACTTTCCAAAGCAATAGCTGCTGCCCGATTGAATCTTTATTTCCATCAATTGGCCATTTGCCTTACTCAAAAAAGCAATCTAAAACTGTATCTATTGGGTATGTTTTATAATTTGTTCCTTCCTGGGGGTATTGGTGGGGATGCCTATAAGGGTTATGTGATAAAGAAAAAATTTCAGGTCGCTACAAAAAAGGTGGTTGCCGTACTTATTTTAGATCGTCTCAGCGGCCTACTTTTATTATTCATCTATGCCTGTATGCTGATCTTTGGGTTGGAACCCCATCTTTTTGAGCACATTGAATGGCTTTCGGGAATGGCAATAGTCCTCGGAATTATTGTTTTTTGGTTTTTAAACAAGAGATTTTTTGGCTATGTTCTCCCTATTTTCTGGAAATCGTTTGGATACTCAGCATTGGTACAACTCGCACAGTTAGTCAGTGTTTTTTGCATTTTGAAAGCTTTGCACATTGAACTCTATACCCTTGCCTATCTATTTATTTTCCTGATTTCATCTATAGTGGCCGTATTGCCACTCACTTTTGGCGGTATTGGCAGTAGGGAACTTACATTTTTTTATGGAGCGGCTTGGCTTGATTTAGAGGAGAATACGGCCATAAGTATAAGTTTGGTCTTTTTCTTGATTACGGCATTGGTTTCTCTTTTTGGAATAGTCTACCATATGAAAAAACCCGCATTGCAGACAATATCAAAAATTCAGTCTTTAAACAACCCTTAATAAATGTGGATTAAATAACGCTTTCTAAGGACGCGATTCCTAGTTGCATTGTTTAAAAATTTTAACTGTAGGCGAGTTATTCTGAACTGATCTACTTCGTGTTCCCTATCCCAGTCAAATCCCTTTTCACGAAGTTCTTTACGTTCTTCTTCTGTAGTATAGACCCAGATACTGTGCATATCCTCTAAAGCTTCGGCAGAAATAATCTTTACCGGTTTTTTGTTGTAAAAATCAAGTGCCCAAGTATGTGCTTCGGATAATTTATAGATATTATCTGTTGAAATTTCTTCTTTTGCAATCACTTTGGCCATCGTTGAACCACCTTGATATTTTAATAGGGAAGGGTAAAAATGCAGGTTGAGTACCATATTCAAAAGAATGGCGCTATAGGCTGCTAGGGTGATAATTCTTAGGTAATAAGATTCCCTTTTTAAACTGTAATAGATGGCAATGACAGCCATACTTCCAAAAATTGCATAGTGCCAAATAGCCACCTTTTTAAAAACAAAAAATACAATGAATGCCGATACGATAAATACCAAGCTCAAAATAAAATATTGGGCTCCCAATATGAATTTAATACGCTTTTTTTTATCCAGAATATAAAGACTGTGCAAATAAGATGCCGCGAGTACGGCAAATAAAGGGATGGTGATATTTAAATAATGAGGGAGTTTAAACTGGGCAAAACTAATGATAATGAAGATTAACGTAATACCTCCCAAAGTCAAAAATTCGTAAACAGGGTTATGCTTAAATTTCAATTTAATGATCGCCTTGGCCCTATTGGCATAGGCAATAAGCCCAATGACCGTCCATGGTAGGAAAACCCATAAAAAGGTATGAAAAAAGAAGAAATAATCACTACTGTTCTTTCCAACCCCCTGACCACTGAGTCGTTCAAAACTTTGTTCCCAAAAAATAAAAAAGATTCCGCTGCGGTTTGTGGTTCCACGTATAATTTTTTCGGGGTGTAGGTCAAATTGAAGATAATAAGCATATAACATGGGAGCAATACTAAGACCAAAGACCACCAATGCGATTAAAACCTTCCAGTTAAGGAGTGTTTTCCACTTTCTGGTATAGGCTAAATGGCATAACAAAGGAAAGGCGATGACCAAAATAGCGATTTGCCCTTTGGTGGAAAAAGCTATCCCTGCTGCAAAGGCCCCTAAAACAATATGTTTTAGTCTTTTTGATTTGACGTAAGCCGCCAATTGCCAAATAGCCAAAATAGTAAAGCCAGTGAGCACTGCATCAGTACGCACATCTATATTGGACAATACAATAGTTTGGGCAGTAAGAAAAATTAGGGAAGCTAATTTCCCCACATCCGCGTTATATAATAATTTTCCCAATCCAAAGCAGCTATATGCACCGAGAATAGATGCTAGAATCCCTGGAATTCTATAGGCCCAATCGTGAAGTCCGAAGATTTTAAAGGATAAGGCCGCCAGCCAATAGTGCATATGAGGCTTGTCTAAATATTCTTCGGTTCCCTTAAATAGGTTGATGAAATCATTTTCCTGAAACATCCGCATGGCCATCACAGCAAACTGTGCGGAGTCATTTTCAAAAAGTATAGAAAACATTCCTGCTATATATACCAAAAAAACAAAAAGCACTAAAAACCAGTATCTGGTATTAGATATCATACTCTAAATTTCAGAAGTGCAAATATATACAACTTTACAAATAAATAACTTAAAAACAGTCCAATTACAATTCCGGTAAGCACATCCAAAGGAAAATGTACTCCAATGTATATTCTACTATACGAGACCAAAATCATCCATAAAAGAAGGAAAATTCCTAAATACTTAAATTTCGACCAAAATAGATGGACAAAGAAAAAAGCGATAGCCGTGCTATTTACCGCATGTCCGGAAAAATAACCAAATTTTCCTCCGCAGGAAGCTTTTACCAATCGCATAAGGCTATTGATTTCCGGGTCATGACAGGGCCTTAAACGAGCCACGCCATATTTAAAAAAATTAGCCAATCCATCAGTCGCAGTAATCATTAAAGCGACAAAAACAAGCATGATCACCGTTCTTTTTAGACCTAATTGCTTAAACGAAAAGAAGGCCAATCCCAGATATAAGGGAATAGAGTTCCACTTACCAGTAATGAACATCCAAAAACCATCCCAAGTGGTATTCCCAAGTCCATTGAGGTAAAGAAAGAGTTCCTTATCAAACTGTATTAATTCCTCCATTGAAAATCAATCTTCATATCGCGAAATTTCCCTATCATAAAAAGCTGTTGCCGCTGTAATAAGGGTTTCTGCTTCTTCAGATAGTTCTTTTTCATCTTCCTTTGAGAAATCTTCGAGCCATTCCACTTCATCGTTTTCCAAATTGATAATGAATCTTGGATATTCTGTGTGTATGATAAAAATTGCGGTGGGATAATCTGTATTATCCCCCAATAAAAACTTTGGAAACTCCATAATTCACATAATAAGGTTTATTCTTTATCCATTTCACTTCATCCGGGCGAATGGATCAATTTTTTGGTTAAATAATTAAATCGAATATACAACATAATGGCCGATGCCGTTAATCCGGCCAGCAAGCCAATCCATATTCCAGTACTTTTTAAATTTGTATGCAATCCTAAATAATAGCTTATAGGAAACCCTATCAGCCAATAGGCAATAAAGGTAATCACGGTTGGAATTTTAACGTCTTGCAGGCCCCTTAAAGCTCCGAGTACCACCACTTGTAATCCATCCGAGATCTGGAAGAATGCGGCCACCAGTATCAATTGTGCGGCCAAAAAAATCACTTCCGCATTATCCATTTGGTTAGCCACTTCAGAAGCATCAAGATACATAGTAGGCAACCCATTGCGGAATATCAAAAAGAGTGCTGCAAAAACTATTTCCAATAAAAAGGTGAGTAGAAAAATAGATTGCGCGATCCGTCTGAGATCTTCAAAACGCTTTAAACCTTTTTGGTTTCCTACCCGGACCATGGCCGCTACTCCCAGTCCCATACCGACCATAAAAGTCATGCTGGACAGGTTTAGGGCAATTTGATTTGCAGCTTGTGCATTTTTACCCAGAACACCACTCAACCAAATGGCCGCCGTAAAGATGGCCACTTCAAAAAACATTTGTAGAGCTGAGGGAAATCCTAACCCAATGATTTTTTGCATGACTTTTTTTTCAATATTCTTAAAATTGAATCGGGTAACGTAATCCTGGAATTTCTTCTTGCTTTTCAACAGACCCCAAATAAAAAGCACCATGATCAATCGTGATACCAGCGTGCCAATTGCCGCGCCTACAATACCCAATTTTGGAAAACCTAGCGCTCCGAAAATTAGTAAGTAGTTCAGAAGAATATTCACCACATTTGCTAAAATTGTAGCGTACATTGGGTATTTGGTTTGGGAAAGTCCTTCTGAAAATTGTTTAAACGCTTGGAAAATGATCAAAGGGACCAAAGAGAAGGCTACAAGGTCCAAATAAGGTAAGGCCAAATCTACCACTTCCGGTGGTTGCTTCATATAGTAAATCAATGGTTTACTCAAAAGGATAATTCCAAAAAGTACCAAACCCAAAACCGTGCACAACACCAGTCCATGCTTCAGGGCACTTTTTCCATTTTCCTTACTTCCGGCCCCATCAGCCTCTGCAACCAAGGGTGTGATCGCCGTAGAAAACCCTATGCCCAAAGACATGGCTATGAATACAAAACTATTCCCCAAGGATACGGCTGCCAGTTCTGCCGTACCCAGTTGCCCTACCATAATATTATCCGCAAAACCTACAAAAGTATGGCCCAGCATTCCAAGAATTACCGGAAAAGATAGTTTAAGGTTATAGCGAAATTCTTTGGTGTACTGCTGTAACAAGTTGGCGTATTTTTTAGCAGTGCAAAGATAGCGTATCCATACCGCTTCGAGAACATTGTATTTTGTTTTTATGGGGACTTTGATGAAAAGTGGGCATTTCGAATAAAGTTTCAAATTGATATCTTTACGGCTGTACAATTTGGATACCAATGAATGATATCGGCTTAGCCAGTAGTATAGGAATCATCACTGTTTTTATTGCTTTTCTTCTGGCCCTATTCCTGTTTACCCTTAAAACGGATAAAAAGTTAGGGAATCGGCTGTTTGCTTTTTTCCTTATTTTGATCGCATTGGATATCAGTGGTTGGGCCTTTCCCGAAGTCTTGGATACCAACTCCAACCTTACCTTGATCAAAAGCAACCTTATTTTTCTACAACTCCCCGTCTTTTACCTTCATATATTGGCCATGAGCTATATTGACTTTAAGCTCAAGACAAAACATCTTTTGCATGCCGTGCCCTTTGTAATTGCCAATATCATATTGATTCCTCGCTATTATAGTGTTGATGCCAGTGCGAAAATGGAATTTTTAAAGCGTAGCAAGGAAATGTGGGAGATACAGTTCTTTCATATTTTTATCCATCTTCAAATAGCCCTTTACCTGATCATCATATTCTTGCTTCTCCAAAAAATCCATAAGATCTATTTGGAAAATTACACCAATAGCGACACCAAAAGTTATTCTTGGCTCTTTAACATTACCGTATTTCTGGCACTATTTCATGGTCTGGCCCTTCTGAAAAATATTTTCAAATTTTCAACCTACGAAGCGGTAACGGAATGGATAAAAATAACACTTGGTGTTGCTGAGCTTCTTATTTTATGCTGGTACCTGTTTAAAGCATTGCAACATCCAGAGCTGTTCCGGAGCGTAGATTCCAAATTGCAATTGGTGGATAACATGCTCGATGAGGAAAAGAAGGTAATCGAGGTTGAGGATCAAAAAACCATAGATCGCCTTAGGGACCATATGGAAAAGGAAGCGCCCTTTCTGGATCCTTCCCTCACCTCAAAAAATTTAGCGGACGCCCTACAGCTACCGGTCAAAGAATTATCCATTTTGATCAATCATAAAATTGGAATGCATTTTTTTGATTTTGTGAACGAGTATCGCATCAAAAAAGCCATGGAAATTCTGGAGAATACCGCAAAAAGTGAGCTTACCATTTTAGAAATCTTGTATGAAGTAGGCTTTAATTCAAAATCTTCTTTCAATACTTCTTTTAAAAAATATACGGGCCTTACACCAACAGTTTATCGGAAACAACTTCAAAATCAACAAATTAACCAAAAGTCGAACGTCTCATAAATAAAAGTCGAACCTAGGTCATTTGTAGAAATGCGTTCGACTTTTTTTATTCCGTCGCAGCATTCGATCATCCTTTTCATATTTGCTCCGAATCCATTAAACATTCGTTATTATGAAAAACAACATTATTATTTTATTTATCTTTTTAAGTTTTGGCCACCTACTATCAGCACAATCCCCCAAAGAGAAAATACAGGCATTGCTTGATGAAATCCAAAAAGAACACCCCGAAACGGGAATCAGTATAGGTATTCGATACGAAGATAAAATTACGTACCATCATAGGGGAAACTTGGAAAGAAATGGCGCTGTGCCCATTGATGAATATTCTGTTTTTGAGATTGCCTCGATTACCAAATTATTGACTGGAAATTTAATCGCGCAAGCCATTCAAGAGGAAAAAATAAAGGCTACGGATTATATGGATGCCTATCTTCCCGCTGGATTTCAGTTGCAAAAGGGTATTCAGAAGAAGATACGTATTACGGATTTGGCCTCGCATCAATCTGGCCTTCCCGATATTGATTTTCCAAAACTTATTGCACAGAACCCGCAGCAACCGATACAGTCCATTACCAAGGATACCATCTACAAAATCATCAACGATTGTAATCGTTTGAAGGATTATGGCTCTTATCGCTATTCTACTGTAGGATTCGTACTATTGGGACAAATTCTGGAACAACTCTACGGCAAAAGCTACGAGGCGATCGTTAAAGAAAATATTATCGTTCCCTTACAATTGAAACGTACGTTGACCAAGGATTTCCAGGTGAAAAATATAACCCATGGCTATAATCTTGAAGGAGGGGAACAGGAACTTTTCCATTGGAACATTGTAGCTCCTGCAGGATTGATAAAATCCAGTGCTGCCGATATGATGACCTATCTCAATGCCATAAGCACGTCCAATGGTACTTTCCGGGAAGCGGCCATACTTGCCGAAAAGAAGTATTACCAAGACGAGAACATCATTATTGGCTTAGGACTCAATATTTTAGAAGACAGTTCCCATACGATCTATGCAAAAACAGGGGATTCTTTGGGGCAGTCATCAGTGATGGCTTATGATGGCAAAGGAAAGTGGGCAGTGGTTATATTGCTCAACCAACACAATTCCAAATTGCGCAGCGACTTGTTTAACGCCATTTACGAAATACTACAATAAACGACTTCTTAAGGTGGGCCAATGCCAATATCTTCATGGCCCGCCTATATTTTTTTGGCTTCTTCCCAATACACATCCATTTCTTCCAAAGACATTTCCTTTAAGGATTTCCCCAAATGTTTGGCCTGGGTCTCTAAATATTGAAAGCGTTTTATAAATTTCTTATTGGTGCGTTCCAAGGCATTCTCGGGATTAATATCGAGGAAACGGGCATAATTGATCATTGAAAAAAGTACATCCCCAAACTCTTCCTCCATGCGGTTTTTATTGGCAGTGTCCACTTCTTGTTTAAATTCCCGAATTTCTTCTTCTACCTTTTGCCAAACCTGTTCCGGCTGTTCCCAATCGAACCCTACTCCGGCAACTTTATCCTGTATTCTGTTCGCTTTTACCAAAGCAGGAAGGCTTTTAGGCACACCTTCCAATACACTTTTCTTACCTTCCTTGAGTTTAATTTGCTCCCAGTTTTGCTTTACATCTTCCTCATTTTCAACCTTAACATCACCATAAATATGCGGGTGTCTATTGATCAATTTTTCACAAATTCCATTAGCTACATCCGCAATATCAAAAGTATCGGTCTCTGATCCAATCTTAGCATAAAACACGATGTGCAATAAAAGATCGCCCAATTCTTTTTTTATTTCTTCCAAATCATCATCCAAAATAGCGTCTCCCAATTCGTAGGTTTCCTCTATCGTGAGATGCCGTAGGGTTTTCATCGTCTGTTTCTTATCCCAGGGACATTGGGCCCTCAATTCGTCCATAATAGTCAATAGGCGATCAAAAGCCGTGAGTTGGTGTTGTCGGGAATTCATCATTGGAAATATTTTTTCAAAAGTACAAATCTATATACTTTTTGACTTTCCCTTATTTCGCAAATGTTCCAAAAATTGTACATTCACAAAAAATACTTCGACGCAATATGAAATTGGCCTCTCTTCTTTTTTTTCTTTTGATGGTGTTCTCTTGTGCAAGGGAAGCAGCTTTTGAAGAAACACCGGTTTCCTTTGACCAGTATACCGTAGAACCGGGATTTGAGATACAGGCCTTGGCGGCAGAGCCTTTGATTGAGGCTCCCATCAATATTAGTTTTGATAATCAGGGGAGACTTTGGGTTCTGGAAATGCAGGGATATATGCGTTCTATTGAAGGCATTGACGAAGAAGCCCCTATAGGAAGGATTCTCATTCTGGAAGATTTGGATAAAGATGGACAGATGGATCACTCCAAAGTCTTTTTAGGGCATTTAAAATTGGCTCGAGCATTTGCACATGTATACAACGGTTTGCTCTATGCCGAACCTCCATATCTTTACTATACAGAAATCAAATCGGATGATACTCCCGGAAATACGATTGTCGTAGATAGCACCTATGCCGTTGGGGGCAATGCGGAACATCAGCCTAACGGCCTTGTGATGGGGATGGACAATTGGATTTATAGCGCAAAATCCAATAAGAGATATCGCATGCAGCATGGAATATGGAAAACTTCCATCACCTCGGCCCGTGGACAATGGGGCATTACCCAAGATCGTATCGGCAGGCTTATTTACAATAACAATTCCAATCAAGCTCAAGGGGATTGGACCTTTCCCAATATCTTAAATAGCAATGCAAGTTTTAAACCAAAAATTGGCATCAACAATCCATTGATTGCGGACCAACGCGTATATCCCAAACACGTAACGGTAGTCAATAGGGGGTATTTACCCCATATGCTCCATCCAGATGGAAAATTAAAAAACTTCACCAGTGCTTGTGGGCCACTCTACTATGAGGGAGATTTACTTCCGGAGGCCTATCAAGGGAATCTTTTTGTTTGCGCACCTGAAGCGAATCTGATCAAAAGAAATATTCTTGAGCATGGCCAACTGCGCATGACGGGAAAACAGGCATGGGAAGGCAAAGAGCTTCTCAGCGCAACGGATGAAGGTTTTCGTCCGGTAAACCTTCAAAATGGACCCGATGGAGGGCTTTATATTGTGGATATGCACAGAGGCATTATCCAACATAAAACCTATATGACCAGTTATTTACGGAAATTATATCTAGATCGTCAGTTGGATACCATCAAAGGAATGGGCCGCATATTAAAATTAACGACCATCGGAGCAAATTCCAACAATCCAATACATTTAGCCGAACTAGGGCCAGAGCAATGGGTAGATTCACTACAGTCTAAAAATATATGGATTCGGCAACGATCTCAACAATTGATTATCAATTCTGGAAGAACGCAATTCAAAACTGCTCTGGAAAACCTATTGGGTACCGCTCCGGATGAAGTCAGCAGAATTCATGCCTTATACAGTTTAGAAGGGCTCAACTTGCTCACCAATCAACATTTATCCCTCAAAGATTGGGGAGCTTATCCTGCCTTGGGAGCACATATCATAAAACTGGCCATACAACAAGGGCATGTATTCCCTAACGAAAGTCTTCAAAATATCTTGGATTATCGTCAAGAACAGTTAGATTATCATCTGGCTTTTTACCTATCCAAAACAATAAACAGAACCACCCTACCCTTTCTTCAAGAACTATTAAATCGCTATGAAGGCGAAGCTTGGTTTTTAGAGCCTATTTATGCTGGTATTTCAGAAAAACAAAATGTATTTTTGGAAGGAATTCTAGGATTTAAAGAAGTTAAAGATCGTATACGGACCATGCAGACTGAAAAAATTTCACCAAACAAGAGTATGGGATATAGCGATGGCCTGACACGCGGGGTACAACTCTACCGAAAGCATTGTGCTACATGTCATGGTCCTGATGGGGATGGTATTAAAGGGCTGGCCCCACCCTTGCTTCAATCGGAATATGTTTCAGGATCTACATCCAGGCTTGCTTCCATACTATTTTATGGATTAACAGGGCCCATAAAAGTTAACGGCACCTCTTACGATTTTCAAGCAGCAATGCCAGGTATCGGTGGGAATCAGGGTATTTCTGATGAAGAAATCAAGGATATTGGCAATTACATCAGAAATGCATTTACCACTGCCCCACAATCCTTGACCGTAAAAACAATAGACAGTCTGAGGCATTCTACAAGACCATTGGATCAGATGTACACTTCAAAAGAACTTCATGAAAAATATTAAGGGGGTATATGTGTTCTTTTTAGGTTTACTACTAGGGTCTTGTGCACAAGAAAAAGAGCCTTGGATAGCACTTTTTGATGGGAAATCTCTGGACAATTGGGAAATAAGGAACGGTACAGCTCCGTATAAAATTGTAGGTTCAGAAATTGTAGGAACAACAAAATTTGGGTCTCCAAATACGTTTCTCTGCACTAAAGAGCGCTATGGCGATTTCATTCTGGAATTTGAAGTCAAAGTAGATTCCAGTATAAATTCTGGAGTACAATTTAGAAGTCTCAGCCTTCCGGAATACCAAAATGGGAGGGTCCATGGGTATCAAGCAGAAATAGATCCTAGTGACCGTGCCTGGAGTGGTGGAATTTATGATGAAGGTAGACGAGGTTGGTTGTATGATCTTAAGAATCACCCAAAAGGGAAAAAAGCCTTTAAGAAAAATACCTGGAACCGATATCGTATAGAGGCCATTGGATCTCATATAAGCATTTGGATCAACGGTATCAATACCAGTAATATCATGGATAGTATGACGGATAGAGGCTTTATTGGGCTTCAAGTACACAGTATAGAAAACGCTAAGGATATCGGAAAGGAAATTCGATGGAGAAACCTAAGGATTATCACCGATCAACCCGAAAAATATGCCCTGAAAGCAGATGCCACCTTAAAAATTATATCTTTTAAATGAGCGTTGGCGCATCCTAGCATTACATCGTAATACAAAAAAAATCTTATGCAGATTCAAAAAAAACTTATTCTAGCCACTACTATTGCAGTCATAGGCTGTACTCCCACTTCAAAAAAAACAAATGAAGTGGTAAAAGTGGTCCAAAGTCCGCTTGCCGATAAGGAAATTATTGACCTCACCCATTCTTTTTCAGAAGAAACCATTTACTGGGTCACTGCCAAAGAATTTGAGTTGGAGGAAGTAGCCAAAGGCGATACTGAAAACGGGTATTTTTATGCCGCGAACAATTTTGCTACAGCGGAACACGGCGGTACACATATTGATGCTCCCATACATTTTGCGAAAAACGGGGAATCTACCGATGAAATCCCACTTTCAAAGCTCATAGGCGAAGCAATTAAAATAGATGTTTCAAAGAATGCCTTGGCCAATGTGGATTATCTTATCAGTATAGCCGATTTTAAAGCTTGGGAAGAAGAGCAAGGTACGGAAATCCCGGATGGAAGCATTGTATTGTTGGAAACGGGTTACGCCCAATTTTATCCAGATAAAATAAAGTATTTGGGAACAGATCAACGTGGTCCCGAAGCGCTGAAGGATTTACATTTTCCCGGACTCTCTCCAGAAGCGGCGAACTGGTTGGTCACCAACAGAAAAATCAGTGCCATTGGTATAGATACTCCTAGTATTGATTATGGGCAATCGCAACTTTTCCAGAGTCATGTAACCTTAATGACCAAAAACATTCCCGGATTTGAGAACTTAACCAATTTAGATCAATTGCCCAAAACCGGATTTCAAGTCATTGCCTTACCCATGAAAATCAAGGGAGGATCAGGAGGCCCATTGCGCATTATTGCCTTGAAGTAAAAACACAAACGTATCGGAATTAAATTATTTAAACGCAACAAATAAATGTCCTTAAAAGAGAAAAAACCTGCACTTGTATTAATAGATATCCAAGAGGGAATGGCCGGAGACCACCCGCATTGGGGAGGAAAACGCAACAACCCTGATGCCGAGCAGAAAGCGGCAAAGATCCTTGAAGCATGGCGGAATCTGAAACTTCCCATTTTTCATGTTCAACATAGTTCCAAAGACCCCAATTCCATGCTGCATCATTCCCATCCAGGCTTTGCTTTGCAGGAAATCACAAAGCCTTTGGAAGGAGAACCTTTGATCGTTAAGGAAGTGAACAGTGCTTTTATTGAGACCGATCTTCAAGAACGTTTGGATAAAGCGCATATAGATACCCTGGTTATTGTTGGTTTAACCACAAATCATTGTGTTTCGACCACCACGAGAATGGCAGGAAACTTTGGATATACCACATTTTTGATTTCTGACGCCACGGCTACTTATGACCGCATTGGGATTAATGGCGAAACCTATGAAGCAGAAATGATTCATTTAACAGCACTGGCCAATTTAAAAGATGAATTTGCTACCATACTAACAACGGATGTCCTGTTGAAAATGCTGTAAATTCCATAGGAGCTCGTAAGGTATAGCGGAATCGTGAGTCTATACTACTAAAGATGCTTATGTTGAAATGTTTTGGTAATTATCTCTTAGTGGGGATATCAGTATGCTGTTTGAGTGCTTATACGATCAATGATAATAGCGCGGAAAACTATGCTTACTACAGCGATTATTTTGTCTTTATAGCCGACGATGCCACTACTCCATTGGTCATCCCCTTGGATATTAATTGGTCGGTATCGGATACCGGCTATTCCAGTGAATTCAAAGCGTGGTATGGCACACCAAAAAATTGGCCTATTTCCTATCATACCGAAAACACTGCTGCTTCTCCTGCTAAAACCCCAAACGAATCTTGGGAGCATAAAAATGGCCCCTCTTTTCAGTTTGATTCGGTCCAAAGAAATATTACTGTAAAAATCAAGGGCGCTCCAAGGCTAGAAGTCACGGTTCCAGAAAAATCTACTTGGGTCCAAATGCCCGCAAAAAATACCCCTAAGGAAATTTATGGTTGCAGAACTACGGTAACCATAAAAACAAAAAAAAGAACAGGGTGGATGATCTATGAACGTATTCGTTGGACTAAAGAAACGGTACGGGAATTTGGCGATTTCGCTGCTTTTTTCTGGTTACCACTCATTGTAGACGGAGATTTTTATCATTTTGAACAACATCGGGGCGAACAAACTGCTACAAAATGGTCTTTGCAAAAGGAAAAAATTGTGGTGGAGACCCTTCCTTCTTTCACGTTAAACATAGTCCGAACGGTTAAGGATAGTCAAAGTGGGAGGAAAAATATTCCTAAAGAAGTGCAGCTCCTTGCAAAACCTTGGGATTTAGACCTTATGATGAGGAGCAAAGGGGAACAAGTAGGATATGGTGCAAAATTTCCCAATGGATTGGCGTATTATCGGCAAAGTCTGCTCACATCCACCAAAAGTTCTAGCCAAAAGGGTTATGGAATGTTAGAACTTATTTTAGAGGATGATTAATTGTATTTAGTATCTTTAGAGGCAGATAACTCCATACCATGAAAAATAGATTCCTCATAGCAGTGCTTTTTGCACTATTTTTTATTTCCTTTTCCCAAGGACAAATGGCTGCCGGTGTTTCCCAAGATCGCTTAGAACGCTACGATGACTTTTTGAATCAAGAAGTGAAAAGCGATAATATTGCCGGTGCCATTTCCTACGTTATGCGCCGAGGGGAAGTTGTACACCAAAAAACCTATGGATATAGTGATATTGCCGCTAAAACTCCCATAAAGCAGGATCAAATAATGCATATGATGTCTATGACCAAACCTATTATTAGTGTGGCCTTCATGATGTTGTACGAGGAAGGACATTTTTTCCTCAACGATCCCGTTTCAAAATATTTGCCCGAATTTAAAAATATGAAAGTTGCCAAAGACCTTTCCGAAGGGATAAACGGCACAACATCACCAAGTAACAAGGAGATTAGCATTCTTCATCTACTAACACATACTGCTGGTTTTTCGCATGGATTAGGTCCAACTAAATTAGATCAAGAATATAGAAACACCCTGTATTTTAAACCTTATGCTTCTATTGATGAACGCGTTTCGGCCATGTCCAAACTTCCTCTTGTGGGGAACCCCGGAGAACAATGGTATTATAGTGCTTCTCCAGATGTATTGTCGGTATTGATCGAAAAGTTCTCGGGGATGTCCACTGCCGAATTTCTCGAAAAACGCATTTTTGCCCCACTGGGAATGAAGGATACGGGTTATAATATTAAAAAGAATGCCCAGGACAGATGGATGCCCGTATACAACAAAGATGCTTCCGGAAAACTAATGCAATCTCCCAATCAGTTGCCTGTAGAGGGGAACGTAATATATTCGGGCACACATGGATTGTTTTCCACCGCAAAGGATTATATGACTTTCTGCCAAATGCTGTTGAACAAAGGAAAATGGAAAGGGAAACAATTCTTGGGCCGAAAAACCATTGAATTGATGACTTTAAATCATGTAGGAGATCTATTCACAGGCGACGGCCAAGGCTATGGCCTTGGTGTAGGGGTCACTATTGATGTTGCGGATGGAAAGGCCTTGGGTTCGGAAGGGCATTATTACTGGGGAGGAGCATATTCTACCTATTTTTTTATTGATCCCAAAGAAGAAATGATCGCTATTTTGCTCACGCAATTACAACCTTATAGCCGTTTCTATGAGCATAGATTTCGACAATATGTATATCAGGCCATCGTAGATTAGTTGATACTGTGGTAATATCCGAAACTATTTTGAACATGAAAAATACAATCTTCTTTCTTATTTGTTGTAGCATGACGCTAAATATAATAGCTCAAGAAATCATAAACGTACCTCATCAAAAATCCAATGAAGTGATTTGGGAAGGTGGCGAAAAAAAGTATCATTCCAATATTTGGAACAATGAGGTGGTCACCAACGTATCTGTTCCTACAATGAAAATGTTTAGACCCGAAGGGAAACCTAATGGAACTTCGGTAATTATAGCTCCCGGTGGAGGCTTATATGCCCTATCTATTGATAGTGAGGGAGAAGCTGTGGCAAAATGGCTCGTCAAAAAAGGGATTACGGCCTTCGTATTAAAATATCGTCTGGTCCCCACAGGAAAGGATGGCGTCCAAGAAATAACGGATGCTGCCCAGAACAACCCTTCAGAAATTGCGGTAAATGTGGGTAAAGTAATGCCCTTATCCATTGCAGACGGATTGGCCGCGGTTTCCTATGTTCGTGAGCACTCCACGGAATTAGGCCTCGCCTCCGATAAAATTGGATTTATGGGCTTTTCTGCAGGTGGCTCTGTAGCTATGGGTGTGGCCTATAATTATACCAAAGATACCAGGCCTGATTTCTTAATTCCCGTATATCCCTGGACCACAGCACTCCCCGTACAAGAAGCACCAGAAGATGCTCCTCCAATGGCCGTGGTTTGCGCTTCTGATGATCCGCTTGGGTTGGCCGCTGGTAGCGTAGCCCTATATTCTTCTTGGCTCAAAGCAGGAAAAAAACCAGAATTGCATTTGTATTCCAAAGGAGGCCATGGTTTTGGAATGAAAGGTGAAGGCTTTCCCGCTGCAAAATGGATTGAGCCCATTTATGAATGGCTAAAAGCGGAGGAATTGACCCTGGCCCAATGAAAAGGATATGGTAATGCTATTTTTAAATCTTAAAGCCCTTATTTTGTGAAGTACGCTGTTTTTTTATTTTTATTTTTTACTACTTGTATATACGCGCAAGGCTTTAAAGATGAAGTTCTTGCCATTCAAAAAAAATACGATACTATTTTAGATCGTTCAAAAGAGACCATTGTTTTTACGGGAAGTTCAAGTGTTCGTTTATGGCGAAGTCTGGAATCTGATTTTCCCAATCATCAGATCGTCAATTCAGGTTTTGGGGGATCACAAGCTTACGATCTTTTGCAATATACCCAAGAACTCATTCTACAATATCACCCTAAAAAAGTGTTTATTTATGAAGGCGACAACGATGTTTTTTCGCGTAAAAAAACGAAGGAAATCATTGCCACTACCCAAGAAATTATCAAAAAAATAAAAGCCCAGGATCAGAATACGGAAATCGTTCTGATTTCAGCGAAACCAAGTTTGGCCCGTTGGAAATTACGGCGGCGCTATAGAAGATTAAATAGAGCTTTTAAGGCATTATCAGAGACCGATGAACACATCACTTTTGCCAATGTATGGAACGTGATGTTGAAAGGAAAAGGAAGAAGGGTACGAAAGGATATTTTTGTATCCGATGGCCTACATATGAATCCCAAAGGATATGCACTATGGTATGACGTTATACGTCAATTTATGGATTAAAATCAATAGAACTCAACTTTAAACAAATTGCAAATGCTACATTCCAAAATTTCTAAGGCGCTTATGGTTATTATAGGAGTACTATATATAACGAGCTGTGAAGAAAATAAAAAAGTGGTGCTGAATTTTCCGGATACGGATCTGACCCAAGAAAGTATGATTCCCATGCCTTTGCAAATTAAGGCGACAAATTCTGCTTTTGCCTTAGATCAATTTACAGGGATTTATACTTCGGAATCTTCAGATGACCTTATAGCCGTAGGAGCTTTTTTGGCAGATAAGATCAAGTCCAAGACCAGTTTGCGCCTAGCGGTCAATGAAACCAATACCGAAACCGTTGACCGGGTAATTTTCATTCATCAATCTGAAGATGCAGCGTTCAAAAGTAAAGAGGGGTATCATTTGTCTATTGGAAAAGATACCGTAATGATTAATGCAAAAACAGCCGAAGGAGCCTTTAGGGCAGTTCAAACCATTCGCCAATTGGTTCCGGATGTGAGCAACGATACGATTACCGACCACAAAATGTGGCTCATTCCTACTGGAGATATTAAAGATGACCCTAACTTTGAGTATCGTGGCGCCATGTTGGACGTAGCCCGACATTTTTTTAGTGTGGAAGACGTAAAACGCTATATTGATCTACTTGCCTATTACAAAATCAACGTACTACACCTGCATTTGACAGACGATCAAGGATGGCGCATTGAAATAAAATCTTGGCCAAAACTTACGGAAATTGGCGGTAGTACAGAAGTAGGTGGGGAATCTGGAGGATTTTATACGCAGGAGGAATATACGGATATTGTAAATTACGCTGCGGAACGTTATATGATGATTATTCCCGAAATAGATATGCCAGGACATACCAATGCCGCCTCTGTTTCCTACCCTATTTTGAATGGAAACGGAAAAACACCCAAGCTTTACGAGGGAATGCGGGTTGGATTTAGCACTTTTGATGCCCGTAAGGATACCGTATATACTTTTATTGATGATGTAGTCCGGGAAATCGCAGCGTTAACTCCTGGCCCCTATTTTCATATCGGAGGCGATGAAAGCCATGTGACCAAAAAGAAGGACTACGTTCATTTTGTGAATAAAGTGGAAAAAATTGTGGAAAAACATGGCAAGCGAATGATTGGTTGGGATGAAATTGCCAATACGGACGTTAGCGCCAATTCAATTTCCCAATACTGGTCCAGCAAGGAAAATGCCCAAGCTGCGGTAAAAAAGAAGATGAAAGTCATCCTTTCCCCTGCAAAAAGAGCTTATCTGGATATGCAATACGATTCTTTGTCCAAACATGGACTGCATTGGGCTGCTTATATCCCGGTCGATGCAGGGTACCAATGGACGCCTGAAGGCTTCGATGATATTCCTTTAGATCAGATTTTGGGCATTGAAGCCCCTTTATGGTCCGAAACCATTAGTGATATTCATGAATTGGAGTATTTAGCATTCCCCCGAGTCATTGGATATGCCGAATTAGGGTGGTCTACCGAAGAAAACAGGGATTGGGAAAACTATAAAGTGCGCTTGGCCAATCAAGCTCCATTCCTGGATCGTATGGAAGTAAATTACTATCCTTCTAAATTGATCGATTGGAAAAAAAACAAATATACTTACGAGCCCATTCGAAAGGATTGAATGATTTCATGTGAAACAAAATTTAATATAATATCCAAACTTGCCCTATGAAAGTACGTGTTGCCGCAATAGCAATTTTAGCATTGATTGTAATGAGTTGTAATGATGAGAAAAAGAAGAAAGAAATGGACGATAATGCTGCTGTAAAAACAGAAAAAGGAGAAGGTGAATACCCATTTTATATTGGTACCTATACCGATGGTGATAGCAAAGGCATTTACAGATATGCCTTAAAAAACGATGGGTCTTTTCGCAAAATTGGTCTAGCAACCGCTTCCCAAAATCCTTCTTTTCTAAGCTTTAGTTCCGATGGCAATTATTTGTTGGCGGTCAATGAAATCCAAAATGAAGCGGGCATGGGAACCGTGGAATCTTACCAAATAAAAGCAGATACACTTACTTTTATCAGTAGAAGCCCATCTGCAGGAGCCCACCCTTGTTTCATCACCACCAATGAACAAGGTTATGTGCTTGTTGCCAATTATACAGGGGGCAATATCGGTTTACTACAAATGGCCGATAATGGTGTTTTAAGCGGACTATTGGATACACAAAACCATAAGGGAAAAGGTACAACGGATCGGCAAGAAGGCCCTCATGCCCATTCGGCATGGTTTGATAGTGATTCAAAGGTGGTTTCCATTGATTTGGGCACCAATGAGCTCTGGTTTTCGCAGTTGGATACTGCGCAAAAGAAATTAACCCCTTTGGATCCCAACACTTTGAAAATGGCCCCTGGCGCCGGCCCACGTCATCTGACTTTTCATCCGCAACAAGATTGGGCCTATGTCATTAATGAATTGAATGCCACAGTTACTTTAATCAAGAAAAATACGGTCGACACGTATGAAGTAATCGATAGTATAGGTACGCTTCCTGAGGACTACAAAGGAGAAAATAGTTGTGCGGATATCCATATTTCTGATGACGGGAAGTTTCTATACGCTTCCAATAGGGGGCATAATAGTATTGCGATATATCGCGTAAATGATCAGAGTGGAAAGCTTACTTTGTTGGGTCATGAATCTACCAGAGGGGATGGTCCGCGTAATTTTTCACTTTCCCCGGACGGGAGGTTTCTTCTAGTTGCCAATCAAAGGACAAACAATATTGTCTCCTACCGGAGGGATGCAGCAACGGGACTTCTCCGTTTTATAGCAGAAATTGATGCTCCCACACCTGTTTGTATTCTGTTTGATAAAATGTAAATCCTTAAAATACTAAACCCATTGTAGTAGCGTTAAAGCTTCTATGGTGGCAGGAAAAATAAGACAATCCAGAATTATCTTTTTCATCAGCTTGGGGGTGCTCTTAATAGCACTCACCCAAAAAACCTACTGTACTCCGGATTGTGGAAGTTATGGCTCTGGCTTTGTTGCCTTTGTTTTTGGGATACTCGGAATTTTCGTAGGAGGAGCCTATATTACATGGTTTGCCAACCCCTTTTTGATCTTATCCTGGTTATTCATTGGCAAAAGACCATGGGTATCTTTAGTGCTTAGTGGTTTTGCTTTAGCCATTGCATTTTCTTTTTTGCTGTACGATGAAATCATGATCAATGAAGCTGGTCATTATGGAGATATCATAGGATATGCCTTGGGATACTGGCTTTGGATCTGTAGTATTGGCATCATGTTCTTAGGAAGTCTGTTCTGCGTTGTACGCAAAAAATAGGATTTCTATCCACTTTAATATTTCCTTCCAATACCCCTGAAAACAGCCTATTAGTTTCACCTTTTCTAGGGTGTTCCCAAACACAATCTTCCTTCATCTTTGTAGTATAGTTAATCTAAAAATACAATGATGAAAAAAACAATTTTAAGAACAATGATGGCCCTTGCTGTGATGTTCGCAGTCGCTTGTAAAAATGAACCAAAAGCTACGTCTACGGAGGAGGGTAAATCCGAAAAAACGGAACAAAACAGTCCAACACAACAAAGCAAAGAGGAAACAGGTGAAGTGGAAAAAACCGCCCACACGCCCAGCTTTAGTAACAATGACGTACAGCAATACGTTAACGCCTATGAAAAATATATGGAAGCGTATAGAAAAGCTGTGGAAAATAAGGATATGACAGCCTTTGCGGCTTTGGGAACAAAAGGACAGGAACTGGCCACTATGGGACAGGAAATCGCAGGAAAACTATCTATAGATAAAGTGAAAAAATATACGGATTACATGACTGCCAAGGCTCAGGAGCTTCAAGACTTAAGTGCAAAAATAACACAGTAGGCTATCTTCCCAATACCACAAACTAAAAAACAGCTGTTGAAAAATTATTTTCCCAACAGCTGTTTTCTATAGTTCCATTCCCTATTTTTTAATTCCTAGAGACCCCATGGGGGTACGTATCCTTGCAGTCTAAAACTACGGTTTTAGCCTAAAATGGTTGTTGGTGAACGAACTTTAGAAAACCTTAAACTACCGTATGCTCAATTTACAAATCATATCCTAATCAGCTTACAATGAGACAATAAACAATTAAAATCTATCTATTTTAAATGGAAAATCAGTATATTTAGTAGGCCAACCTCATGCAAAGATGTTCAACCTGGTATATAAATCAAAGGTCAATCCTATTTTTGGACAAACTCAGATTCAAGATATGCTTGAAAAAGCAAGGGTATACAATACAAAAAATGGTATAAGTGGTTGCCTGCTATTTTATAAGGGAGAATTTCTGCAATATTTAGAGGGGAAGGAAGCCATGGTATTGGAACTTTTTGAAAAAATCAAAATGGACGAAAGGCATTCCGATATTCAGTTATTGTCCCAAAGTTTTATATACCACCGGGAATTTGATCATTGGTCCATGGCTTACGAAAATTTTTTAGGCGCAAATCATCAATTGGAGTACTTAAAAATTCTAATCAGTTCGTTCATAGATACTTCCCAAGAAGGAATAGATCCTAATCCCAGTACAAAGAGCTTTTGGGTCAGTGCCAAAAAATTATTGAAGTCCAGAAAAGATGGTATTGAATCCAAGAAGATAAAATAATGATTTAAACTTACAAATCATTAGGGCATAGTGCCTCTCATAGACAAAAACTCAAAGTTTTCCTAAATCAAAAAATGAATTCACTCTGTCAAAACAAGCTTGGCTGTAGCGTTCATTTTTGTAAGAGTATCCTAATATATCCTTACTACTCTTCTTCGGAGCTCACCACCGCTTTTTTTTCTTCGGTTTCCTTAGACGCTTCTTCGCTTGAAAAATCGGTAATACCCTGGTCGTGCAATAGATTATACCACTGAATTACTTTTTTGATATCACTGGCATAAACACGATCTTCATCATAATTGGGCAATACACTAAAAAAGTACTCTTCCAGTTCAATTTTTGGAGCTTTGTGTTTAATTGCCGTCTTTTCTCCTTTTTCTTTTTCCTGAATTTTTTGGAATACCTCAATCAATGGAATCTCCTCATCCAAGGTATATATGGCGATTTCCGAAAGTACGCTTACATTGTTTTTAAAACCTACGGTAACCTTTTTTCCGTCAATCAATGATTCCGCCACAAAACCCGTTCTGGTTTGTGTCATTAATCTATAAAGTCCCGGTTTTCCACCGATTGATAGTATTTTATCTAAGCTCATGCTGTAATTCTAAAATTATGGCGCAAAGATTGCGCTTTTATGGTAAATTAAAAACTTCTTTTAAGGAATTAACGGAAATCTTAACACATTAAAATTCTTGATTCTTTTTCAAAAAAATGAGAGTTATCGCGCTTTCTTCATATCAGGAAAACGCATGCGATAATCCACTCTAATCTTTCCTTTGGAAATATTGTTCAAACGTCCTTTTAACAGCCGTTTTTTCAAAGAAGACAATTTATCGGTAAACAAAATTCCTTCAATATGATCGTACTCGTGCTGTATCACACGTGCCAAAAGCCCGTCATAGGTTTCCGTATGCTCTTTGAAATTCTCATCGCAATAATTAATGGTCACGGTATCTTTTCGGGAAACATCTTCACGAACATCCGGAATACTAAGGCATCCTTCATTGAACGTCCACTCTTCTCCAGTTTCCTCAACAATATGTGCGTTGATGAATACTTTTTTAAAATTCTTGAGAAGATCTTGTTCTTCGTCCGATAAATCCTCATCATCCGAAAAGGGAGAAGTATCCACCAAAAATAAACGGATAGGGCGGCCTATCTGCGGAGCCGCCAAACCAACGCCACTTGCCTTGTACATGGTCTCCCACATATTTTCCAAAAGGCTTTCCAATTCTGGATAATCTTTTTGGATATCTTTCGCTACTTTTCGTAAAACAGGATCGCCATAAGCTACAATCGGTAATGTCATCTTTTTTATTTTCTATTTAGATATGCCTGTAAAATAATCGTTGCACTAATCTCATCCACAAGGGCCTTGTTTCTTCTTTGTTTTTTCTTCAAACCTCCATCCAACATGGTCTGAAAAGCCATTTTGGAAGTAAATCGTTCATCTTGCCTATGGATAGGGATATGGGGAAAAGCCTGAACCAATTCTTTTAAAAAGCCCTGAATCAAAACTTCCGACTCCGATGGAGCATTATTCATTTGTTTAGGTTCTCCCACTATGAAAGATGCTACTTTTTCCTCAAGGACATATGATTTTAAAAAATCCAAAAGCGTATTGGTCTTCACCGTTGTAAGCCCGGAAGCAATCAACTGCAGTTCATCGGTTACTGCTATTCCTGTTCTTACCTTTCCATAATCTAACGCAACAATTCTTGCCACTTGCATATTTTTGACAAAAATAAAGCATAAAATGTTATAAGTGTAAAATTGAAAGATGAATTCACTTTATACCCCGTATATTTGCCAAAATTTAATTGTTAGCTATGACAGAATTACAACAAATTATAGAAAAAGCTTGGGAAGATAGATCTCTTCTAAAAGAAGATGCTACCCAGGCTGCCATACGCGAAGTCATTGGTCTTATCGATGAAGGAAAATTGAGATGTGCCGAGCCAACGGCTGATGGATGGCAAATCAATGAATGGGTAAAAAAAGGTGTTGTGCTGTATTTTCCGATTCAAAAAATGGAAACCTTGGAAGCTGGTATTTTTGAGTACCATGATAAGATGCCCCTTAAAAGAGGCTATGAAGAAAAAGGGATTCGTGTGGTACCTAATGCAGTAGCGCGGCATGGAGCATATATTTCACCAGGAACAATATTAATGCCCAGTTATGTAAATATAGGAGCCTATGTTGATGAAGGCACCATGGTAGATACATGGGCCACAGTAGGGAGTTGTGCTCAAATTGGGAAGAATGTTCACCTCAGCGGTGGTGTTGGTATCGGTGGTGTCCTAGAACCTTTACAAGCGGCTCCTGTAATCATTGAGGATAATGCTTTCATAGGTTCCCGTTGTATTGTTGTTGAGGGAGTACGTGTAGAAAAAGAGGCAGTTTTGGGTGCCAATGTGGTTTTAACAGCTTCTACTAAAATTATTGACGTTACCGGGGATACGCCCGTAGAACGAAAAGGATTGGTTCCTGCAAGATCTGTTGTAATCCCGGGGAGTTATACAAAGAAATTTGCAGCTGGAGAATACAACGTTCCATGTGCTTTAATCATAGGAAAACGCAAAGAAAGCACCAACAAGAAAACCTCATTAAATGATGCCCTTAGGGAATATGACGTTGCCGTTTAAGCGGACAAGTCTTATACATGTCTTTTTAAAAAAATCCTTTCAAGAAATTGAAGGGATTTTTTATGCTCGCTATCGTTAAAATAGCCTTCTTTAAGAAGCAACCTTTTTGCTCCAAAAGTATCTAAACTATAGCATCAAAGTTAAAATTATAGTATGCTGATCAGGGTAAAATGTAAGAGTTTTATTTTTTAATATAATTTTTTCTCTTTTTTGCTGTTATAGTTTTAATAGTAGCTTAAATTTGTACCCTACAAGAAAAATGCAGACCCCAAAAGAAAAAATATCAGCCTTGATTATCACCTATAATGAGATAGGGTATATTGAGCGTTGTATTGCCTCTTTGGCCTTCGCAGATGAAATCATCGTGGTGGATTCTTATAGCACGGACGGCACCTATGAATACGTCTCGCAGCTTGAAAATGTTTCCGTCATCCAAAACCCATTTGACAATTTTACCTCGCAAAAATCTTTTGCCTTGAAACAGGCCTCCCATGATTGGATATTGTTCTTGGATGCCGACGAGGTCATTCCGGAAACATTAAAGTCAGAAATCTTGGCTACAGTACACCAAGATTCCCCACATGCCGCATATTGGTTCTACAGAAAATTTATGTTTCAAGATAAACCCCTAAATTTTAGTGGTTGGCAAACGGATAAAAACTATCGTTTATTTCGTAAAAGTCGGGCAAGTTTCTCCGATAAAAAAATTGTTCATGAAACCTTGGAAGTAAATGGTTCTTCTGGTATTTTAAAAGAAAAACTAATTCATTATTGCTACAAAGGTTATGAGGACTACAAGTCCAAAATGCTGAAGTATGGAAGACTTAAGGCCAAGGAGGATTTTTACAAAGAGAAAAGTTTTAATTATTTCGTTTTTGTCTTAAAGCCCTTATGGAAATTTTTTAACCACTACATTTTGCGCCTTGGGATTTTAGATGGCGAAAAAGGCATTACCATTTGCTACTTAAATGCATTGGGCGTGCTGGAACGCTATAAAGAACTTAGGCGTCTTGAAAACAAAAATGCACTTACGCATTATTTGATAATGCCATAATGCGTCCAAACACTATTTTCTTTTTTTGTGTCTTTTCGTATTGCCATATTTTTGGCAATGGATTCCGGAGTTTTGTATCCCCTTTTATGATCCAAGTGCACACAAACCGCACTGTATCGCAATTGCTTGGATTTGATTCCAAAATTAAATAAGCGCTCTCCCAGTTCTCTATCCTGTCCTCCGTATTGCATCCGCTCATCAAAACCATTGACATTCTCAATATCTTTTTTCCAACCAGAGGAATTATGACCGTTCCAACTGGCATTTGTAGGTGTAAAAGTGTTTAGTAATTTAGAAATAAAACCCTTTGAAGTCAGCTTGTTGTTTTTAAAGGTTTTTGGGATACCCTTTTCCTTCAGCCAAAGAATATTGAAACAACGTTGTTCCTCAATATCTTTTTGTGTTATGAGCTTTGAGATATTCATGGGAAGCATATAATACCCTCCTGAGATAAAATATCCTTTTTCTTTATTGATATAATGAACCTCAACAAAGTCTTCCCTTGGAATGCAGTCTCCATCGGTCATAATAATGTAATCCGCACTGCATGCCGTTACCGACTTATTCAAAATTCGGGATTTCTGAAAACCGTCATCCTCCTGCCAAACATGAACGATAGGGTAAAAAACTTCTTTTTGCAACTGTGTCAATACCTCCTTGGTTTTTGGACCGGACCCATCATCCGCTATGACCACTTCAAAATCCTTGAAGGTTTGATAGTTAAATCCCCACAGGACTTTCTTCAACCACTCTTCGGAATTATAGGTGCTTACAATAATGGATATCTTTGGTTGCTTCACAGTATCTTCTAATTGAAGGGACAAAAATATAAATATAAAAGCATTAAAACATATCTTTAATTTTAGTTGGGCTATATTTGGACATATTTTTTCGGAATAGGATTTAATTGAACTCATGAAAGTAAAAGAAATACCTACCTCTCTATTTCATACCTTACAGCTTTTGAGTCTTTCTACCAAAAAACTCAACCGTAGGACACATGAAATTCCCGTTGTGGTTTCTCTGGCTTCCATACCATCCAGATTACATATTGTGCATATCGTTATTCGGAGCTTGCTTTCGCAAAAAAGCCGTCCGGAAAAAATTATGTTATGGCTCCATGAAGATTTAAAAGACCGCATCCCAAAAAAACTTTCAAAACTAGAAGGGGATTGTTTCAAAATATATTACTCCAAACTCAGTTGTTCCCATAGAAAATTGGTACACCCACTAGAAGTTTATCCTGAAAAAGTCATCGTGACCTGTGATGATGATATGATTTATCGAAAAAATTGGCTCCGATTACTCTATGAAAAATATCAGGAAGATTCTGCTGTAATTTGGGCAAATCAAACGCGCGCTATAAGCTATACTGCAGAGGGAGAGCTTTTACCTTATAAAAAATGGCCCTTATCCCCTGTCAAAGGAGTCAATCCTATGGCTATTCTCCCTATTGGTGCCGGGGGTACATTGTATCCTCCGGAATCCTTGGATAAGGAAGTTTTAAATACGAATCTTTTTTTAAAACTTACGCCAAAGGCCGATGACCTATGGTTTAAGGCCATGGCACTAAAAAAAGGAACCATTTCCAAAAATACAGGTATCGCCGTAAAGCCTCCCATTCCAATCATTGACTCACAAAAAGAATCTTTAAAAAGTTCCAACATTGGCCATGATAAAAATAGAACGCAATGGCAGGCCGTCAGCACACATTTTAATCTTGTTCACCTCATAAAATAGCATGCAATGACCAACGAAATCAATAAATGTATAGAAGTACTTTCCAAAGGAGGACTTCTCCTCTACCCTACGGATACCGTATGGGGTATTGGTTGCGATGCCACCAATGCAGCAGCGGTTCAAAAAATTTACACCCTTAAACAACGGGCCAATACCAAGACCATGATTTGTTTGGTTGCCAATGATTTTATGCTTGAAAATCACGTAGAACAAGTGCCGGATGCCGCCTATGATATTATGGATATCAGTACAAAGCCCACTACAATTGTCTATGATAAGCCCAGAGGCATTGCGCCCAATCTTATCGCTTCGGACAACACTTTGGCCATTCGTGTCCCGAACTATAAGTTTTGCCAATATTTAATCAATAAATTCAAAAAACCCATTGTATCCACATCGGCAAATATTGCCGGAAAACCCACGCCAAAAACTTTCAAAGAAATTGATCATGCCATTTTAAAAGGTGTAGACTATGTAGTAAATTTGGACCGTGATAAAAAACCGGGCACACCATCAGCAATTATTAAGCTGAGTAATGATGGCACGGTAAAAGTGATTCGGGAATAACATGATGCAAGAACGCCACGAAGCGGCACTCCAAAATCCAATATTTTCAACAATTAAAGTAGCAGCAACTGCTTTGGCAGTAGATTGTTATGTCATTGGAGGTTTTGTACGCGATTATATTTTAAAGAGAGGTACTGCAAAAGATATAGACGTGGTAGCCGTAGGCAGTGGTATTGCCCTGGCCAGGGAAGTGGCAAAGCATTTGCCTGGAAATCCACAGGTATCCGTATTTAAGAATTTTGGTACGGCCATGATCAAATTAAATGATACCGAATTGGAATTTGTAGGCGCCCGGAAAGAGAGTTATCAAAGGAATAGCAGAAATCCAATCGTGGAAGACGGGAGTTTGGATGACGATCAGAAACGTCGTGATTTTACCATTAATGCCCTGGCCATATCCCTTAATGAAAAAGACTATGGCACGCTTCTAGACCCTTTCGATGGGGTATCGGACATCTCAGCCAAAGTCATACGAACACCTTTAGATCCCGGAATTACATTTTCCGATGATCCTTTGAGAATGCTTCGGGCCATACGTTTTGCCACGCAATTGAATTTTAAGATAGACGAAACAGCTTTAAGGGCCATTACCCAATATCACGATAGGATAAAAATTATTTCCAAAGAGCGCATTGTAGAGGAATTACACAAAATTCTAAGTAGCCCTAAACCTTCTATTGGTCTAGCCCTGCTGCACCAGACAAAGTTACTACAACATATTATGCCGGAATTGGTTGCGCTTCAAGGAATCGAAGAAATTGAAGGCCAACGGCATAAAGACAATTTTTGGCATACCTTGGAGGTTGTGGACAATATTGCACAACATACCAACGATGTTTGGTTGCGTTGGGCCGCCCTGTTGCATGATATTGGAAAAGCCCCTACCAAACGCTTTGATAAAAAAATTGGCTGGACTTTTCACGCGCATGAATTTGTTGGCGCCAAAATGGTCTATAAATTGTTTAAAAGGCTCCGTATGCCCTTAAATGACAAAATGAAATTTGTCCAAAAAATGGTATTCATGAGTTCTCGGCCCATTGTGCTGTCACAAGATTATGTAACGGATTCTGCGGTCCGAAGATTGATTTTCGATGCTGGCGATCACGTAGAAGATCTCATGACGCTCTGTGAAGCGGATATCACCACCAAAAACCCGAAGAAGCAAAAAAAATACCGAAACAACTTCAAGTTGGTACGCCAGAAAATCGTAGAAGTAGAAGAACGAGATCATATACGAAATTTTCAACCCCCCATCAGCGGAGAAGAAATTATGAAAACCTTCAAGCTGAAACCTTCCAAGGAGATCGGTATCATCAAAGATGCCATCAAAGAAGCCATTCTAGAGGGAGAAATCCCAAATGAACACGATGCGGCCCATGCTTATATGATTAAAAAAGGGAAAGATTTAGGGCTCACTCCGGTACCTGAATTGGAATAATACGTCTGAGATACAAGCAGTTGGTATTTAGGTATGAACTTCAGTCTTAAATGAATCCAATATCCACATCAATTTGGCTATTCTTATAAAAAGTTGACCCAATTACTTCCGTTTTAGTGTTTCGATGGTTACTTTTGAGTAACCATTAATTTTTTTTATAAACACTAATAACAGCCATGATGAAAATCGCTACGCCATAATACTTCAAAAAAAGCCTTGTACTTCATAAAAAAGGAAGGCTTTTACCTTTTCGGAAATTATAGAATAGGTTAGTTCCGTAGAAATTGCCTTGAAATGTTCAAGGTGTTTTTCTGCAAGTCACACATTATTTATCCAACGAATTTCGTCATTCAACTACAGAAAAGCGGCAATGACAACATTTTATCGTTAAATCAGTGGGTAAGCATGTACTTTTAGTTCTTTTATCGAGAACCGTTAACTACTCAAAACGCAAAATTTCTTTCTATGAAGATATGCACAATTTTCCCTAAGTTCAGAATTCATATTAGCATCTGCCTTTTCTTTCTTGCTTTAACAACAGCTTTTGGCCAAACTACGCCCACTTTTGCAGGGACACAAGGACCAACGCTATTGTCCGGAACAGATAGGACCACGGGCGCCCGATACCTCTATACCAATGTTGCCTTAAATGTAAATGGGGGCACTATCAATGCAGATGCAGTCCTTAGCATTATTGAAGTGAACAACATTACGATTGACAATGTGGATACCGCTTTGGGTGTTGACAATAGGTTTGAGCCCTCTACGACAACCACGGCCGCAGGAGGTTATGTAGAATGGGAAATTCTATTTGTAGAATCGGGCACGGCTTCTGCTACGGAAAATGGTGCCCCGATCTTAATAGATTCCTACACGCTTGAGGCCATTGATGTGGATGGTCAAGAATTTTTCGAAGTATTGGTTCCAGATAGTTTTACGATTGAAGGAGGAAATAGTCCAGTTCCTGCCGCTTGTCCCCAGCCTTCCAATGCTACGGACAATAGTGTTGGTTGTCCTTCAGATTTGGTCGCTTCTGTGAATGGAGACTTTATCCGTTTTCAGAGCGATGCCGATTTTTCGCAGGGGGTCCTTACGGCGCGCACGGAATATATTGTATCTGTAACCTACAATAACGTAAGTAGGGTACGCTTTCGCAATGGACAATCCATCGTCGGAAATTCAAGACAAAATTCAATCTCCTTCCTAGGAGAAGTCAACTTTATCAATCCACTAACAGTTCCTGTAAATACCCCTCCGGTTGTCATTGACAATAGTGGAGGACAAATGATACAGAACGTTACCCCTAATATTTCAAGAAATGTATTAAATGGATCTTCAGATGCCGAAGGAAATATCGATCTTGCGACAGTAATCCTTATCGACCCCAATGATTCTTCCAATACTGCCGTTGCAGGAGGAACTTTAATAGTTCCCGGTGTTGGATCTTATGCGCTCGACGCTTTAGGAAATGTTATTTTTACCCCTGTACCAACTTTTTCCGGAGAGGCCGTAGTTAATTTTAGAGTAGAAGATACCGCTGCCGCTTCTTCCAATATTGCCGCACTGCGAATTGTAGTTTTCGCCAATGCCGATGGAGATGGACTTTTGGATGCTGAAGATACCGATGATGATAATGACGGTATTCCAGATAGTGAGGAGGATACCAATTGCTTATTGGTCACTGATTTAAATACGCCCAACTTTACGGAAAATACCAATTTGGTCTCTGGAGGTGCTACGGGCACGGCTACACTTAATGGATTGGATGCCGGGGTCATTAATTTCTCTGCCAGTGTTGGGGGAACAGCAACTTGGAATGGCGGCATACAAATACAGAACAATCCCGCGGTGGGCGATTTTATCTTTGCCCAACCCCAGAATACAGACAATACAGGAACAGCCAATGTGGCAACCTATGTTTTTGACTTTACAACACCGATATCCAATTTTACTTTTGTCCTTGGCGGCCTGAACAATGATGACGAAGTCAGTATAACTGCAAGTATTGGAGGTACGCCAATTCCCATTGATGCCCAGAATTTCAGTGGCTTGGACGCTGGAATCGTGGTCACAGGCAATTCGGTGCGTGGGACAACATTTGACAATGACCCCAATCCCCTGATCAATTTATTTACAACCACCATTTTTGGTGCAGTGGACCAAGTGATCATTACTTCAGGAAAAGCCAATAACAATAATGGCAATGTCACTGTAGGCATGTATTCTTTTGGATATTGCACAGGAAGTGATGGTCCGGCAGATTTTGATAATGATGGTATCCCCAACTCTCAAGATTTGGATAGTGACAATGATGGAATACTCGACGTCATTGAAGCTGGAGGATCCGACCCGGATAATGATGGGATAATTGGTTCTGGTGTCATCACGGATACGGATGGGGACGGCCTTAGCGATATTGTAGATCCTGATGATTCCGGTACGCCGCTACCCCTTCCAAATACAGATAGCAATACTGGAGATCAAGCTGATTTCTTGGATATTGATGCCGATGATGATGGCATCCCTGACAATGTGGAAGCACAACCCACAGATACCTATATACCTCCAAGCGGAAGTGGTTCCGGGATTACCGATGTCAACGAAAATGGTGTTGATGATGTTTATGAAAATGGAGGAAATATCGGATTGACCCCAGAAAATACCGATGGAAGCCTACCTACCTCTGATACGATACCGGATTATCTTGACGACGATTCGGATAATGATGGTTTTGACGATGTAGATGAAGCCAATCAGGGAACTTTTAGTAATACGGATACGGATAACGATGGTCTTGACGATGGATTTGAAGGAGGTAATGCAAACGATCCTGAAGATGTTAATGATGAATTGGACACGGGAGCCATTGCTACGGAAAATGATGATGATCTAGACCCTAGTGAAGTGGATTTTAGAGCAGATTCCGATGCTGATGATGACGGTATTATTGATAATGTGGATTTGGACGATGATAATGACGGTATTCCAGATGTAGACGAAGCAGTTACTTGCCTTACTACAACAGACCTAAATTCTCCAGGCTTTGCCTTAAACACCAATTTTGCTACTGGCCCTACAACGCCGGTAGTGCTCAATGGCCTAGATAACGGTACTTTTGATTTCACGGCCGAAGTATCGGGAACAGCAACTTGGGATAATGGCGTGCAGATTCAAAACAATGCGGCCATAGGAGATTACATTTTTTTACAACCGGAAAACACTGATGATACGACCACTCCCAATGTGGCCATATACACCTTTGATTTCCCAGCCCCAGTTAGAAATTTTTCATTTGTGACTGGAGGTTTGAACAATAATGACCGAGTGACCATTACTGCTTTTATAGGAGGTGTACCCATTCCTCTGACCGAAGATAATTTTAGTGGTTTGGATACGGGAGTGTTCTCCGATGGAAATAGCGTTCAGGGAACGGTATTCGACAATTCTTTTGACCCTTTGATCAATATCTTTTCCACATATATTCCAGGAGAAGTCGATCGGGTGGTCATTACCTCTGGAAAAGCAGATGGAGTAGATACACAGGCTACCATTGGTTTATATGCTTTTAGTTATTGTTTGGCTGATCCAGATGCAGATTTCGATGGAGATGGCATTCCCAACACCCTGGACTTGGATAGTGACAATGATGGAATTTTGGATGTGATAGAGGCGGGTGGATCCGACCCCGATCAAGACGGTCGTGTCGGAACAGGCTCCATAAACGACAATGATATGGATGGTTTGAGCGATGAAGTGGATACTGACGACGGTGGCACTCCCTTACCGCAACCGAACAATGATTCTTTTGGAGGCCTGGATTATTTGGATATCGATGCCGATGATGATGGCATACCTGATAATGTGGAAGCCCAACCTACCGATAACTATATCCCCCCTAGTGGTACAGGTGCAGGAATTACCGATGCCAATGACAATGGTGTCGATGATGCCTATGAAAATGGGGGAGCTCTTGGACTCACCCCTGAAAATACAGATACTACGGATAGCCCGGATTACATCGATGATGATTCGGACAATGACGGACTTTCGGATGAAGAAGAAGCAGGTGAAGGAACTTTTCAAGGTACAGATGCCGATAATGATGGATTGGACGATGGCTTTGAAGCAGGGACCAACACCGATGGTCCTGATGTTAATGATAACCTAGATACTGGAGCTATTGGTACGGATAATGATGATGATGCCGACCCAGCTGAAGTAGATTTTAGAGGGGCTGTAGATTCCGATGGAGATGGTATTTCGGATATCACAGATCTGGATGATGATAACGATGGTATTCCCGATACAGAAGAATCCGATGGAAATGATCCCAATGGAGATGAAGATGGAGATGGTATTCCCAATTATGAAGATAATTTTGATAATGGTGATGGCGGTGATGGAAGTACAACGGATTACACGGATACTAACGGAGATGGTGTCCCGGATGTCTATGATGCTGATTTAGATGGCGTCCCCAATCATTTAGATCTGGATTCGGATAATGATGGAGTCCCTGATATTGTAGAGGCCGGAGGGGTCGATACAGATGGGGACGGTCGTATTGATTATCCAACACCTGGAGATCCAACTTCCTTGAACGATGGAAATGGAGATGGACTGGATGATGGCATTGCTACTACCCCCCTACCTGATCCAGATACGGATAGCGATGGTCTTCCAGATCGTATAGATCGAGATGCGGATAATGATGGGATTTCCGATGCGGTGGAAGCCGGAGCCGTTGATGCCAATGGCAACGGAATTCCTGACGGATTCAACGATGCCGATGGCGATGGTTTCAACGATAATTACGACACTGATAATGATAATGTACCAGGTACTGGAGATGGAGGTACCCCCCTACCTGATCCGAACACCGATGGAGATGGACAAAATAATCGCGTAGATCTTGATTCGGATAATGATGGTATTCCAGATGTGATTGAAGCTGGCGGTTCGGATCCCGATCAAGATGGTAGGATTGGAACAGGGCCCATAGCAGATGTGGATAATGATGGCTTAAGCGATATCGTAGATACAGATGACGATAATACCATGATCAATTTGGATGGTACGGGAACACCCTTGCCCACAGGTGATTTTGATGGGGACACTAGGCCGGATTATATCGATATTGATTCGGATAATGACGGTATTACCGATACCACGGAAGCTGGCGGTTCCGATGTTAATGGCAACGGTGAAATTGATGGTTTCACAGATGCCAACAATGATGGATTGGACGATGCTACGGCAACTACCCCCCTCCCCATTCCAAATACGGATAACAATGCTACGGATGGGCCTGACTATTTAGATATTGATGCCGATGATGACGGTATTGTGGACAATATTGAAGGACAATCCACAGCAGATTACACCCCGCCTTTGGATATGGATACGGATATGGACGGATTGGACGATGCCTACGATACCGATGATGGAGGTACTGCCATAATTCCTGAAAATACGGATCAAATGGATGCACCTGATTACTTGGACATGGATTCCGATAATGATGGTATCGATGATATTATAGAAGGATGGGATATTGATGGAGATGGTACTCCGGAAACCATTCCGGCCAATGCCGATGCAGATAATGACGGATTGGACGATGCCTTTGATACGGACGATGCCGACAACGATCCCACCAATGGGCAGGTTCCTACGGACTTCCCCGATGTACAACTTCCAGGAGGAGATCGGGATTGGAGGCAAGGCTTGGATAGCGATGGTGATGGTATTGATGATGATATAGATCTGGATGCCGATAATGATGGGATTCCCGATATTGATGAATCTGATGGCAACGACCCCTATGGAGATGAAGATGGAGATGGAATCCCCAATTGGGAAGATACCACAGATGATGGCGATGCCGGAGATGGAAGTACAACAGATTATACAGACAATGACGGCAATGGTATTCCGGATGTATACGATACGGATGGAGATGGCATTCCAAATCATTTAGACCTGGATTCGGACAATGATGGTATTCCTGATATCATTGAAGCAGGGGGAACGGATACCGATGGTGATGGACGTATTGACTATCCCGTCCCTGGAGACCCTACTTCCTTGAATGATGGAAATGGGGATGGATTGGACGATGATATCGCCACTACCCCTTTGGAAGACCCGGATTCCGATGGAGACGGTGTGGCAGATCGTGTAGATCTTGACTCGGACAATGACGGTATTCCAGATGTTGTCGAAGCTGGTGGCACGGATACCGATGGTGATGGTGTTTTGGATGGTTTTGTCGATGCCGACAATGATGGTTTCAATGACCTTGTAGATGCAGATAATGATACGATTCCAGGGCAAAATGATGGTGGCACTCCTTTGCCTAATCCCGATTCGGATAGCGATGGTGTAGACGATCGTATTGATATTGACTCAGATAATGATGGGATTCCTGATGTTACCGAGGCCGGTGGCCCGGATCCAGATCAGGACGGTAGAATTGGAACAGGTCCAATTACGGATGCCGATGGAGATGGTTTTGATGATAACATTGATACAGATGACAATACTACTCCTGCTCCTTTAGACGGTACAGGAACACCCTTACCTACCGATGATTTTGACAATGACGGCAGGCCCAATCATCTTGATATAGATGCGGATAATGATGGTATTACAGATGCTACCGAAGCCGGCGGTACTGATACCGATGGCAATGGTGAAATTGATGGTTTTATAGATGCCGATGGCGATGGATGGGACGATAATACTACAACAAACCCCTTGCCCATTCCCAATACGGACAATAACATGAATGATGGGCCCGATTATTTGGATATTGATGCCGATGATGATGGTATTGTAGACAATATTGAAGGACAATCCACAGCGGATTACACCCCTCCTTTGAATATGGATACGGATATGGACGGCTTGGACGATGCCTATGATACCGATAATGGAGGAACAGCCGTTATTCCTGAAAATACTGATCAAACCGATGTACCCGATTATTTGGACAGGGATACGGACAATGATGGTATTGACGATATTATAGAAGGATGGGATACCGATGGAGATGGTACAGCAGAAACCACACCATTGGGCACCGATGCCGATAATGATGGTTTGGACGATGCCTTTGATACGGATGACGCAGATAATGATTCTACCAATGGACAAACCCCTATTGATTTCCCCGATGTACAACTACCAGGAGACGATCGGGATTGGAGACAAGGTTTGGATAGTGACGGGGATGGTGTGACCGATGATCAAGAAATCACAGATGGTACGGACCCCAATGACCCTTGTAGCTTCTTGGAAGCAAGTATTAGTCTGCCGCAAACTGGGGCCTTCCTTCTTGCCGATTGTGATGGGGATGGTGTTACCAACGGAGACGAACTATCTGGACCAGATGGCGACCCTAACACGCCTGAGGACAATACGGATCCTTTTGACCCTTGTAGTTTTGACATCAATAGTATTACGCTAGCGCAAACAGGAGATTATCTTTTAGCAGATTGTGATGGGGATGGTGTTACGAATGGACAGGAGATCACCGATGGAACAAATCCTGAAGACCCTTGCGATTTTGTCCGGGACAATGTGACTTTGCCGCAGACAGGAGATTATCTTTTGGTGGATTGCGATGGCGATCAAATCTCCAACGGACAGGAGATTTTGGATGGCACCGACCCAGATGACCCCTGTGATTCCATAGGAGGTACGCCTCCGGCCGGGTCCAATTGTACCATTGAAATTGAAAATCCGATCATTACCCCAAATGGGGATAATGTCAATGATGAGTTCATAATCCCCAATATCGAACTATTTCCCAACAATACCGTTGAAATTTATAATCGCTGGGGCGTATTGGTGTTCCAAACCTCAGGATATAACAATAACACTAATGTTTTCAGAGGCTTCTCCAACGGTAGAGCAACCATAAGTCAGAATGAAGGTTTGCCAGTGGGCGTTTATTTTTATATCGTCAAATATGTAGACGGCAATCAGACCCGAACCGTGAATGGATATTTATATGTTAATCGTTAATCACAAATGAAAAGTCAAAAACGCATGAAAAAATATATCATTATTGTCTTATTGGCCATCATTGCCGTTGAAACGGTTAACGCGCAACAAGATCCGCAGTATACGCAGTATATGTACAATACCCTGGTGGTAAACCCTGCCTATGCGGGATCAAGAGGGGTATTGAGCATCAACGGCCTATACCGTTCCCAATGGGTGGGATTGGAAGGGGCTCCCGAAACCCAAACCATTAGTTTTCACAGTCCGGTTTCAAAACGCGTGGGTATAGGACTTTCTTTAGTGAACGATGAAATTGGGGAAGGCACTCGACAAGAAACCTATATCGATGCTGCCTTTTCGTATACTGTACCTACATCAGACACCGGAAAGTTATCCTTTGGATTGAAAGTGGGGGGTGAAATTCTCAATGTAGATTTTTCCCGATTGGCCAATGTGGGCATTGAAACCAATTTGACCAATGTTGATCGGAAATTCTCTCCCAATTTTGGGGCAGGAGTCTACTATCATACCAATAAATTCTATGCAGGTCTATCGGTTCCCAACATTCTGGAAACAGAACATTTTGACGATTCTGGACTTACCAATTCCTTTTTGGCATCAGAACGCATTAATTGGTATCTCATTACGGGATACGTGTTTGACCTCAACCCCAATCTAAAATTTAAGCCTGCCGTATTATTCAAAGCGGTCAATGGAGCTCCTTTACAAGCCGATCTATCTGCCAATTTTTTATTGAAAAATAAATTCAGTTTCGGTGCTGCTTATCGTTGGGATGCTGCTTTTAGTGCCTTGTTGGGTTTCCAACTTACCGATCAATTGAATATAGGTTTGGCCTATGACCGTGAAATTACAGAGTTGGGAGATACCGCTTTCAACGATGGTTCCTTTGAGGTCTTCTTGAGATATGAATTGTTCACCAGATACAAAAAAGTAATAACGCCAAGGTTCTTTTAAGCAAAATAGCATGAAAAAATATATGTATTCTATGTTCATCGGGTTGTTGTTTTCCGCAGCGCTAATGAACGCACAAGACAAGAAAACAAGAAAAGCAGATAGAACCTTTGATCAATATGCCTATACGGATGCCATTGTATCCTATGAGACATTGGTAGAACAAGGGTATGATTCCGAAACGATCTACAAACGATTGGGAGATGCCAATTACCTCAACGCCAACTATGACGAGGCTGCTGATTGGTATGGGAAACTTTTTGATGTAGAAGGGCATGTCATGGAAACGGAGTATATGTATCGCTATGCACAAACGCTAAAGTCCCTTAAAAAATATGACGAATCCAATACATGGATGGAGCGTTTTAGGATGTCACAAAAAGAGGATACCCGGGGCACGCTATACCAAAGGAACCTAGATTATCTGGAGGTCATTGAGAACAATTCAGGCAGGTATACTCTTAAAAAATTGGGTGTCAATTCAAAAGCATCCGATTTTGCACCTGCATTCCATGGTGAAGAAATTGTATTCTCTACCGCAAGGGATACCGGTATTGTAAGGCGAGCTGTTCATGCATGGAACGGGCAATCCTTTCTAAATTTGTATAAGGCCCCAGTCGCCCCGGATGGTAGTTTAGGGGAAGCTTCCAAATTTCCTAGACTGAACAAAAAAACACATGAATCCTCCACCGCCTTGACCAAAGATGGGAAAACACTCTATTTTACAAGAAACAATTCAAAAAACAATAGTTTTAAAAGGGATGAAAAAGGCGTAAGTCGATTGAAAATTTACAAAGCCACCTTGGTCGACGGCAAATGGACCGATATCGCTCCGCTTCCCTTTAACAGTGATGCCTATTCCGTAGCACATCCTAGTTTGAGTCCCGACGAAAAAAGATTGTATTTTGTCTCAGATATGCCAGGAAGTATTGGAGATTCCGATATCTTCATGGTAGAGATACTTGCGAACGGTACTTTTGGCACTCCAACAAACCTTGGTTCAAAAATCAATACCAAGAGCAAGGAGACCTTTCCCTATGTTACCGCATCCAATGTACTGTATTTTGCTTCAGATGGACGTCCTGGCCTAGGAGGCTTGGATATCTATGCCATGAAATTAGAAGATCTTGACAATCCGTATATCGTAAACGTTGGGAAACCGATAAATACCGAAGAAGATGATTTTTCCTTTATCATTGATGAAACAAGTGGTCGCGGTTACTTTGCCTCTAACAGAACAGGGGGGCAAGGCAGTGACGACATCTATGGTTTTAAGGAAGAAACTCCGATAGATTTAGAGTGCAATACCACAGTGGATGGTGTAGTGGTGGACAAAGAAGACCAAACTCCCTTGCAGAATGCCAAAGTGGCCATTCTTGATGGTGATGGTACTCTCATTGCAGAAACGACCTCCGATACCGATGGATCGTTTAGTTTGGAAGGAAATTGTAAAGATGGGCAATATCGCGTGTTGACCCTTAAGGAAGAATATAATGATGGAACCGAAAGCTATACTGTCATTGATGCCAATAACACTTCCGGGCTTATCATTTCCATGGAAAAAACCATTAAAAAGGCTCAAGAAGGAGAAGATCTGATCGCCTTTCTTGGTTTAAAACCCGTTCATTTTGATTTGGATAAGTCAAATATCCGACCAGATGCTGCAGAAATCATGGATCAAATTGTACAATACCTGAACCAATTCCCAGATTTGCGTATTGAAGTACGTTCCCATACCGATGTGAGGGCAAGTGCGGCTTATAACGACAGGCTTTCAAAGGAAAGAGCCGAAGCAACCATGGCTCATTTAATAGCACATGGCATTGCAGATGAACGACTTAGCGGACGTGGTTTAGGGGAAAGTGAATTGCTGAACGATTGTACATCTTCATCCAAATGTTCGGATGAGAGACATCAAGAAAATCGAAGATCTGAATTTATTGTGGTCCAATAGAACCCCTAGTAAGTCTGATGTTTACATCAAAAAATCAAAGCTTAGGTGTTAAAAAATAAATCAATGATCTGTTCGAGGAAAACCACAAAAGTGCCGTAATTTTGTAGTACTTTCTCTAGCAATCATTTTTTATGGAAAACAACTTCCTTAAGGCCGCAAAAATTTCATTGGTATTGGTGTACCTGGTCATTATTGCAGGTGCTGTGGTTCGTATGACTGGCAGTGGTATGGGATGCCCAGATTGGCCTAAATGTTTTGGATATTATATCCCTCCTACCGAAGCATCAACCTTGGAATGGGAAGCGAATAGAAGCTATCTGAAAGGTCAGGTTATTATCCTTAACGAATCCTTATGGGTTGCCAAAAGCGATTTTACCACGTCCACTTCCTATGATGCCACGCTTTGGGAGGCGTATACAAAGCACGATTATGCCATTTTTAATGTTTGGCATACCTGGATCGAATATATTAATCGGCTTTTCGGTGCCTTGGCAGGTTTGGCCACCTTGGCGCTGGCCATAATGTCTTTTCGCTTTTTTAAGAAAAGAAAAAAGATCGTGCTATTATCCTGGCTCATTGTATTTGCCATGGGATTCCAGGCCTGGTTGGGCGCTACGGTAGTATACTCGCTCTTAGCCCCAGTCAAGATCACTTTGCATATGGTCATGGCCTTAGCTATTGTTGCTTTATTGTTGTACCTGATTCATACGACCAAAACCGATAAAAAGCTCTTCATCCATGATGCTTTAACCAGCAACCTCTTGTTTCTGGCCCTCTTGTTAACCCTTGTTCAAATTATTTTTGGCACCCAAGTCAGGCAATTTGTAGACCATCAGGTAGACCTTGTGGGTGAACATTCAAAAAATTTATGGCTTCAAAAACCGGCAATTTCATTTTATATTCATCGCTCTTTTTCAGTTCTTGTGGTTGCCCTGAATCTCTTTTTAGCATATCGAATAGCCAAATTAAACCTTGGATATGGCAAGATAAAATGGGTGCTGGCATGTATCGCCATAGAAGTATTTAGTGGCATATTAATGTATTATGTGGATTTCCCATTTGGCACACAACCTTTACATTTAATCTTAGCTTCCCTCCTCTTTGCATTACAGTTTTATCTAGTATTGGAAGCGTTAACTTCAAAAAAGGAAGTTTAAGGGATAAACTTCAGATGACAGACTTCAAAGAATACTGATTTTCATTGGGATAGCAAATTGTTAATTTATCTTAATGTTTAAATCGATCTGCTGCCCAAAACTTTGTAACTTTGTGGCACCTAAACCTAGGTAAATGATTTATAAAATACGAATAATTCTAGATGCAGAGGACGATATCTTTAGAGATATTGAGATAGCGGCTGACAGTACGCTGGAGGATTTTCACAATAGCATTACCCAAGCTTTTGGTTTTTTGGGTAATGAAATGGCTTCGTTTTATATCTGTGATGAACAATGGAATCAAGGCGAGGAGATTGCATTGTTCGATATGGGAGAAGGTGGTACGGACCTTCGCCTAATGGCCGAAACACGCTTGGAAGACTGTGTTAATGAAGAAAGTCCAAAATTGATTTATGTCTATGATTTCCTTAGCATGTGGACCTTCTTTGTGGAGTTGGCCGATATTGTCGAGAAGGAAGACGGAAGATCTTATCCGAATATATTATTTAGTTTTGGAGAGGTTCCGGATGCCCCGCCCGAAAAAAAGTTTGAATCGGAAGCGCCCATGGATATGGATGATAATTTTGAAAATTATGACGATTTGGATTTTGATGAAAATTGGAATTAAAATCACTTGACTTCGTTGAGCATCCCCTCATTTACCCTTACATAAACAGCACAAATGATCAATCTTTACAGCACACAAATAGAGACAATTTCACTACATCGTGTAGGCAATAAAAATAAAGGAGAATCGGTTTTTTTATCCGCAGAACCTTTTCACCTCAATGATGAGACCACGGGTCTTCTCAAAGAATATTTCTTTAAACCTTTTCGGGAAAAAGAAGAAAACTACTTCCGTTTTAATCACGAAGTGGATTTGGATTTTAATGCTTTGAATAAGATTGCTATGGAGACCTTTGAGGATTCCTCAACAATCCATGCCAATTCAAAAAAAATAGCCACGCATTTATTTGAACAATCCAATCATCCCCATATCAAAAGTGGCGAAGTTTATGTAGCGTATTTAACCGGGGTACTTTTAGACAATGTAAAAGTAGATGCTATCGGTATTTTTAAGAGTGAGCTGAAACATGATTTTATTCAATTTGAAGAAAAAGGGAACAATTTAGATATCCTGATACAGCAGGGGATTAACATCAATAAACTGGATAAAGGCTGTCTTATTTTCAATACGGAAAAGGAAGAAGGATTCAAAATACTCTCCGTAGACAGTAACCGTTACGATACGAAATACTGGTTGGAAAACTTTTTGGGGGTCGATGCGCTTGCGGATGAAAACTTTTACACGAAGAATTATTTAAAATTCTGCCAGAACTTTGCCAAGGACGTTGTATTACCTGCCGAGGACAAGCAACAAGAGGTATTGTTCATGAATAAGGCTGTGAACCATTTTGCCAAAAACGATGAATTCGAGGAAACATCTTTTCTTAACGAAGTCCTCGAAAATCCAGAGTTAATTCCGGAATTCAAACATTATAAAGTAGAAAAGGGACCCAAATACAGTATCGAGGACGTTTCCAATTTTGATATCGCCAACAAAGCCGTATCCGATGCGCGAAAAAAAATAAAAAACGTAATTAACTTAGATACCAATATTCAGATAAAAATGGATTTTATCAATCCAGAGTCTGCAGAAAAATTCGTAGAAAAAGGATGGGATGAAGAACGTCAAATGTATTATTATTTGGTCTATTTCAATAAAGAAGAAAAGAATTGACCCTTGTTTTTTGACAAAGAATAGGATCCGTTATTTTTCGTAGAACTTCTTTTCAATGATTTGTTTCATACTCATATCCTGATAATTTCGCTTTACAAAATCCAAAGCAAGCGTCAGGATTTCTCCCATAGTATTGCATTTTTTGAATTTGAGGTCCAATGTCAACTCGTAAATATGATTTCTTAGCATAATGATATTGTCGCTCATCGAAATAACATCTTCCCTACAAATATCGATCAGTTCCTCAATTCTATTTTCAGAACTAATGATTCGTTTTGCCACAATCGATCGTTCTTCTATTTTATATTGATCCACAGAGCTTTTCTGCAATTTCTCTCGAACCAGTTCCACCATCAGGAAGTTTTCTTTAAAAAATTGAGGACGATACACTTTTAGTTTTCCTTCAAAACATTGTTGATCAAAATCTATAGCGCGTATTTTATACACCACATGATCAAAATCGTGTGTAGGTACAATAACATAATTATAAGATCGCATATCCCCCAGAAGTCGAATCATACAACGTTCATTGAACTTTACAAATTCCTTGGCCAGTTGCGCTTTTTCAGAAGCAGAACATTTTGGTAGCATCTCTTTGATAAAAACATCCCCGGGGATTCCGGCAATATGCTCCTCGATCAAGGTATCTTTATAAAGCAAAAAATTGAGATTGTAGGGAGATAACATATGCTCCAATTCCAAGCCATATACCCGAGAAGCATCCGTTTTTTTTACATAGAAATAGGTAAAATTATCGTTGAGAATGTTCCGTACTTTGATACGAAAGGGTTTGGAGTTTCCAAAGGTACAGTAATCTACGGCATCGATGTTCAAGTATTCAATAATGCGATCACTACCATCTGAATGGAGAATGGAATATACCTTTTTCAGGCTTTGGTCGATTTCCCTTCTTTCCACATCAGAATAGTATACCCTAACCCATAAAGTATCGATATCATTGGCATCATAAACCACAATAGAGCCAGAAAATCGCAAGAGATCTTCATAGAATATCGGAATTTCTATTTTGCGATTGTATTGATGTAAGTAAGCATCAAGTCGCTCAGAAATAGGATAAGCAGGCTTTTTTTTGGACATCAATTTATCTTCCATGGACCACGACTTTTTTTAATTACAGTTTCGCTGTAACAAATTAAGGATTTACTCGTCAACTATACTAGATATCAACTTAAAAAACCAACAGCTTGTGGAAACTATATTAAATGTAAACCACCTTACCAAAAAATTTGGCTATCTAACCGCAGTCAAAGACCTTAGTTTTAGCATTGAAAAAGGAAATGTTTATGGCATTTTGGGACCCAATGGAAGTGGCAAATCAACTACCTTGGGAATCGTACTCAACGTGGTCAATAAAACCCTGGGAGATTTTGCCTGGTTCAACGGAAACACATCTACTCATGAAGCATTAAAAAAAGTAGGCGCCATTATTGAACGACCTAATTTTTACCCCTATATGACGGCCGTACAAAACTTAAAATTGGTCTGTAAAATCAAGGAGGTTTCGGAAAGCAAAATAGAAGAGAAATTAGAACTTGTTGGCTTATTGGAACGTAAGAACAGTAAGTTTAAAACCTATTCTTTGGGTATGAAGCAGCGCTTGGCCATTGCTTCGGCCCTCTTGAACGATCCCGAAATTCTTATTTTGGATGAGCCTACCAATGGACTGGATCCCCAAGGGATACATCAAATTCGTGAAATCATTAAAAAGATTGCCGCTCAAGGCACTACTATTTTGTTAGCATCCCATTTATTGGATGAAGTGGAGAAAGTATGCAGTCACGTTATCATTCTCCGAAAAGGGGAAAAATTATATTCCGGCCGTGTAGATGGTATGTTGGCCAGTTACGGTTTCTTTGAACTGCGCACAGATGATAAGGATGCCTTAATGGAATTCTTAAAAAACAATACCAGTTTTGGAGAAATCAAGGCAGAAAATGGCTCGATCACTGCTTTTCTTAAGGAGGAGATGTCTCCTGCCGTATTGAACAAAACACTATTTGAGAAGGGCATTGTACTTTCGCATTTGGTCAAACGAAAAGAAAGTTTGGAAGAACAATTCTTGGAATTAACGAAAAACGCAGCCAACTAAAACCAATACCAATCAAAAAACCAACATTAGCATGATACGTTTATTACAAATAGAATATATAAAACTATGGAACAACAGGGCAAGTAAGGTGCTCATTATTTCCTATTTTGTCCTACTTACCTTTATTTCCTTGATTGCCGCCATTAAATTTGATATTGGCCCTATAAAATTTCACCTTGCCGAACTCGGGATTTTCAACTTCCCCTATATATGGCACTTTAACGCTTTTATTGCCGCTTTCTTTAAACTGTTTTTAGCAGTGGTCATTGTATCTATGATGGCCAATGAATATAGCAACAAAACCATTAAACAAAACCTCATCGATGGCTTGAGTAAATGGGAGTTTGTCTATTCGAAATTTTTGACCGTATTTTCCTTTGCAGCTATCTCTACCATTTTTCTTTTCTTGGTATCGCTCATTTTAGGCCTGGGCTATTCTGACTATAATGAAATTGGAATTATTTTTTCGGACTTGGAATACCTTTTAGCCTATTTTGTGAAATTGGTAGGCTTTTTTGCCTTCTGTCTTTTCCTGGGCGTCTTTGTAAAACGATCGGCTTTTGCCTTGGGATTCCTGATTTTGTGGGCGATTATTGAACAAATTGTTTTTGGACTTTTAGGTTGGAAAGTTACCTCTTGGGAAACAGCACAGAACATTAAGAATTTTCTTCCATTGGAATCCATGGCCAACCTGGTTCGCGAGCCATTTAGCAGGTTATCCGCTGTTCAAAATCTCGGGGAACAAATTGGGGAAAACTTCAAGTTTGACCATACGGTACACTGGTATCAAATTGCGGTGGTCCTTGTTTGGACGGTAATTTTTGTCTATTTATCGTATGCATTATTAAAGAAAAGGGATTTATAGTATATTGTCGGATAGAACCTATCTGACACATGCCTAAAAAACTAGTATTTATTCTTTTACTCTACCAATGTTTTTCATTTGCCCAGACCGCAAATGATTGCAGCAATGCGGTAGTAGTATGCGGCAATAGTACGATAGCTTCCAATGCCTCAGGTTTCGGCATCCAAGAAATACCAGCAGGTACGAGCTGTCTTGTACGAGGCGAAAACAATAGCCTTTGGTTGCAATTAAATATAGCAGTATCAGGAGATCTTGCCTTTGTATTAAGCCCCGAAAGTCCGAGTCTCAATGTGGATTATGATTTTGCCATCTTTGCACCCAATGAGTCTTGTGGCAATTTCAGCACTCCCATTCGCTGTTCTTCCACCAATCCAATAAGTGCCGGACAAACCTCTAATACTACAGGTTTGAGCACTACGGAAACTGATCTTACGGAAGGACCCGGGGCAGACGGTAATGGTTTTGTATCCGCCATTCCCGTGCAAGCTGGGGAAACCTATTTCCTTTTGATCGACAGACCTATTGGAGATGGAGGGTTTAGTTTGGAATGGACAGGCACTTCAGAATTTTTTGAGCCTCCCGTTTTTAATCCCCCCACTGATATTGAACTTTGTATTGCCGATGAAGATACTACGGTTGATCTTAGTGCTGTTTCCATTTCAATTACTACCGATCCAACCGCCATTGTAGAATTCTATACTTCTTTTGCGAATGCCTTTGATCGTGACAACGCTGTGACGGATTTGGCAAATTTCCCGGTAATGGCTGCTGAAGTCCCACTTTTTGCACGAGTTCAAGGCCTGAATGATTGCTTTGAAATTCTGGATTTCAGTATCATTTCAGAGAACTATATCGATCAGGATTTCGATACGGTAAATTGTGATCAAGATGGCAATGGTAGGGAAGGCTTTGATTTGGATGCCATTGCCAACACTATTTTCAATGCGTTAAACAATCCTACAGCGTACAATATTACATTTCACCTTGACGAAATCAGTGCGGATAATAGCACCGGGCAAATTGTAGGTACGCCTTTTGAAACTGGGGCAATCACGATATACGCAAGAATTGCCTTGGCAACAGATCCCAGTTGTTTTGTTAGTGTTCCTGTATTTCTTGATATTGTGTTGAGTCCCATTCCCATAAGTTCGCAGCTAATACAATGTGATATTGACCCAACAAATTCCACGGATGGATTTTCGGCACTAAACCTCAATCAGGTATTCTTGAATATTCCGGATATCGAAGATTTTGATTTCTTTTTTTATGAAACCATAGCCGATAGGGATGCCGACAACCCCATACCCAATCCCATTGGCTATATCAATACGATTCCTTTTAACCAAACCCTGTTCTATAGAGCCACAAATACAATAATCGGTTGTGAAAATTTGGGGGACCTTCAGATTCAGATACAGCCCACAACGGTAAGTTTAAACAACCAAAGCCCTTTCCGGAGTTGCGATATTAACCCTAATGATGCGGTACTGGAAGGTATTTTTGATTTAGAAGCTATCCGCACCGAGAATTATCCCGGTCTAGAAGCTGCTCTATATGCCACCCTAGAGGATGCCACTTTAGAAACCAATCCCCTTTCCGGGGATTTCACCACCACATCGACTACCGTCTTTGCCCGTTTGGAAAATTCCAATCAATGTCAGGGTGTTGAAGAAATTCAACTGGAAGTGGTCCCCACCCCTGTATTTATTTTAAATGACACCTTCTTTCTTTGTACCAACGACCCTCCGCTAACCATAAGTGGCCCTCCTGGTTTTGATACTTACAGGTGGCTACGAAACGTAAATGGTACGGAAGAATTGATTGAAACTGCGCAAATGGTCAATATTACCGAATTGGGGAGTTATACCCTAGAAGTAGGTTTTGTATACGATTTGGACCGAACTCCTTTTGTGTGCACCAATAGTGCTTCCTTTCAAGTGTTGCCTTCCAACAATGCCACAATTCAGGAAATAGAGGTATCCGATGTTTCAGATATCCAGGACAACAACACCATAGCTGTAAGCGTAAGTGGTGAAGGGGATTATGAGTTTTCCATTGATGGTCAAAATTATCAGGACAGCCCTTTTTTCGAAAATGTCCCGGCCGGCTTTATAACTGTCTTTGTTCGCGACAAAAGAGGTTGTGGCATTAGCGAGGAATTGGTTTCCGTAATTGGTTATCCAAGGTTTTTTACCCCAAATGGAGATAATGTCAATGATTTTTGGCAAATCTTAGGAGCCAATGAAATCTTTCAACCCAATACTTCCATTCATATTTTTGATCGTTATGGAAAATTATTGCAACAGTTAAGACCCGGCGATCAGGGTTGGGACGGAAAATTTAATGCCCGAGAATTGCCTTCTTCGGATTATTGGTTCAAAGTAAATCTTGAGGATGGTAGAGAATTTACGGGGCACTTCACATTGAAACGATAATATTGCACGCCGTATTAGCGGCTTCCTCCTTTGTAGTATTACAAGTATTATATTACTATTATTTCCTATTTTTTTATAAGATTTTTATTACATTTACTAAGCATTTTATTAGAAATAAAAACAATTGTCCCACAAGTTCCCCAAAATCCGCTGTTTTGAATCAAGATATATGCTTAAGATTATACGCTATTTCCCTTATTGGTTTTCTTTTTCTGGGAATCAGTGTGGTCCGTGCACAATCCAGTCATGATCCACAATATACGGATAAGATTATCCAGGAAATAAAGTCATCCGATGTCTTAGACAGTCCGGCACTTGAAAATGCATTGCTGGAGCGTGAATATTCCGATTCCGATTTTGTACATATATTTCTTGACATCGCACAATCCTTCTATAGGAATGGAGCGTATAAAAGAAGTCTAAATTATATTGACCAGGCCCTAATAAAGGCAGAAAAAACACAAGACTGGCAATTATTATCAGAAGCTTACTTAAAACAAGGCAATTCTTATCTTCTGAACTGGCAAAATCAGGATGCTCTGGAAGCTTATCATAAAGTTTTGGAAATTTCCAAAAACAGCAAAAACAAAGAAAAAGAAGTTATTTCCAAAGTCAATATCGGCATCATACGGAATCGAATGAAGCAGTATGAAAAAGCCATCCAAGAATGTTTGGAAGCACTTGAAACAGTTGATCATACGCTATTAAAAAATAGTAAGAACCATGTAAACCTCCTCACCATCATTAGCGAATCGTATCTGGGAATGGAATCCTACGATGAAGCCCTCCAATTTGCCAAAATAGGAATTCGAATAAGCCAGACAATAGATTACCCCAGAGGACTTATTGATTTATATACAAAAACGGGAGTGGTGCATTGCAAAGAAGAAGATTATACTTTAGGTTTTGAATATTTGGATAAGGCCCAACAACTTATCGCTTCAAAAAAAATAAAGGAGCAATACTTTCTTCAGAATATTCGCTACTACAGGGCGATGGCCTATCACGAACAAAGGGACTATAAAGAGGCCATTTCCCAATTGCTCCAATTTGTGCAGTACGCTAAGGGTAACCGTAGAAAAATAAAAGTAAGAACCGTTGAAGCCTACCGTCTCTTGGCTGATAGTTACAAACAATATGGCGACAAGGATAGTTCTATATTCTGGTATGATAAATATGTAAAGCTAAACGATCAATTTTTAGAAAGAAAATATGATCTGGTCAATAAAATTTACGAAACAGACACCCAAAAATTAGGGAATGAAATTGCCGTTCTAAAACAAGAACAACTACAGCAAAAAAAAAACAACACCTATGTGCTGGGTGTCGCTATTGCTATATTCATAGCCGCTTTGGTATTCCTTTTCTTTATTTTTAAGAAATCCAATTCCAACGGAGGAAAATCCAATAACAGTATCAACAATACAAATGATGAAGACAAAACGAATTCTCCTTCGCTACAAAATGCAAAAAATGCCAAAGAAATTGTAATTCATACGGATACAGTAGGCGATGTCCTTAGGCGATTGGAAAAACTGGAGCATCAAGAGTACTTCCTTGATTTGGAATGCAATCTCCGTACCATGGCAAAAAAAGTGCGGACCAATGCCACGTATTTATCTGTCATTATAAACAACCATAAACACAAAAAGTTCATTACCTATATCAATGACCTTCGCATCAACTATACCCTGGAAAGATTGCATAGTGATAAAAAATTCAGGTCATTCTCCATTAAGTCAATTGCCAAAGAAGTAGGCTATAAAAGTGATTATTCATTTGCGAAACATTTTAAATCCAAGACCGGGGTCAACCCTTCTGACTATATTAAAAACTTGGGGAAATTAGGTTCCGTATAGCACGCAAAATTTAGAACAACCACCCTATTTTGTTCAATTTTGGGTACTTCTTCTATCTTTCAACACCAACAAAAAGTATATTGAGTGGAGAAATATACAATAAACTTTAAGAGCAACAAGATGAAAAAAAAACAAATCAAAAAAATCGATCTAAAGAAATTTTCGATCGCGAAAATCACTAGTAAATCCATGCAAAGACTCCAAGGGGGCGACTGTATTCCTACGGAAGTCGGCCATACGGATTGGGTATGTCCGACAAGTCAAATTCCTTGATATAAAGTGATATCCCCCCTTAATATGGATTAAGGAACATGAAAGATGCGCCGCTTTTTTCTTTTAATGGAGGGCTATTGCTATGTACATCAAAAAGCACTACATCGCCCAACCAGATGCTGCCCTATTTTGTTCAATCTGGGACTATTGTGTTTTTAATTCTATAAATGGAACTCTAACTTCATCATTCCATTGTACCACTGGAACAATGGCACAAAAAGGGGGAACCGAAAACCTTGAATAGAGTAGGTATCTATTATTTTTAATGCACGATTTATGAAAAAATCATTGAAAAACTTAACGTTAAAAAAAGAAGTAGTTAGTAAATTACAAATGAAAAAAGTAAAAGGAGCCGGAGGAACACATTGCTGCCCTACCGATGGACCTTTAAATACTTGTCCTCCTCCCGGAGTGCAATGTTTCTAATTTATATTCATGGCGAAAGACATACGTCATTGAATAGTTAATTGCCATAATTATAAGAGTACCTAAAAGCTGTCTGTATCAAAGGCAGCTTTTTAGCTATGAATACTATGAAGAATGAACACCTATTGCGAAATAAGCTTGATGAAATCAATACTATTTTAGTGAATCATCAGTATGAAAACATGGATCTTGGAGTACTGACCGGGAGTGCTGGGATAGCCTTATTTCACTTTTACTATTCCCGTTTTTCACAAGAGGAAATTTCAGCAGACCTTGGAAGTATGGTCATTGCAGATATTATTCAAAAAATTAACGAAGGCTATGACATGCCCAGTTTTTGTACCGGAATTTCCGGAGCGGCATGGGTCATAGAACTGCTACTGGAAGAAGAATATATTGAACTCAACGCAGATTCCCTTTTAGCTATCCTGGATGATTATCTGATTGAGTTCCTGGCTATAGATCCCCACGAGAACTTTTATGATTTTCTGCACGGAGTTCTTGGGATTGGATTTTACTACCTTAAACGATACGAACGAACCCAGAATCTACAACTCAAAGAAAAATACAGACAGGTATTGCTAGATATTACGAGACTTTTAGACAATACTGCCACAAAAGATCAATGCGGCTTAAAATGGGAAAGTTACTTAATTAGAAGTACAGGGTTACGAGGTTATAATCTTGGTTTGTCCCATGGAATTTCCAGTATTATCAATTTTCTATCGAGACTCGTGAAATTTGATGATTTCAAAACGGAAGGATTTCCGCTGTTACAAGGCGCCACTTCTTTTTTAATGAGTTGTAGAAATGAAACCGGGTCAACTTCCACATCTTTCCCGGATTGGATCGTTGAAAACAGCAGCATTGATCAGAGTTCCCGCTTGGCCTGGTGCTATGGGGATTTAGGGATAGGCATTACCTTATGGCGTGCTTCTGAAGCTTTAAATGATGCTGTCATAGCTAAGGTAGCTATAGATACTTTGGTCCATGCTTCTAAACGAAAAAACCTCCATGAAGCACGGGTTATGGATGCAGGTTTGTGCCATGGGGCCTTCGGTATCATGCATATCTATAATCAAATGCATGAAAAAACAGCGCATCCAATCTTTAAGGAAACGGCAGAGTATTGGAAAGAACAGGCATTGGATATGGCCATTCATGAAGATGGCTTAGCCGGATACCAACAGTGGCGGGGTGATGGAAAAGAGCAATGGCGCAAGGAAACCAACCTTCTGGAAGGTATTGCTGGTATTGGTCTCTCCATAATGACTTATCTTTCTCCTTCCATGAACAAATGGGATCAATGTCTGCTCATCAACTGATGGGAACACGCAAACCCCTCAAAAACTAAGCAAAGGCATTGCATGGAACCCTTTTCCTTTTGTAACTTTAGTGCATGAAATTTAAAGTCGTTTCCGAATTTGAGCCTACAGGAGATCAACCCTCCGCTATAGCACAGTTGGTTGATGGAATAGAAAAACAAGAACCTTATCAAACCTTATTGGGCGTTACCGGTTCGGGAAAGACCTTTACTATGGCCAATGTTGTGGAAAAAGTGGAGCGCCCAACCCTGGTGCTGGCCCACAATAAAACTTTGGCCGCCCAATTGTATGCTGAATTCAAGCAATTTTTCCCGAACAATGCCATTGAATATTTTGTTTCCTATTATGATTATTATCAACCGGAAGCCTATATCCCTACATCGGGGACCTATATTGAAAAGGATTTGTCCATCAATGAGGATATTGAAAAGTTGCGATTGAGCACCACCTCTTCCCTGCTCTCGGGGCGTAGGGATGTATTGGTTGTAGCATCGGTTTCTTGTCTCTATGGTATAGGGAACCCTGTGGAATTTCAGAAGAATGTAATTTCCATTAAGAAAGATCAGATCATCTCCAGAACAAAGTTTTTGCATCAGTTGGTACAAAGCCTTTATTCTAGAACCACTGCGGATTTTAGAAATGGGAATTTTAGGGTAAAAGGGGATGTTGTGGACGTTTTTCCCAGTTATGCCGACCATGCCTATCGCATCCATTTCTTTGGCGATGAGATTGAAGAGATCGAAGCCTTTGATCCCCTCAAAAATAAAGTCATTGAAGTTTATCCCCAGTTGAACATATACCCGGCAAATATGTTTGTTACTTCCCCGGATATTCTTCAAAATGCCATTCATTTAATACAGGACGATCTTGTGGCTCAAACCGCCTATTTTAAGGAAATAGGAAAGCCCTTGGAAGCCAAGCGCCTTGAAGAACGCACAAATTTTGACCTTGAAATGATTCGGGAGCTTGGGTATTGTTCCGGCATTGAAAATTATTCGCGTTATTTGGACGGAAGGGATCCTGGTACCCGCCCCTTTTGTTTATTGGATTACTTCCCCAACGATTACCTTATGATCATTGATGAAAGCCATGTCACGGTTCCTCAAGTTCATGCGATGTATGGGGGAGATCGATCGCGAAAAGAAAATTTAGTAGAGTTTGGCTTTCGCTTGCCAGCGGCTATGGACAATCGTCCTTTGAAGTTTGAAGAGTTTGAAGCCCTACAAAATCAGGTAATTTATGTAAGTGCAACTCCAGCAGATTATGAATTACAACTTTCAGAAGGTGTTTATGTAGAGCAGGTGATACGACCAACAGGACTCTTAGATCCCATTATAGAAGTACGCCCTAGCCTTAATCAGATTGATGATCTGGTCGAGGAAATCCAGATTCGGGTAGAAAAAGATGAACGTACCTTGGTCACCACATTGACCAAACGAATGGCCGAAGAGCTCGCAAAATACCTCACTAGGATCAATGTGCGCTGTCGCTATATTCACAGTGATGTAGACACCCTTGAACGTGTGGAAATTATGCAAGATTTAAGAAAAGGCATTTTTGATGTACTTATTGGTGTCAACTTACTTCGAGAAGGTTTGGATTTGCCCGAAGTTTCCTTAGTTGCCATTTTGGATGCGGATAAGGAAGGCTTTTTGCGCAATGCCAGATCCCTGACCCAAACTGTAGGAAGAGCAGCACGAAACTTAAATGGTAAAGCCATTATGTATGCCGATAAAATTACCAGGAGCATGCAACAGACCATTGATGAAACCAACTATAGAAGGGAAAAACAAATGGCCTATAATACCGCCAATAATCTAGTTCCAAAAGCATTGAACAAAAGTTTGGACAGTGCACTTACGAAAAACTCCGTGTCTACCTATCATTTTGAAAAAGAAGCCATTCGTGCTGCAGAGCCCGATATGGAATACCTTACCAAAGAACAGACAGAAAAGTTGATTCGCGAGAAAAGAAAAGCCATGGAAAAAGCGGCCAAAGAATTGGATTTTATGAAGGCTGCCCAGCTACGCGACGAAATAAAAATGCTGCAAGAACAAGATTAAAGTTTTGCTTGAGTTAGGTGCATTTAATTTTATTGATTGTAAACAAGTTATTATTAAAATTTAGACATGTCTAAATTTTAATAATAATAGATTTCACCATAGTCCATATCCATGAAAAGCGCCCCATCCTAAGAAGGACAGAACGCTTTTCCAACTAACTAACTAATCAATTAAAAAAAACTGCTATGAAAATTATTATCCAATCGTAATTGCTCTTTTAGGCTTTGGCAATGCCTCTTCTTTTTTACGCAATACCACCTTTAATATCCCCGCTTCATAAGTCGCTTCAATACTATCTGTATCCACAGTTTCTGGCAAGGTAAACGCCCTATTAAAAGATACAAAGGCAAATTCCTGTCTTGTATATGTCTTTGCGGTCTCTTCTATTTCTTTTTGTTCCGAAGCAATGGTCAATATATCCTTATCTACTTCTATACGGAAATCTTCTTTCTTTCGTCCAGGAACAATGACTTCCAATTCAAAAGCCGCATCTACCTCTCTAATATTGACTGGCGGTTTTTTGTGATTTCTAGCCTCTTTTCCTCCGAACCAATCAGGTCCAAAAATCTCATCCATTAAAAAAGGTAAACTTGTATGATTTCTTTTTACGATACTCATGATACTATATTTTTTTATTAAACATTCATCTTTGATAGGCTAAAAGACAAATGTTATACCAATAAAAAATATGTGTCATTATGACATATTACCCTATCGAAATACTGTCAAATTGACAATATACTACCAAAACAAGGCCATAATTCGTTGAATCCTGACGAATTTAAATGCTCGTGAAAAAGAAAAAGGAGAGCTGTTAATTGTAATGTGCCTTAAAAATATCGATAAGCACATTGGGCGGAATAACTTTATCGGGATATTGATGCATGACGTATAAGACCTGCTCTATGGCCGATGGCGGCAAGCCCATTCCCAAGCCAATATTAAACAATTTATTGGTTTCCGCAATATGTTGTACCCGATCTACATTCATAAGTAAAACCAAACGGTGAAATTGAAGGATGCGCTCTAACTGGGATTTTGGCAATACCTTCTTGATCTTAGTATTGAATAGGCCATCAAAGGTTTTTTTATCTATCCCCAATTGCGAAGCCACTCCCAATAAGAAGCTATACTCCGGCTCTTTGACTGTTTTGTCCACCATGGCAAATACAATCATTTCGGATAAAATACTTATTTTTTCTTCGTAGCTACTCACCTGTTATAATTTAAGCGAATCCAATAGATACCATTTAGAATAACTCTTTAAACGCAAGTTTCGTATAAACATCAGCGAAAAATGAACGAAACCTCACTCAAATCATGGATTTATAATATCTTGCCAAAAAGAATATATATGACCAATAATGACATTCTAAAAAAACTTAGGGTAGCCCTAATGCTACGTGACGATGAAATTGTAGATATCTTAAAATTAGTGGATTTTAGAATATCCAAAAGTGAAGTCGGCGCATTATGTAGAAAAGAAGACCATCCTAATTATAGGGAATGTGGAGATCAAATTCTGCGTAATTTTCTCAATGGTTTGGTCATTCATTTAAGAGGAACCAAAGAAGCTCCAAAGAATCCAAAAGAAGTTTTACAAAAGAAGTTTGCAAACAAGAGAGATACATCCAAGTCGTCGAACTTTAAACCTAAAAACAAGAAAAGTCCAGATCTTAGCTATGTGAAGTATAAGAACAAAAAAAAATCCTGAGCTATCTCAGGATTTTTTTTGACTAAAACTATAAATTAAATAAGATTACCGCTTATTCCGTGATACGAACTGGAATAGTATATGTTTTTCCACCTTCTACATCAGCTCCTTCTACTTTTTGGTAATTCAATCTACTTTTTACGAAAGCTTCGAAAGATGCATTTTCAGTAGCTACAGACAATACAACAATCTCGTTTTCATCGTTCAAGATAAATTTAACCTTAGCAGTTAAATCAACCTCCTCGATCGTAAATGCATTATCTTCCAATAATTCTCCGATCTGTGCTGTAAGGTCTTTTCCTTCTACAGGATTTTTAGTTTCGGATACCTTCGCAAAAGTGTTCAATGTTGATAGCAATACAACGACTATCAATACTAAATTAATTTTTCTCATAACTTGTTTTTTTACTTTCTTTAATTTTTATTTCTTGACTAATTCTTAAAATAAGATACTTTTTATTAAATATAATTTATTAAAAATGCTTTTTTAACACTTTTTATTGACAATCTTATTTTTGACGGCACAAAAGTAATACAAAGTTTTTCATGAAAAATACGTTTTAACAAATATTTAGTGTCCCCAAAAAGTACCTTTTTCATAAGGCATAGTCGAATGGTTTTTTTACTAAGAAATTCATATTAAAAAATCACAAAAGGAAAAATAAAAAGCACTAAATCACCCCGAACTTTAGATAAAATGCAATGTTATTATTGTGTAAAGAAATGATCAAATAAAAAAAATCCTGAATTTCTTCAGGATTTTCATTCTTAAAACGGTTTTTTTATTCAGTCATCCTAACAGGTACTGTGTACATTTTACCTTCGCGGAAGTTTTCTGTTTTTACCTTTTGGTAGTTCAGTCTTCCTTTCACGAATTTCACTAAGGACTCGTCTTCCGAATCTACGGATAATACGACAATCTCTTGGTCAGAATTCAAGGTAAATTTAACATTAGCAGTCACATCGTGCTCTTCAACAATGAAATTATTACTTTCCAAAAGCGCCCCGATTTGAGCGGCTAATTGTCTGTTCGAAGGTTTTTTCTCCGTGTCTCCATTGTTAGCAAAGATACTTCCTGTCATTAGCAACATTGCAGCTGCAAATACTAAACTAAATTTTCTCATGATTGTTTTTGTTTTTTGATTATGATTATATTGATGATATATTTAAAAGACTGGCAAGGGATTAAAATGTTACATGATTTTTTTGTTTTAACAAATTTTTAATGTTCTCCCTTTTTTATTTCCACTGCAAAACTACATTCAAAAAGAAGATAAAAATAATGCGCAAAGCGAGTTTAACGCACATTTAAACTTCATAACCTTAAGGACATATTTCCATAGATAATAGAACGATCAATACCTTTGGACAAAAACTAAAGAAAAGGAAATAGCACGGGATAAATGCCCAATGAGGATATCGTTTCTTAAAGGTTTTTTTTGGTGTTTTAACCAAAAAGTAAGGAATATAATAAAAGGGCAATGTTATCAAAACATTGCCCTTTACTGTATTCTTTTGCTTCTGACTTAAGGTTCAAAAATGGGTCGCATGAACGACCTTTCGTAACTTATGATACATTTTGTATGCACGGCATACTCATAAGCTGCAATACATTCCGGATCCGACATGCTATCCCTTCTATACTTTTCATAATCTGCCAATGAAGGAAAACTGAACAAGGTTATTGCTTTATTGTTGGCCCCTTCATGCGGTAAAAAATATCCGTGATGCGTTCCTCCGTACTGATTGACCAAAGGAATCCACTTTTTAGCGTATATCTCGAATTCCTTTAGCTTATAAGGATCAATGATATAATTGACGTAACACGTAATCACAGCTAGGGTTTGTTATGCTAAAACAGCCTTTACCTTATCTGCTGCCTCTTGGAATTGCACTGCAGAATGAACGGCCAAGCCAGAATTATCAATAATCTCTTTTGCCAATTCGGCATTGGTTCCCTGTAATCGTACGATAATAGGTACTTTTATGGCATCTCCCATATTCTTATAGGCATCCACTACACCTTGTGCTACACGATCACAACGTACAATTCCACCAAATATGTTGATTAAAATTGCCTTTACCGCTGGATCTTTTAATATAATTCTAAAGGCCTCTTCCACTCTTTTAGCATCGGCCGTACCTCCAACATCCAAAAAGTTAGCGGGCTCTCCTCCTGCCATTTTGATCAAATCCATGGTGGCCATCGCTAAACCGGCCCCGTTTACCATACAACCTACATTACCATCTAGATCTACATAATTAAGGCCTACAGCTCTTGCCTCTACTTCAATAGGGTTCTCCTCACGCAGGTCCCGCATTTCGGCGTATTGCTTTCTTCTATACAATGCATTATCATCTATAGACACTTTTGCATCCACAGCCATAATTTTGTCGTCTGATGTTTTCAACACAGGGTTGATTTCAAACATACTGGAATCACTTTCTACATACGCTTTGTACAGTGCTGCGACAAATTTGGTCATCTCCTTAAATGCCATTCCGGACAGTCCTAGGTTAAATGCGATCTTTCTTGCCTGGAAAGGAAGTAATCCCGTAGCCGGATCAATTTCTTCTGTAAAAATCAAATGAGGCGTCTTTTCTGCTACTTCTTCGATATCCATTCCCCCCTCTGTGGAGTACATGATCATATTCTGACCTGTACCTCGATTCAGCAAGACGGACATATAAAATTCACTGGTTTCACTATCCCCAGGATAGTAGACATCTTCGGCAATCAACACCTGATGTACTTTCTTTCCTTCTGCCGATGTCTGGGGCGTAATCAAGTTCATTCCGATAATCTGTCCCGCCAATTCTTCAACTTCTTTCAAGTTTTTGGCAAGTTTTACTCCCCCACCTTTACCACGGCCTCCAGCATGCACCTGTGCTTTGATTACATGCCAGCCCGTTCCGGTTTCTGCGGTCAGCTGTTTGGCAGCGTCTACTGCCTCTTTTGCATTATGGGCTACAATACCTCTCTGGATACGTACTCCAAAACTTGCTAATATTTCTTTTCCTTGATATTCGTGAAGATTCATATATGCGATGTTTTATTCGGTTGCAAAAATAAAAAACCGATTGGATTTACACTAATGTATGGCACTAGAAAAACAAAAGATCTGTAGAGAAAGGGATTATAACTCAATATCCTTAAAATCCAAGGGGTCAAAATTTCTAAAATGTCCATTCATCGCAATGACCTTCTTTGTCCTATTGACCTCCTTTAAAATAGCAATGGTAGTAACTAAGTGATCTTGTAAAAATCGTAAACGTTCACTTTCATAGGTAATCTGCAGGAGTTGATGCTCTTGTTCAATGGACAATCCTATTTTATGGGCCAATGAATAACTGTTGAAGGTGGTTGGGTCAATATGCTTCAAGGGAACTTCCATCAACTGATACAATTCTTTGATCATTACAGTTACTTTTTCCTTTTGAGCCAAGTTTCCATCTTCTACATTTTCCAAAAATTGCACAATACCGCCAGCATAGAGCTTTTCGTCCATCTGCCTGTCAAAAGTAAGTACTTTAAAGATCCGTTGGGCAGAACAAATCACATCCATTTCCCCATTTTCATAGGTTTTCATGATTTCTACCAGCGTCATCTCTGTACCGTAGGCAAGGGTATCATTGATATATACCGGAATGCCAAAGGTCAGGGCCTCTTCCCTGCAGTCTTGTATAAGCTGCTTATAACGCGCTTCAAAAATATGTAGCGGTACCCGTTCGTTTGGAAAATAGACCGATTCTAATGGAAATAATGGAATCCTCATTGTTTTTTGTTTAAAAGTACGATACAGATAATTCAGTGGCAAGTGATATTGAATATACAATTTGTTTTATTTATAACAAATTGTTTTATTTTTAATGTTTCGACACTAATTTCTTGCCCACATCCTATAAGTAGTTTAATTTCGTCTAAAATTTTAAAGGCATGAAACATTCAGATTTACTACAAATCGCAAAAACCTATGGAGATCCGGTTTATGTATATGATTCCGAAAAAATAAGTAGTCAATTTAAACGATTGACCACGGCATTTAAGGGGGTCAAAAAGTTAAAGCTGAATTATGCCGCTAAAGCATTGTCCAATGTCAATATTTTGAGGTTGATGAACAGTCTAGGCAGCGGACTGGACACCGTATCTATCCAGGAAGTTCAATTAGGGTTGTTGGCTGGTTTTAAACCCGAATCCATCATCTATACCCCCAATGGCGTTTCCTTGGAGGAAATTGAGGAAGCAGCAGCTCTTGGGGTACAGATCAATATTGATAATTTATCCATCTTGGAACAGTTTGGAAGCAAACATCCCAATATTCCTGTTTGTATTCGCATTAATCCTCATGTTATGGCAGGAGGGAATTCCAATATCTCTGTAGGTCATATCGATTCCAAATTTGGTATCAGTATTCATCAGATCCCACATCTTTTGCGTATTGTTGAATTGACCAAAATGAATATCAACGGTATTCATATGCATACAGGAAGTGATATTTTGGATATCGACGTATTCCTTTATGCTTCAGAAATTCTTTTTGAAACAGCTAGAAACTTTGATAATCTGGAATTTATAGATTTTGGAAGTGGGTTTAAGGTTCCTTATAAAGAAGGGGATATTGAAACCAATATTGAAGAGCTTGGAAAAAAATTGAGTGCGCGCTTCAATGAATTCTGTGCCACTTATGGTAGGGAGCTAACGTTAGCTTTTGAACCTGGAAAATTCTTGGTAAGTGAAGCTGGACATTTCCTGGCAAAAGTCAATGTTGTAAAACAGACTACTTCAACTGTTTTTGCCAGTATCGATTCAGGTTTCAATCACCTTATTCGCCCAATGCTATATGGTTCCGAACATCGCATTACCAATATATCAAACACCAAAGGCAGAGAACGTTATTATTCTGTAGTGGGTTACATCTGTGAGACGGATACTTTTGGCAGCAATAGACGCATCAGTGAAATTTCTGAGGGCGATATTTTAAGTTTCAGCAATGCCGGAGCGTATTGCTTTACTATGGCCAGTAATTACAACTCAAGGTTTCGCCCTGCAGAAGTGCTCTGGCACGAAGGAAAAGCCATATTAATTCGCGAACGGGAAACTTTTGATGACCTGATCAAGAATCAAGTAGATGTGAAAGGTTTATTTACGCCAAAAAAACAAAAAGTAACGGCAAAATAACACCTACTTACCCAATAAAAAACAACACCTCCAAGGTCCTCTAAAGTATATCTTTTGTTGACCTTGGAGGTTTTTTCTTCACAAAAGTGTTAAAACGGATCTATTTGTCCCAATTTTAAGAAATAAATACATAAAACCTACGTTAGTTTTAGACCCATTATTGGACTAACAGCTAAAATATTTTTGTTATGAAAACCCCGATATCATCCGTATTGACTTTTGCCCTGACCTTCTTTTTTGGTCTTGCGACCCTTAGCTCTTTTGCGCAAAGCACCAAAGCCAACGCTTCGGCAGAGCATAAAGTACAATGGATGAGCTGGGACGAAGCTGCTTCCCGAGTCAAAACTGATAAAAATCCCAAAAAGATTTTTGTGGATGTATATACAGATTGGTGTGGATGGTGTAAAAAGATGGATAAAGATACCTTTCAGAATGGAGAGGTAGCGAAATATATGACCGAAAACTTCTATATGGTCAAATTGGATGGCGAAGGAAAAGATCCCATTGAATTCAAAGGCAAAACCTATAAGTTTGTTCCTTCTGGAAGAAAAGGGTATCACGAACTTGCGGCAGCACTTTTGCAGGGTAGATTAAGCTATCCTACCACGGTATTTTTAGATGAACAAATGAATATGCTTTCTCCTGTCCCTGGTTATCAAAAACCAGCACCTTTTCTACACATTGCACGATATTTTGGAGATAATGTGTACAAAGAAAAGAATTGGAAAGCTTACGATAACGCCAAATAAAGGCCCTTAAACCTTTTCTGCATACATTACCGTTTTATTTTGCCCGAAGTACTTCTTTGGACATATGCATGGTCACCAGCATGTTTGGAAGATCTACCACTTCAGCAATTTGTAAATCCCCAGCGAGAGAACATAGGGCATACGCCTCTTCTACACTAAGCCCATGATTTGCCTGTAAATAACGAACCATATACAAAGTTGCTTTTTTTGCCGCCTCATCTATGGTTGGCGCAAAACCGGTTGTTGCATAATATGCATCGGTTTCATATTGCGGTTCTTGAACAGTTTGGCCTTTGATCAATTCTATTTTATAAACAATACGTAAAGGAGTTTCAATGGCAGTTCCGCACACCTCTCCCAAACCTTGTGCCGCATGGCCATCGCCTATGGAAAAAAGACCTCCATCTACAAAAACAGGAAAATATAATGTGGTACCCTCTCCCATATTGGGATCGTCCATATTGCCCCCATTGGCCCTAGGCGGAATCGTATTGAGCAACTCGGTAGTCGCTGGAGCTACTCCCATTACTCCTGGAAAAGGGTTCAACGGTATGTCTATTTCCTCATTAAATGGTACGGTGGTTTTATCCTTCCCCAGGGCATAGGTTTTCAAATATTTAACGGACAAGGAATCCGATAAAAATCCAAATCCAGGAATAATGGCATTCCAACCCCAATCGCCCAATTCAATATCCAAAAGCGTAACTTTCAGCATATCGCCAGGTGCAGCCCCTTCCACGTAGACTGGCCCCGTAAGCGGGTGTATGGGCTCAAAATCAAGATTGTCCAAAGCATCTTCGGTGGAATCCAATTGAAATTGTCCATCACTGGCTTCTTCGGTATAGGCTTCTATAACCGATCCAGAAGGGACGGTCAATACAGGAGCTATTGTACTGCTAAATTTGTTATGCGTCTGTTCTTTAGTTAAGGTATATTGAATCTCATAGGTAGCTTCTTCACTCATGGCCACCTCCTCACCAACATCTTCGGTAGTCTGAACATTGGTTTCTTTACAACTCAGCACGAATACCGAAAGTATACATAACCCCCTTAGTAATCCATAGTACGATTTTTTCATTCCCATTTCGTTTAATTGAACAGGATGAAAGTACGGATTTTTAAGAAAAACTAAAAGTGATGAAACTTCCTTAGGTTACCTACTATAGTTTGGGGATTCTTTGGTGATAGTGACATCATGTGGATGACTCTCATTGATTCCACTGGCGGTAATCTTCACAAAACGACCTGTTTCTTTCAAGGTTTCAATGTCCTTGGCTCCACAATAGCCCATTCCGGCACGTAAGCCACCTACAAATTGGTGGATACTCTCGTACAACTCTCCTTTATATGGCACACGTCCTACAATTCCTTCTGGGACCAATTTTTTAATATCGTCCTCCACATCCTGGAAATAACGGTCTTTACTACCATGCTTCATGGCTTCCACAGAACCCATACCTCTATAGGATTTAAATTTACGCCCTTCATAAATAATGGTTTCCCCAGGAGATTCTTTGGTTCCGGCCAATAAGGACCCCAACATTACCGTATCTGCTCCAGCTGCTATGGCTTTAGGAATATCACCGGTATAGCGAATACCTCCATCGGCTATGACCGGAACACCAGTACCTTTTACAGCAGCTGCCACTTCCAACACTGCCGAAAATTGTGGAAAACCAACACCGGCTACCACTCTAGTGGTACAAATAGATCCAGGACCTATTCCTACTTTTATAGCATCTGCCCCTGCTTCCACAAGATATTTTGCCGCTTCGCCTGTTGCAATATTTCCAACAATGACATCCAATTGCGGAAATTTCTTTTTGACTTCTTTCAAGACATGCACCACGCCTTTGGTATGTCCATGGGCCGTATCGATCACCACAGCATCCACACCAGCATTGACCAATGCCTCTGCCCTGTCTACAGCATCCGCAGTAACTCCTATGGCAGCGGCAACTCTCAACCTTCCATAGCCATCTTTATTCGCAATAGGCTTTTGGGTAAGTTTTGTGATATCCCGAAACGTAATCAACCCCACCAATTTATCATTGGCGTCCACTACAGGGAGTTTTTCAATTTTATTTTCTTGAAGAATGTCTTCTGCCTGCGTCAGGGAAGTACCTTCCCCCACCGTAACCAAATTCTCTGAAGTCATTACCTCAGCAATAGGTCGATCATTATTTTTTTCAAAACGAAGATCTCTATTTGTCACAATGCCTATTAGCTTCCCGTTTTCGTCCACAATTGGAATTCCGCCAATCTTGTGCTCCTTCATATTTGCTTTGGCATCCCGCACTGTAGCTTCTAGGGGCAGAGTCACCGGATCAATGATCATACCACTTTCCGCACGCTTTACCTTGCGCACTTTTGTAGCCTGTTCTTCAATGGTCATGTTTTTATGTAAGACCCCTATACCCCCTTCTTGTGCGATAGCGATAGCCATTCTGGATTCTGTCACGGTATCCATAGCCGCGGAAATAATGGGCACATTGATCGTGATATTCCTTGTAAATTTTGTCTGAATATTTACTTCTCTGGGAAGTACTTCAGAATAGGCGGGGACTAAGAGTACGTCATCATAAGTGAGACCTTCTCCAACGATTTTATCTAGGTGGGCTTTCATGTGCAATTAAAGATTAATTGCGTGCAAATATACAGCTTTTTTTAATGGATATCGGATTATTCTCAGATATCCAGATAAAACCCAAATGAGTTGATCAAAGGACATTCCAATACAGGAAATCGAGCACCCCAAAAGCTGCTCTAATCCTGTATCCTTATCTATTGTAAATCGTTAAAGCTATTCGTAATTATTCCCCGGACAACTGTTTGGCATATCCTTTTCGGACCTCGCGTGTCCATTGAATTAAAGCCTCTTTTTCTTCTTCGGATAGATTTCCGTGCGTCCAGGTATATTCGCTCAAAGGCATTTCTCCTTCTTCCACCTCTTCGATCAATTCATCCAATTTGTGATCTTTCTTCTTCAGGGAATAGCCTTCCCATTTGGAAAAATTCAAATGCTCGTTCCCTTCCTCAACATGATCGTGAATCCATAAGGAAATAGGTGCTACTTCGGCATACCAGGGGTAGGTGGTTTTATCGCTATGGCAATCGTAGCATTTTGTTTCCAAAATGGCTGTGATCTCTGCAGTAGGTTGTGTGTCGGCTACAAAAGCGGCAACATCCCTATATTCTGCATCATTTTTTTCTGGACGATACAATTGAAGGCCAATTAATAGTACCAATAAAACAACAGCGATTTTCTTTACGATTTTCATGATGGTATACTTTAGATTTCTGGTTTAGAATTTAAATTGCAAGGTACTATAAAATGTTCTTGATTCCGCAGGAATAATTCCAGGTCCCGGATATCCCGTGGCCCGTCTGGTAAAATAACTGTTATCCAAGAGGTTATTGATGCCCGCTTCCAATTTCCATTTTTTATAGGTATAAGATAGCGATAGGTCCAAAATATCATAGGCTGGTATGGTTCCCTCTATTCCCCTTTGATTATCATTAACGTCCTGAGGGGCATTGGTCGCATCCGTGAACTGTTCCGAGAGATAGGTATACTGCAGGCTTCCCAAGAAATTTCCATAGCCAAAGGAAAGTCCTGTTTTCAGATTCACCTTTGGAATAAACTCCACATTATTGCCTTCCACATTGATCTGATCCGAAGATAAATATTCAGATTCCGTAAGGGCCAAATTTAAGAAGACATTCCATTTCAATTTTTCGATTCCCGGGAATACAATTTTTTTAAGGTTTAAATCTCCAAAACCTTCCAGACCGTAGTTGAGCGCTGTTCCTATATTCCCCCTGAAACGTACGATTCTTCCGGTTTCCACTTCTTCTCCGAGCGCATTGACACGCGTTTCACTGCGTAAAATTTCCCCAAGTCGGTCATCATATAAGAGCGCAAAGGCACCTACATCATAAGAAAGCACCTCTCCTACTCTTCCTCTTAATCCCAAATCTGCAGTAAAGCCATCTTCATCGGAGATATTGGGATCTACTTGAAAGGAAGGGTTTATCACTCTAATATCATTAAAGGTCACCGATCTATAGTTCTGTGAGAAATTGGCATACAACTCGGCACTGGGATTAAATTTATAGGACAATCCAAGGCCAAATAAAAAGAAGTTTCGTTCAAAAGTTCTGTTATCGGGGATTTCTGCGTTCAACAATGGATTTCCGGCAAGATCTAGTACAATATTCCGAAAACTTCCTTCGCTCTGCGTTTTTATGTATTCGAATCTAAACCCAGGGGTAATGGAAAACTTCTCCGAAAGCTGAAAAATATTCTCTCCGAACAATACCAAATTCAAATTTGGAAAATTAAACTCGGATTGGCGTTCAAAATTGGGGAATTCATCATCCCGAAACTGAAAATCTGGTCCCAAGCCATTGCTTCCAGGTCCCTGACGTTGATCATTATCTGTTTGATAATACTTGGATCCAAGCAATAGTACCGCATCTTGTTCTTTGATCTTATACCGTGTCAGCAGGCGGGCCTCCGCACCCCAGTTCTTAAAATCATCGACCAGCAACTCCCTAGGTTCGTTTAGGTCATCTGGTTGGGAAACCCTATTGGTTCTAAATCCAAGGGCTTTCCGGGAAGCGTCCAGTGTAAAAAGATTCAAACTAAAATCTGTTTTGGGCGAAAATCGATGATCTAACTTTAAAGAAAACAATTTCCAATCTACATTGAACCAATTTCTACTGCGATTGCTGAAGGTAGGATCTTCTAAGAATTGGGCGTCCGTAAGTCCTCCGGGTTGTTTGGCCAAATAATTGAGAATAGTTGCCTCAAAAGTCAATTTGGTCTTGTCTGTAAATTGATATCCAAAATGCCCGTAATAATTTCTACTGTTAAAGTCAGAATTTGGACGGAAGCCACTTCCTTCTTTATAGTTGAAATAGGTATAATAACTAAATTTCCCTACGGTGCCACTTAAGCTGTTAAAACTGGTGAATAAATCAAAAGAACCTACAGTTTGCCTACTTATCCATTCTATTTTCTTTTGGGGATTAGGTTGCTTTAATTTAAAATTCACAAGCCCTCCAAACTGGGGTCCATATTGCAAAGAAGCAGCTCCACGCACTACCTGTATCTGGCTCAAAGCCTCAGCAGGAGGTGTATAATAGCTTTCCGGGTACCCCAGGGCATCTGCACTAATATCATAGCCATTTTGCCGTGTGTTAAAATTGGCTGTCCGGTTAGGATCCAATCCTCTTCCCCCAATATTCAATTGGAGGCCCGCATCTCCATTCTCGTAAATATTTAAGCCCACCACTTGACTATAAATCTGCCTGGGGTTACTAGTCGCCAAATTCGCGGTAATCTGATCCAATAGCACCACTTCGCTTTTCTTACCTGCATAAATGGCCGTCCCCTCTACTTTTTTCAGTTGTTTTAAAGCGAACACCCGTTCACGTTGTTGGGTTAAGACCACTTCTGACAATTGTTCGCTCAAAGCTTCCAATTGCAAATTGAGAACCGTTTGATCCGTAACCGTAACTTTCAATTCCTTTACTTCATATTCAAAGGCAAAGACAACCAAGGTATATTCTCCATTGGGAATCCCATCGATCAAAAAAGAACCGTTGACGGCTGCCTGTTCCAGGCGTTTAATTTCTTTAAGATAAACTTCGGCCCCATCTACCCCTTTTCCTTCTGCATTGCTAACAACTCCTGAAAGACTTCCTTGGGCAAAACTCACTGTTGTGATACACAGCGCGAGTATAAAACTTCTAAATTCCTGTAATGACATCATTGAATGGCAATATCCACTTTTTAGGTTTAAATGATTCTTTTTCTTTGGTCAAATCTACGTTGGGATCTATATACGGTCTGCTCAACCTACCATTGAGGGCCACATAATTTTCCACATAAATGGCAATATTTTTATATCCCTTCTTTTGATATTCCTTCTCCAGGAAATGGGCATATTCCAATATAAAATCGGGTTGAAACGACATTTGTTTTTCCTGAAATTTGGTCAAATAGGCCGTATTGTCCACATAGAACCAGCGTTGGGTATCCTTGTCCACAATCTTGAATTGGGCGTATCCGGATTTTTCCATGAGCATTACCCTCCAGGAAAAGCGATATCCTTCTTCTGTCCAAAAGAGTTCTCCGGGATATAACAGATAACGCCAAGGCATAATCACTTGAATACTGAAAAAAAGAACGATCACAGCAAATTTTAATTGATTCACCCCCTTATTTTCCATAATCAATTTCAGTCCGGTATCGAATCTTTTTTTGTGAATCCTGAACCATTTTGAAAACCAACCCAATACTTTATGATGAACGTTCGCATCAAAAAAGACTAAGGCCGAAACAATCATAATATAGGGAAACATCCCAATGGGAAAGAGTACGCGGGTCAGGACATGGAACACGACCACCAATACAAAAGCCGCGATCCGTGTTCTACGCCAAAACAATAAAAAGGGAATGCAAAGATCGTAAATGGCACCGATCCAACTAAATGCATAGTGCACCCATTTTTCGCCCATATAGGCCCCTAGAATAGGAACATCAAATTTTGAGGGCAACCATATTTTTAAGGGCATGGCGTCCCATAACCAATCGGAGTTCAATTTGGCCAATCCTGCATAAATATAGACCAAGGCCAAAAGTAATTTTATACTGTCCGTAGTCCAACGTGGCACACTAGAAAAAGGCTTGCGTGTGCTTCGTTTCGCATCTACGGAAAAATAGGAGTTTGCCGGCAGAAATATCATTAAAAAACTAAGGAGGCTGATAAAATAATAATGATTGAGATAGGTGGTCTTATCCATGAGCTCGATATAGGTAAAACTCAGGAAGAAGACAGTGATAGCCCACTTATAACGATATCCAAGTGTAATAAAAAGGGTTGATAGGGCACAAACCGCAAAAATAAGGTAGGTAAATGTTCCCAGAGGCTTTACCCATTCAAAGCCGTAAAAAGAAAAGTGAAATCGAGGCTGTAGGTATAATTTTTCAATCCACCCGTAGCTCCAAAAGCGAATAATGCTGATAAACATCAAAATTCCAAAAAAAATACGAAAGACCGCTAATGGTGCGGCCTCCGTATAGGTATTTAAATATGATGTTATCCGTTCTTTCATGAATTAATCCCCATCAGCGTCCACAAAATCAACACTGATACTCAAGGCAGAAACCATATCCACTTTCATTAGTGGAACCACGCGCTGTACTTCATCATAGGCCGTAAGCATCTGTACTGGCGGATTGTTATTTTCAATCTCATCCCGAAACTCTCCCAAACCATTGACCATAGTACGAGCCAAGTTCAATTGATCATTGATGATATCCCCGAGATTTTCCCCATCTTTCACCGCATTCAAAGCTTCCAAGTAATCGAACAGACTTTCCCCGTTCTGACTGGAACCAAAATGCCTTCCATTGAAGAAATCCTGAACGGCATCCAAGCCTTCCAAAAAGAAAACCTTTCCTCTATCGGACTGATAAAAAGCCTCCAGGGTATTTGGTGCCGGGGTTCCAGAAAAAACCCCTAAAGGAATTCCCATTTTCCCTGCTCTCAAGAATTTTTCATAATAAAAAATATAGTCATTCACCATGCGGTCTACAGAAGCTGTTGCCGAAGAGCCGTCATTATTCACAAAAGTATCCCGAAATCCATTCTGCCATTCTCCCAAAACGCCATTGGAAAGTGTGCTCATATCAGCAATAATATCTTCCAAGTAGGTAAGGTAATTCCCTTGTCCCAATAGCGCAACGATCTCAGCATCGGTATCGGCACTCCCATTGATCAAATAGTCAATGGCAGGAAAACCTTTGGTATCCCTATTGGAAGGTAAAGAAAGATTATATCCGCCATTGGCAATATTACTTTCTATATCCGATACACTGGTAGGGTAGGTATTAATATTTAAATGTAAACCTATATCCTCGGCAGGGCCATTTTCAAAAATTGATGCAGGTTGCCAGGCCAAGTAGGCATCGGACCAGGCTGTGCGGAATGCTGCCAGCGTAGTTTCATTGGTATCTGCAGTGAGATTTTGCAACGCATTTTGCAAGCTTACCAAACTGGTAGTAAAATTAGTATAGGAAGGAATAATGATATTGTCTGCCCAATTGGCCAGCATTGCACCCCGGTCAAAAACCACATTGGTCGGAGGCGTCACTCCTCCGGAACCTCCACCAGTATCATCATCGCCACCCGAGGAACAAGCCCATATAGATACGGACAGGACAATCAAAGCTACATAATACCAACTCCTTTTCATTTTCTTATTTTTATTTATTCTAATTAAACGATGCAAATATAAGCATAGGAATGGGATTCCCTATAAAGAATCCCATTCTTTTTTATGGTTCAATTTTGTATTTACTCCGTACTTCCAGCTTGGGCTACTGTAAAGTCAAACTTAGCCGCAATGGCTTCAGAAATCGCATCCAAAGTCTCAGAAGTCAAATCCCAAAGTCCGTTGGGACCATCGGCAAGAAGATCTGCCAGGAAACCATTCACTTCAGTCCTTGTAAAGAATGGACTGTTGGTTCCGGGCATTCTTGTAAACTGTAGGCTATAGATAAAACCATATCCTTCGGATAAGTCGTGGAATCCACCTCCAAAATCATCATTTTCCAGAGCCAGTTTTCCTTGTTGTAGGTAGAATACTGCTCTAATGGCCACTACCTCAGATATTTTTTGTCTTAAAATGGTAGCTTGCTGATCTCTAAGTTCATAATCATTAGCTACAATAGCTGCTCTACCTAATTTATAGGCTTGAAAAATATCATCTGCGATACCCGCAAAATCAGGATCATTCTCTACTCTTCCAATATATTTGTTCAAGAAGCTATCATCATCCCCAATGGTTGGGTTCGGATTGGTTAAATCTTGAGCGGTACCATAAGCGTAGCCATAAGCTTCATCCCAATCGTGTTCCATACCGGTGTAAGGGTTATCACCTTCCAATACTAAATTATCATTATCGGCCCTGTTTGTTCCAGCATCCAAGAAATCCGCACTGATATAGTTGTTTAGGATCTGATCTACCATCAAAGCACCGATCAACGACTTATTAAAGACTTGGTTGAATTCCAGTCCGTTGGCCGCTACATAGCGTGTAGAACTTCCATCGGCCAATTGCCCGGCTACTCCAGCACTTGCAAGATTGTTAAAGTTTGGAAATACATCATTTACCTGGGTCTCGATCCATCCATCAAATTCAGCTCTAATTTCTGCTTGCACAGTAGCATTGGAAGAAAAGAAATCATTGGAAGCCGCTGTTTTTCCGATGACATTCTTATCAGATGCATTCAAATCAGCATCCTCAAAATCGGCATTTCCTTCTTGATGGGTAAACTGTGCACGTAAGCGTTCCAGGGTCTCTGAATCGTCCCTTAAACCTGAGAGAAGTTCTTCTCCCATAAGGATGCGTGTAGTCTGTCCACTAAAACTCACCGTAGAAACTCCATCTCGTTCAAATACAAAGTTGGTAGGGTTCTCTATTCCAGTTTCACATGGTGTACAGGATGATCCGCCACAGTCCACACCGGTTTCATCCCCGTTCATAATACCATCACTACAACTAGCTGCTACCGGATCAACTCCTCCATCATCATCTGAAGAACATGCCTCTAGTACCACAAGTGCTGTTATAACAAGGAAAAACTTTTGAATTCGCATTTTATTTTTATTTAGATTGATTATTAATAATTTTATTTGACCGCAAATTTAAAGGACAAATTGAATTACACAAAGTTTATTTGTATTAAATCTAAATAAAATTAAAGAATTAACATTTTGGTAATATTTGATCAAAAAAAGAAGAAAATCACAATCAGTGATACGCAGAAAAGAGTTCCGTGGCCTTGTTATAAGCGGCTTCAAATACCATCCAGTTTACATTGGATTCCGCCTTTATAGCGGTAAAGTGGGAAAGCATTTTTTCCGTGGGCATATTCCCGGTAAGTTCATCCTTGGCCATTGGGCAACCTCCAAATCCCTGTATAGCCCCATCAAAACGCCTACAACCTGCCTTATAGGCGGCATCTACTTTTTCATGCCATTTACTAGGGGTGGTATGCAAATGTGCTCCAAATTCAATTTCGGGATATTTTGGAATCAAATTGGAAAAAAGATAATCGATCACCTCCGGGGTAGAACTCCCTACGGTATCGGACAGTGATAGGATTTTGACGCCCATTTGCGCCAAACGCTCCGTCCACTCTCCTACGATTTCAACATTCCAAGGGTCGCCATAGGGATTTCCAAACCCCATGGATATATAGGTCACCACTTCTTTTCCACAGGCATCGGCAATGTTCAAAATCTCCTGCAAGGTATCAATGGATTGTGCGATGGTCTTGTGCGTATTTCGCATCTGGAAGTTCTCTGAAATAGAAAATGGATAGCCCAAATAGCGTATGGGTTCATGTTTGGCAGCATCCTGTGCTCCCCGTACATTAGCAATAATAGCCAATAATTTACTTTTAGTATTTGAGAGGTCCAATTGTGCCAATACCTCCGCCGTATCTACCATTTGGGGAATGGCCTTGGGCGATACAAAACTCCCAAAATCCAAGGTATCAAAACCGCATCCTAATAGGGACTGGATATATTTTACTTTTTTTTCCGTAGGGATAAACATTTTAATGCCTTGCATGGCATCTCTGGGACATTCTATGATTTTTACGGTATTCGGCATTATTGTCGCTTTAATGCGTGGCTTGCGATTGCCACAATTCAGCTAGGATATCCCTTCCATTCTTCTTCTTTCCTTACAACGCTAACTTTCGATACAAAATTACTATTATTTATCTGATAATTATAGGTTCATTATAGCTTAAGAAGTTTTGACATGTAACCTACTGATTCAAGGCTTTCAAACCCTAAATTACAACCCTAAGCATTGCCCTTTTCTTATTTTATTTTTTTCGCACTCGCATAAAAATCACAAAGCTTTGCCCCTCAGCATAGCTCGGATAAAGTGATATTAAAACCTACAAAGGGTGCATCCCGAGATAAACTATTTTTCCTCCATGCTTCGGAGGACAGCCTTATTAATGCGCTTGATCAAAGCCGGTCCCTCGTAGACAAAACCTGTCCATAATTGGATCAAATCCGCTCCTGCCTCCAATTTTTCCAGGGCGTCTTCAGCAGAATGTATTCCCCCAACACCAATAATGGGAAAAGCCTTGTTGCTTTTCTCCGCTAAAAACCGAATGACTTCGGTACTTCTTTGGGTCAATGGTTTTCCGCTCAGCCCTCCATTTTCTTTGGTCAAAAGAGCATCAGACCGTAAATTGTCGCGAGAAATGGTCGTATTTGTAGCAATGACCCCATCGATCTTACTTTCGGTAACAATAGTAATAATATCCAAGAGTTGATCGTCATTTAAATCTGGGGCTATTTTTAGAAGAATAGGTTTCTCCTTGCTGTTCCTGGCTGAGGCAACCTCCACATTCTTCTTCTTAATGGCCCGCAAGAGGGCGGTTAAAGGTTCTTTATCCTGTAATTCCCGTAATCCGGGAGTATTTGGGGAACTGACATTGGCAACAAAGTAATCTACATGATCGAAGAGCGCCTCAAAACAAATCATATAATCATCGATAGCTTGGGCATTTGGTGTTACTTTATTTTTTCCAATATTCCCGCCAATAAGCACTTTATGATGCTTTTTTAAGTTCTTCACCGCTTCCAGAACTCCTTCATTATTGAATCCCATCCTATTAATAATTGCCTTATCCGCTTTCAATCGGAACAATCTCTTTTTGGGATTTCCGGCTTGTGCTTTAGGGGTAAGTGTTCCTATTTCCACAAAACCAAAACCGAAATCGGCCAACTCATTGTACAATTTGGCATTCTTATCAAAACCCGCTGCCAAGCCCACCGGATTTTTAAACTTCAAGCCAAATACCTCCCGCTCCAATCGATGATCATTGAGCGCATAACAGGCTCTAAAAAGTCCAGATAAACCTAATTTGGACATCATTTTAATCATTGAAAAAGAAAGGTAATGCACTTTTTCAGGGTCCAATAAAAAAAGAAGGGGTCTTATGAATCGGGTATACATCTATTTGAAAAATTTGCACAAAAATACAAACTAGGATGCTGTGAACTGGGATTCTCAAACTATTTTATTTAGAGGAAGCAGAAAAAATCATTCAGGATCTTTCTTGTTTTCAGGAGATTGCGGAATAGGCTCCCGAAGGGCTTCAAAGCAAAGCGCCTTGTAACGTTCGTACTGACGTTCATTAAAAACATTGATCAGCTTTGTATCATATGCTATGGACATTTTAATGAGCTTCTGCTCCAAAACATCATGCTTGGCAGCTAGGCGCGATAATTCTTCTTTTGTACTCTGGGGTTCCGTTTCAAAAAGTGTTTTGATTTCGGTTTCAATTTTTTCCACCTCTACTAACAAAGCCTCCCTCCATTCACCCAATTGGGCAATTTGTTCTTCGTTCAATTGAAAAATCTGGACAATGGTAGCGGCATCGCCTGTGCCGATTCCCAAAGCACATTCTTGGGAATATCCTGAGGCATTGAAAAACAAAAAAGCGAAAAATGTGCCAACTAATTTCAAATTCATGATGCTAATTTAGACAAAGCTATAGTACTATTTATATAAACAGTATTTTTGAACAAAAAGTATATTCATGCAGCATCTTATTGATCGTTTTATAGGGTATATCACCGTGGATACCCAAAGTGACCCAAACTCCCAAACTACACCCAGTACTGAAAAGCAATGGGATTTAGCCCATAAATTGGTAAAAGAACTCAAAGAAATTGGCATGCAAGAGGTTAGCATTGATGAAAATGCCTATATCATGGCCAGCCTACCCAGTAATTGTAATCATCCTGTCCCTACAATTGGCTTTATCGCCCATTTTGATACAACTCCTGATTTTTCCGGAACTAATGTGAATCCACAAATTATAGAACAGTACGACGGGAAAGACATCGTTCTCAATGCTGAACAAAACATTGTATTATCTCCCGATTATTTCGAGGACTTATTATTGTATAAGGGAAAGACTTTGATTACTACCGATGGGACGACACTTCTAGGTGCAGATGATAAAGCGGGCATTGCAGAAATCATGACAGCCATGGAATATTTAATTGCCCATCCGGAAATTAAACACGGGACCATTAAAGTAGGTTTTACTCCGGATGAAGAAATTGGCCGTGGCGCCCATAAATTTGATGTAGCCGCTTTTGGAGCCGACTGGGCCTATACCATGGATGGAAGTCAAATTGGGGAGTTGGAATATGAAAATTTCAATGCAGCCGGTGCAAAAGTAAGTATTAAAGGAAAGAGCGTTCATCCTGGCTATGCCAAAGGAAAAATGGTCAATGCCATTGGGATAGCCAATGATTTTATGAGCTTGCTTCCAAAGGGAGATGTCCCCGAGCGCACTTCTGGAAGAGAAGGATTTTATCATGTGTACCATTGTGAAGGTGCTATTGAACAGGCAACCTTAGCGCTTATTATCCGGGATCACGACAAAGACAAATTTGAAGAGCGCAAGCAGCAGTTAAATGACATTGTGCAGAACCTTAATGATCGCTATGGGAATTGTGTTACTTTAGATATGAAAGATCAATATTACAATATGAAGGAAAAAGTAGAACCGGTACTTCATATTGTTGATATTGCCAAAGAAGCCATGGAAGCCATTGGCATCACTCCCATTATTAAACCTATTCGAGGAGGAACAGATGGCTCCCAACTCAGTTATATGGGGCTTCCTTGCCCAAATATTTTTGCCGGAGGACATAATTTTCACGGTAAATACGAGTATGTTCCCGTAGAAAGTATGCAAAAAGCAGTTGAAGTTATCGTAAAAATTTGCGAAATTACTGCTTCTAGATAAAGACAAACCTATGGATGTTAACACAAAAATAGCGGCTTATTACGAAAAACCACATCCCTATAAAGAGGGAATTGCAGTATTACGATCCCTTATTAAGCAGACTGAGCTGGTAGAGACCTATAAATGGAATTTTCCGGTGTACACCATCCAAAACAAAAATATTATAGGAATATGTAGGTTTTCCCAACATTTTGGGATTTGGTTCTTTAATGGGGCTTTACTAACGGATCCAAAGAAGGTTTTGCAAAATGCCCAAGAAGGTAAAACCAAGAATATGCGGCACTGGAAATTCATCCACATGGATGACATCAATTCCGAGGAAGTGCTCGCTTATATTGAGGAAGCTATAGCCAATCAAAAAAAAGGTATTCTTCCTGAGAAAAAGGCGGTCTCCAAACCCACAAAACCAGTCATCCCTGCCCTATTAAATACCGTTTTAGCAGGGAATTCGGAGATAGAAAAAGCCTTCTTTTCGTTAAGTCCCTATAAACAAAAAGAATATTGCGAATATATTTCCGAAGCTAAACAGGAGAAGACCAAACAATCGCGCTTGAAAAAAATAACGCCTATGATTTTGGAGGGGAAAGGGCTGAATGATAAGTATAGATAATAAAAAAGCACTGATAAAGATCAGTGCTTTTCTTATCCAGTTTAGCGGAATCACTTTTATTTCTTCTCTACGGCAGGAGCATTTAATTTTTTACTCAGCTCCATAGAAATGGCCGAACGATCAAATTTAATTTTTCCTGCCATGGTTTCAACCACGCAAGAGAAATCCTTATCGTTTAGGTCCACTATTTTTCCATACATACCACTTTTCGTAATAATACGATCTCCTCTTTTGAGTTCTGCCGTAAATTTCTTCTCATCCTTTTGTCTTTTCATTTGCGGGCGTATCATGAAAAAATAGGCTACCACAAAAATCAAGATCATAGGAAGGAAAGTTCCCATTTCTCCCATCTTATTCTTCTTCTACTTATTTTACCGGTCCTACTGGAACGGCATCTTTAGGATTTACAAATGCCTTTATTCGAATAATTTCCGAGCCTTTGGCTGTATTGGCTGTAACCGTAATGGTCTTGGTGACTTGATTTTGTCCAGAACCGTTGAAACGTACCAACAACTCTCCCGTATCTCCAGGAGCAATTGGTCCATTGGGTTTTTCAGGAACCGTACATCCACAAGTACTTTTGGCATCGGTAATGATTAAAGGGGCATTCCCTGTATTTGTAAATTTGAACACGGTTTCTTGTGGAGTACCTTGTACAATACTTCCAAAATCGTGTTCTGCCTTTTCAAAGCTCATTACGGGCAAGCTTTTTGCCGCTTCGTCTCTTTTTGCAGCAACATCTACATTGGCCGATTTAATTTTTTCACTTGCCGCATTTTCCTTACAGGAAACAAAAGCAAGGGCCATAAGTAAACTAAGGCTTAGGGTTATTCTTCTCATGATAATTTGGATTTTAAATTTATTGTAAAATTAATAATTATTTATTTATAACAATCCCCTCCCCATTTTTTTTAGTTTTCCATTGCCTTTGTACTCTTTCACGAGTTTATCCAAAATACCATTAATGAAAATACTACTCTTAGGGGTAGAGTATTCCTTGGCAATTTCCAGGTATTCATTGATCGTTACCTTTTCGGGAATCGAAGAAAATGTGAGCAATTCACATATGGCCATCTTTAGAAGAATGCCATCGATATCGGCAATACGGTCTTTATCCCAATTTGGCGTTTTTCCTTCAATCTCTTTCTCCCATTCCGCATTCTTTAAAAGTGTCTTGTCCAACAGCTTTTTGGCAAAATCCATATCTTCTTGATCCTTTAAGAGAGCGGGCAGCAAATAGGAGGCATCTTTATTGACCCCTATTTTCTTCAATAATTTCAGAAGAAAGGTATTCACAATAGGAATATCGTCTATCCAGGTTAATTTATCATCTTCAAAATAATCGTAGATTTTTTCATTAGGCGCAATCACCTCTTTAAAAAGTTGGGCAATCAATTTTTGATCTTCCCCATACGAACTTTCTGGGGTAGCCATATACTCCTTATATAAGGAATGCTCCGTAATATCTTTATAGATAATATTGACATACTCTTCATTGAGATACCAATCCTGTAATTTTCTTTTGGACAATTCCTCCTTTAAACGCTGATTTTCTACAATTTGGAGCAAGACTTTGTTCTGGATGAATTTTTCCTTGTTGGGGTATTGGTCTGCAGCTGTGGTCAAGTATTTCTTAGAAGATAATTTTAATTGTTGCGTGGATTTTTTGTGGAGTTCCACAAGGAGGCTCAACATTAACAGATACAAGGTGTACATGCTATCAATGCTATACTTCAAAAACTTTTGTTGCTTTTCCAAAGAATCATCTTTTGATTGGGTAAGCGCATAGATACATTGCATTACTTTAACCCTTATATGTCTTCTTGTTAGCATTTTAAAGAACTTTTATTTGAAATGAATGAAATAAATACGCCGCAAAAGTAGTATTATATTTTCAATACACGACCTCACTTCTTGGATTATCTTATAGGTTTTATAACATTTGGTTTGCATGCAAACGCCTATCTTTGCATGATTGTAACTAAAAGCGCCGAACCGACTGCATGAAGGAACTCAAACACCTTAACAAATACTTCAAAAAATACTGGTTAAAATTGCTCATTGGTGTCATCATTACGGTGATTTCCAAAATTTTCCAATTGGTCATGCCTTCTTATGTGAATCGATCGATCCAAGTTATTGAGGATTCGATTCGAGAAGTGATCACAAAATCTGAGGCGGAGGCACTTCTTCTAGAATGCATCCTTATTATTGTGGGAGCTGCCTTACTGTCTGGTTTTTTTACTTTTTTAATGCGACAGACCATTATTAATGTATCGCGATATATTGAGTTTGACCTTAAGAACGAAGTTTTTAATCATTATCAATTTCTCAACCTCAGTTTTTATAAAAAAAATAGAACGGGAGACTTAATGAACCGCATCAGTGAAGATATCAATCAGGTGCGCCTGTATGTTGGCCCGGCCATTATGTATGGCACCAATACCTTGACGCTTTTTGCAAGTTTAATTCCATTAATGTTCATCAAAGCCCCTACACTGGCTGCATACACCCTTATTCCTCTACCTTTTCTGTCCATTTTAATTTATCAGATCAGTAAAATTATCCATAAACGGAGTACTAAAGTACAGGAATACCTTTCTCATCTCTCTACTTTTACGCAGGAAGCCTTTTCCGGGGTATCGGTCATCAAAGCCTATGGTTTAGAGCCCAAGATAAATGCAGAACTCCAAGGCCTTGCCTTGGAAGGAAAGGAAAAGAGCATGGCCCTTGCCAAAGTGAATGCTTGGTTTTTTCCTTTGATGATATTAATGATCGGAATCAGTAATATTTTAGTCATCTATATTGGTGGGAAACAATATATAAACGGGGAAATAGCCTCTATTGGTATCATTGCTGAATTCATTCTTTATGTAAATATGCTCACATGGCCCGTAGCTATTGTGGGGTGGTTAACCTCAATCATTCAGCGGGCAGAAGCTTCTCAAAAAAGAATCAATGAGTTTCTTAAAGAAGAACCCGAGATTAAAAATGAAATTGCAGAGGATACCCCGGTAAAGGGAAAGATCGAGTTTAAGGATGTAAGCTTCACGTATGACGATACCCATATTACGGCACTCAAGAAAATCTCCTTTACGATCAATGAAGGGGAAACGGTTGCCATTGTAGGAAAAACGGGATCTGGAAAATCTACGATCCTCGATCTGGTTGCTCGGTTGTATGATGCAACTAGCGGTACTATTTTCATTGATGGCAAACCTATTGAAGCCTTAAACCTCTACAGTTTAAGAGGAGCTATAGGTGCAGTACCCCAAGATGCCTTCCTTTTCTCAGATACCATTGGAAACAACATTAAGTTTGGGAAAGAAGATGCTAGCAAGGAAGAAATCATTGCAATTGCCAAGCAAGCGGTCGTGCATGAAAATATTCTTGGTTTCAACAAACAATACGATACGGTTTTAGGAGAACGAGGTATTACCCTTAGTGGCGGACAAAAACAGCGGGTTTCCATTGCCAGAGCCTTGATAAAGGATCCCCAAATCTATCTTTTTGATGATTGTTTGTCCGCCGTGGATACAGAAACGGAGGAAGAAATTTTGAATAATTTAAAATCGGCTTCGTACAATAAGACAACTATTATTGTTAGTCACAGGGTATCTTCTGCAAAAAATGCGGACAAAATTATTGTTTTGGATGAAGGTGAAATTATTCAAGAAGGGCCACATGAGGTTTTGACCAATTCGGAAGGCTACTACAAAGAGCTATATTTAAATCAACTTTCCGAGAAAGAAAACTAAAAAAAGTTGTTAGATTAGGTTTTTTTTTACACTTTTGATAGAATAATAGTTAATTAGGACAACTATAAAATTAGATGAAATGAGTGAAAAAGAAATAATGGACCAGGAAGAAATTTATTCCAAGGTTTTGAGAGCTGGAAGGAGGACTTACTTTTTTGATGTGAGGAGTACTAAAGCAGGTGATTACTATCTGACGATAACTGAAAGCAAAAAATTTACCCATGATGATGGTTCTTTCCATTACAAGAAACATAAGATTTACTTGTATAAAGAAGACTTTCATGCCTTTAAGGATAATCTGGATGAAATGATGAACTATATTATTGACGAAAAAGGGCTTGAAGTCATCTCTGAACGTCATCAAAGAGATTTCAAGAGAGAAGAGGATATTGCTTCTTCCAGTGAAAATACCACCAAAGATGCTACTACGAATACTTTTACGGATGTTGATTTTGACGACATTTAATCGAAGTACTTAAAATATGCCTAAACGACCCTTGCCAATTGAGGGTCGTTTTTTATTTTTATAGACTGACTAATTCCAATTAAAATGAAAAAAATTCTTGCGATTTTCGCTTTGATCATTGTACAATCTGTCCAAGGCCAACAAGCGTTTGACCTAAACTATTATCTTCCTCAGAATGTAGCATACGATGCTGCAATACCCACGCCAAAATCGGTTATAGGACATGAAATAGGAGAATGGCACGTAACTCATGACAAACTTATGTTCTATATGCAAACGCTGGCCAAAGCCAGTGACCGTATCAGCATAGAAAATCGCGGGACCACCTTTGAAGGAAGGCCTATTTTGTTACTAACGGTTACTTCCCCAAAAAATCATCAAAATTTAGAAGGGATACGAAGGGCGCATTTGGCACTTTCCGAAAGCGAGGGGAGCAACGCCAATGTCAACGAAATGCCCATTGTGGTGTATCAAGGATTTTCCATTCACGGGAACGAACCCAGCGGAGCCAATGCGGGCTTGGCCTATGCCTACTATTTAGCAGCGGCCCAAGGTCCTGAAATAGAGGCCATGCTAGATGAAATGGTTATCCTAATGGATCCCTGTTATAATCCCGATGGCCTACAGCGTTTTGCCTATTGGGCCAATACCAACAAGGCCAAAAATCTAAATCCCGATGGGAACGATCGGGAATATCACGAGGTATGGCCTGGAGGGCGTACCAATCATTACTGGTTTGATATGAATCGGGATTGGCTTCCTGTACAACTCCCTGAAAGCCGGGCCAGAATTGCTTCCTTTCACAAATGGCTCCCCAACATTCTCACCGATCATCATGAGATGGGGACCAATTCAACCTTCTTTTTTCAACCTGGGGAACCCACCAGAGTACATCCTTTAACCCCAAAAATTAATCAGGAATTGACAGCAGAGATAGGCACCTATCATGTTGATGCCCTAAATAAAATTGGTTCTTTATACTATTCGGAAGAGCGCTATGATGATTACTACTATGGCAAGGGTTCTACTTTCCCCGATGTCAATGGAAGTATTGGTATTTTATTTGAGCAGGCCAGTTCCAGAGGGCATATTCAAGAAAGTGAAAACGGTATTCTTACTTTTCCTTTTACGATAAGAAATCAATTTACTACGGCCTTGTCTACTATTGCCGCTGCTAAGAACATGCGCACCAAAATACTCAACTATCAGCGCACTTTTTATAAAAATGCTAAAAATGAAGCTTCTAAAAGCAAAACAAAGGCCATCGTATTTGGTGATGCCAAGGATGAGGCCAAGACATGGCATCTGGCTGAAATTCTAAATCGACATCAGATAAAATTCCATGAATTGGCCAAAGATGTTACCTTAAGTGGAAAATCCTATAAAAAGGGAAATAGCTATGTGGTTCCCATGAACCAAAAAAATCACCGCTTGATCAAAGCCATGTTTGAGAAACGTACCAGGTTTACGGATAGCCTGTTTTACGATATTTCTGCCTGGACCTTTCCGCTTGCCTTTAATCTAGATTATACCGAAGTAAATTCCCTCGCAAATGCAGGTTCAGAAATTACAGCCTTTGAGGCCCCAAAAGGGAGTATTGAAAAACAGAGCAATTATGCTTACTTATTTGAATGGAATGAATATTACACGCCTAAAGCCTTGAACAAAATTCTAAACAAAGGTTTACGGGCTAAAGTCGCCAAATCGCCTTTTTCCGTAGAAGGCAGAACTTATGATTATGGAACTATTATGATTCCTGTGCAAAATCAAAAATTAAATGCTACGGAATTACACCGTTTTCTGGAGCAGGTTGCGGAGGAGAGCAATATTGATATGCGTACGGTGGGTACCGGTCTCGCCCAAGGCATTGATCTTGGGAGTAATGACTTTGACCCTATCCGAAAGCGGGAAGTTGCTATTTTGGTAGGAAGTGGCGTTACCTCTTATGATGCGGGGGAAATTTGGCATTTGTTCGATCAGCGATACGATATGAAAATTACAAAGATCGACACCGAATATTTCAATAGAACCAACCTTGATCGTTACACCACTTTGATCATCCCCAACTCCTTCGGAGGTGCCTTAAATAGTAATGCCACAAAGAAAATAAAGGAATGGGTACGCGATGGGGGTACTGTGATTGGATACAGAAATGCCGTGGAGTGGTTCAACCGGAACGATTTTATGAAATTGGCCTTCAAAAAAGACACTTTGGTAGCTAAAGATATCGCCTTTGACCAACGTTCCGATTTTACGGGAGCCCAGGTTACGGGAGGGGCCATTTTTGAAGCCAAACTAGATCGCTCCCACCCTATTAATTATGGGTATAAAAATACGCGTTTGCCGCTATTCAGGAATACCAATATTTATATTAAACCCGATAAGAACAGTTATAACAATCCTATACAATACACCAATGACCCATTGCTGAGCGGTTATATCTCGGAAGAGAATTTGTCCTTAATCAAAAACAGTGTTCCCTTTCAAGTGCGTCGTATGGGAAGAGGAAGAGTCATTGCATTTACGGACAACACCAATTTCAGAGCCTTTTGGTACGGCACCAATAAACTCCTAATGAATGCCATATTCTTTAGTCAAATCATGTAGTAAAAATTTTAGATTTCATCAATAAAACAATACTATGGCAAGAACACCGAGCAATATGTTGGCCCTGGGCACCAAAGCCCCGGATTTCAACCTTCTTGATACCGTGGATGACACCCTAAAAACGCTATCCCACCTTAAGGGAGAAAAAGGCACCTTAGTGGCTTTTATTTGTAATCACTGCCCTTTTGTAATCCATATAAATCCTGAATTTTCATCACTTGCCAAAACCTATCAGGAACAGGGAATTGGTGTTATTGCCATCTCTAGTAATGATGTTGAAAATTATCCTCAAGATGCACCACACCTCATGAAAGAAGTGGCACAGCAAGAAGGGTATACCTTTCCCTACCTCTACGACGAAACACAGGAAGTGGCACGAAGTTACGATGCCGCCTGTACGCCAGATTTTTATTTATTCGATAAAGATTTGACTTTGGTCTATAGAGGGCAATTGGACGATTCCAGGCCCGGAAATGGAATTCCCGTTACGGGTATGGATTTGCGCAAGGCCATGGATGCCCTCCTCCATGGCACTCCAGTTTCCAACGAGCAAAAGCCCAGTATAGGCTGTAATATTAAATGGAAATAATTTCTTTTTGAATAAAAAGATGTATGAAAATTGACAAAAAAGAAGCCTTGCAACAATTGGGACAACAAGATTCCCCTTTTCTGGAATTGTTCACCCATGGCAGTCTCTCTATTGAAATTTACAAACCGAAGGGAGTGGATTTGCAGCAACCCCATAGTCGAGATGAAGTATACGTCATCATTGCGGGCACCGGGGAATTTCTAAATAATGGTATTCGAACAAACTTTGCTCCGGGAGATTTTTTATTCGTCCCTGCAGGAATACCGCATCGTTTTGAAAACTTTTCTCCTGATTTCAGTACATGGGTTATTTTTTATGGTCCTGAAGGTGGTGAGAAACCCTAATAAATTTTTACGATGAAAGTTTCTGTTGTTCCCTTGAATGCAGCTACGATTCCCATCTATATTGAAGTGGGTACAGCGGCCTACAATCAACACTATCTTCACCTTTGGAAAAATCAGGACTCCTCTCCCTATATTTTAAGCAGTTTTACAGAAGAAGTACTTCACAAAGAACTAAAGGATAGTACGAATGCCCACTATATGATTCATTATGGGGACAGGCCCGTAGGCATTCTAAAATTGATCGTTCATTGCCCGTTTCAGAACTACTCCGACAAAGAAGCTTTGCTGGTGCAAAAAATTTATATCCTCCATGAATATTCGGGAAAAGGAATTGGCAGTGCTACACTGGACTTTATAAAATCAAAGGCATTGGATTACGGCAAAAAAATCATATGGCTGGATACCATGAAAAAGGGACCTGCTTATTTTTTTTATCTTAAAAATGGATTCAAAGTTGTGGGCAGTACCTCTTTGGATTTGCCATCGGCCCTAGACAGCGAAAGAGATATGTATCAATTGCTTTTGCCCATAGAAATTTCATCGAATTGAACAAGCTGGCTTCATTTCCACCCCTTCCTTTTTAATACGCCTTCAATATGTGCATAATGATGACTTCCATGCCAGGCATATTTTCCAATATTTTCTGCCAAACTAACCACCGTATTTCCTTCGGGATGAATAAATTCATTTTTCAACTCCTCCGCACTCAAACCTTTTAAAAAATATACCAGTTTGGCATGCACCACTTTTAAGTGATCCAGGGATAATTGTATGGGAGCCGTGCGTGCATCGAACAAATTGGACCATCCTTTTTCCTCATAGGGCTTTATCACAGGTTTATCTTCCGTAAGTGCCCATTTAAAGCGGATATAACTGTGATGATGGCTATCTGCAATATGATGAACCAGCTGTCGTATCGTCCAACCTTCTGGTCTATACGGGGTCTCCAACTGATCTTCGGACAAGTGGGACACTACATCCCGAACTTTTTGTGGTAATTCCTCTAAAATAGCGATCCATTCTTTAATCTGATTATCCGTAATCGTTTCAGGGGATTCAAATTTCCCAATTGGATAACGTAGTTGTTCCAAAGTAGCATTTTCCATAGGTTAAAGATACTAAAGTTTCTATGGATCCGCTTTCTTAAAAAAGGAAATCCCTTTAAATTTTAATACAGTTTTAACCTTTAAAAACCCCATAATTTCCCAAAGGCATTAATTTTGTAAAACCCCCTTATTTTTGGAGGGTAAAACAATTAATACACTTAAAAAAAGACATATGGCAACTTTACGATTGGGCGATACAGCGCCAGATTTTACAGCAGACAGTTCCATTGGAACCATAAATTTATATGACTATCTAGGAGAAGGCTGGGGAATTTTATTTTCCCATCCCGCAGATTTCACCCCGGTATGTACTACCGAATTGGGTACTGCAGCGAAATTCAAAGAGGAGTTTGCCAAAAGGAATGTAAAAATGATTGCATTGAGTGTGGATGGTGCCGAATCGCACAAGGAATGGATCAAGGATATCAATGAGACGCAGCAGACTACGGTTAATTTTCCGATAGTTGCGGATGAAGATAAAAAAGTTTCGGATTTGTATGATATGATCCACCCAAAAGCCGATAATACGCTTACCGTACGTTCCGTATATATTATCGCGCCAGATCGGACCATAAAATTAATGCTTACCTATCCGGCATCTACGGGACGTAATTTCTATGAATTACTTCGTGTTATTGATTCCTTGCAATTGACAGCATATCACAAGGTAGCTACTCCAGCCAATTGGGAACACGGACAGGATGTTGTTGTTAGTCCTGCCATTGCGACAGAAGATGCTAAAGAAATTTTCCCAAAAGGAGTAGAAGAAATAAAGCCTTACCTAAGGTTGACACCAGATCCTACGGCTTAAACATTAGTTAACATAAAGAAAACATGGTTAAAAAGAGTGGTTTAAGAATTAAACACTACCTTTGTGCCTAATTAATTTTTTATATTTATACTAATGAGTAAAGGAACAGTAAAATTCTTCAATGATTCCAAAGGATATGGTTTCATCACCGAAGACGGATCGAACGAGGAACATTTTGTACATGTATCAGGATTGATCGATGAAATTCGTGAAGGTGACGCAGTAGAATTTGAACTACAACAAGGAAAAAAAGGATTGAACGCAGTAAACGTTAAAGTACTTTAACTAGCAGGTTATTATATCTTTTTAAAGACACAAAAGCCTTGACCATCTGGTCAGGGCTTTTTTTTATCTACAGATAAAAAAATCGACATCGCTTTTGATAAAATTAAATTTTAAAAAAAGGAATACTTTTTAAAATATTGTAATTATCTGTTAATAAAGTATTTACAAACTAAAAAAGCTTCTTTTTTCTTCCTTCATTATTTATTCGTAAAATCTTACGCAACCCTTTTCCCAAATAGTCGTCTATACCATAAAAGGACATTTTTTCCCAAAACAAACCGATATGACCACATTCTTAAGCCTCCTATTTTTATTACTGTCCCTGAATCTCGTTCTTATCTTAAGAAAAGAAAGTCGCAGGAATATCATACGGTAAGCATTTAAATGTTAAAAAAGTAGGGTTGAAGGCAATCTTGTTGTTCCATTATTAGAAACACGGTTCATTTTAGTGTTCATAGAAGTACCATTGCATAACCAATACATTACCATTTTAACGAGTACTTATGGTCTCTTTTTTTAGCATCTTCTTGGTTTTATTAGTCATGAATATTTTTGTGATGATTGCCCCTGCTGGAAATTCTAAAAAAGCATTGAAAAAGGCCTTGCTTCCAAGGCCTTTATATTTTTTTATTTTAGTGTTGTGCTATTGTACCGCCTTGAGCGCATCTATATTTCCCCATCCATAATCCCTACTCCTATTGGGGTATAGTTCTGCCGAAGTTTTTAGCTTGTTAAGCACATCATCCCGGCTCCAATTGGGATGCTTAGCCCATACCAAAGCAGCTATCCCTGCAGTAGTGGCCGTTGCTACAGAAGATCCCCCCACATAGTCCGAAGCCCCATTCGCATGCCCTAAAACAGGGATATGATTGTTATTTGAACGTTCCATAATCACTGTAAAGTCAATTTTTCTTCCTTTGTGGCAAGCATCGCATTCATCATAACCTGCTCCTTCTTCGATCCCGGTCACTGCAACAGTTTCACTCATGGATGCGGGAAAAATAACTCCTACAAAATTGGTAAAAGAAGTAGATGTCCCTCCTGCGCAGAAAATTAATTTTCCACGACCGTGGGCAAAACGAATGGCATCTTTAATACGGTTTACCGAAAAAATATGTCCCATAGACATGGAAATGATCTTTACATCGGCCCGGTTGCCTAGAGCCGTAATTGCCCTGGCCACACCACGTTGCTCCTGATATCCATCGAGAACCACATTCTTTGCAGCTCTATAACTAATTAAATTAGCATTATAAGCTACACCTACAGGCAGTCCCCTATCATTTCTAGGGGCAGTGGCCGCAGCAGTCATACTTGTGCCATGACCACATTGATCATTGGGTCCATCCGTTTTTCTGGACCAAGGCCAGGGGGAATTGATATACGTTCCAAAGCGTTCCACTCTTCTCCCAGAAGAGAACCCATTGTTAAAACTACTTCCCAATAAAGATTGATTGGGAGAAATGCCCGTATCGACTACGCCAATGGTAATACCTCTTCCTGTACTAAAGCTCCATGCATTATTGATGCGATGTAAGGGAAAATTCCACGGCATCCTCGCATTGGGCGATATGGTAGTAAAATCAGCCGTTTCCAAATTTTCTCCTTCCAATCCACATCCCGATCCGCCACCTTTGTTGGTAGTACCCTCCTGAAAGTATTGATATCCAGCAGGCTCAAGATAACGTAAGTCACTATTTTTTCGCAATGCAATTATGGTCTCTAATTTGGTCACCTTAAAGTCCATTACCGTAAGAAATTCATCATCATGAATTAAAATATCCTCGGACTCCTGCTTTTGTTGATTTCCTTCTTCATATTCGCTTCCGGTAACCAATTGTACAAGCTCCTTTCTTGCCAATTGATGGGTACTAGTATTCTTATTGGAAAAATCCCCTTCACCATTCCCATATCCCACGGTGAGGATATTATTACCTTGAATCACGGCACTCCAAAGTAGTTGATCAGAAGCATCATTCCAATTAAAATCGCCTGTAGTACGTATACTTTTCTCTATGGTCTGGTTAATCTCTTCTTTACTCAGAAGGCTTTGAGCGCCAGTTTCAATTTCCGTTTCCGGATTTAATTCAGCATCTAGGGCGTCTTCCGAACAGGAAAGGTTCCACAGCATTATAAAACATAACCCCTGTAGTAAAATTCTTCTCATAAATTAGGTTTTTTGGTTAAATAAAAGTTAAATATATTTATTATTTCACAAAAAAACGATGCCTTTTATAAGAATTCGATAAAATTTTGTTTAAAATAATCTCGTACTTATCATTGGGCTATGGAGATCCTATAATCGCATTTGCCATAATCCAGCACAAAAAAAATGCTTTCCCAAAATGGAAAAGCATTTTTAATATACAGTATAGGGATTTGTTATTGCACCCCCATCAATTCAACGTCAAAAATCAACGTGGCATTTGGTGGTATCACTCCTCCGGCTCCAGCACTTCCATAGGCTAAGTTGGAAGGAATTACAAAACGGGCCTTATCTCCTACTTGTAGTAAAGCAATGCCTTCATCCCATCCTGGAATGACCTGCCCTACTCCCAATTGAAAATCAATGGGCTGATTTCTTTTAAAGGAAGAATCAAAAACCTGTCCATCGGGCAATGCTCCTTCATAATGCACGGAAACCTTCTGTCCTTTTTCGGCTTTTGCCCCACTTCCTTTTTGAATGATTTTATATCGTAAACCACTTTCCGTAGCTTCGAATCCCGCTGCAATCTTATCCAATGCCGCTTCTTGTCTTGCTTTTTCTTCGGCCAAACGTTTTTCTCTAGAACCTTCAAATGTACGGAAAGCTTCCACTGCATTCCAATTTTCCGCCTCACTTCCCACACGTACAATTTCCAAGGAATCGATAAGATCATTCTGGGCAATGGCATCTACGACCTCCTGCCCTTCGGCAACGTGTCCAAAGACCGTATGTTTATTATCTAACCATGGTGTGGGGACATGGGTAATGAAAAATTGACTCCCATTGGTTCCAGGACCTGCATTGGCCATGGACAATACCCCAGGCGCTGAATGCTTGAGTTCTGGGTGGAATTCATCATCAAACTTATATCCTGCATCTCCCGTTCCCGTTCCCAAAGGACATCCGCCTTGAATCATAAAATCTGGAATAACCCTATGAAATTTAAGGCCATTATAATAAGGTGTTCCCTGAGGTTTTTGCGTATTTTCCAAATTCCCTTCGGCCAAGGCCACAAAATTACCTACCGTACCAGGGGTTTTATCATGTGTCAGTTTTACTAAAATCTCCCCTTTGGAGGTATTGAATTTAGCATAGATTCCATCTTGCATAATGCTTGTTTTAAATGAGCTGCAAAGGTATGGATTTTTGTTTGTTTTTTACTTCGGCTTGGCAAAGTAAAAAAACGGGAAAGGGAGTCTTGTTTTTGTTAAAATTGACTTATGGGGAGAGTAATTTCAAAACCACATAAGAATTTCTATATATCTGCGTTAAAGTAGTACAAAATAGCAGTGCCCGATTTATGAAATGGTTCTATTTTTTTGTTACAACATTCCTTCACACCCAAGAAATATGGGCTTGCTGGCCTATTGCCCCAACTAAACCATTCCAAACCTACTCCAGATGCATTTAAGATTATTCGTACTTTTTTTATTGCTATGGACGACATTGCTCAAGGCACAGACCATCACGGGATTACCCAAGATTTCCAAGGATTCTACGGCCACTGAGATCAATGTTTTACTCGATAGCTTGGAACGTAGAATGCGACAGGAATTTTATAAAAACAATTTTGCCATTCTCCTCAACTATGGAGATACTGCCCTGTCCCTAGCACAAAAAGTTGGAGATCAAAACCGCGCTTTGGTCGTTTCCCGCTATATCGGAAATACGTTTGCACGAATGAACGATACGGTGCGTGCTAAAAAAGTGCTCCAGAAAAATCTACAAGAGGCCAAGTTGATCAAAGATTCCATTATCATTGCCAATGCCACCATAGATTTAGGGAATCTTTATATTGTACAGCAACAGAACGATAAAGCCCTATACTATTATAAAATGGCTATCCCCTTGATCAGGAAACAAGGCAATGCGCGAAGTGCTTTTGTAGTTCACAATAATGTGGCGGAAATTTACCTCAATAAAAAAGATACCAATAACGCGGAGGCACATATTGATACCTTAACGAAACTCATTGCCGATAATGAATTCGGCGCCCTCCTGATCGCCGCTTATCATCTTCTCAAAGGTCGACTTTACTTGCTTAAAAACAAGCCCGATGATGCCATCGCTATCTTTAAAGAGAATATTGCCCGATCCGAAAACGCGAATTATGTAGATGGTACCCATGATACCTATAAATACTATATGGAAGCTCTTATTCTCAAGAAAGACTACGAGCAATTGCATTACGTACGGCAAAAATATGATATCCTTAAGGACGAAAAATTTGAAATAGAAAAAGCCAAGGCTCTAGAAGCGGTCACTTCCAAGATGAATGTAGATCAATTTAAGCAAGAGCTAAAGGCCAAGAATTTGGAAAACGAGCTGAATCGGCAAACTGCGGAAAGAAGTAAGATTTTCCTTTACATCGTGATATTCGCTTCGCTCATATTATCCACCTTTATCATTATTCTACTTATTTCCGTTCGCAAAAGAAAAGAATTGGTGGCAACGCTGCGAGAAAAAAACAAGCAATATCTCATTGCTAAGCAAAAAACGGAAGAATTATCCAAAGTAAAGAGCAAATTCTTATCGACCATCAGTCATGAATTGCGGACACCCCTTTACGGAATTATTGGAATTTCTTCTATTTTAATGGAAGATATCAAGCTCAAAAAACACAGTGAAGATATTAACTCTTTAAAATTCTCTGCGGATTATCTCTTGGCGCTGATCAATGACCTATTGCATTTGAACAAGTTGGATGCCACCAAGGATAAAAAATTGGAACATCATCCCTTTCAGCCCAGAATATTAATTTCCAATATTGTGAATTCCTTTGAATTCATGCGATCCCAAAACAACAATACCTTTGACATCATCATTGATGAAGACATTCCCACTTTTATTATGGGAGATCGCGTAAAACTATCTCAGATATTAATGAACCTGATTGGGAATGCCTGTAAATTTACGGAGGAAGGTACCATCACTATTGAAGTGACCCAAAAGATAATCAGCGGTGGATATGTTGGTTTAAATTTCCGCATTTCGGATACCGGGATTGGAATTTCCGAAGAAAAGCAAAAGACCATTTTCGACGAATTCACACAGGATACCAATAAAACCAATTTTGCGGGAACTGGTCTAGGACTGGCCATTGTGAAAAAATTATTGGACTTACATAAGGCAGATATTGTGTTGGAAAGTAGCCCGGATACGGGTACTACCTTCAAATTTTCTATTGAATATGCGATTTCGTCCCCAGAAGATCACCGTATTGTGGAGTCCGAAGACAAAATTGATAAAGCCATTGCGGGCAGTCATATTTTGGTAGTAGACGATAACCGTATCAACCAATTGGTCACAAGAAAGATCTTGGAAAGAAACGGATATGTCTGTTCTATTGTAGATAATGGAAAAAAAGCGGTAGACATTGTCCAAAAAGAGGTGTTTGACCTTATTTTAATGGATATTAATATGCCGGTGATGAATGGCTTGGACGCCACGGCACTGATACGCAAAGCCAATATCAAAACACCTATCATTGCCTTGACCGCTATAGATTTGGAAAAAATTAAGCGCAATATCTACACTACGGGCATCAATGATGTTGTCATTAAACCTTATGACGTTAATGTATTCCTGGATACCTTGAAACGCAACTTTGTGCAGACCATTAAGATATAATTACGGATTCTGTCTCCAATTCATCCTTAGGATAAACAATGGTAATATCTATACATCTCAAAATCATCCTATTAAACATTTGTCGTTAATATTATTTAGATTAAATTAAAATAAGCTTGGAAAACTCGTTTTTTGCTTCTAGATTTGCTTCTCTATTTTAAATCAGTCTAAATAAACATTATAATGAAAAAACTAAGAATTCCGCTGTATCTAGCAGTTATAGCATCTGGACTTATCATTTATGCTTGTAATTCCGATGATGATGCTGGAGGAGGTACTACGAATCCACCCGTGAATGCTATTCAAGCGTCAGCGGTAATTGAAAATTATGCCAATTTGGTTTTTACCAATTATCAGGCGGCTTTTGACGCAGCTACGGCAATGCAAACAGCGCTTAGCGCGTTTACCGATAATCCTACCCAAGAAACTTTTGACGCAGCAAAGACTGCCTGGTTGGCGGCCCGTGAGCCTTACGGCCAAACCGAAGCCTTCCGCTTTGCCAGCGGACCAATTGACGATGCTGATGGACCTGAAGGTTTATTAAATGCATGGCCATTGGATGAAAACTATGTAGACTATGTGGAAGGCAATCCCAATGCCGGAATCATCAATGACCCCATAAGTTTCCCAACTATTGATGCAGCTACTTTGGAAGGATTAAATGAAGTAGGTGGAGAAGCCAACGTCAGTGTTGGTTATCACGCTATTGAATTTTTACTTTGGGGACAAGATAATACAGACCCTATAGACCAAATGGCAGGACAGCGTCCTTTTACTGATTTTGTTGATGGTGGTACAGCGAGTAATCAAGATCGTAGAAGAATGTACGTCAATGTTTGTGCACAATTGATTCTTGATAACCTACAATCCCTATTGGACGAATGGGAACCGGGAGGTTCCTATAGAACCACTTTTTTGGCTTTGGATGAAAATACGGCCTTGCGTAATATCTTAACCGGTATCGCTACCCTTTCAAGATCGGAATTGGCAGGAGAACGCGTATTTGTGGCTTTTGACAATCAGGATCAGGAAGATGAACATTCTTGTTTTAGTGATAATACGCATCGCGACCTTCGATTAAACTTAGCCGGGATAGCCAATGTATATCGTGGAAGTTTTTCTTCCGTGAATGGCGCTTCCTTGGAAGATCTGATCACTCAGGCAGATGCGACACTGGGCGCAGCAATTACGGCACAATTGGAAGCTGCCGAAACGGCAACGGAAGCTACTGCAATTCCTTTTGATTTTGCCATTTCTTCGGCTGAAACAAGGCCAGATGTGCTAACTGCGGTTAACGCACTACGCGCTTTAGGCGATCAATTTGTTGCCGGGGGAACAGCCCTTGGCATTTCCGTATCCTCAGATTTACCTGAGTAAATAGAAGTGCTTTACCTTATTAAAAAATAGGAATCAGAACCTGAAATTTCGGGTTCTGATTTTGTCATTCAATATGCCATGGATAGTATTGCTACATTAAAGTATATTATTTTTTTCAGTCTAATTGGTTTATGTACCGCTTGTCAAGGAGATGATGATACCATCGTATCGCTGACTCCTGAACAAAACGAACAATTTTCGGGCGGGGAAACTACTATTTTTGATACTTCTCCCAACGCCTTTGGTTTTCAGGCTCCAAACCTCGATCAGGAAAACGGATTATTTTTCTTTACCGGAAATTCCTTGTTCAATCAAAATTGGGTAACCGCACCGGCTTCCACTACGGCGCGTGATGGCTTAGGCCCGCTATTCAACTCCCGCTCTTGTTCTGGATGTCATTTTAGAGATGGACGCGGACGCGCTCCGGATTTCGACGGTGAGCTTTCCTCTGGTTTGCTATTTCGTTTAAGTATTCCAGGTAGGGATGCCTTTGGAAACAATCTCCCAGATCCCAATTACGGCGGACAGTTTCAGGATAATGCTATTTTAGGTATCGATCGTGAAGGAGCTATCCAGGTAACCTATACCCCCTTGGAAATGACATACCTGGACGGAACTACGGTCAGTTTAAGACAACCTAACTACGCTTTTTTATCCCTAAACTATGGTGATTTCTCCGGAACGGTACAAATATCTCCACGAGTAGCCAATCAAATGATCGGCCTTGGATTACTTGAAGCTATTCCCGAAAATACGATTCTCAGTTTTGCCGATGTCAATGATGCCAATGGGGATGGTATTTCAGGGAAGCCCAATTTTGTATACGATATAATGTCACAATCCATGGCATTGGGGCGTTTTGGCTGGAAAAGCAACCAACCTAATCTGCAACAGCAAATTGCTGCGGCCTTTGCGGGAGATCTTGGAATCACTTCATCTTTATTTCCCGATGAAAATTGTCCGCCTGGTATCGATTGTACTACGGTACCCAATGGGGGAACACCGGAAATTACAGATGAAAATCTGGGACGCGTCACCATCTATTCAAGTACCTTGGCTGTTCCCGGTCGTAGAAACTTTGATGACCCGGAAATTTTAGAAGGTAAAGCTTTATTTGAGCAAGTGAATTGTGTGGCATGTCATATTCCCACTATGCAAACAGGCTCCCACCCTATCCCAGCTCTTGAAAATCAAACTATTAGGCCTTATACAGACCTTCTTTTACACGATATGGGGCCTGGGCTAGCGGACAATGCACCAGATTTTGATGCTACGGGAACAGAATGGCGCACTCCTCCACTATGGGGAATTGGTCTTATTGAAACGGTAAACGGACATTCTGATTTACTGCATGATGGCCGTGCGCGAAATGTAGAAGAAGCTATTTTATGGCATGATGGGGAAGCTTCCCAAGCAAGAACATCATTTATGGCCCTTACGACAACAGAAAGAACACAACTTATCAATTTTATTAAATCGCTTTAATATGCATACATTGTTTCGCAAAAAACATATAATTCTCTGCGGCATCTGTGCCTTCGTAGGGTTACTCTTCTTGGCAAATTGCAAGAGTGATGACAACTCCTCTAATCTTAATGATACGGAAGCCTTATTAAGAGATCAGCTCACCAATGTTTTCAGTAATGAAATTGTAAGCTTGAATGCCAATTTTATGGAAAGGGCCAGTACGTTACAAGAGGCCGCGGAAGCTTTTCAAAGGGAATCCACCCTTCAAAATCTGGAAAATGCGCAAGAACAATGGCGTAACCTTCAATTGGTTTGGAAACAATTGGAATTATATGACTTAGGCGATGTTGGCAATTCTTTTATTGCTTTTGAAATCAACCGATGGCCAAGCAATACTTCTCGTATTGAAGATAATATAACGGGTACAACAGAACTGAATGAGGCTTTTATTGCTTCTATTGGGTCTTCTTCCAAAGGAATATCCGGGGTAGAATACCTACTTTTTCCTTCTGAGGAAGGACAAGACATATTAGGTTCGTTTACTGGTTCCAATGGGGATCGAAGGTTACAATACTTGGTAGCCATGACCCAAAATTTGACCACCAAAACCTCCGAATTAAATGATTTATGGAATACTTTTTCTCCTACTTTCACAACCGCCTTAGAGAGCAATATTAGTGGAAGTCAAAATCAATTGGCCAATGCCATGATCAGTTTATTAGAAGAAATAATCGTATCTAAATTGGGGAGAGCTTTGGGAGATAATAATGGAGGTACTATAATTACTTCCCAACTGGAGGCATTCCGAAGTACGTTTTCCAAAGAGATTATTCGCCAGCACCTTACAGCGCTCCAACGCACTTATCAAGGAGAATTCGGTGCCGCGTCAACTATAGGATTTGACGATTTTATATTAAGGTTGGAACAACAGGCCTTAGACCAACGTATTCAAGATCAATTTACCGTTTGCCGTAATGCGTTGGATCGTATTTCCGGTAGCCTTGCCGCCGAACTTGAAACCAACCCTGATGCTGTTGCTGCCGTACGTACCGCATTTAGAGATTTATTGGTGTTGATTCGCGTAGATATGTCCAATCTTTTGGGAATCGTAGTTACTTTTAATGATAGTGATGGGGATTAAATCCTAATTCCCAAAAAGCAGTTATCCTTGTATTACCGCCAATGACAGGGAGAATCCTAAAGAAACTACGGCTCTCATTTAGGAAAACTCCCTATCTGGCAGTAACGTTTAAAACGCACAGTCTACTCTTATAATCCTTAAAAATTGGGTATTGTAAAAATTAAATCATTCACAATTTTTGATGTTAATCTAAGCTGCTCAATGAATGGCCTGTAACTTTAGCAAGGCCTCGGATTTGGAATTCACATTGAGTTTGAGGTATATGTTTTGGATATGAAAATTCACAGCACTTGTGGTCACAAAGAGTTTATCCGCAATGGTCTTATACGTGGCTCCTTGACATAAGTAATCAATGACTTCATTTTCCCGATCGGAAAAGAAATCCCGGGTCTTCCGCTGAAACATGGATATTACTTTCCTCGCAATGTCATTACTCATTACCGCTCCTTCATACTTTATGGAGTTAAAAGCATGATGCAATCTTTCCGCGTTGATCGGTTTGGTCAAATAACCACTTGCACCATTTTTAAAGGCTTTTTTCACCATTTCAAAATCACTTTGATCACTGATCATAATAATTTTTGCCTTCGGATTTTTCTTTTTGAGCATTTTAATGCCTTCAAGGCCAGAGATGTCCGGAAGTGCCATTTCCGATAAAATAATATCGGGCCGTACTTCCTCTGATTGCGCCAAGGCCTCCTCTATAGAAGCATAAATACCTTTTAACTCATAGTCATTGTACTTTTCAAAATAAAGGGCGTAGGTGTTGTGAAATAACCGATCATTATCGATTATAACAATTTTTAACATGTTAGATGTCATAATGAATACAATTTTAGATTAGGGATATAAAAAACCTCCGGAGCATCAATTCCGGTTTTAGAAAAAGAAATAAACGCGTGGGGATTGCATGTATTATGGAACAGTACCTATACGAACATCAAGGCATAATGTGCCCTAGGGTGTATAGCTTGTATACCATATTTCTCAAATATGTTTGTAAAGTATATGCCCAGATGACCTAAGCTACTTTATGGGGATACATTTGAAAAACAGCTACGCTTACCATTTTCAGGATACGAAATACGTTATGTAACAGGCCCGCTAGGTGGTGCCTTGAAATACTAAAGTATGGGATACTAATAGTGCGCCTTTCCGTTTGTAGATTTTCGGATAGCATTCCATTTGAGGAATACTATTTGCGCTTTTTTTCGTGTTGAGGTTAAGATAAGATTTCATGCAGTGGGGGTTAAGTTTTACAATACTGATTATCTTGCAAGCTGGGATAAATGTAGTAAAAGCTTTACTAAATCCTTCTTAAAAACGCTTTTTTTCGTTCAAATGCACTTTTTAATTACCGTATTCCAGCCCAATTTTTCAACTAAATAAACTAATCTTATATTAATCCCCACATCTAGAATATTCAACTGGGCTGGGAGATACACGGCAATTTAAATACCCTAATCCTCAAAGGTATTGTTTACGATAACCGAGCTATTGTCGGCAACTTCCATTATCCATTTTTCATCTTGATATTTACCGTCTAAATTGGAAGCATAAGCTTGTTTTGCCTCTTCTTTTACATTAAAATCGGCCAAATAAACATAGTGTAATCCGTTTTCTTTATTGTAAAACTTCTTCGCATTAAGTCCTCTCGATTTCAATTTCGCCATAAAGGCATCCAAATATTTTTTGGTCTTATACACATTGGCTACCATATAGTATCCAGAATTAACACCTTGAATATTGGATTGGTCTAAAACTTTAATCGGTAGTTTTTTGATTTCTTTGGTTGCAGTCTTAGCGACTTTCTTATTTGCACTCTTATGTGTATTCTTGTTTAAACGTACGCTGATATCTTGTCTTGCCATCATATTCTTTGGTTGTTGGCTGTTGGAAGCCAAGACTGTATAATCCGGACCATTGGAGGGTTGCTGTTGCAGCGATTGCTTAATATCACTTCTCAAAATCCGTACAATGGCTTCAAATTTGCGCTCAATGGCTGCAGATCTTGCCGCTTCCAAAGAATCTTGTCTTAGCATTAGTTCATCTAAAATGAGGCTGTTTCTATAGGCAAGGGCATTGGGATCGCCGGCCTTCACTTCATTCGCGGTCAACGCATCTTTTTCCTCCATCAATTTTAAGATCTGCTCTTCATAATTTCTAATGATCTGATCTACTTTTTTATCTTGTGACGTTCCAACCTGTGCATTGATATTGGTATTCCCTTGTTTAAAGGTATAGGCTAGGGAAACCTCATGGTTCCATCCCAAATCCACATTCTCTTTGGTAACATCTTTCTCTAACAAATACCCCAAAGACATTCTCTTACTCAGGTTAAAACCAAGTCCCATAGAAGCCCCATGCTCATCATTAAGACTGGTTTGCAACCATCCAAACTTTGGCACATTCAATAATAAGGCTCCGGTATAGGCCAAATCTCCATTTTGATGTTGTCCAACCTGAACGAAGGGTACCAATTTTGCGTCTGCAAAAAAGCCTCTAGCACCTAAAAAATTATGGGTGTACTGTACAGATGCCCTAATATTCTCTGTATTCAATCCGGTTTGAAACTCATTGGTGGACTGGTTGTATTTGAACAAGTTTTGAGCGTATACCCCAAAATCAAATTTTCCTACGGAAAGGGTAACTCCCGGTTGCACAGCAAAATTATTTTCCTTTCTGGATTCCAAAATTTCGGTGTCGTTGTCCTCCGCAATAACCCTACTTCTATCTATTCCCTCATTGTAATAGGTGACATTGGTTCCAAAAGTCAACCTACTCTTCAATCCCAGAGGGACCGCCGTTGCGTAATTGGCATTGAACCCAAATTCCTGAAAAATTCCGGAAGTCTGACTATATACACTAACTCCCAAAGCAGTGCGCTCATTGATTCTATTACTAAAAGCCAGCAAATAATTTTGATTATTATCTTCAAACGTAGCATATTCATTTCTATGCAGGATATTTAGATATGATCTATCCTCTCGCACCAATGAAAATGTGGGGTTGATCAAGAATCTATTGAAGAACAATTGATTGTGATAATTGCTTTTAGAGCCAGAACTAGGCGCTACTTCTTGCTGTCCATGCGCCTTTTGTACACATACCATGGTATACAAGAGCACAAAAAGAGCCGTTTTATGTAAAAGTGAGATTGTAGGTTTCATCACATGAGAATTAAAATTAATGGGGATTGTCGTATTCCGTTGTTGTACGGAAGAAGTACAGCGTTATTTGTGGGGTGTTGTACTTAGGGTCTAATCATTACTTTATGAAAGCGTGTCTTGTCTTTTGGGTCACTCATCTTCAAAAACGGAAGTTGTGTAATCTACTTTCAATCCGTTCCCGAAAGCCGCTAGAAAATCGTATTCCTTTTCCTGGGTCGGAGTCCTTCTTTTGCTATTGTCATAGGAGAATGCCACCGGACGAATATTGGCATTGTTCCTTCCTCTGTTGGACATCACATATCCCATACCTTCTTCACTCTTTAAGAAAATGGAATATTCGTCTTTTTCACTATTGATATGACTTCCTAAATTTACGGCCAGACCAACATGGCGCTGTCCTACTTGAGCCATATACAAATCGAGTCCTCCATAGCCTTCACGACCTTCAGAAGCAAAAACCAAGGTGCCATCACCGATAATACTAGGATGAACATCATTCTTTTTTGTATTCACTTTTTTACCTAAGTTTTTGGCTGTTCCAGCACGCCCTTCTTTATCGATATTGGCAACATAGATATCGTATTTCCCATAGGTTCCTGGCATGTCTGAAGTGAAAAACAAGCGTTTTCCGTCATCCGAGATTGCAGGATGCAAGGCCGAATAGTTCTTAGGACATAATGCCACTTCTTGCACATTGGTCCATTCTTCATTTACTTTTTCGGCACGGTATATTTTATGTACCATTTGTTTTTTAGAGAATAGCCCATATACAGGCTTAACATAGGTAGTTTTACTAAAATAGGCGGTATTTCCATCTGCAGTCATGGCTATTGGGGATTTATAAGCCTTGTCATTGAGCCCCATCCCGTTCATAGATAACATGGCATTGTTCACCTCACGCTGGTGTTCCATGGCCACTTCTCTCTTCTGTTGAAAATTAAATTCTTTAAACCTTGGGTCGTACGATTTCTTTTTTACTTGATAATCTGCCCTGATCTGTTTCTTCCAATTGATTTTAATACCACTATTGGAGGCTATGGTGCCATCGATCATTTGTTGAGCATGGTTATAACGCTTTTGAAGTCCTTTCTTTAAAAAACCTTTTCCATTGACTTCCATAAGCTTGTCATACCAGAAGATGGCCTTAGCATATTTTTCCATCAAAAAATTAGCATTTCCGAGGTCTTCAAAGATTTCTTTATCCTTGTAACCCATACGCTTTAATTCTTGATAATGTTTCGTATTGGTACTCATTTCCGAATTATCCATACTTTGTTGTCCTAGCATGGAAAACGAACAACAAAAGAGTGCGATCAAACACCCTAGGGTCATTCTATTTTGCATTGTCTTTTTCATTATATAAGATTTTGGGATTTTAACTTTGCTAAAGGTCTGTAAACATTTTCAAAGCTTTATTAATAAAAATTCATAGGTTTTTGTTTTTTACCCTATTTTTATCAAAAAAAACGCTAATTATCAACGAATTACGCAAAATCGACCAATGCCTAAAAAAAACGATAAAATGCAAATTGTTGATTTTACCACAGAGGAATGCCAACTATTTGTTATACAACCTATTGTACTCTTCGGTGAATCCTCAACAATAATCCATATCTTTAAATACCTCTTTTTTTATAGTGGTAGCTTAAAAGAAATTGTACGGTACTATGGAAAAACATTTTAGGTTGGACAATACCACATTTGAAAGACAATTTAAAATTTGTCAACTCCCTTCTGAATTATTTACCCATGAGGCCCATCTTCGTTTGGCATGGATACATATTAAGCGCTATGGATATGATCAAGCACTGATAACCGTTCCCACGCAGTTGCAAAACTATGTTTCCGCTTTAGGCGCTGAAGAAAAATATAACACTACGCTCACCATTGCCGCAATAAAAGCTGTTTATCATTTTATGTCTAAAGCCAAAACCACAGATTTTGCAGGGTTCATTCATGAGTTTCCTGAATTAAAATACCAATTCAAGGCACTAATACAAGCACACTATAGCACGGACATCTTTAATGATGAAACCGCAAAAAAAACTTTTTTAGCCCCTGACCGATTGCCATTTGATTAATTCAATAGATACTGAAGATGCTGAAAAAACTTGTCTTAACGCTAGCTTTCATTGGCCTCATCATCGTAGGAATACGATATATCCCACAACTTTTGAATACCTCTTATCTTTTTATGAGCGACAAAGAAACCGTACTATCCGTAAAAGAAAAATACGGAACAGCCGCCCAAGACCGTTTGCAACCTAAGCTTGAAGCAAGCGGTTTTGATAGCATTCCCCCTGAAATAGCATTGGTTGCCTTGAAAGAAGAACGGCTATTGGAACTCTGGGGGCAGAGAAATGGGCAGTGGGTAAAAATAAAGCAGTACCCTTTTACACAGTTCAGCGGGCAGTTGGGGCCAAAATTAAGGGAAGGGGACAAACAAATTCCTGAAGGCGTTTATACTATTGCGTATTTAAATCCCAATAGTTCGTATCACCTCTCCTTAAAGGTAGACTACCCCAACGCCTTCGATCGTGCCAAAGCCCAAGCGGAGGGGCGTCGTAATTTAGGGGGCGATATTTTTATTCACGGAAAAGCCGTCACCATAGGTTGTATTCCCATTGGTGACCGGGCCATAGAGGAGGTATTCCTTGTGGCGAGCCACGCATTGGATAATACCATTAAGGTCATTATCAGTCCGGTGGATTTCCGATTGGGGAAAGCATTTCCCGAAATAGAAGCTGTAGAATGGGAAAAAGAACTTTACGAGGATATTCAATTGGCTCTGGAAGCCTTTTCCACATAAGGGTCTTTATGCCATTATAAAATTTCACTTATACTGCCGCATTTAAGCATTGCGTCTCCAAAATAAGGATTTCTAATTTCATTTTCTGCGCTCAGCCAAAATGCACCGCGATTGTTATCGGCCATAGGACAATATTGCACATAGATTTTGGAATCAACAGGTGGGGAGCTTTTCGCTAGGGCAATCATATGTTCACTTAAGGTCATAAAATGATGTCGTTGATCTTGCATGGCTATATTTTCTGCAATTGCCCGAAACCCTTTCAAAATCTGATCGAAATGCTTTTGGTGCTTTTGATCTATATGCTTCCCCAATACTATTTCTGCTTGTTCTAATGCGATTTTGGCAGAAGCAGAAGCTTTCGCTGTATTCGCTTTCACCAAGGCATCTTTTATTCCGAGGTATGGCTTCACTAATTTTTGAAAACCTATTGGGGAAACTTCGCCCATAGGCTTCTGCTGCATCCTAGAATGTCCTTCATGTTCCATTTCGCCTTCCATTGCCTTATGCCCCTCGTGTTCCATGCTCTTTTGGGGCTTACTGGTATTCATCATGGATTTCTTCCCTTGCAGCTGTGCTGCAGCATCTACGGTAAATGCACCTTTGGTAACAATTTCCTCTCCCTCTTCAAGACCTGATAGAATACGATACTCCTCTCCTATTTTTGCGCCAAGTAGTACCTCTCTCATTTCAAAGGCCGGGCTTTGCGTCTTTTTTTTCACATATACCAACGAACGCTTTCCTGTCCAAAGCACAGCCGAAGCTGGAATGTGCATTTTGGTATGGGATTCTTTCTTTATTTCTTTCAGTTCTCCCGATACAAACATACCGGGTTTAAGGCGTCCATCTGAATTATTAATAGTAGCCCGGACCATCACCGTTCTAGTTTGCGTATTGAGAACGGGATCAATAAATGAAATTTTAGCGTGACTAGGGGTATTGGGATATGCATTGGAAACAATCTCGATTTCAGTTCCAAGCGTTAATTGGGACAATTGGTTTTCATAGGCATCAAATGTTGCCCAGACCACATTGAGTTCATTCAATTCCAAAAGAGCTTGTCCTCGATTCACATGATCCCCTTCCGTGATCATTACAGTGCCTACGGTACCACTGACCGTAGCATAGATGGGCATATTTTCTTGAATTTCCCCAGAAGCCTCTATGGCATTGATCTGTTTTTCGGAAAGCTTCCATAATTTCAATTTATTACGTACCGCCTTGTACAAACTGGGTTGGGAAGTTTTGAGGGCTGCCGCCGTAATCAATTCTTGTTGAGCGGCCACGAGTTCAGGAGCATATAATTGTGCCAATAGCTGCCCTTTGCGGATATCTTGCCCTTCATAATTTACGTACAAACGTTCTATCCGTCCGTTAAAATAACTCACCTGTACCGCACTTTTCTCCTTATTCACCGCTATTTTTCCAGACAGCACCAAGGATTTCCCGTCTTTCATGGTGGTACCGACCATGGTCGTCTGAATATCGGCCAGGGCCATGGCATTCTCTGTTAATTGAACCGCATTTGGAGCCTGATCAACCTTATGCTTTGCCACAGGGATTAAATCCATAGCACAAATAGGACAACTCCCAGGTTCTGGTTGCAACACCTGTGGATGCATGGAACAGGTCCATTGTCCGTTTTCGTCTTCGTCGTGAAGATGTTCTTCTGCCAACATGGCATCTGGAGAAGTGCCTTGGCTTTCTCCAAAAATAAAATATCCCACAACCACGCCCATGATTAAGGCTATTCCGATATATATACTATTTCTTTTCATCTGTATTTTTTTGTATTCTATAATAACTTCAATAACAATACCCCCGCCATAACGATCATGATGGCATTTTCAATAAAGGTCGCCTCCGTCATGGGTAATTTCAAGGCAGTCCCTAAACAAGCGCATCGAATCTTTTTTTTGTCCAAAAGGCTTTTTGTTACCCCAACGGTTGTAATCCCAAGAATGATTATCGTAATCATCAGGGCGAACTCTACTTCAAATCGCAGCAAGAAAAACAAGCCCAATACCACTTCAATAAAGGGATAGATTTTTCCGTAAAGCGGGAAGCGCATCGCCAAAGGGTCATACATACTAAAAGATGAGGGAAACCCTCTTAAATCAAGAAGCTTGAAAAAGCTAAATACAATGTAAAACAAGCCCATAAAATCGAGCATTATACCTTCCATTGCTAAATTCTTCCTGTGGATCAGTATACTGGCCGTGGCAATGTAAAACAAGATCAATAGCAAAGGTTTTAACTGTTGTAGCTTTGAAGTAGTCTCATCTTCCCGCTTCTCGCTAAGTACCTTTTTCCTTGTTTCTTTTCCTTTTTCCAGAAGTTGATATTTTTTGGGCAGCACCCTTTTTAAATCCTCCATAACCACTGCCTTATCCATGGAAAGCGTGACTTCCTCCGTTTCCAAGTCCACTTTTACATCAGCAACTCCCGCAACACCTTCCAAGTGTCGTGTTACCGTCTCTGTACAACCTTTACAGGTCATTCCTTCTATAGTATAGGTTTGTTTCATTGTTGTGTTAAATAATCAATAATTGTCGTCTGTATATAATAGTCCGCTATCCTCTGAATTTTAAGCAATTGAAATTTTAGTTGTAACTCCTGTATCTCTATAATAGCATTAAAATCAATAGTTTCCGTTTCGTATTTTTTAAGCAAAATAGTTTCGGCATCCTTTGCTTGCTTTATATTTTTAACCGCGGTTTCATGACCAATTCTAGCGATCATACGATGGTGTATCGCCTGTTCCAATAAAGTTTCCAGAACATTTTTCCGTTCTTCTTTTTCTGCTTGAAGCGCTTTTCGTTTTAACGCATTCTGCCTCACTTTTGAGCTGTGTTTTGTATTAAAAATAGGAAAAGAAAGAGACACCGAAGGAATAAGAATATCTTTTCCATTATCATTGAAGGTTGTAATAGGTCCTTCTTGGACCAAGGCATAATCAAGACCAAAAGCAATATCGGGCTTTTGTTCTTTTTGATGTAACAATTCCGATTGTTCAATAGATTGGAACAACTTATCATACCGCAACAGTTCTGGATGCAACACAAGATTTTCTAGCATAACCTCCTGTTCTTTTTCTAGTATATCCAAGGCGTCTGTAATTTCAATCGTATGGGAGCTATCGTAATTCAGGAGGGCGTTGCATTTGCTTTCCTCTATTTTATATTGATGCTCAACGATTTTGTCCAATTGTTGCAATTCGTTTTGACGAATTTGCAGTTTGAGCACATCCACTGCAGATGCTTTTCCTATCGCTATAGCATTTAATGCCAAGGTTTCATAGGTTTGTAGCAATACCATTTGCTTCTTCAAAATTTCCTGTTTGGTCTTTAACTTTTGGAGTTCATAATACGATTTGGATACGGAAGCTATTAGTTTCCGCTTGGCAACAGCCACTTCCTCATATTGGGCTTCTGCTAAAGTAGCGGCATAATTTCTGCGTGCTGTAACTACGCCAAACCAAGGAATACGCTGTTTAGCAGCTATCTGCACCCGTTGAGGCCCCGTTCTTGTCTCAGGACTACTTATAGGTACCCCAAATTTAAAATCAGTATTGGGCAAAGCACGGGCTTCATTAATTTTTTCTAAGGCAACTCCATATTGCAATTCATATTTTTGAACTTCCGGATTTCGTTCTAAGGCTGTTTCAATAAGGGCTTCCAATTCCTGTGCATTCACAAAATTTACAGAGCAAAACAATAAAATAAGACTATGAATCTTTAAACAGGGAAAGCTAGTTTTTCCAAACAGATTGATCTGCCAAACGGTCCTGAACAAGGAGTGTTTTTTCATGATATCTTTATTTTCTTCGTTCATGGTTTTCTTACACCTTTACTTTTTTGATTTTCATTTCCTCAACCCAGGAATAGAGTACCGGTACTACAAACAAGGTCATAAGGGCAATTAACATCCCTCCGAAACTTGGAATGGCCATCGGTATCATAATATCACTTCCTCTCCCGGTGGAGGTCAGAATAGGCAATAGCGCTAAAATAGTAGTCGCTGTAGTCATCAAGCAGGGCCGAATACGCTTTTCTCCGGCCTGGATCACTGCTTTATGAATTCCCGCTATGGTTTTGGGTTGGTCTTTTCCAAAACGTTGTCGAAGGTATGTGGCCATTACCACACCATCATCCGTAGCGATACCAAAAAGCGCTATAAAACCAACCCATACGGCAACACTAAGGTTAATGGTTTTCATTTGAAAGAGATCCCGGAGATTTGTCCCCAAAAATCCAAAATTTAAGAACCAATCCTGTCCATATAGCCAAAGCAGTATAAAGCCCCCAGCAAAGGCTACCGCTATCCCGGCAAACACCATCAAAGTAGTGGCAATAGATCGAAACTGTATGTAGAGAATAAGAAAAATAATCCCCAAAACTAGGGGTACTATTACAGAAAGGGTTTTCTCGGCGCGCAATTGATTTTCATAAGTGCCTGTAAATTGATAATTCATCCCCTTGGGAACAATCAATTCTTCGTCGGCTATTTTTTGGGCGATCAACTCTTGCGCCCGTTCAACGACATCGACTTCGGCAAAACCTTCTATTTTATCAAACAATACAAAACCTGTTAAGAATGTATCCTCACTTCTAATCCTCTGTGGTCCCTGCTCATAACGCAGGGTTGCCAATTCACTTAGAGGAATGGGTTTTTGATTTTCAACAGGAATGTATATCTGGCTCAAATCCTCGGGATTGGCGCGCAACTCCCTGGGGTAGCGCACTCGAATTCCATAACGCTCCCTTCCTTCTACAGTATGGGTAAGCACGCTCCCGCCCACGGCCACTTTGAGGACATTTTGAACATCGTCTATTGCAATGCCATAACGTGCTATTTTTTCACGATCAATAGCAATAAGCAAATAAGGTTTCCCTACAATACGTTCTGCAAAAACGGTTTGTGCCTTAACTCCTTTTACCTCTTTTAATAGCTGTTCCAAGGCCAGACCAAAAGCTTCTATTTCCTTTAAATCCTGTCCTTTGATCTTAATTCCCATTGGTGCGCGCATTCCGGTTTGCAGCATAATCAACCTGGCTTCAATAGGTTGCAACTTAGGTGCCGAAGTTACTCCCGGCAATTGCGTTGCTGCGACAATCTCGTTCCAAATATCATTGGGCGATTTAATTTCCGGACGCCAACTCCTATAGTAAGCCCCCCTATCATCAGGAATAAGCTTTTCATGGGTCACCATTGGATTCCCATGGTTTACCGAAGTGCCATCTTTCATCTGGAAGGCATTTTCAGCATTTACCCTATACTTTTGCCTTTCGCCTTTGGTATTCAATAGATACTCAGGTTTGTATTGAATCAAGTTCTCATACATGGATAATGGTGCTGGGTCTAAAGAAGATTCTGTTCTTCCTGCCTTCCCGACCACTGTTTTGACCTCTGGTACGGAAGCCACGGCCATGTCCAACTGCTGGAGTACCCGCTTATTTTCAGCCACACCGGCATGTGGCAATGAAGTTGGCATTAATAGGAAGGAACCTTCGTTAAGTGCGGGCATAAATTCTTTTCCCGTATTCCGCATAATGTTTATCCCAAGCAACAACAGGAGTGCCGGAAGGGATAAGAACGCTAGTTTATGCCTTAGTGCCCATGCTAATATTCGCGTATAATTCTTTCTAAAAATCCAAAATATTGTCAGCAGTCCAAAACATAGAACGGCTACAAACACCAGATTTACAACTAAGCTCCCATCAAAACCTAAAGGCCTCCAATAGCCCGCCAATAGGAAAATTACGGTAATTACAGAAATTATGATAAGGGTATAATTGTAATCTAATACCATCGTAACTCCCCTAAAAGAAAAAACATGTTCTTCTTGATGGCGATAAACAAACCAAATTCCTGTAGCCCCAAACGCAATCAGGACAAGCCCCATCCACGTTCCATAACTAATGGCGGCAATCCCAAGAACCAGCAGGCTTCCGTTTAAAAGGTATTTGACGCTTTCTTTCAACGCTTGCTTGCGAAACAGGAAAGCGGCAAAAGGCGGAATTAAAAACAACGCAATAATTAAGGATGCCGCAAGGGCCATAGTTTTGGTAAATGCCAATGGACGGAATAACTTTCCTTCCGCACCTATCATGGTAAAAACGGGTATAAAACTAACGATCGTAGTCAATACCGCCGTAAGAATAGCGCCAGAGACTTCGGTAGTGGCTTCATATACTACCGTATTTATGGGCAATCCCTTTTTATTTTCATCGATATGCCGGATGATATTCTCCGAAAGGATAACCCCTACATCTACCATGGTTCCAATGGCAATGGCTATTCCAGATAAGGCCACAATATTGGCATCTACGTGAAAGAATTTCATGGCTATAAAGACCAAAAGTACCGCTACGGGCAGCAAGCCCGAAATTAAGATGGACGCCCTCAGGTTAAAAACCATAATGATGATAACCAAAATAGTAATCAATATTTCTAGGGTCAAGGCATCTTCAAGGGTACCTAAGGTTTCCTGAATGAGTTCTGTTCGATCATAAAAGGGAACCACAGTCAGTTGAGATACCCGGCCATCCTGTAATTCTTTGGTAGGTAGGCCAGCACTGAGTGCTGCAATTTTTTCTTTTACATTGTTAATCACTTCCAATGGATTGGCACCATATCGGGCAACAATTACCCCTCCCACGACCTCAGCTCCTTCTTTGTCCAAGATTCCCCGTCTTTCTTTAGGACCTAAAGAAACCTTGGCTATATCTTTAATCCGAATTGAGGTAAAATTTTCTGAGGTAACCACGGTATTCTCGATATCCTCAATGGATTTCACATACCCTAGACCTCGAACCACATATTCTGCTTGATTGATTTCCAAAGTTTGGGCTCCAATATCTTGATTGCTTTTTTTCACTGCTTTAACAACAGCATCCAGGCTAATCTCGTACTGACGCATCACTTCGGGGTCAACGTCTACTTGATATTCTTGTACATAGCCCCCTATAGAAGCAACTTCGGCAACTCCTGCTGCTGAGGCCAGACCATATTTTACATAGTAATCCTGAATACTCCTCAGCTCTTGCAGATCCCAACCTCCGGTCACCTTTCCTGCTTCATCCCGTCCTTCCAGCGTATACCAAAAAATTTGTCCCAAAGCGGTTGCATCGGGTCCCAAGCTTGGAGTCACGCCCTCCGGCAATGTATTGGCAGGTAGCGCATTGAGTTTTTCTAAAATACGAGTGCGACTCCAGTAGAATTCTACATCTTCCTCAAAAATGACGAAGATGCTGGAAAATCCAAACATGGAAGAACTGCGAATCGTTTTTACGCCTGGAATTCCCAAGAGGGCACTGGTTAATGGATAACTGATCTGATCCTCAATATCTTGTGGGGAACGCCCTTCCCAGGAGGTAAAGACAATTTGTTGGTTTTCACCAATATCGGGGATAGCATCCACCGCAACAGGATTTGCGGGCAGTACTCCCCGATCCCAATCAAAGGGCGCATGTACAACACCCCATCCTATAAAAATTGATGCTAGTAAAACAGCCACAAATTTATGGGCTATTAAAAACTTTATGCTTTTGTTCAGCATGATTTATTTGACAATTAAACAATTAGACTTGGCTATTGGAAATAGCGTATACAGGTATATGCCCTCATGAAAAGTGTTTCACAGGACCATACAATCTATAGTCTAAAATCAAATAAGGTAGGTTTCGTCTAATTGATAAATGCGCTTGACGATAAGCGGAGGAGGGTATTCCCTTAAAATAGTTTTCTTAGGCGTCTTCTCTTCAAAAAAGAAATAGGAGGTATAGGTAAAGGAGAAAACCCATAGTTGTTGCTCTAAAGAAAGCGTATCCACAACAGATAGTTGCAGTTCATCCTGTCCCTCTACATGTTCTTGCTCATTGGAACAGCAATCCATCATACTTTTGGATGACGAATCCTTTTCATGCATTTGCATTCCGCAGGTCTTGGCTTCCTTAAATAAGGTAGAATCTACCAAAGTATCTCCACAAAAATGGCTATTAATGGTAAATGATAGCGTTGAAAACAACACTAAAATCGCCATAACAGCAGCCGTTATTTGATGTAATACTTTCTTCATGAATACTACAAAATTACAAAAATCAGGGATATTCCTCTCAAAAACTTGTTAAATCCCTGTACTTTAGATAAACTGCAAATGAAGTTCAATATTGCCATAAATCTTCTTAATTCTAGCTAAATGACTTCAAATTAACCGATATAGCCTTTCAAACCCTGGAGTTTACAGCCATAAAAAGCATGCTATAGGTTGTACATCTTTTGGGTATATTTTAAACTTTTAGCAAATAATCCCTTAGATCGACATTTTCTGGAAGTTCCATTTTTTTCTTGATGCGATAGCGGGAAACCTGTACTGACCTAGGATCAATATTCAGAATTTTTGCAATTTCTTTGGTCTGCATGTGAAGTTTAATAAAGATACAATGGCGCAATTCAACTTCGGTCAAGTTAGGGTGCAAACTAATAAGCTGGTCAAAATACCCCGTATGAATCGCATTAAAGTGCTTTTTTAGATTTCCCCAATCATCTTCATGACTAATATTGTACTCTATTTGTTTAATAATCTGCCGCATATCTCTTTTAATAGCAGCGGAATCACTTTGGGTATAGGATTCAAATTCTTTTTTCAATCCTTTTAAAAACTGCTGATTATTGAGGGAACTTAAGGAAAGGCTCATCATTTCCCGATCCTTTGTGGTATTGGTTTCTTCTAATTTGGTTACTTTAACCCTGGATTTTTGCAATTTATCATAGAGGGTTTTGGCAAAAAACAAGACTCCTAAAATTCCAAGAAATAAGAGCACGCAGATAACAATAAATAGGTTTTCGATCCTACTCTTGGATTCCTGCAAGGTATCGTACTGGATCTTATTGTGTTCAAGCTCCTGACTGTGGTTAATTTCTTTTAACCGAAGATCCATCTTTAAATTTTTAATGGTATTTTCCTTTAACAAGCGCGGAATCATCTGCGCGTCATTATTGCCGATCAATTCAAGATTAAAAATACAATCGGATGAAGTGGGCCTTGCTTGATGTACGGATACACTTATGGTATTAAAACCGGGGATTAAATCCTCGGCATAAATTAATTTGGTCAATATCTCATCTTCTCCTGAAGCTAGGATAAGGCTTGATGCCTTGGTATCGTTATCAATTTTACCTTGAGGCATATTATTTCGCAAAAATTCCCTGCCATTGATATACACTACGATACCATCATCTCTCTGAATTTTTAATTCATAGATCAGATATTCGTAATTATCCTCGATTCTAAAGGTTTTTTTAAAATACTTGGTAATGTGTTTGTTCTTTTTATCGTCACCAAAACTGATTACGGACTCAATTTTGCTATCGCCATAACCCAATGGAGAACTTCCTTTTTTCCATCCCGGATTATTGGCACCAATAATCCAGTTCGCTGGAGGGGCTTCTGCCAAATCATAATATTCCCACTGATCTCCTGTTGCGATAATTTTTGTTTGGGCAAAAATGAGATTTGCGCCAAGTAGTAAGAATAGGATGCCTAGATATTCTTTTCTCAAAATCTGAACAATATTTAATTCTCCTTTAAAAATATGTTTTTGTGATGACCTACCACTATGGATTCAAAGAAATTTGGGCAAAATGCGGCATAGTTGCCTTTTTGTTTGAGGTAAATTACAATCTGTAGCATGCTTGTAGTATGTTCAAAAACGTAAAATAGGGCAATTCCATTTATTTTTGATGGAAGAGAATTAAGTCATCCTTACTTAAACTTCCAGAACCATGGAAGAGCAAGCTCACTTCGTTTTTAAGCATCTAAAATCTTAGATACTTATGCAAACCATCAGGACGATTTACTTTCTACTCGCTGAACCTATTATTAGAACCTATGAAAATTAAACCACAGGCTATTGTATTCTTTTTTCTTATTCTACTTTCCATATTATTTATATACAAAAACTCAAACGACACCAAAGAACATTCCACCACTACCTTGCATAGTTTGGATGGCCCTTATATTTACTCCAAAGAAAATCAGATTTCGATACTCAGGGTAGCACAGAAAAAAGATTCTTCTTTTTTTATAAAAAAACAAACCTTCCCTAGAGGTGAAAAAACAGCTTTTTCTACTTATGTCAACAATACCGATAAGGACAGTTTCACTTTCACTTTAGCACAACAGTATAATATTCCCCTAGCAGTTCATGAGCCCAAGGGAAAAATACTGGTTACTTCGGACATTGAAGGGAATTTCAATGCTTTCCACAGCATTCTTATAGGCAATAATGTTATCGATGACGATTATAACTGGACATTTGGGAGTGGCCATTTGGTTATTTGTGGAGATATGATGGATAGGGGAACGGAAGTTTTACCTTGTTTATGGCTGCTGTACAAACTAGATCAAGAAGCCAAAAAGCATAATGGGCAAGTGCATTTTATTTTAGGCAATCACGACGTTATGAATTTGCAACTGGATACGCGCTACATCAAATCAAAATACCTTGAACTGGCTAAAATAGTTTCGGGAATAACCGATGACAAAAAGAAAGCCTATGAATTTTTGATGTCCGATACCAACGAATTGGTAAAGTGGATAAAAAGTAAAAATACCATTGAAAAGATCGGAAATAATCTGTTCGTTCACGGAGGTATCAGTGATTTGTTAATTGATACTGGTTTAACACTAGAGGAAACCAACAGCTACATCCGAAAAAACATCCGGAAAAACCTCATACGAAACCCAGGTAAAGATGAGTATGCCAATCTGATATTTGGAAACAAAGGCCCACTTTGGTACAGAGGTTTGGTGAAAAATCATTCGGATTACGAAAAAATAAACGAAGCCACCTTAAACAGCATATTACAATTTTATGGGGTACAGCATATTATTGTGGGGCATACCATTGTAGACAATGAGGTAACAAGTGATTTCAATGGTAAAGTCATTCGTGTTGACATTAAGCAACCTAAGGAAAAATTTACAGGAAAAGGACAAGCCCTTCTTATAGAAAATGACGGTTACTATAGGGTAAACGATTTAGGGGAAAAATTTAAAATGGACATCAACTAAAAAACAAACAAGCCCTATTTATGGCCCTCGTAAAGTATTTGTTGTAGGTCTCAAACATGATGTAGGAGCTTTGTAATACCAAAAAAATAGCATCAAACCATCGCTTCCCATAGCTTTGGTTTAACCAAAAGATAATAATCAAAACTAACTCAATATGAATATGAAAATCAAGTATTATTGTTTTCTGTTGACATTGCTGATAAGTGCAACTTCCTTTGCACAAAAATTGGAAGTCAAGGGAAATGTGTCTGGAGCAGATGGCGTTCCTTTAATAGGAGCTTCGGTTGTTGAAAAAGGCACTTCAAATGGAACACAAACAGATTTTGACGGGAATTTTACCTTGTCGGTGAATCCAAATGCTGTTCTGATCGTATCCTATGTTGGATATACCGCTCAAGAAATCAGTGCAAATCCAAATATCGAGCTAAAAATAGTTCTGGAAGAAAATACCAATCAGCTTGATGAAGTTGTGGTTGTGGCCCAGGGTATTACAAAATCCAGAAAAGCCTTAGGATATGCCATTTCCAAAGTGGATACGGAAGAGACAGAAGGAAGGCCCGAAGCAGATATTTCCAGGGTACTGCAAGGAAAAATATCCGGGGTACAGATTACTGCTCCCAATGGAAGTAGTGGTTCTGCCACGAGTATTGTAGTCCGTGGTAATCTGTCCTTGAATCAGAGCAATCAGGCCTTGATTGTTGTGGACAATATTATCTTTGAAGGGAACCTGTTGGACATAGACCCCAACAATATTCAGGATATCACAGTTTTAAAAGGATTGAATGCTGCCGTGTTGTATGGGGACGAAGGGCGAAATGGTGTGATCTTGATCCAGACAAAAAGTGGCAATGCAAAACTCGGACAAAAAAGTTTTACGGCCACGGTTTCCCAAGTCTCCTATACCAATCAAGCGGCCAATTTACCTGAGTTCCAAAACACCTTTGGCGTTGGAAATAACCTGGTAACCGATGCGGCTAGTTTTGGAAATGTGGGAAGTAATGGTGCCCGCTTTTCCGATTTGGATGTTATTCCCCATCCTTTGTCCAATGATTCCAGATTTCCGGAATTTGCCAACGCCGTTGTTCCTTTTGTGCCTGCCCGCGACAATGTAAACGATTTTTTTAAGACGGGTTTTGGGACAACCACTTCGCTAAGCATTAGTGCAACGGGAGAAAAAACATCTTTGAATTTTGCTTTGGCCTATACCGGAGAAGACGGCATTATAGGGAGCAATGAATTTACACGTTTCAATATTAGTCTTGGAGGAACAAGTCAATTGACCGATAATTTAAAATTATCCTCTTCCATTAGGTTTAATACCAGAGACCGAACTTCTCAGGACGGTGGAGATCTTTTTGAAAATCTTTACATTATCCCCAGAAGTTTGGATTTACAGAATCTACCTTTTCAAGATCCCTTGACCGGAGAAAACGTATACTACAGGCAAGAACGGGAAAATCCCCTATGGACATTGGCCAATACGGGTAGGGAACGCAGAGTAGATCGTTTTAATGCCACCCTAGACCTTAACTACAAGATCAATGACCATCACAACATTATTTATCGAGGAGGTTTACAGACCGAACAAGCCAATGTGTTCGATTTTAGAAATAGAGGAGGTATATTAACTGATATTTTTGGTGCATTGACCATTGAGGCAGATACAGATTTTCGCGTGGACAACACCTTGATCTTTGGATCCAATTACGCTATTTCCGAAAAAATTGGATTCAATTCCCAACTCGGAATTACCTCCAGATTTGAACGAGGCACTGCCCAGGAATCGGATTATACCGATCAAATTGTCTTTGGCTTTTTTAGGCCTAGTAACTTTAGAACTACAGCTGTGGGTGATTTTGATACCTTTCGCGAAAACAGAGTCGGTTTCTTTGGGCAGGCAGATTTTAACTACGACACCTATTTATTTCTAGGATTATCCAGTAGATTGGACATTAGTTCCAATTTAGAAAGCGCCAATCAAACACAATTTTATCCCGGAGTTTCCTTATCCTTTATCCCGACATCTGCTTTCGAGAATTTTGGCGGAAATATTGTGAATTACTTAAAAATCAGAGGAGCATTTGCCACATCGGCAGGCTTTCCCGGGAGATTTCAAACCCGAAATGCTTTGGCTTCCGATCCTAGGGAATTTATAGATGAGGAAGGAAATCCGGTAGTGACCAATTCCCTATTTGGCCGTTTGGCCAATCCAAACTTGGGACCAGAGTTGCACCGGGAGTTTGAAGTAGGTATCGAAGGTAATTTCTTTGATAATGCCCTTACATTGGAGACTTCCTTATTTACACGTATCTCCAGAGATCAAATCTTTGAGACAGAATTGGCCAGAAGTACTGGTTTTGACAATACCTTGATCAATGCCGGGCGTGTAGACACGGAAGGTATAGAAATCGATTTAGGAGTAAAACTATTCAGAAAAGGTCCTTTTAATTGGGATATCAGAAATACGTTCACTTCATTTAATTCCGAGGTGGTGGAATTGGCCAATGGTATCCAACAAGTGGATAATGCCGGGGACAATAACGATTTAATTGTAGGGGAAGAATTAGGCTCTTTCTTCGGAGATTATATCCTTAGGGACACCGAAGGCAATATTTTGGTAGATCCCAATTCCGGAGAATTGATTGAAAGCGACAATGTTGGATTGCCCAATAGGGTTATTGGAAATAGAACCCCGGACTGGCGAGCGACCTCCATTCACAGTTTTAGTTATAAAAACTTTAGATTGTCCGCTCAATTGGAATATACCCATGGTGGAGATCTTAATTCCTTGATATCCGAGCAACTTATAGAAAGAGGGGTCACCCGGGACACTGAAAATAGAGAAGGGCTTTTTGTTATCCCAGGGGTACTTGGGGATTTGGCAACAGGAGAGCCTATTCTAGATGCCAATGGGAACACCATTCCAAATACGATCCAAATTACAGGGAACAATGCGTATTTCAGCAATTTCTTTGATACGGACGACATCAATACCTTCGATGCCTCCGTCTTTAGAATTCGGGAAGTTGCATTATCCTATACCTTGGATAGGTCAGTATTTGAAAAACTTCCCTTTAATTCTATCGTATTCACACTTACGGGAAGAAATATTTTCTTTTACACGCCTAATCTACCAAAGTATATCAATGAAGACCCAGAGAACACAGGCTTTAATGTGCCCACCACAAAACGATATGCTTTTGGAGTTTCCTTTAATTTTTAATCCTCTAAACAAAGAAAAATGAACTATATAAAACTAATTTTAGGCTTGTGTCTCTTCTTCTCAATTTCTTCTTGCGAAATCACGGAGTTTGGAGAAGATCTGCAAACCAACCCCAACTTGTTATCCCCGGAGAATGCGGATCCCAATTTTTTATTGAACAATGTACAGCTTGAAACGGCGGATATTTTAATGGATCTAAACCAGACAACAGACGAGGTTATGCGCTATACCAATTTAAACGAGAGTTATTTGGATGTGGCGGAACCAGACGCTTTAGACGGGGAATGGCAGAACTATGCGTCAGTTCTCGAAGATGCCAATATTATAGAACAACAGACCGCTACCGATGAGAATCTCCGATTTCATAGAGGGATATCCCGAATTTTAACGGCATATCTTACTACAACTATGGTAGATTATTTAGGGGATATCCCATTTTCCGAAGCCAACAGGGCGGGAGAAGGTATTATTAACCCCGCAGCCGATGATGACGCCACGATTTATGAAAACCTATTGGTTCAAATTAATGAAGCTATTGAAGATTTAAATGCCGGAACACCTGCTCCCACAACCGATTTATATTATGGCGGAAATAGAGCGCAATGGATCCGATTGGCCAATTCCCTTCAGCTGAAAATGTTGGTCAATATTGGCGATGCTTCCAGAATTAATGCCGTATTGGCCAATGGCAACTTTATTGAAGCTGAGGACGATTTTGAGTTTACCTATGGGACTTCGCTCACAGAACCGGATACCCGACATCCCGATTTTGTTGTAGGTTATGTCCCAGGGGGCTTTAGTTCATTTTTGGGCAATTCTTTTATGGACCTCTTATTGAATGACAAAACCATTCCCGATCCGCGCATCAGATACTATATTTATCGCCAAAGTACCCTTGATCCCCCAAACGATATTTTGGCTTGTGTAGACGTGCCCAATTTTAATTTTTGCTTTTTAGGAAATGCCTACTACGGACGGGATCACGGAGATTCCAGGCCTACGGGGGTAGATCGAAATTTTAGAGCTACTTATGGACTCTATCCAGTGGGCGGCGCATTTGATGCGGACAATCCAGCAACTCAATCCAATAATGTGCTTCTAGGAGAAGATGCCCCAAATCAAGGGGGCGCAGGAATACTGCCTATACTATTGTCCTCTTTTGTGGACTTTTTACGTGCAGAAGCAGCCATATCCAGGGGAACTTCCGATGACGCAGCAGCCTTATTGGAATCGGGTATACGCAAATCCATGAACAAAGTATTGAATTTTAGAAGTGCGGCTTCTGATTCCCCATTTGCTGCTACTGCAGCTGATGTCGATGCCTATGTGGCCGAAGTCATGGCAGATTTTGCCGCAGCCGATATGAATGGGCGATTGGATATTGTGTTGACCGAGTACTATCTAGCCTCTTTTGGAAACTCAACCGAAGCCTATAATGGATATAGGCGTACTGGTTTCCCTTCGGCTTTTACTGCGCCGATCAATAACGCCAATGTCCCTTTCCCAAGGGTCTTCTCCTTACCAAATGATGAAGTGACCAATAACTCATCGGTTAACCAAAGGCCGATTACCACCCAAGTATTTTGGGATACCAATCCACAAGGTTTTATCAACTAATACCATCAATAGACGTAATTATGAAAAAAATATATTTCTTATTCGTAGTACTCCTTGGGTTCTCCTGCAATGAACCAGGGGATGTCTTGGACGACAATTTTCAAAGAGGGGCATTGATCGTATTCGATACAAGGCCTGAAACCACCAGAATCAATGCGCTGGATATTGAAAATTATACTTTTTCTGCCGTAGTTTCCGATCCAGGCAACAATGTGACCGCTTATGAATTGCGATTGATTTATGAAGATATTGTCGTGAACAACTTTATCAGTTTAAGCTCCTTTCCGGCGACATTGGAATTTACCGGGCAGGATATTCTATCTGCTTTGAACCTTACTGCAGAGGAAATAGATCCCTCAAGGGCAGTTCAATTAATAGCAACCTTGACCATTCCCAGTGGCACATTTGATGGGGCCGTAACCGACTTTAATACAGATGAGAACATACAGGAAGGCGGCGATTCTTCAGGAGTATTGTTTATTGATGATAACCTTGCCTTCAATCAAGCCATCAACTTTAGGTTATCTTTCTTTATTCCACCACCACGAAGGCTCCGAGGCACTTCTTTTGAAGAACCCTTTGGAACAGGTTTTGGATCCGATTATACCCGCCCCGATACGGAAGAAGATGTTACCGCTGAGTTGATGAACAACCCGGGAGAACGTAGCGTAATGTATAGTGCAGTGGGTTCTGGACCAGACGATGAAATCGGATTCCGAACATTTTTTGAAAGCACCGGTGACGGTGGTTTTACCAGTGAGGAAATTGGGGTCACTACGGCTACAGGCGAAGTAGGAGCCTTCATCGATGGGGAACAGGGCTATCAATTGGAAGATATTGATGGTCTATTGCGGTTGACTTTTGACGAAGTTCTTGTTGATCCGGCAACCAATCCTTCTTCTGGAATACGGATACAGTTTTTCCCAAGGGCCACCAGCTGGGAAGCCGATGACACTTTAACCATTTTTGCCAATATAACCCGTGCCGATGGAAGCACGGATACTCTTGAACTAACTAACATCAGCGGAGCTCAAATAGATGAGCTCGAAGGAAGATGGAATGTGGCAGATACCGGTTTTATGCCGGATGTGGTGTCCTATGTTCTGATTATTGAGGCGGTTGTTGATAGCGGTAATGAGGATATTTATTTTGATGAGATGTTGGTTTTTATACCAGATGCATAAGGCTTGGTTTTTCAACTCTTTCTACTAAACTTAAAAAGAACATAATGAAAAAAACATACAACATACTACGTACTAGGATAGGGGCACTTTCTCTCCTATTCGCTATTATAGTGGCCCTATTTTTAGGGTGCAATAATGACGATGATTTTACGGTAGACAATAGAATAGCGCCTTTTGCGGAACCTGTTATCAATGGTATCACTCCCAATTTATCCGATGTAGGGAATGACGTGGTCATCGATGGAAGAAACTTCAGTAGGCTTCCCTCCAATAATCGAGTTCGGTTCAATGATGTCTTGGCCAGTGTCAGTGCAGCCACAGATAGCACCTTGACCGTTGAAGTCCCGGAAGGGGCCACGACAGGGCCCATATCCATTTCCTTAGCGCAATTTACAGTCACCGGCCCAGTATTCATGGTAGTTCCAGAACCCGATATCACAGGCGTGAGCACCTTTATTGGCGATGTGGGTGACGAAGTTATTATCGAAGGTGAAAATTTTAGCGATGTCCCTGCGGAAAACATGGTTTTATTCGGTACCCTACCGGCTACGGTAACGGCAGCCACTACCGATGCCTTAACGGTCATCGTTCCCGATGAAGCCCTAACAGGGCGAATCTCGGTCACTGTTTTCGGACAATCGGACACTTTTAATAGTGGTGATTTTATTGTAGCGCCAAGAATCAGTAGTATTGACCCCTTAAGCGCGGAGCAAGAAGCAGAAATTACCATTAGTGGTGCCAATTTTAGCACGGTTACCTCAGAAAATATCGTAACCATTAGCGGTGTGGATGCACCTCTGGTTTCTTCAACCTTGAGTACCATAACCGCCCTAGTTCCATTGGATGCCCTGGATCCCGGACTTATCACCGTGACCGTAGAAGGGCAAACAGCGACCAGTACACAAATTTTTACCCCTATCGTTGTTGGAACTAGTATAGAAGTACCTATCAACGCGGTGGAAGACGATGTGGAAGAAGCTGCTGATGGCAGGATGAGTTTGGATAGTAGTGATCTGGAATTGGGAGAGTTCGATACTTCAGGTACTCCTGACTTGGGATTGCAAAACATTGGTTTACGATTCAATGGTGTGGCTATTCCTTCCGGAGTTACAATACTCTCCGCAAGTGTCCAATTTGTGGCCGATCAAACCGAGGGTGCAGACCCTACCGAAATGACCATTTATGGTGAGAATGTAGGTAATGCCGCCATGTACACCGAAACTATAGGAGATTTATCTGCCAGACCGTTGACCAGTGCCAGTGCTATTTGGAATATACCCGAATGGACGGGTACAGAAATTGGGGCTAACCAAAGGACAGTGGATATTTCAAGTATTATCCAAGAAATCATTGATCGAGGAGACTGGGCTTCAGGAAACAGTATCAATATTATGTTGTTTCCTTCTGGCGTATCCGCTGGTGCAACCGAAAACAACGTTGGACGGGAAGCAGAAACCTATGATGTAGATAATCCAGAAGAAGGAGCCCGATTGATCATTAGGTTCCAATAAGCAATACCAACCCTCCTCCTTTGTACGCATTTTCACGAAGGAGGTGTTTGGAAACCCTTAAGAATACAATAATAGAACGTAAATCATAATTCATGAAATTATCTAAATTAATTATAGTTGCCCTGGTCATTCTGCTCTACGGATGTAGCAATGACGATGATGCCGTAACACTAACCCCATTGAGCGGAAATGTATTTTTTGAGGAAAGCGAGGTTGTGGTTGATAGAAATTCAAGTACCCCTTTTGAAGTCACTATAAATTTCAGTGGCCCCAAACGCGATCAGGATATAAGCGTAGGATACCGTATTACTTTACCGGCATTCAATCCTGCCGTTGCTGGTGAAGATTTTCAACCACAACAGAATTCAGAATTCGTTATTTCTAGAAGTAATGCCTCGGTTACCGTACCCTTGGTAGAAAGCATATTGGACAATCCAGATGTTACGGAAGAACGTTTTTTCACCATTGAATTGGATGAAATTAGCGGCCTTACTTTAGGCAATCCCAATACGGGTGAAAACAGCTCGCTTACGGTCATTATTCGTCCAGATGTACCCCCTACAGATCCCAATGATCCAGACGATTTTGTCGGGGATAAGAAATTCTCCGTTTCCCAAGATGACGACACCTTTGTGATTCCTTATTTTTCAAATGTTGACGATATCACCCTTACTGAAAATCCAAATATCACCAGAGTCGTTATCGCGGTACACGGTACCAGTGGAACCGCAAGTAGACAGTTGCGAAACATGATGGAAGCTGCCACTATTGAAGGTTTTCCACTAGAAAATCTCCTTATTGTGGCCCCGCAATTTTTAGAAGAAGATGATGTGGGCCCTTTTCGTTTAAGCGCTGAGCATTTACTTTGGGATGGCAATGAATGGCATGATGGGGCTTTATCCGTGGGATCCGAGGAGATAGCTTCCTTCTCGGTCATGGATTCCTTGATTACCCGCTTACTGGATTATCCCAATTTACAAGATATCGTCTTGACCGGGCATTCCGGCGGAGGACAATTTACGAATCGATATTCCATGTCCTCTCCAATTGCAGATGATGTAGAAGCCCGAGGCGTCAATATTCGATTTATTCCAAATAACCCTGCTTCCTATACGTATCTGGATAACAGACGTCTTGTGCCAGGAACCGAAAATACCTTTGAAGTGCCTGCAAATCTACGAGGGTGCGGGGAATTCAATGATTATAGATATGGTCTGGAAGGTTTGTTTGGGTATTTGGATGACATTGGAGCAGAGACCATCAGGGAACGTCTACACCTTCGTAGAGTCATCTATCTTGTTGGGGGCAACGATAACAATCCCAGCTTCCCCAATTTTGATCGAAGGTGCCAGGCATTGTTGTTAGGGCGCCACCGTCTGGAAAGAGGTATCAATTATTTTAATTATCTACAGTTTTATTACAACGACGTTTTTAATATCGATATCACTGAAACCCAGAATATGGAAATCGTGCCCCGAGTAGGGCACAGCAGTTCTGGCATGTACACTTCGGAAGTAGGACGCCGTTATATTTTCAGGGATTAATCCTTTAAAACGTAACATGAGCTATATATAATACCGCTTAGTGTTCCGAATTTAAATTTGAGTTAGTTTCAATTAGTTTAGTTGGTAGCGTTAACATCCATTTCTGTTAACGCTACTTATTACATCTAGAAGATCCATTCGTGCTTTTAATGGCTCTTAAGTATGCTTTAGGACTTCTGGTTTTTATACCCATGGAATAATTTTCCTTCTATGGTCAAAAAAATAAGGAACTTCTATTAAAATATCCTATACTTGTACGACGAAACGATACCTATATTACCCCAATAATTGTAGTGGACTATGGAAAGTATTAGTGTCTTCGATATGCTGAAGATTGGAGTGGGGCCTTCTAGCTCCCATACCTTAGGACCTTGGCGTGCAGCAGAACGCTGGATTGCCGAATTAAAAGAGGAAGACGTTTTTACTGCTATAGATCGGGTAAAAATAGATCTCTACGGCTCCTTATCGTTAACGGGAAAAGGGCATGCTACAGATTTTGCTGTGATTTTAGGGCTTTCAGGAGCCGATCCGGAAACCATTCCAGTACCTTCCATTCACGCTACTATCGCTGCGGTAAAGACCAAAAAAACACTGCAATTGAATAATGAAAAGGAACTCACATTTGATTTTGATCGTGACATTACTTTTAATAAAAAATTTCTTCCTTTTCATTCCAATGCCTTGACGTTTACCGCTATAACTCCCAGCAAAACCATTAGCTCCACCTTTTACTCTATTGGAGGCGGTTTTGTGGTTAAAGAAGAGCGTAAAAATGCCAAAAAGAATATTGCCACTTTCAACACCCTGCCCTATCCCATAGAAAAGGCTGCCGATCTTGTGGACTATTGCAAAAGCACCCAAAAATCCATTGCCGCATTGGTCTTGGAAAATGAAAAGGCTTTCCGAACGGAAGAGGACATAAATTACGAATTACAGCGTGTATGGAGTACGATGTTGGAATGTATGTACACCGGATGTCATACTCAAGGAACACTTCCCGGGGGACTCAATGTACGCCGTAGAGCCTATGACATGTACCAAACTTTAAAAGGGGATTTTCCTTATGACGGACCTGAATCCTGGCTACAGACGATTCGAAAAACAGAAGTAAAATTTAGGGGGATTCTCAAATGGGTAAGTTGTTTTGCCTTGAGTATCAATGAAGTCAATGCCTCCTTGGGCAGAGTAGTCACAGCACCCACCAATGGAAGTGCAGGGGTTATTCCTGCGGTATTGATGTATTATTTGGTTATTGAAGATCATGAGGCGGGATTTGAAGAAATCAAACATTTTTTGTTGGTTGCTGGAGAAATCGGGAGCATTTTCAAAAAGGGAGCTACCATTTCCGCAGCCATGGGAGGATGCCAAGCCGAAATAGGAGTTTCCTCGGCCATGGCAGCAGCGGCTTTATGCAGTTTAATGGGAGGAAATACCGAGCAAATCATGATTGCTGCCGAAATTGCCATGGAACATCATTTGGGACTAACTTGTGACCCCATAGGGGGATTGGTCCAAATTCCGTGTATAGAGCGAAATTCTATGGGCGCCATTAAAGCGATCAATGCTGCTGAATTGGCCTTGGGCACCGATCCGGAAAATGTAAAAGTTCCCTTGGATAAGGTCATAGATACCATGTGGAAGACAGCAAAGGATATGCATGCCAATTACAAAGAAACTTCTGAAGGAGGTTTGGCGGTAACCGTAGGTTCTTCCGATTGTTGATCCATTCTTGTTTGTAAACCCTCCTTCGTATTGCTCCTTGTAACAGATGAGCCGATCAATCGTCTTTTGTGCAAAACGCTGACATAGACCATCTTTTTCTAAATATTATTGTTCTCTTTGGAGCTATACAAGGGTTTACCCTCTGTCTGTACTTATATACCAGACGGTTGGAGAATAAAAGGGCTTTTAGATATTACCTCATATTTTTATTTTCGCTTTCCTTTTATAATCTCACCTATGCCCTACTTTACATGGATATCAGAACAATTGGCTTTATACCCCTGAGTTCGTTTCCTTTCCCCTATAAATACCTCATTGGAGTGGGCTTTTACTTCTACGTTAAAAGCCATATTGGAAAGTTGCGTTTTTCACCCAAAGAATATGTGTTGTTCCTTCCCGCAATTGTATATGGCTTGTTGCGATCCTATTGGTACATTAACTTGCATAGTGGTACCGACCCTGACATTTTTTGGAGGGTCTATTCCAGTGGTTTTTTTCTGTACAATGAGTTTGTTTACCTCTTATTCAATCTTGCATTGGTTCTCAAGGCCATCTTCTTTATTGCTGGAAAGAGCAAGCAGATTGAAGGCCCAAGAACACATCGAAATTATTGGAAATGGCTCACTACCTTTTCTTGGGTCTTTGTTGGGGTCATTGGCCTGAATATCCTTCACCAAATTCTGGCACATATACTACACTTGGAACACAGTGGATTATTCTATTATGTGATTTTGATCCTAAATTCCATCTTCATATATTGGATCGGATTTATAGGTTTTCATAAATCCAATCTTCTCTTTAAGACATTCCATCTCAAAAAAGAAAATCCAGAAAACACAACATCAAATGCATTGAAAGATCAATTGGAATATCTTTTTGAGGTAGATGAAATCTTTACGCGTCAAAATTTAAAGGTATCCGATGTGGCTGCCCATTTAAATATTAGTGCAAAAAAGCTTTCCTTTTATCTATTGGAAAATTATGACATGACTTTTTCGGACTTCATCAATACCTATAGAATTGAAAAGGTGAAAATGCTTCTACAGACCACGGAACAGGAAAAATATACGCTTCTGGCCATTGCCGAAAAGTCCGGTTTTAGTTCAAAGTCATCTTTCAATGCGGTGTTTAAAAAGATCACCGGGCTTACTCCCACGCAGTATAAAGCGTCCAGGCTGTAAAAATACCTCGGTTAATGTAATCAATGTCTACCCAAGACCCCACAACAGCTTCCAAACTTCCTTTTAAATGGTTGTGGGCACCAACTTCTAAAAGTACAATTCTTAGCGCGTTTTTGGTAGGTCTTTAACTCCAGTTCCATCACATCTTTGCAGTGTATTAATTCACTAAAAAAGAAAAAGATGAATATTAAAAATCAAGTAACCCAATTAGATGCTATCGTAAGCCAAGGGGCTATAGTAGATGCCGTAAAGGAGTTCTTTGCAGAAGATGCCAATACGTCTGACTACGGCGGTGGCGGAACTGCGGGAAAAGCAGAAATGATCACTAAAATGGAAGGTTTTGCAGGAGCCATTGCCAAGGTCAATGGTATTACACATCACCATTCTATTGTAGAAGGGAATGTTTCCGCTTCCGAATTCACGTTCGATTTCGATATGACGGATGGCAGCAAAATTTATTGGCATGAAATTATCCGTAGAGTATGGAATGAGGAAGGAAAAATAATCCAGGAAACCTATTTTAATGCGGAGTAAATCAACCGCGCTACACTTAAACACCTATACAGCAAACATAGCATCTATTAAAACAACATCTTAAAATAAAATATCATGAAAAATTTAATTAAAACAACATTTTTAACCTTCGCTTTGGTCGTAAGTACAGCAACATTTGCACAAGATAAAAAAGCCAACAATATAGATAATAGCAATATTGCCCTTCAAGGCTATAGTCCGGTATCTTATTTGGATCTTCAGCTTGCCCAAAGAGGAAATAAGAATTTTAAATCCGAATACAAAAAAGTAACCTATTACTTTACCTCCAAAGAACAAAAGGCCAGTTTTGACAAAAATCCTTCCAAATATTTGCCACAGTACGGTGGGTATTGTGCCTTTGGAACTTATGCCGGGGCAAAATTCAGAGTTGACCCCAATAAATTTATCGTAAAAGATGGTAAATACTACCTGTTTTTGAATAATGTGGAATTGGATGCACAGCAACTATGGATGGCCGAAAACAATCACAACAAACTAAAAAGTACTGCCGATAAAAATTGGGCCAAGCTCAGCAAGACCCATAATTAATATTTCCTGATGATGGCAGTATATTGGAATCCGATCACTTTTGTGGTCGGATTTTCCCGTTTTATGGGTTCTTGGAAAAATGTTTCAGGTGGAAATAGCGATAACATAGCTTCCCAACGGCCAAATATGAAAAAATAACGAACAGTGCGCCCAGGTAAATCCCCTGATCAAACAACCCTTCCCAACCATAGGTATACAGGAATAAGCCGAGGGAAATACTTAAATTCAATAGGCCATACAGAATATTTTGTCTATTTCCAAAGCCCAGCCCACTGAACATTCTACCCTTCCAAATACCAAGGACAAAATGAGGAATGGTATTGATCAACGTAAGCCCTATTATAAAATCAATAAAAGAAAAATGCATATTATTATCGTTTGTCGTACAAATGTACGAATCTCTTTGAATTGTACAAGTGTACGAATCCTTGTATTTTTGAATCATGAAACAGAAAATTTTAGATCGCGCCCGTCAATTGTACAATACACATGGGCTTAGCACTGTAACGGCGAGAGTTATTTGCGCGGACTTAAACATTAGCCTCGGAAGCTTTTCGTATCATTTCCCGGATAAAAAAATCATCCTACAAAGTTTATATGAAGCAATGCTCGTGGAAATTCAAACGATCTACACTTCCATACAGGATGAAAGCCCCAGCATTATCACCTATTTGGATAGCCATAAAAACTTATTTCTTATTCAAGAAAAATATAAATTCTTCTATCTCAATCTGTTCGAAATACTCTCACAGTATCCGGAAATCAAAAAAGTTCACCTAAAAAAAAGATCGGAGGAAATGTATATGGCCCGTCAAGTTTTCAAGCATTATATGGATATGGGAATCTTAAAAAAAGATATCAGTGCAGAACAGATGGAACGGTTGATCAATGTGGGACAGCTATTGCACACCTTTTGGCCTATTGATTCGGAAATTGCCTCTGAAGTCCCTCAAAACCATCGTTTTATGCACTATATGAAAATTTGCTGCGGACTCTTGGAACCTTTTCTTGAATTGCCATCCAAGGAAGCCTATCATAATTATTTTAATCGCCTAATACAAAAACAACACTAATGGAAGCTTTGGAAGAATTCCGTAGTCTACTGAACAATATCGCAAAGTATGTTAGGCTAAAGCCTGAAGAAACAGAAAAACTGGTAAGCATTCTGCATACGAAGAAAATCAAAAGACGCCAATTCATTGATCAACCAGGTTATATCTGTCAATACAGAAATTATATCGTCCAAGGTACTTTTCGCTCCTATTTTATCGATAATGATGGGAAAGAACATACAGTTCAAATCGCCATTGAAGATTGGTTTGTGAGTGATTTTTACAGTTATATCACACAAACTCCTGCCACCTTATTTGTAGAAGCCCTGGAAGATTCTAAAATAGTTCAAATGCGTTATGAGGATATCGAAGGGCTTTGCAAAGAAGTACATCCTTTAAGTGAGTATTTTAGAATTTCTACAGAAAAAGCATTTGCCTTTTCACGCAAACGAACCTTGTCCAATTTGAGTATGACGGCCAAGGAACGTTATCTGGATTTATTAGATCGTTATCCCGATATTGTGAAGCGTGTTCCACAAAAGGTAATTGCTTCTTATTTGGGAATGACCCCCGAATTTATGTCTAAAATCAGAAATACCCATTCAAAAACTTAATGTAGTTTAAGCCTATTTCCTAATCTAGTTCATTTTTAATGAAGGTGTCTTGTCGCAATTTTACACCATCAATATAAATTCTATTTAAAAATAAAAAAATGAACAAAGCATTGAATTCTTATCAAAATGGTTTAAAGGGGTTACGTAAAAATTTGCAAGACATGTTGCCCCAAGATGCCTTGGAGGTTTTCGATAATGACGCAGAAAACCTTCAAGTAGAACACTCGGCTATTTTAAAACTGGCCATTGGCGACATAGCACCAGATTTTTCACTGCCCAATGCAGTCAATGAAGCTGTTAAACTCTCTGATCTCCTCACAAAAGGAAAGGTTGTTCTGAGTTTTTACAGAGGTACCTGGTGTCCTTATTGCAATTTACAACTTGCCCATTATCAAGGTGAACTGTCAAAAATTCATTCCTTGGGCGCAAATTTGGTAGCAATTTCCCCTCAAATCCCTGATGAATCTTTAAGTATCAAAGAAAAAAATGAACTTGATTTTGAAGTTTTAAGTGATCCCGGGAACCTTGTTGCCCGTGCATATGTAGCCGTATTTAAAAACGCTAATGATCCCGTGAACACTATGGAAAATCTAGGTTTTGACTTCGATAGTCACTATTCTGATACTTCAAGGGAATTGCCTGTACCCGCAGTTTTCATTATTGAAACAGATGGTACCGTTTCCTTTGCCAAATCTCTAGGGGGAGATTATCGAAACCGTGTTGACGCTGCTGAAATTATTCATGCTTTGGAGGGTGCTACGCTCAAAAAATGAGGTTTTAGCAAATTTATTATCCGGCATCGGAAATCCCATTGTTATTCAATTTTGATTGCCTATCTTTTCTTTTTCAAAGGCTATTCTTAAGGTTCGCCCGCTTAAATTAATGCCATGCTACCTGAGTCGTTGAAGGCAAAAAAAAATCGAACTATAAACGGATTTCCAATCACTTAACCCTACTATACTTTTGAAAACACCATTAGTGGATGCCGAATATCTTTTAAAAAAATTTCCTGGAAAAGGGGGTTGGACTTATGCTGAAATTCCCGAAATTCTTCAAAATAAGGACAACCCTTTTGGCTGGGTAAAAGTACAGGGGTCAATAGATACCTTTTCCTTTAAACAGTATAAATTAATGCCTATGGGAGAAGGAAAACTCTTTCTTCCCGTAAAGGCCGAAATCCGAAAAAAAATAAAAAAAGTGGCAGGGGATTATGTGCATATTCTACTGTACGCAGATGATTCGGAGCTTGTTATTCCTGAAGAAATCATAGCTTGCTTTAAACAAGAAAGTAAAGAATTGTATCAGACTTTTTTGAGCTTTACCGAAGGAGAGCAGAAAGCTTATTTGGATTGGATATATGCTGCTAAGACCGAAGATACCAAGGTAAAACGTATCCTGAAAATGATGGATCGCCTCCAAAGAAAATTAAAATTCTACGACAAGGAAGAGGAATGATCTTTTAAAAGTTTGGGCAACAACCATAACCCCCCAATGCTTACAAGAAAAATAACATAAAGAAATATAGGGGATATTGCGGATGGTTGGCCTTCGTTTTTAGATTCTGCCGCATAATATCCTTCCAATCGTTTGTTGGCCATACGCTTCTCATAAGCCAGGTTGGCCTTCCATGTACTACTATCCTGTACAAAATAGGAAAATACAACACTAGTGTCCTGCGCCATATGCAAATTATGCCAACCTGATTTTACAGGATAGGTTAGCCCTTTCCATACTTCGGGGAATTCAATAGCGTTCTTCAGGGCAATGGAATACCCTTCTTGTGTCACCAGTTCTGGCTGAGTCAACTCTGTTCTCAAGACCAAGTGATAGGGTTCATTTTTGGTAGCGATGGTACTACTCGCATCCAATAAGGAAGTTAGCTGCCTTCTTTTCCCCAAGCCTTCAACAATGGTTGACCATAATTGCCGGTATTGCTGTTGCCGCCCCTTTAGAACCAGTTCGTAGGTGTTTGCCAAAAGACTTGTCCCTACTCTGCCCGAACCCATTCGTTTATATCCTGATACGATTTGGCCGGCATCATCATATTGAAGTGCCTCCGCAGCAATTTTTGTATCGAATTGATAGGGGTATTTTTCGATTTTAAGTTTAGATTCTTGCGGAAAACCAACTGTTGTTTTTCGATCTGCAAGGAAGGTAAATTGTTCCAAATTCCCAGAAGATCTAAAGAAGGATGCATCTGACTGTATAAAAAGGCCCAAACCATCTTCCCGAATACCTTCTTCAAGTGCACTTCTTGCGGAACCATTTAAGTTTTTAAGGGATTTCGCATCAATAATAATAAGATCATATCCCTTAAGGTTCTCCTTGCTAAAATTGCCTAAGGACCTTTGTGTCGTATTAAAATATTCATATTTATAACGTCCCTTTGTGAGCCTGCTTCGTACCAGCACCTCATGTCCCATTTCCGCTAAGTAATTTTTAAGGTATTTACTTTCAAAGGTGGGAAAACCATTGACCAAGGCAATCTTTAATGGCCTTTCTTCTTTGACTATTATTGGAATCAAGTGTTTGGATATTTGATTTCCCATTTTATTTTTCTCCACCAACTCCAGCACATAGTTCCCAACGGCTTTCATAGGAGTTTTTAATTCAAAAGCTTGATATTCACTATGGTCCAAGGATACAGAATCTAAACCAATATCACCTGGAGCCTGCAGTACGAGACGATGTTCTTTTTGTGCCTCTTTGTACATCCCTTTAAATAATAATGTTTTGCCGACTGTCAATTCCTTGGGATAGGTATAACGAACAATACCCGGCGGTAGGGTATCTCCAAGATAGGATACTTTTTTGTCCTTTAGCTGCCATAGATCAAAAGATGCCACCCCCTCGCCCAAAACAAATACGGTATCCTTTGCAAAAATATCTTGAAAAATAGGGGTATTTGGCGTATAGGGTACCAAGGTCATTCTTGGGTGCACCTCCTTTAGGCTATCCAAACGATCTACATTGTAATTTTTAGTGCACACCACAATAGTATTGGATTTGGTTTCAATAGGAAGTGCAGGTTTAAGAGCAATCATCGCCAGTGAAAATAGGGCCATAATGATGAGGAATACGCTCGGCCAGAACCGTTTCGTCCTGTAATACATCCATTCTTTCCAAATGAAAATAACAGCCAAGACCAGTACGCCACCAAGTACGGGCGCCCCCCAATGCTCATTTAAAAAACTAAGATTTTCAATCATGGGCTTCCAACTCTTTTAGCACTAAGGCATTGATTTGAGTCTCATTTGATGTTCTCTTGGCAGGATTGGCCTGTACTTCCGGAAGTGCCTTAAGCAATCCAGATTGTACTTCTTTAAAAAAACTGACTTGCCCCCCTTTATTTTCTGTCAAAAGCTTCAATTGTTGTAGTGTTTTAAGATGTTTCCCAGGGTTTTCTATGGCTAAGATAGCCAGTTCGTTTCCTGCTTTTTCAAAAACTGTTCTATCATCTTCTGTCATCGGTATATTGCCTTGCCCGAGTACCGTAGCACGTTGTAATGCTTCCCGCATAGCAGGATATTGTTGTGCTATAGCGATATCTTCATCTTTGCGGAATCCAGAAACCTCATCAATTTTACCACTGAGCCGCTTATCTTCTTTGATCGGTGGGGGATCAAAACCAATACGGTGTACATATATCCGAGCACTATTCTTTATTTCTTGGATCAACTTTAAGGCCCGATATTGATACGGTAAGGATGTTTCCGGGTGATATAAACGGAGGTGTAGTTCCGAATCCCACATCTCGTTCAGCGCCTGACGCAGTTTACTTTTTAACGACTGTGTAAATAGGGTTGAAGATTCCGGATCTTCATGATTGTGTACATAGGCCGCCAAAGGGTCTTTGTTGTCTTTTTCTTTTTTCTGTTCTTCATCGGGAACAAGATTATGTTCATTTTCACTATCATGATCATGTGTATAGGCGGCCAAAGGATCCTCGTTTTCATGGTCTTCCTCCTCCCCTGTTTCGATTTCCTCATGTGTATGTTCCACTCCCGATTCCGTTTCCTCACCCATGAATTCGGCATATTTTAAACGAAGTGCTTTCTGATCAAAGCCCAATTCATTGCTTTTAAATTTAAATTCCTCTTTGGTCAATTGGGGGCGTTCTTTGAGCAACTTTTCGGTATCTATGATCAACTGGCGCTGACTCCTGAAATAATCGGGCAATTGATCGACTCCAAAAGTACCTTCTACTTCAAAATAATCGCTCACCGTATCCTGAATCACCGCGAAAAAGGTTTCGCTCCGCGACCTATTGGGTTTGGGAGTCCTTAGGTCAGTGGCTTCTATATAAAAATACAATTCGTCTCCCGGTTCCATCTTTAAGGCATCCAAATCCAGTGTTCGGTTTAAGACCACTTTCTTGGTTCCTGCAGAAAAAGACTCCATAAAATTGAGTTCTTCTTCTCGAAACTTTACCGCTTCTCCAGATCCTTTGCTTACCGTTGCAACAATCTTAGCGCTATTCACCCCATAATCGTCGCTAATAACTGTCTTTACGGCCAATCGTTTTTTGTCCTCAATGCTATAGGTGGTAAATTGTTCCAAGTCTGGAACGGCAATATGTGGCCTTGTATCACTAAGGGCTTCCAATGCATATAATTCTGAAGAATAGGAGCTGCCGTCTACACTTATAAATCGAAAATTATAAAAGGTAGGGCGCTCCAAGGGCAGGCTAATGGCATATCCTTTTTTGGTCCATTTTAAGGGATATTCCTTTCCCTCATATTTCATCAAAACACTTTCTACCGGATTATCAAAACCGATATGCCATGTCAATTGAGATCCTTCAACGGCACTGACATCCATTTTTTCACTTTGAAAGCTTGCCTTCTTTGTATAGGCCGGATAGGTAATCCTTAATTGCTGTTCTATAATTTTGGGAACTTGGGTTTCTTGGATTGCAGTACTGTCATTAGGACTAAAAACAATTGGGTTTTGGAGTGCATTGGGCAGCTTCTTAGGTCCTATTTGATCGAGGATATTGAAATGTAACAACAAAAACCCCAAAAGTAAGCTTCCACCTAGAACAAGACCAGCTCTTTTAAGGTGATGGGGCGGATTTACGGATTTTAATTGCCGCTGTAATTGCGCTGTAATTCTATATTGTTGTAATTGTGCCAAGGGGGCTAAATCCTTTTTAGGATGCAGCAAAAGACCGGAACTATATTGAGCGGACATTACTTTGCGATCTACAAATCCAATGACCCGCTTTACGGTAGTTTCCCATGGCCTTTTAAAAATCAATAGCCCGACCACGACGACCAAAAAAATTAGAACCGCGAACAATACCTGCTTAAAAACAATGTAATAGCACAAGGCCGGCCCCAAGCCGCAAAGCAGTACCTCTAGCCATTGCAATAATTGCCATCGTTTTCTAAACTCGTTTAATACTTTATATCCTGTGGTCATTATTGTCTTCTCCATTTTGCCGTGAAGCGTTCTACAATAAGTAATACAACCAATAATGGCCACAACCATTTGGAAAGATCAAACACTGCCATAGCTCCCTTTTGATCTTTAACAATCATAGTCTGTGGTAGGAATTCCTCTAGGGCCAATTGTCTTTGGTCTAGCTGTATTTGATTACCTACATCAGGAAGATCCAACAATGCCACTAATTGTTCTGCAAAGTGGGATTCAATAATATGTTCTGTATTTAATGGGGCTGTGAGATAAAAAATAGGTGCTGACGTACTTGGGGCAATCAAGTAATCGGCATACACATCTCGCTTGTAGCGTAGCATTTTACCAAAAAATCGCTGGGGTACGCTCTCGCTTAACCAGATGGTCAAATCAAAACCCGTGGTTTCCAGGTCTTCTTCCTCCTGCTTTTGAACAACTTCAATAGCATGTCCCAAATATTTGGATAAAGCACTAAAAGCCGCTACCATCTTATTTTTTTCATTGATCAAACTATCCACATAATACAGTTGTATCCTAAAAGTTTGCGGGGAAGTCATTGCAAAAACTTCTTCAGGTATATTGCGGTGAAAAATAAGACTATCCTTGTTTTCATTCCATCTTAAGTCTTGATTATTTCTGCTTAAGCGTCTTTTTTCAAAAATGGTAGATCGCCCTGAACTTTGCACCAGCTGTAATTCCAGAATCGTATCTTTATCCAAGACGCCTATGACATTGCTTTTGGGCGATGCCTCTAACGGCAATACTATCCAGTTAATGTTTTTAGGGACTTGTGGACGTTGTCCCTTTATACCCAATAATAGGGCCTTGGTAAATACCACGATACTATCTGTTCGTAGCGATCCCATTTGCTGCGCCAATTGCCAATAGGCAGGGGGCTCCTCTGACCGTCCTAGAGTATTGTACCCTTCAATTTCAGGGAAGCCCTCCTGAAGTAACCGCACTTCCAAATCTTGATTTATAGTATCCAAGATGTTTTTCATCTCGGGATTCCCCAACAAGCTCGGTTCAACAAGATAGGTCAAGGAAGTTTTTTCTAGATTTCTCCTTATCTGTGGAGCGGCCAGAATACAGACCAGTACCGTTAAAATCAACAATCGAAGCAATAGTAACAGTAATTCATTCCACTGAATGCGCTTACTCTGTTTTGCCTCTGATTCCTCAAGAAATTGAATGCTCCCTACCTGAATGGTATTTCCTTCTTTTTTGCTCCACAAATGTATCGCTATGGGAATCAAAAGTCCCAGTAAAGCCCATAGGTATGTAGGATTTGCAAAAAACATCTTAGCGCAATCTGTTTCGTCGTTTTAAAAACAATTGTATAGCTTCTTCTATTGGAGTTCCCAATACAAATTGATGATAATCAATGGCATGCGTTAACAAATCTTCTTTAATCTTTTTGGTAAACTGCTGCATGGCGTTCAAATATTCTTTTTGGGCGCTCTGTGCATCTACTTTAAGCTTTGTTCCCGTTTCCAAATCTTCAAAGGTTACCATGCCTTTATAATTAAACTCCAATTCATTTTTCCCTAAGAGGTGCATTACCACTACTTCATTTTTTGGAGTTTTCAATCGCTTTACAAATGAACTAAGTTCCTGACCGTGTTCGTAAAGGTCCGTAACAAAAAACAAAAGTTCTTTTCCGCCCCGATGCTGTAACTGTTGGATGCCTCTAGCATTCTCTGGCCATTTCCCTTGATTTTTGACCAATAGCAATTCCTGTAATAATCGATTAAAATGCTGTTTCTGCACTTTTGGATATACGCTATATAGTTGCTGTTGATTTAGGGCAAATAATCCAACCGCATCTCCCTGGTTGTGGGCTATGTACGTCAAAGTAGCTATAAGTACCCTTCCATAATCCATTTTAGACAGGCCTTTTTCCGTATGCAACATGGATCTACTGGCATCCAAAACAAATTTCACGGTAATATTGGTTTCTATTTCGGCTTGTTTGATATAATATCGGTTCGATCTGGCCAACATTTTCCAATCCAACAACCGCAGATCATCCCCTGGTTCATAAGTTCTAAATTGACTGAATTCCATACCCGACCCCACACGCTTGCTATGACTATAACCCGACAAATACCCATCTGCAATTATTCTGGCGATAAGAGCAAGTCCAGAGACCGTTTTAATGATCTCGGGTTTTAACAATTGGTGGTAATCGTTTTTCATTTTAATTTCCTAAATCGCTTTTAGCAAAGCCGTGGTAACCGCATCTGCACTAATCCCTTCGGACTCTGCCCTGTAGTTCACCACAATTCTATGCCGTAAAACAGGCTTTGCAATGTGTTGGATATCTTCTAGGGTAACCGATAACCTCCCTTCCAATAAAGCTCTCGCCTTTGCGGTTAAAATCATAGCCTGCCCTGCCCTGGGCCCTGCACCCCAACTCACCCACTCTTTAACGTAGGTATTGGTCGTGGTTTCTGGTCGTGTCGCCCTAACCAAAGCGCTGACATAAGTAATGAGTTCATCGCTAATTGGAACTTCTCTCACCAGATGCTGTAGGCGTATGATATCTTCCCCACTGATGACTTTTCGCAACTGGTCTTTTTTTATCCCTGTAGTATTTTTTAGGATGGTAGTTTCATCAGCTTCACTTGGATAGCCAATTTTGATGTACAATAAGAAACGGTCTTGTTGGGCTTCAGGCAGCATAAAGGTACCCGATTGTTCTATTGGATTCTGGGTAGCCAGAATAAAAAATGGGCGTTCCAAACGATAGGTCTTCCCCGAATAGGTGACCTCAAACTCCTGCATGGCCTCTAACAAGGCTGCCTGTGTTTTGGGGGGAGTCCTATTGATTTCATCGGCAAGGATAATATGGGCAAAAAGAGGACCTTTATTAAATTTAAAGAACTTCTTACCTGTACTATAATCTTCCTCTAAAATTTCGGTTCCAATAATATCCGAAGGCATTAAATCCGGGGTAAATTGTATCCGTTTAAATTCCAGATCTATCGCTTCGGAAAGGGTCCTGATCATTAAGGTTTTTGCCAAGCCGGGAACGCCTTCCAATAAAGCATGTCCTCCCGCAAGGAAGGTAATGAGCAGTTGTGCTATGGTTTCTTCCTGTCCTATAATGACTTTTGCGATTTCTTGTCTTAAATCGTTAAGTTTTCCAGTAAGTATGTGTATTTCTTGTTCTATACTTGCTAAATCTTTATCCATTTTTATTCTTCGTCCTTTTAGGAGGTTAATGCGTACATTACAATGTTTACGCCAAAGCGGGTATTGTCTATTTTATACCAGCGTTTATTTCTAAAATCGTAATCCCATTCACAGCCATAATCTTTATTGCTGAACAATACCCCTATTCTGCCGTTAACCTCAATGGCCTTGAGATAGTCATGCACAATATCGTCTCCCCAACCATTTAATTCTTGGGAGGTTGTGGGGGGACCGTCTTCAAACTCAAAAAATATGTTGTACAATTCGTGGTCATTAGGTATTTTTTTTAATTGACCAATGCCAAATATATCTTCCATTTGTCGTTCAAAGGATTTGGAAAACAAGCCGTCAATATCATGATTGCAATCATCCGCAAATACAAAACCTCCATTGTTGACATAGTTTTTGAAATTTTCGCGTTCCTCTTTCGTAAACTGCACTAATTTATGTCCGGAAATATAACAAAAGGGACTTTTGAATATTTCGTCACTGCTCAGGCTAATAATCTTTTCCTGAGTATCTACTTCCAAGGTAGTATACTCCACCAGTGAATTCAATAAATTGGAAGGCATGCGTTGATCCACATCCCAATCGCCAGATTCGTATTGTAAGCGGGTAAAGAAGAATTTATTGTTCAATCCATTATATTTTTAAAGCTGTACCATTTTCTATATGAGAAGATAGTTTTTGAGGATATACAAATAAAAAACTGGTTAAGATGACAGATCAAAGTAACCAGTTTATGTTCCTATACTTCTGTTATACCGCGTCGGATAAACTTGTGAATGTAAAATCCCGTATTTTCATATAAGGAATAAGATTCCCATTGATACGTACTTGTTGGCCCAAAGCTTCCAAATTATTCAACATGATAATAGGGCTTTCATTAAATCTAAAATTCTTGACCGGATGTTTTATTTTTCCATTTTCAATATAGAAAGTCCCATCTCTGGTCAGTCCTGTATAGAGCAATGTTTGTGGGTCCACGGTACGGATATACCAAAGACGTGTTACTAGAATTCCCTTTTTAGTGCCTTTGATCAAGTCTTCCAATGAGGCATCTCCCCCTTGCATGATAAAATTAGATGGAAAAGGAACAGGGTCCACACCTTTTTCTTTGGCCCAAAAACGACCGTAAGCTAAGTTTTTAACTACCCCCTTTTCAATCCAATTCATTTTTTTCAGGGCTTGGCCAGCGCCATTCCACGTGCTTGTGGGTACTTCAGGATGAAGTGGGTCAGACCATATATTTACCCTTTCGTCCACTATCTTTTCCCCTAACTTGGTTCCTCCGCCTTCTTTGGACATAAAACTTCTGCCTTCGTCTGCTGTACGCGCGTTAAAAGCCCCAGACATATTGCCCAAAAGTCCAACCGAGGCAGCGGGTTCTAAAATTACCGTATATTTTCCGGGTTCAATGGCTTTGGCCTCTCTTGATAGTACTGCTTTGTCTATAGCTATTTTTGATGCTTTAGCAGCATTGAACTTTGTAATATCGTTATAATCTCGAGTTACCCAACCGGATCCGGTCCCATCATTTGTCCGCATGGTGACCGTAAAATTGGAACCACTTGTTTTATCGTATGCAAACAGGCCATTGGAATTTAACATTGCACTAAAGCTTGTAGAATCATTAAAAAAGCCTGCCGCAGTAGTGTCTTTGGCCAAAGCAGGCTCAATACTACTATTGGCTACTTCTGCTCTAAATTCTGGAGTAATATTGGCAGTTGCCTCATTATAGGTAATGGATTTGTCATACGTCTGGGGACCAAGCGGCGGCATAAATTCTGGATTTTCCGGAGAGAGTTTGGCCAGTTCTTCTGCCCTAGCCACTACTTTTTGTAGGGAAGCATCATCGAATTCATCTATGGTCGCCGTTCCGGACTTCTTTCCAAAATTGGATTGCACCACTAAAGTTTGGTTAGACCGATGCCCCGCCGTGGACACCGTATTCCGGGCATAACGGATATTGCCACTTTCACTTCCGCTAATATTGATTTCGCAAGCATCAGCCTTGGAAAAACTCAGCGCTTTTTCCAATATCTTTCTCGCTTCTTCTTTTGTATAAATTGCCATGATATTTTTAATTTTTTGTAGTAAAACAAGATTTTAAATGGTTCTGCCCGTGTTAATGACGTTAATGTTATTAAAGCGAGTAGTTGCACTACCATGAGAAACGGCGCTCACCTGGGAAGGTTGCCCTTTACCGTCGAAAAACGATCCAAACATGCGATAGTCACTTTCATCACAAATTTTAGTACAGGAATTCCAGAATTCCTGTGTATTGGATTGGTAAGCCACATCATCTAACATGCCTACTATTTTTCCATTTTTGATCTCCAAAAAGACCGTTCCGCCAAATTGAAAATTATAACGTTGCTGATCAATGGAATAGGATCCCCTACCAGCAATATAGATTCCTTTTTCCACATCTTTGATCATATCGTCTATGGAATATTTCTCTTTTCCGGCCTCTAAGGAAACATTGGGCATACGTTGAAACTGCACATCGTTCCAACTTTGAGCATAACAGCATCCATGGGATTCATTCTGATCGATCATATGTACTTGATCTCGAATGGCCTGATAATTGGTCAATATTCCATTGCGCACCAAATCCCACTGCTTGGTTTTTACCCCTTCATCATCATAGCCTACAGCACCAAGGGACCCCCGTTGTACTTTGTCTGCTACCAGATTAACAATATCACTTCCGTACTTAAAGTTTTTGGATTTCCATTTATCCAGCGTTGCGAAACTCGTTCCCGCATAGTTGGCTTCATATCCCAATACCCGATCGAGCTCCAATGGATGTCCTACCGACTCATGAATGGTGAGTCCCAAATGATTTGGTTCCAGTACCAAATCATATTTTCCAGCTTCAACTGATTTTGCCGTCAACATCTCTTTGGCCTGCTTGGCGGCTAAGGTAGCATCTTCTACGATATCATAACTTCCTCGATATAAATTAAGACCTGCCGGACCTTTTAGTTTTTCGGAAGCAAGGCCATCCATATATTCGTATCCCATACCCATGGGAGCACTTAATGACTGTCTTGATTTAAATTTCCCTGTAGATCGGTCAATAGCAGTGACACCAAAAGTAGGCCAAATACGATGGATATCCTGATCGATATAAGAGCCTTCCGTAGAAGCAAAATACTTTTGCTCATTTACCATAAAGAGGCCCGAATTCACATAATTGGCTCCATTCTTCAAAGCTGCAGCATTGGCACTCAACAATAAATCTACTTTTTCCGAAACGGGAACATCTTTAAAATTTTTCTTTATGGGTGTTTTCCATGAAACTTCCCCATAGGAGGCCACAGGGGCCAAGGTTACCGGAACTTTTTGAATTTTTGAATTCGCTTTGGCAATGGCCACAGCTTGATTGGTCGCTTTCTGAATTCCAGCTTCCGAAACATCATTTGTGGAAGCAAAACCCCATGTACCATTGGCTATTACACGAATTCCAATACCAAAAGATTCCGTATTCACAACGTTCTGCACTTTATCTTCCCGTGTAAATACAAATTGGTTCAGGTATCTTCCAATTCTGGCATCGGCATAGGTAGCGCCTAAGGATTTTGCCGTATTAAGGGCAACATCCGCCATTCTTTTTTTAATGGCTACATCCATTCCTGGATCTAGCAATGCTTCTACGGGAATCTCGTTCCCCATCAGTAAGGAGGGCATCATCATTGCCCCTGCTCCCAACCCAGCATATTGTACAAAATCTCTTCGTTTCATAGATACTTCGAATTTTGATTGGTTGAATATTTATAATGTTCTATTGGTATTCCCAAAAAGTCATGCTCAGGATTTCTTGAAATGATCCTGGATTTTGCGAAACACCTTTGCTTTAAAAGTAGAAAAAAACTATTACATAACAAGGAAGTTGGCAGACCTTTAACTACTTGAAAAGGATGTCATTATTCGCAAATCCCACGCTTTTATTCAATGCATATTCCAGTATGGTATACCATTCCTAAACCATACTAGGTCCGTTGGCCTTTGCAAAATCAAATGAAACAAGGCCAAAGGGCATTAAAAAACCCGGTGTTACCACCGGGTTCTCTAAGGACTTTAACTAGATATGAGTATTAAAATTTCAGATTTTCATCTTTATCCCAAAGCCCCCAATATGCTCCAACATCGCCTTCATCGCCTGTTTTCCATGATTCGTCGAAAGAAGAAAAATAGAAAATTTCAATATTTTCCTTAGCGGCCCATACTTGGGTATTGATAAAATATTTCATGGCATTCTCGGCAGTTGAAACAGCACCTTTTAGACTACTGCCCTGGCTTGGCCAGCCCGTTTCGGTAATAATCACTTTTTTACCATTTGCCGCATCCGTAGCCTGTCCGAACATCTGCTGCATATGGTTCAAGGCATATTCAATGGGGCAACCTTCCCAATACGGATAGCAATTGGATAGGATAATGTCACAAGCTTCTGTAATTCTTGGACGATGTGAAAATTCGTAATAGGCATCCACATAGCCTACCTCAATATCGGGCAAGGCTTCTTTAACACGATAGATATAGGCCAACAATTGCTCTTCTGTTAGGTCGTCTCTATACATGACTTCATTCCCAACAGCGGCAATATCCACGCAACCTTCTTTGGCCAATGTGATCAACCCTTCTATTTCTTTTTCATTCAATTCCAAATCATTGCCCAACCAGGCACCCACCAAAGTTTTCATTCCATGCTTATGGGCTATTCTTGGAATATGTTCATTTCCTTCAATACAGGAAAAAGAACGCACCCATTGTGTATAAGGTTTTATAATCTTAATTCGGCGTTCTACTTGTGCTTCGGTAATGATATCACCAGGTTCCTGCCCGTCTTCATACATACTAAAGCAGAGACCGTGCATTCCATTTTGTAACGTTTCTAACCACAATGCTTTTAATTCCTCTTCGGAAATAGCACTAAAATCTACCCCGGCATGCCCGGTATACTTTTGTTTTGCCAGGGAAAAATGATGGCCTTCTCTATATGACATTATTGTTTCTTTATTTTAAATTATGATTATAATTCCCCTCTCCGCTTCACTAGTTCCGCTTTAATTTCGCGCGCTCTTGTTTCGTTTAAGCTATACTTCCACATCACCCAAATGGCCAATGCCGCTGTAGCTGAAGGCACTATGATATCTGCTATCCTTAATCCATTCATTGTCTCAATTGTTTGCTCGGTCACATTTGGATCAAATCCTACTATACTTAAGATAACACCTCCCAAAACGAGTGCTATGGACTGGCCAATCTTAACCATTAACCAATAAATAGCGCCAAAAGTTCCTTCTTTTCTCGGCATTCCATTCTCCAACTCATCCAAATCGCAAACATCGGCCGTCATGGACATCATCAAGGTAAAAAGACCTCCCATACCAAAGGCAAATAATGGAATTGGCACAAAAATCAACCAAGGAACTTCGCTTCCCGGGTCAATAGAGAACCATGACATGCCTATGTTATCCAATACAGGATTCAAGGTTTCGAAAAGAGAACTAATGCCAGAATTTAGACTTTTCCCGAAACCTGTCTGATTAAATTGACTGTTTAATTCCTTATCAAATCCCCACCATTTCAACACATATCCTACAATAGATAAGGTGGTAGAAATAATAAATGCTTTTCGCTTTCCCCATTTGTTCGCCATTTTGGAAATGATAGGAATTACCAAAAATGCGGTAATCATGGCATTGATGGTATTAAACCAAGCAGGCCAGGTCCCTGCCATTTCATAACTACCATTATACATGTAGAAGACAATGATAAACACCCCAAATGCAGCAACAAGTTGAAAGCCATTGAAAACCAAGAATGTCGCTCCACATAATTTCATAAAGGGTTTGTTTTTGGAAACTTGAACAATGCCCGCAAATAAATCTTTCATATTTGAAGCAAGGGTTTTAAGATTGATCTCTTTCCTATTTTCCATATTGGCAGAGTCAATACCTCTACAGAATAAGGCCGGTAGAATTCCAAAGACAATGCACATCGCCCCTACGATAAGAGCCATAGTCCTTACCCCTTCTGTTTGGGTATTAAAGGTCTCCGAATCGGGAATGATTACATACAACCAAGGAACAATAATCCAAGCGATCTGTCCCATCGTATTGGAGAAGGCCATTAAACGAGTTCGTTCGTTATAATCCGATGTCATTTCGTATCCCAATCCCACTAGAGGGGTGGCAAACATGGTATTTCCAATAAGGAACAACAACTGCAACACCATTACATGCCAAATAATGTAGGATTGCGAAGCATTATCATCTATTTGCCACATTAGGAAAAAGAGAATACCACTAATAATTGCTCCAATGAAAATATAAGGTCTTCTACGCCCCCATCTGGATTTGGTATTGTCTGAAATAAAGCCCATGATAGGATCTGTTATAGAGTCAAATATCCTCGGAAGCCCTCCTAATAAACCTGCCCATAACGGATCTACTCCCCAGGCCGTTAGGAGGAAAAATTGAATAAAAACGCCTAGAGTACCCGGCAAAATATTGAGTATAAAATGTCCTGCTCCAAAGGCAGCTTTTTGCCCTACAGGGACTTTGTCTTTCGAAACTGTTTTTACTTGACTCATAATTGTTTGTTTAGTTGGTAGCGTTTCACCTTAATGGTGCCTCGTTAACCTTATTTAATTATTATGGTTTGTATCGCCTGTGCATTCAGCGGTACATAAACACTTTTTTCTTCTAAGAAAAGTTGTAGGTGCTTGCTGTTTTTGCCTTCATTAAAAACGACAACAGCAATAGAGTCATCGGGGTTTTTTGCGGCGGTTACCAATATTTTTTCATCGGAGGAATTAATGCCGATACGCGTGGCACCGGGCCGTATAAATTTGCTGAAATGTGCCATGGCATAATAAATGGGGGTAAAATACACCTCATCCTTTTCTGGGTCCACGATTACCGGGGCCACGCACCAGTTTTTAAACCAATTTGGTCCCCCTTGTTTGTCCAATAGCATATTCCAATCTACCCAACCGTCGACCCAATTGTTAAGGCAACCTATAATGTCTCTTGCATAGCGGTGCACTGGAGCATATTTGGGATGCAAATGTTTATCTTTTTCAGGAGCCCAATCCCAACCCCAATCCGTGGCCTCTTTCTTCCAATACCAAGCGTCGTCCTGCCATTTCGGAATTTCGGCATCAACACAGGCTTCTGTTTGGATCAAATGTTTTACAGGAGCTTTTTGATGGGCATATTGCAAGGCCTCCGGAAAAACCTCAAAAGTGCTGGCATACCAATGTATTGCTGTACCATCATAATATTTGGATGTTTCCCCATTTTTATACATGACATCTACCCAATCCTTTAGATGTTCCCGATTTTGATCATAGCCCAACAATTTCACCTCATGACCATCAGCTTCTAGTTTGGGACCTAGATGATGCTGCACAAAACGGGTCATTTCTTCTGCCGTAAAATGCATACTTTCCCAATTATTGTCATTTCCTAAAGGTTCGTTCTCTATAGTAAATCCCCAAATGTCTATCCCTTCGGCCTTATAGGCATCTATATATTTTGAAAAGAACAGCGCCCAAGTATCCTTATATTCGGGTAATAATTGCCCTCCTCTCCAATCGTTATTATCCTTCATCCATGGAGGAGCGGTCCAAGGGGAGGATATGATCTTGAACCCATCTTTTGATAGCTCCATGGCCTCCTGAATCATAGGTATGATATCGTCCTTATCTTCCTCAATAGAAAAATGTTTTAAATCCATATCCCCTGCTACAGGGGCATAGGAATAATTGCTCAATGAAAAATCACAGGAATTCATATGCGTTCGGGTCAAGGAATAATTGGCCCCTTGTTCACTGAAATAAGCATTTAAAATTTTGGATCTATTGTCCTCTCCCATTTGATTGAGCAAGTGTGCAGAAGCTTCTGTAAAAGATCCGCCAAAACCGGTAATCGTCTGGTATTGTTCCTTAGGCAACACCCTTATTTCTATTGCTCCGGAAGCCGAAGAAGCAGGTTGAAGCTCCTTAAGCCTATTTCCATTGGCCGAAGTTTCATAGATGGTCACTTCCAGTTCTTTTTCTATCTTCATACAACCATTAAGTGTGAATACGATGAACAACACAAGTAGACTTCTTCCCATAGTTTTGGAACAAGCAATTCCTTTATGTGTTTTTTTAGCTTCCATTATTGGTAGGGCGGGGCACTTACTTCCTTCATTAATGCACTCTTATCCCCATTATAGGTTTTCGTAATGGGTTTCCCATCTCTTGTAAGTCCTTCAAATACTCCCTTATCCACTAAATCCCAAATGGCGAATTTGGCCTGACTTTTTAGATTGATCAGCCCAAAATGATTTTCTGAGCCCAAAGGATTTCCGGCATCCTTCCATTGTTCATCAAAACCCTCAAAATAGAAGCATGAGATGCCCTCTGCATTGGTCCAATCCCGCATATGTTTATAATACAATCCTTCTTTGTATTCATCTGTAGCCTTAGAACCTTCTGGCCCGTAATGCCCATTGGATAGGGTTGCCCAACCGGTTTCTCCAATGTGTATGGGCTTATTGATTCCCAAACTTTCCATATACTCTTTCACGCCCTGATATTGCGACATGGCGTAAGACTTGGCCCGCAACATGGCTGCTTCTATTTTTTCTAAATCGGATGATTCCTTTTCTTCTTCCCGAACTCCCCAAAAATCAGGATTGTAATGGGTATCGTGCATGGGATAGGTATGTACGGATAGAAAATCAACCGCAGCGATCAATTTGTTTAAATCTTCCACGTGATATTCCGTATCGCCGCCACCCCAAGAAGCAAAATTATCTGAACTTGTAATCCACAAATCTTCTGGAAGTTCCCCAGTTTTTTTCAATTCTTGAAGATGATTCACCCATTTTAGAATAACTCCAGGTTGTACAAAATAACTTGCGGCCCACTTTACCATGGCTTCATTGCCCACGGCAATGACTTTCACAATATCCGGATATTGTTTTGCCAATTTTACCGTCGTAGCGATTTCAACCGCATTCCTTTCGCTCTCCTCATTATGATCGGGTTCTTGATCGGTCCAGGCATTTTTACAATCTATCCAAGCCCCCAACATGACGTACATTTCAAAACTGGGATCTTCTTTTTTCAGGGCATCAATGGCCTTAAGGAGATTACTTGCCTGTGGCAAGTGCACTTTATACGTCCGCAAAAGCTTGATCTTCATTGCTGCCAGAATCTTTAAGTCTTCCTTTAGCTCTTCCAAAGTAGGTTCAATATCGTGATCCACGTGTCTGTAACCTCCATACGACATTGCCAAATACTCCGGATTCCCCAGAATATCCTTTGCACTCATACTTAATTCTTTTTTCACTATGGCTGTATTATTTTCTGATTTGGTGGTGTTTTTACATGAAAAAACTAGTAATAAGAGTACGGTGTAGTTCATTATTTTAACATAGTTCTTCATACTTCCTTGTTTTAACTGTTCTCTTTTTATTTTTTGACCGAAACTATAATCTTTTCGATATCACCGGTTCTATTAAATACCGTATCGCTCCATTCCATGGGGAGCTCCAAACCTTCAAATTCAAAAACCCCATGATCTCTGGCTATCAGGCGTATTCCTTCCTCTTCCGAGAGCCTATACACAATGGGAGTTTGACAATAGGTAAAAAACAAGCTGTCTTTCTCCAATTGAATTTCTTTTACTTTCTGATTGCTATTGATATATTTTGAGGAAATGGCTCTTTTTAAAAACTCTTCTTTTCGCAATAGATACGGACGAAAATGTAAGCTGCCATGACGCACGAAAACGCCAAGTTCTCCAAACCTACTTAAAATATCTTCTTTTACTTGCCCAGTCATACCCGGTTGTTGGGCGCCTTTTCCTGCAGGGGTGTGGGAATACGGATCTGTAGGGAAAGCACCATATAGTTCAGGGGACTTATGCACACCAATGCCTTCATTGATCTCATAATAATGTTCCAATAATCGGCCAATAGTTTCTGCACTTTCTCCATTTTCTATGGCCCTTAACGCAGTTTCTTGGACGCTTAACAAAAACTTGGATACCATATGCCAATAGATGGACCCCAATCCTTCATATCCAAAGAAGGTTCCGGAACGCCCCGTAAAGGCTTTATGATTGAATATTTCCTCAAAAGATGCCAACAAAAGCCCGCGTTCCTTTTCAACAAGCGTTCCATAGACCTCTTCATCAAGTTGAGACAGGGCTTCTTTTAAGCTTTCGGCATTATTAAAATTGCCATTAAAACTATACCTTCCCTCAACGTCTTTTGCCACAATTTGGACATTCCCATCCTTTAAAAGTTGTTGTATCAATTCCGATTTTTCAATGATGCCCGAAGGAATATTGTTCTTCTCAGAAAATCGCGGAAGCTCCTTATTGGGATATAGTATGTAACTGTATTGATCCTCCCGGAACAGATCGCTCTTTTTTAGGGCATCCAATAGTTGTACTGAAGTTTCACTGGAGATATAACCAGAACTCAATACGGCAACTTGCCCTTCCAACATTTCGGACAGATAGGAAATAGAGACCTCAGTACTATTCTCAACGGTCATGATGTTATAAGAATGGAACAGCTTGTCGGTTCTCTTATTCGCATCGATACTATGATCGAGATGTTTTAAAGTTACCTGAACAAACTGCAATACATCGTCCTTACTCAATTTCCCTGTGGTGTTGCTGAAGCCATTTGCATAGATTTCATTTCTAAAATCGCTCCCTGCATTTCCTAAACCATCCATTACGGTTTTGCGGTCTGCATCGGATACTTTCCCTGAAAGTATCCCTAGGTTTTTTACCAAGTTCACACGCACCTCATTAAAAAAGGTTACAAGTTCCTTGGAGATGCGATACTCCATATCCGGAGCTTTTTCGACAATACATTCAAAAAAGTGCAAAAATCTGCGGAGGTAACAAAGCGTTACCATGGAAACCCCATTACCCACTAAAGCATTATTGGCATCATTCCATTCCGGGCGCTGCGTATTCATCCAAATGCCCCCCTCAGGGATAAAATTGGATACTTTAGCTAATAATGTAGTAAGCAATTTCTCCAATAAATTCACTTGGTAAATAGCCTGATCTTTGTCTTTCAACAGTGCGGCATCGGCTCCTAATTTTTTCCGCTCTTTATTGATTTTTGCATCCAATTCCTCATCAAATACAATGGTATCTTTTGGATTATCAAGAATAGCCTGATATCCTTTTATTTTATAAGGTACATTGGCGTAAACAAAAATATTCTGATCAAAATAAGATGCCAATCGCTGTGGATAATGCTGTTCTATACATTCCAAAAACTTAAGCAAATATATGATTTGGTGATCTCCCCAATATCCAATATAAGACCATGGATCATCTGGTTCTATAATCTCCCAATCAAAGCCATCTTTGGTTACGCGATAAGGATTATATCCATCAAAAGTAGTGGCATTTAGAAATTTATGAATCATGCTTTCAATAAAAGCAGGATAGGAGTAGACCAATGCTTCCCAATTCTGAAAGATATCTCTCCAATTCCCTTCATAATCCAATACTTTTTTCCCATCATCGGTTTCCGTATTGATAGAAAATCTATTCCATGGGCGACTAGGGTCCCCGTGTCTTCTACTAAACTTTAAGGGCATGTATTCAAAAGCAAGCCTTTTAAAATGCGTATTGTCTTCTTTAGCCCCCAAAGCCCTAAGGTCACTAAGGGTAAAATGCGCCGGCAGTGCCCTTAAATCTTCCTTTTTTTCTTTGTACAATGTTCTATTTGCCTTTTGGATATAGGCTAGGAAGTCCTCTCTTTCCATGGCATAGGCATTGTCAAAAATACCCCCACGCATAATATTAAAGAGGGTATTGGAAAAATGACGCGTATTTCTAAGTTTATCTGCCGTTAATTGTAGGCCATCAGAAGCGGCATTTAAGGCTAGTAATCGTTGAGAACCTCTTGCGATGTCTTCTTCAACTTTACCATAAAGATCCTTTTCCGTCCTGATCCACTGGGCAATTTGACTTATGTCTACTTTGGATTGATTTACTTCTGCAATCAACATCCACTTTTTCTCCGTCTTTGGCTCTAGTTGGATGTCCCCATGAACAAAGTAGGCTCCTTTTTCAGCCTTAACGTCTATCTCTTGTACAATAGCCTGTCCTTCTCTAAAGGCATTCAGTTGTAGCGCAGATATCAAATAGTTTGCATTTTTGATTCCCGTAGACCATACTGTAGCTGCTTTCAAGGCCTCACTTGGCTCTGCCTTATCCACAATAATGGCACTAAGTGCATAAATTCCCAAACCAATCTCCTTTTCCAGCTCACTTTTCTTATAGGCATCCACCAGATTACTACTCGCATTTTGTAAATTGGGATCAACCCCATAAGGCATAATGTTCTGAATACCATCCAATACGGTTAAGGCTATAGCATCATACGTTTGATTGATAATAGTAGATTTTTTTACAAAACCATAGGTATTGCTGGAATTCCAATGATATCTAAAAATAAGTCCTAGATCATCATTGACCTCCTCGAACACCACCTTATTGCCATAGCTGTTCTTGTATAAATTTCTATGAACACTATAGATTCCTATATAACGATCGGAAAAAGGTTCCCATAGATAGGTTTTACCTTCTTTATGCACATGAAATATCGTTTTACTTCCTGTGATATCCGCCGATTCCGTAATCTTATCATCCGTGTAATACGGAAATAATGCAGAAGCCGAATTCTTTCTTCCAGCGGAGAGGCCGCCGTTACTCGAAATAAACATCCAATGATTGGAATCGCTAACAATGCTCATGAAAAAGGGGCGCATGGTATCGTAGTTCGAAATCTTATAATAATTTTCGTTTTCAAACAAAACCAGCTTGCCCGTGATTTCTTTTTGAGCCGTACCTATTTTTGAATTACCGATATAAATATCCTTACCAGACATTAAATTGTGTTGGTTAATTTTGTTATTGAAAATTTTGAAAATTAGGTCAGCAGAAATTGCTTTCATGCCAACCTAATTTAATTGAAGGACTTTTTAGTTTTTATTCCTGGGTAATATCGTCTATAAAGTAGATAGAACCATCTCCAGGAGGCATATTGACTTCATCTAAATCTGGTTGGATAACGAATTCCTCGTAAGCATAGGAATTGGCACCAACCTGAGCAGAGAAATCAAAAGTCAAGGTTACCCACTCATTGGCCGTATCCAATACCAGGTCTACATTAAATGCCGGATCAACCGGGGTAGCACCATTGCCATCATTATCCCCTTGTAATCGCATACGCACAGTAATTCCAGCCTTGGGAGACCAGATTCGTACCCTAAAGACGGTACCATTATCGGTACTGATCAAGGGTTGATCGGCTGGACGTAAGGTTCTATCAAAGAAAATACCAGAGAACCAAGCAGAATTCACTGCTTTATTAAATTCCAGTACTCTTCCAGAGCTGTTTCCTGTCATTTGCGCAGCAGGGGTTGCGATATTTTGAGCAGTAGCCCCATTTTCAAAGGCTCCAAAATAGGCTTCTCCATTTTCAAAATCGAACGGGAAGCTTGGTCCGGCTCCTCCGGTACCTCCTCCACCACCACTAGTATCCAATACTAGAGATACATTATCTATGACTACCGTACCAACGGCTGCTCCCATATCGAAGAGCACTCGACTATCTGCTCCCCCAAATCCGGTGGCATTCAGATTGAGTGTAAAGGTTTGGGTGGTCGTGGTAAGATTTACAGTTTCATTGACATTGGTGAAAGGTCCAACATTTAATCCGATACCTGCAATCATGGTTCTATCCCGATCCGAAGAGGCATCAAAAGTCAATATATAATCTGCTCCTTGTGTAATATCTAGTACCTGGCTCAGGTTCACATCAAAAGGATTTCCTGCAGTCTGTACATCGACAAAATTAAAACTATTGCCACCATCGGTCTGTACATTCAGACCACTTCCGATCCAGGGGTCTGCACCGTTCTCGAAATCTCCATTGGTCAACAGCCCATCATCGAAAGTACCTCCGGTACCTCCACCGCCGCCGTTGTCGATCAGTTCTAAAGAAACATTGTCGATCACTACTACGCCAATTTCAGCACCCATATCGAAAAGTACTCGACTATTGGCGCCACCAAAATCCGCTGCGGATAGATCCAACGTAAAGGTTTGTGTGGTCGTTGTAAGACTCACAGATTGATTCGTATTGGTAAAAGGTGCTTCATTCAATCCTATTCCAGCAAGTATCGTTCGATCTCGATCTGAAGAAGCATCAAAGGTCAATCTATAATTGGATCCTTGTGTAATTTCAACTACTTGACTCAAATTCACATCAAAAGGATTTCCTGCAGTCATGACATCCGCCAGATTAAAGCTATTTCCTCCTTCAGTCACGACATTAACGGCGTTTCCGATCCAAGAGGCGGCACCGCCTTCAAAATCACCATTCTCCAATAATCCGTCATCAAAAGTACCTCCGGTACCTCCACCGCCATTATCGATCAACTCTAAGGAAACATTGTCAATGACCACTACACCAACTTCGGCTCCCATATCGAATAAAATACGACTGTTGGCACCTCCAAAATCAGCTGCGGATAAATCTACAGTAAACGTCTGTGTTGTTGTTGTAAGACTTACAGATTGATTTGCATTGGTAAAAGGTGCTTCATTCAACCCGATCCCTGCAAGTATGGTTCGATCCCGATCCGAAGAAGCATCGAAAGTCAAACGATACATTTCTCCCTGAGTAATTTCCACGACTTGACTCAAGTTAACATCAAATGGATTTCCTGCAGTTTGCACATCGGCTAGGTTAAAGCTGTTCCCTCCTTCTGTAACTACGTTCAAGGCGTTCCCGATCCAAGCTTCTGTTCCATTTTCAAAGTCTCCATTTGTCAACAGGCCATCATCGAAAGTACCTCCGGTACCTCCACCGCCGCCATTGGCTTCTCTAAGGTCAATGTCATCAATATAGTAGGTTCCACCCTCTGTAATTGGGCTGTCTGCCATATCATTATCTGGTTTTATCACCAGTTGATTGTACGCCATTGGTCCTCCTGGAAGTCCGGTAAAGGTAAATTCAATTTCTGTCCATTCATTGGCATTAGGAATCGTTACAAATACAGGCGCAGGATTTCCGGTAACAGGATCCGATTGCGGATTCAATGCCAATTCAAAACGGAAAACCACATTGGCTTTAGTGGAGTACACTCTGGCCGTAAAGGTATCGGTAGTGGTTAAATCAAAATTGCTCGCAAAGGTATTTTGGATTCCTGCAAAGAAATCTGCTCCTGCGACTTTATCAACTTGTAAAACAAAATCAGAGGTATTGATTCCCATTTGGAAAGGATTGGCAACCACAGCAGAAGTAAGGCCTGCTCCAAAGTTTTGAGAGGCAAGGAAGGTCTCACAACCTTCAAAATCGACCGGAAGTGCTGTTGCCGCCACAGGAGTATCTGTACATCCGGTACCTGCAGGGGTTTCAATTTGAACAATGTCATCAATAAAGAACATCCCCGCAGTGGTACCTGGACCATCAATAAATAAGGTCAATCTCGTAAAGGCATCAGCCGTATTAAAGGTAAACAGTAATTGCTCCCAGCCCGTACCTCCATGACTTACCACGGTTTCTACGTCTGCCCCTGTACCTTGTTCTAATTTTAGGAGTATATCCACGGCTACTTCAGACCAGAAGTTCATGGAAATAGTTTTATTATCTGTGAAGTCTGCCTGAGCACCCAAATCAAAGAAAATCCCTTCAAACTCAGCACCACTATTGGTAATGGCCCCCACATTGGATGCCTGATCATTTGTTCCAGATAGATCAGGGTTTTCTACAACAGCAAAACTGGCGCCTCCAAAAGCAGTAACCTGATTGTTTACCGTAGGATCATCAAAGCTAATGGGTAGCATAATATCTTCCAAAACCACCACGGTCAACTCATCCTCAAACGTATCTGAAGCTCCTGCTACATTAGAAGCAGTCAAAGTCACCGTAAAAGTACCCGAAGAAAAGGTTTTGATAGGGTTGACCTGTGTGGAGGTAGTTCCATCTCCAAAATTCCATTCAAAGCTTTGTGCTTCTTCCGAAATGTTTAGAAAAGTTACCGTTCCAGTAGCTTCGTTTAACGTAAAAGTAAAATTCGCTTCTACCTGTGGTAGGTTGCCATCATCATCTTCCTCGCAACCCACTATGGATAGTGCTAAAAAAAGTATGAAAATATACGTTGTTCTTTTTAGTAATTCTTTCATAATCTTGTTTTGTTAGTTAGTTTACATCAGTGTTTTCGTATATCCTTACATAGTCTATCAGCATGGTCTGTGGAAAAACAGTTTCTTCGTCCGGCGAGCCAACGAATGTTCCTCCCACGGCCAGGTTGATTAGAATAAAGAATGGCTTGTTAAAAGCCCAGAACCCGGTAACGTCTTCTGGTGTAATTCGGTTGTATAGGACGTCATCTACATAATAATTTACATAATCCGGACCCCATTCAATTCCGAAGACATGGAAACCGGTATCAAAGCGGTCGTTCTCTAAATTGAATTCTTTGGAAATGGCTGCCCCGCCTGAATATCCCGGGCCATGCACACTTCCTATAATCCTGGTGGGTTCTTGCCCTCGGAATTCCATAATATCGATCTCTCCTGCACCTGGCCATGGGTTTTCGTCAATATCTGCACCCAACATCCAAAAGGCCGGCCAAATGCCTTGACCATAGGGAAGACGAATCCGGGCTTCAAAACGTCCAAATTTCTGTTCCAAGCGATCTTGGGTCAATAATCTGGCTGACGTATATTGGGAATTTTCAAAAGATTCTTCCCGTGCCGTGATGATCATGACCCCGTTTTGAACGGTAACATTTTCAGGGCGATCCGTGTAGTATTGCAACTCATTGTTTCCCCATCCATTTTCTCCTGTTCCTATATCGAAACCCCACATTTCACTGTTGGGTGCTCCGTCCACATCGAACTCATCTTGAGCTACCAATCGGGTAAAATTGGTCACCGTTTGTGTATCATCGGATTCGCATCCGGCTGTAAGGCCAATGGCAAAGAGCGCTAGGCACTTTAAACCTATGGATCGTACTGTTTTCATCTTTATATATTTCATATTCATTTTTTTAATCGTTGAAGACCGTCTTATTCGGTATAGAAATAAATGTTGTCCAATAAGAAATTAGGTCCGCCTACTAGAATTAGGGCGCCCAAATTGTTTCTTTGTGTGGCCAAGTCCCCAGTAAGAGGAATATCGAAAGAGGTCCATTGCCCTACCGTCAATCCGGTTAAATCGAATCTTAAATCCACATCGTCACCCATAGGAAATCCAGTGTTCACGTCAGTTTCAATCATTTGATTGGCCCCAACATCCCTAATCTGAAGTCCTACCTGAGTTCCTGCTTCCTGCACATAGACGTCTACATGTAAAAAAGTAAGTCCGGATGCATCCACGGTATTGTCAAAAATGATTCCTGTAAAATTGTTATTGGTATAGGCCAAGACGCCATCACCGTTGTTTGAAGTAATGGTGGTCTGCGTTGTAGATCCACCAAAACCTGGTGAAAAATTACTCTCTGTATCATTGACGTAGGCATCGCTAAAAATTGACCTTACATTGGCTTGTGGCTGCATAGGAACTGGCGCAAGTGCCAAACTTCCTGTTGAAGTGACTTCTAGAGAACCATTGGCTAAGACACCGGCAATCGAAGCGGTTATTTCAGCAGTTCCCGATCCTACTACGGAGACTTGTCCCAATTCATTCACTTGGGCCACCTCAACATCTGAAGAGGTAAAATTAAAATATGCCGGTGCTGCAGTAACCGTTTGATTTACACCAGAGGCCAAATTAAAGGTTTGTGAAAGTCCGGTTATCCCAATATTAGAACCAGTAAATGCCTGCTCCATACGATTTTCTCCAGAAAATATGGCTGGACTTGGTTGTGCAACCGTTCCTAAATTTTCAAATCTAATTTCATCGAGCCACAATACATATCCGCCTTCATCGCCTTCAAAAGAGGCACCCTCTGCCAACCAAAACAATCCGGTTTCCTGAATCAATCGGGAAGCATCTGGAATGGGTATTACATATTTTTCCCATCGGGTACTCACCTCCAAACCATTAAGGGTCACTTGAAATCTATTATTGGTCTCTCCGGAAATACCAAATCCTATGGCATCAATGCTTGCATTTTGAGATGCCCGCGCATAGAACGTCAATGCATCAAAACCAGAAAGGTCTCTTCTTGCCGTGGTATTGAAGGCAGCACCAACAAAACCATTCCCAAAAGAAGGTACGTCAAAGCGCATTGCCGAAGTTCCCGAAAACACCTCGTCGGTAACCACACTAAAGGCTTCCGCATCTGCACCTGCATCTACAAAAGGAAAATAATCCAAGCCTGCGGAAAAAGCATCAATAAAAACATCGCCGTTGGGCGGGAATGTCGCAAACTCCACATCATCGGAAAAACCTCTTTCACAGCTATTGAAAAAAGCAACGACCAAACTCAGGAGTAGTATAAAATGTACGTTTATATATTTCTTGTTTTTCATTTTTGAATCTTTTTATTGCCCGATATTAATGTGTACATAAGTCATAATTTCCCATTCACTCCCATTGCCAAAACCTGTGGTACTTATAAGAGGTTCGTTGGAAAAGGGTGCCGCTTCATTAGGTGCATACCTTGGGGAGAATTCGTTCAAAGAACGCCAAGTCCCACGTATGCCCACCTGTGTGCTCGGTAAAATAAACCAGTCTGGCTTCCCTAAAGTGGTAGAAACATCCAGCATCAATTGCAATGGAAATGTGAGGTTGAAATCCCTATGGTAATCAAAAGGACCCCAATCATTTACTTTTACATGAGTTCGAAATCTCATATTTTTATAAATAGCTCTAATATCACCTCCAAAGCGTTTGATCAATCGGTCACTATCCCCATTAGCCTGTCCGTTACCATAATAGAAGTTTCCAATAATCCCTAAATCCGGGCTAAGTTTGGAGACCATTCTAGAATGTACTTCCCATAAATCTTCTGCAGGTGCAGCGTTAGGAAAGGCAAAAAAGGTTCTATTGGCCAAGAATCCAATATGTGCATCTTGAGTTGTTGGAAGATGTCGGTATACGAAGCCCAAATTCATGGCGAACTTGGCATCTTCCGCCCTATCATTGTCCCATTCATACATCCATGTTCCTGGCGTGGGATCAAACGTCAATAGTATCTCTCCTCCGGTAGTCTCACGATTTCCGCGTACTGCGAATGGATCATCAATAATGTTTCTTAATCTTCCCGGACCATCTATACCATTTGGAATGGCGTCTACAAGGGGTTTTTGCCATAGGAAGTTCGGTGCTATTTGAAAGTTACCAGTGGCGTAGGTAAATCCAGATAAAATGTTTACTTGATTCCCGCTTCCCGTATCTCTCAATTTCCACCCAGTGAAGGTCAATGTTTGATCGGCACCACCGTTGGCCACCAATCCCATAGCTGCACCTTGACCGTACCAATTGAACTTTCCTCCTTCATAAGTTACTTTAACCTTACCGCCCCAATTGTCACTATTTTGCACACGATCTTCAAAAACCGTATAATTGCCAGGAGTACCACGTACATCTTGGAATGTACTGCCATTCAAGGGGTTTCCGGCCCAAATCCCGCCTACTTCAACACCAAATTTACCGAACTCACGCTCTATGGCTATGGCTGCTCTTTCTGTAGGATACGCAGGAATCACCCCTGATCGCACTTGATTTGCATCTAATACCCTTCTCCCATTTTCATCAAAAACAAGTTCCGTTTCAAAATCCCGGTGATAGATTCCCGTGACATCAAATTTTCCAATATGCGTCTTATACTTGAACAACATGGTAGGGTTTGCGCCCCACCATAGTTGTGGACCAATTGCAGCTTTCAATCCTTTTAGTGGACCTTTTCCGTCAACCTCTACCCCAAGTATTTCACCATTATAAATATCCAGGTTGGGGCCATAATTGGCTTCTGGATAAAAACCGAAGAAGTCGCCCTCATATCCCCAGTGATAATGTCCGGTTCTATAAAATCCTCGTAAATCGAATTCTTTGGCATTCCATTCGAACTCCGCTTGATATACCCGTACCCTATTCACATCCGATACCACAACATCGCCTACATTTGTGCTCACATCAATAGGGCGTGAGTTGTTTTCATAGAAGATTTCATTGATAGGGTTCTGTGCTACATTTCCAACAACATTGAGGTTGACCTCTGCCCTCATATTAGGGGCAGGATTCCCTTCTACCCCAATGAAATAGGATTGTAAGTGATCAAATCCAAGTTGATTGGGAAAGGTATTGGGTTCATCCGGATTTGGGGTATCCGGTGTAGTAATCAAACTACCTCCCGTACTAAAGGTGGCAAATTTTGCTTGGAGGTTACTGATCCGTAATAAACTACTTTGTTGGCCCTGTAAAGCAGCTTTGTCCCCACGTGCCTTCAGTACAGCATCCATCAACTGGATATTGTTGAAATGGTTATTTATGAAACCTAGGTTTACCCCTTCTTCATAAGGGTTTAGTTGATGCGCCTCTTTTAACGCATAATAGGCCGCTCGTGGATAGAGCTCATATAGACCTCTAGGATTCGTAGCGCCTTTGGCACAGATTCCGAACCATTCCTCGTTCATATTATTTGCACCTTCCGAGGCCAAATCCCTTGCGTATCCACCATTGGACCAAGAAGCGTTGTTATCGTGCACATCGGCATTTTTTCGGTCATCAAAGCCAAATTTCCACCAACCATCGCTAAACTGAAAGGTAAATCCTCCAATAGAATTATTTGCCTTTCCCATTCCAGCGGCATTCTCATAGATTTCTTTCCAGTTCCCTACCATGTAATAGGCTTGGGAGTATTGGTCTTCCTTATTTTCTACCGCATTAAAGGCATCTGCGCCAAATTCGGTAAACATTACAGGTTTGTTAAGCTTCTGCTTTACCACATCGAACATATCTCCAAAAGAAACTCCACGATACGTATTGGTTCCATAAATATCAATATCAGGGCATTCTTCTGCCACAATATCAATAAATAGGACGTCTCCGTTACATATGGCAACAGGATGTGATGCATCCAAGGCTTTCATCTTTTTTGCCGCTTCGTTCATTAAACGATACATGGGCCTTCCCCTTTTTTCCCCAATGAACTTTTTTTCTTCGTCACTATCCGGAAAATCTTCAGTTTCGGCACCTGCCCAGAATAACCCATAATTATTTTCATTCCCTAGGAGATACATTAGGAGTCCTGGTGTATCCTTATACCCTTTGACCAATTCTTCCATTTCGGACAATAGATATGCCTCTGTTTTTGGATTATCATAGATAGTCACTGGGGTCCATACACCGTCTAAGGTAAGGCCGTAACGTCCAAAAGAGTGGTTTAACATGGTGTAAATACCATAGTTTTCATAGATATATTGTATCCATCTGGCCGGAACACCCGTATATTGCCTAATTACATTAACGCCCATATTCTTTAATAAGGACATCTCCGTATCCAAGCCTGCTTTAATGACATCGTCTGGCTTTTTCCAAAATGCTGCGTTCACCGTATTTGTGCCAATAGGGATATAATCCCAGTTCATTCCATTGATCATAAACTTTTCACCGTCTACAACCAATTGCGTCCCTTTTTCATCATCTACAATTTCCACTTTACTAGACTGTGTAAAGGCCACTGTTGTAGCTAGGAAAAATGTTAAGCTGAGTAGTTTTTTCTGAATTGTATTCATATAGTTTTTATTGGATAGGATAAACATATTGTAAAAAATTGCGGATTCCCTAAATAAGACCTCAACAAAAAACATACATATCAATAAAATACTTTAAAAACTACGGATTTCTCATTTTAGATTTAGCTAAAGTGAGTAATAGCAGGCAATTCCATTAAATGTTAAAAAAATAAACTTTAGGAAATATTTAAGTAAAAATTACCATTTGTATAGGTAATGTTAAGGCCTAAATAATCAATGTTAAGGTGCTAAAAGAACTTGTTAAGTTATCTTAAAGCTCTAAAATGTAGTTTACTAGATTATCTTCATGTTGTAAATCCAACTTTTTTCGAAGTCGATAGCGTTTGATTTCAACACTGCGGTGGGAAATATTAAGAAGTTTGGCTATTTCTTTGGATGACAAATTTAATCGTAAATAGGCACATAATTTTAAATCGTTCGGTGAAAGCGAAGGGTGTGTTGATTTTACCTTTTTTAGAAACTCACTATCAGCATTATTAAAAGCTTCCTGGAAAAGCTCCCAATCATCATTCTGTTTTAGGCTTTTATCTATAATCTTTATGACCGGTTTTACCGCATTTTTATCTTCAATGGTATTCAATTCATCTTTTATTGTTGTGAGCAATTCATTCTTCTTTATAATACTCATGGTAGAAGCGGCAAGTTCTTTACTCTTGCTCTTATTCTCAATTTCCAATTGTTCATTCTTAATACGAATGATTTCTTTTTCATTTTGAATTCTTGCAAATTTAAGCTCTTGCTTATTCTTTTCTATTAATTTTTGCCCTTGCCTTTTATAGTATTGCCTATAAATGTTATGCATCAAGAAAATCAGCAATATAAAACCAACAATATATAGAATGATCATTACCGTAGAGATATACCAAGGTTTCGCAATTTCAAAAGTATAAGAAGCCGTATTTGTTGAAACAGTATTCCCAATTTTCGCCCTCACTTGAAAGGTGTATACGCCAAAGGGAAGGTTTTCATAGAATACTTCTGCATCTTCAGACCATTCACTCCATTCATCGTACATTCCTTCAATGCGATATTGATATACCGTACTTAAGTATCTGTTGTATTCGGGGGCATAAAATGAAAACTCAAAATCGTTTTCATTATTCGGGAAAGTTCCTTCCACAGCCGTATTTATTAGACTCTCATTCGTTTTATTCTCTCCGTTGGCCACGCGTGCGATATGGACTTGGAAATCATGATCCGGTTGTTGATTGATATCTACGGTAATATATCCCGAAGTCTTACCTAGTAAATAAGTATTTCCGTTATCTAGGCTTATCATATTTTCATAGCCAAGAATACCGTCTCTCATTTCCTTTGTCAGCGGGATACTCTTAATGATAGGTTTGCTCGTAAGTCCCGTAGATGTTACAAAACTTATTTTTGACTTGGTAAAAATCCAGAGCTTATTGTCTTTTTCATCTACAATCAGCTTTCCAGATTCATAGTCATTTTCATCATATACACTGCTCAGAAGACTATCCATTACAAATGCTTGCCGGTCAGCATTGAATTTGAAAATTCCTTTTTTATAAGAATACAGCAAGTCCCCATTATATCGAACCAAGCCTGAGTTGGACCCTTTGATCAAAGTATCTTTATGTACCGTCTGTACCTCAAAGAAGGCATCGTCCACATTTAATTCAAAAACGCCGTTGTATTCGTGATTCACAAAAATTGTATTCCCAAGGGTTTCGAAGTATCGTGAAGAGTTGTTAAACTTGTTGATTTTGTTTCTCAACCGCCAACTTGTATTGAATTTCTCCAATACATATAGGCCATCGTAATTTCCTTGCAACAACAGATTGGGTCTCCCCTCTATTTTTCCAATATCCCATGTACCCTGAATATTGGCTATTTTTTGTACCCTGTCCCCCAAAACGATAAACGTCCCTGAATGATGGCCACAAAACAAGGTGTTGTCAATCTCTCTAAGGGACCATGCCTGCCCCTGGGTTCCGGGTATAAAGATAAAATCGCCTTTACTCTTATACGGTTTATAGAACAACCCTTGATTTGTTCCCAGATATAAATTTTCATTGTACAAAGCTGCAGTATAAACACTGCCCAATACTCCTTTGTAGTCATTAAATACCTCGTAGGGAGCACCCAAGTTTACGTAGCTTATTCCATAGTCAAGACCCGACCATATATTGTTGTCCATATCCTCAAACAAGGCCAAAACCGTATTATTGGATAGTCCGTTGTTTTGATTGATCTGAAAAATAAGTTCTCCTTCTGCACTTAAATGGATGAGCCCACTTGATATGGTCCCCAGTACAAAACTTCCATCGTTTAACTGAATTCCGTTGTACAGACTAAAGTTTGATAAAAATTCATTGGGAAAAGCTTCTGCTTGGACCAATTGGTCATTGATTACTTTATAAAAACCATTATCTCTTGTAAGAATCAACATTTTGTCTTCCCTTCCAAAGACATGAATAACTTCATCGGTTTTCACAATGGCATCATCAAAAATCAAAAAATCCTTTCCAGATTCAATTTTAAACACCCCTTCTCCAATCCGTTGAAAATAAATATTCTGCCCTACCTTGAACATTTTGGTAATGGTATGATCAGAATCTATGATATTTATAGTTTCATTAGCTACATTATAGATGTAAATACGCTTTAAAGATTGAAAGACCAGATAATCATCGATGCTGATAATATTCCAAAACTCTTCATCTTCAAGAAGGGCTATACTTAGTTTTTTGGAGAGGGAAGTGTAGTCCAAAACCCCCAAAGCATTTTTTTTCCAGTATCCAAACTCCATGAAACTTCCCGTATATATGCGGTCCTCAACCACTTTAACCGATCGCATTATAGTTTCACTAGGAGAAGGAAAAAGTCTCCAAGTAGCTCCATTAAACTCCAACAACCCATTACTATTGGCCACATAGATAAGTTTTTCCGAGGATTGGGAAATGGCCCAGTTCTGATTTTCACCATGGTAATCCTGAGGATAGAAATTTTGAATGGGTGGAAGCTCTTGGGACAGCAGCCCGAAGCTTAAACCGAAGAAAAAGAAGCAAAGAATATATTTCAAATTCCGAGAGATTGATAATTCAAGTCAATAATATAGGTACTTTTTCTCTAGAAAGCCAAATTTTTAAATTTCATATCCCGTAAATCCTATCTTTTAGCCAACCCATTTTCGGACAACAAAAAACCCAAACAGCGCTGTTTGGGTTTTCAATTTGCTTTTTTTCGTGGCTGCTACAAATGTTGTGCAAGGTCATCCATATCTTCAAATTGCTTCTTTACGTGGGTAAACATAAAATTCCCCAAAACAATAAAAAGATAAAACACCACTAATAATGCCACAACCAAAGTTGTCGTAAGCTCTTTACCCTGTAAATAGGCCGGCACAAGTGTTAAAATCCAAAGTACCATTACAAATTGTTCATATTTTTGCCGTTTTAATGTTTGCTTCCTGTATTCTTGGATATGCAGCAGCAATTCACCCACGGCATTAATTTGAGGATTGATTTTCTTCAACCAGAGAAATTTAAAGGCATACGCCCCCATAAGCACTCCTCCCAGAATCAAAGCCACACAATAAGCGGTATTGTTACTATGACGATAGGCTAAAATAAAAGATATGATCACATAGGCAACAGCCAAATACTTTGCCGTTTTAGAGCCTGTGATCATACTCTTAAATAGGTTTTTGAGCATCTTATAATTTTGATTCTTGATTTCCTGAGACATCTTTTCCATGAGTTTATTGGTTTTTGTTCGTATTGGTACGAATTGATTCGTCCTTATGGTGTAAAACTAAGAATAGGCCCAAGGAATTGAAATGGAAATATGACCAACGGTAAATAGTAGCTATTGAGCGGAAAAAAACCTATAAGTTCCTTTCTGTAAAACAGCTTAGGGATTGGTCCAGTAATCTACCACAAATACTTTTTCCAGATGTGGTTGTAAGCTTTGTACAAATGCCTGATGCTGTGGATGCGGAGTATATACACTGTCCCGATCGGCTTCGGAGGCAAATGTGAGGAGATAACAATGGGTAAACCCTTGATGGAAATTCTCTGGACTATCATTAAGGCCCCATTCAAAATCTTGTATCACAGGAATGGAATCTGCCAATGCATTGAATGCCTGGTTCAATCGGTTGACATCCTCTTCTGTTGATTCTTCATTAAATTTAAAAATCACAACATGACGAAGTAACTTCTCCTGTTTTTCTGTTTTATCCATAGTGCTTTCCGAAATATCTTCTTTTTGATTAGATGCTGCTTTTTCTTGACAGGCTATACTTGTAAAGAGGAAAAAAAGTAGCAGAATGCCTGGTAATTTTATTTTAGTGTTGTTCATATCGCTTATTTTAAATTTAGTTTTAGCTCAAAATACGGTTAAAAAAAGCACAATACCACACGAAAAATACTTTAGTGCCAATCTCACATTAACGCTAAACTTTGTACTCCAGGAGTTCTAAACTTGCTCTTCCTCTACACCTTATCTCCGAATGTTGCAAAGATGCAGGAACAAGAATAAAAATAGTATCACATTTTTAGCATAAACTTGTACAATATTAATTTTTTAAAGGCTCAAAATTTCCCATTTTATCAATTTCATATGAATTAGAAATACGATAGAGCTGTGTAATGACCTAACCCAAATGAAATAGGGGAATACTATCTATAAATACGCGTTATACTGTCTTGCTCAAAAGGATAGTCTTCAAAATGGCTCCATTCTACCCATGATCCATCGTAGTTTCGTACATTTTTATATCCCAACAATTCCCGTAGTACAAAAGTAGTATGGGCAGAGCGCACACCACTGTGGCAATATACAATAACGGTATCGCTTTTTGATTTTATCAAGCGGGCGTATATTCGTACCAATTCTTGCTTAGGTTTAAATCGCATATCTCCCATAAGGTTCACGGCATTAGACCAATCCATACTCCTACTCCTTATGATACGACCTGCTTTTTTAGCTCCATTTTTCTTTCTTTTCCCTGTGAATTCATCTTGCGTTCTAGTGTCTAGGATTACCCAATTGCTTTCCTTGACCAAGGCATTTCTCAAGGTTTTTTTCTGAATATTTAGAGGTATAGCCTGTTGTACATGGGGTAATTGAAATTTCGCGGGTTTTCTGGAAATCATCGCTGTGGACATGTTACCGCCTGCCATTTTCCAGGATTGTATTCCTCCATTTAGAAGTTGTACTTTAGTAAAACCATAAGAAGAAAGTACCCACCAAAGACGTGCCGCATCGCAGGATCCCCGATCATCATATACAATGAGTCTATGACCATTATGAATTCCAAGTTTGGAAAATAAGTTTTCTATGGTTTTCCCAGAAGCCATCATTCCCCCATATGGAAAATCTGCACTTTCTATATCGGTTCTCCAAAGTTGTACTGCTTTGGGAAGGTGTTCTTTTTCATAAATCACTTTCTCTCTAAAATCAATAAGTACTATGTTGGGGTCGCTTATTTCTTGAAGTAAGGTTTCTGCTTCAATCAGAGGGGTTAATTGGTATGATTGAAGTTCTAATTTTTCTTGACCTGCCTTTGGATGGGATTGTCTGCACCCCATGATAAAAAAAAGAAAAGGAAAGCCTATTAAAAGTATATTCCTGCTCATAGTATCTTATAGCAACTGATGAATATTGATTCGGTGTTGAAAAGAACGGGGCGCAGCACTTAAAAACACGCTACATTCTCTTTAAAGATACTATATTTTCATTCGGCAATATTCTGACAAACAGTGCATTTCTCTGCAGGAAGTCATCCGTAACCCTAAAAGGGCTTTGCAATAAGTAGTCTTCTCAAAGCAAATTATTATAGCACGGCTGGCTTTATATAATCCGCAATGAGAAGACGGACACTACTACGATAAGAAAACCTATGTTCCCTTTACAGGTTTTATCTTATACAGCAATAAAAAGTATGATTGCAAAGGAAATTAGTCCGGGATACTGACTTTCTTCCCAAGCTATTCTTGTGTAACTCCTTTGGTTTGAGCTACAATGGGTTACCTCTTAGGCCTTACATTGTTGGATCGTTTTTAGAGTACGTGCTACCAATTCCTGTAAGCCTGCATAATTTTCCTCTTTTAAAATCTCTATAGAAATTAATTTAGAGCCCATTCCAACACAGGTAACACCCGCATCGAACCATGCTTTTAAGTTACTTTCTTCCGTACTTACACCTCCAGTGGGCATTATACTGGTCCAAGGTTGTGGCCCTTTGATTGCCTTCACAAAACCAGGACCATAAATGGCGCCTGGGAAGAGTTTAATAATTTCACAGCCCAGTTCTTCCGCCCTGTTGATTTCGGTTAAGGAGCCACAACCCGGAGACCAAAGCACCTTTTTTCGATTACAAACTAGAGCGATATCTTCGCGTAAAGAAGGTGTCACAATAAAGTTGGCTCCCATTTGCATAAATAAAGAGGCGGCAGCTGCATCTGTAATTGATCCCACGCCCATGATCATTCCTGGAAGTTCTTTAAGTGCATATTTGTTCAATTCTGAAAATACTTCAAAACCAAAATCGCCACGGGCCGTAAATTCCATTAAACGGGCACCACCATCATAACAGGCTTTTAATACTTTTTTTCCCAATTGGATATCTGGGTGATAGAACAAAGGTACCATCCCCGTTTCTTGCATCACTTGGGCCACTTCTATTCTAGAATATTTTGCCATAACTTTATTTAACGTGCGACCCTCCCTGAGGCGTCTCCACTCATTAGTTTTTCTACTTCAGCAACTGTTGCCAGATTTGCATCACCTTTGATCGTGTGCTTTAGGCAAGATGCCGCTACGGCAAAGTTAAGGGCATTTTGATCATCTTCAGGATATTTTAACAATCCATAGATTAGGCCTCCCATGAAAGAATCTCCACCACCAACGCGATCCACAATATCCGTAATTTGATATTCCGGAGATTTAAACATGGTTTCGCCATCATACAAAACCCCTGCCCAGGTATTATGAGAAGCGGAAATAGAACCTCTAAGTGTGGTGATTACTTTCTTAGCTCTTGGAAATTTTTGCATCATTTGCGTACATACGGACAAAAAGGCTTCTGCTTTCACATGTTCTCCTTGTGTGGTAATATCAAGACCATCTGGTTTTATGCCAAAGTGTTTTTCAGCATCCTCCTCATTTCCTAAAATGATATCACAGTAAGAGGTCAATTCGGACATAATAGCTTCTCGATCCCCTCCATATTTCCAAAGTTTGGCTCGATAATTTAAATCTGTTGATATGGTAATTCCCATAGCACTGGCGGCTTTTACGGCTTCTAGACAGGCATCGGCCGCTCCCTGCGAAATTGCCGGGGTAATTCCCGTCCAATGGAACCAGGCGACTCCAGAAAAAACCGCTTCCCAATCTACCATACCTTTTTCAATTTCCGCCATGGCGGAATGAGCGCGATCATACACTACTTTACTTCCTCTGGAAACAGCTCCCGTTTCCAGAAAGTAAATGCCCAAACGGTCACCTCCATACACTATTTTATCCACGCCAACCCCACGTTTACGCATTTCCATGAGGGCGCATTCCCCAATGTCATTTTTAGGCAATCTCGTTACAAAATCCACCGGCACGCCATAATTGGCCAAGGAGACGGCCACATTAGACTCTCCGCCACCGTAGACTACATCAAAACTATTGGTTTGCGAAAACCTTAAAAATCCCGGAGGCGCTAATCGTAGCATGATCTCTCCGAAAGTCACTACTTTTTTCATTTAATTACTATTTTCTTGATTGCTCTTTTAATTGCCAAGTTTTAGCTACAGATTTATCTATTGTTGAACAGCCTCGTTTCCAAATATAAAAAACAATGCTTCAACAATGAAAACCTTCCCTATTTTGCGATTTCATATCGCAAATTCATGGGTATATTTCTTGGTGTTTCCCTAGGTATTAAAAAATTAAATCCCCAAAGCTTGACCTCCTCCAACTTGAATGGTTTCCGCGGTTAAAAAACAAGCGTCATCACTCACTAAGAATGAAACTACTCCCGCTACATCTTCCGGTTGTCCTAACCTTCCCAACATGATATTATTTTTCCACGAAGCGAACACTTCCGGTTTCGTAGATTTAATCTGCTTGTGAAAATCAGTATCAATAGTACCTGGAGATACCGCGTTTACGCGTATGCCATATTCGGCGAGGTCTTTTGCCAAAGCTCTGGTCAAGGTATGGACCGCAGCTTTTGAAGTGCCGTAAATACCAGCTCCCGGTCCTCCGGCATTCCAGCCTGCATTTGAAGTGTAATTAATTATCGAAGCATTCTTTCCCTTCTTCAAAAAGGGAATGGCCGCTCTGGAAACAAAGAAGGTAGAATCGAGGTTTAATGCCATTACGCCTCTGTAAAACTCGGTCGTCATTTCTTCAAATCTAGATCTACCACCAAGACCTCCTGCATTATTTATAATGGCATCGATCTTACCATATTTTTCTCCAATTTTAATGATACTTGAGGTTACAGCGGTTTCGTCCGTAACATCAAAACCATAGTATTCGGACGTGATGCCTTCTGCAGCAAGTTCCGCAACACGTTTTGCTCCGGCTTCATCATCAATACCATTTAAGATTACTGTGTATCCGTCTTTCCCAAGCCTTTTTGCAACTTGGAATCCAATACCACCTGTAGCACCGGTAACAACGGCTATTTTTTGTTCGATTTTAGTCATCTATCTTATTTTTAGTTCTAAGGTTTATTGTTGTTTTATTTGTTATGAGATATCAATTGGTTTTATTTCTTTGATCAAGACATGTAACGCAATGACACATAAAGGTGCCAATACCGCTAAAATTATAAATGCTGGGGTATAGGATTCTTTTGTAATGACAGGAATCAACCAATTCATGATCATTACAGATACTGCGCCTACGGCACCGGCCAGCCCCGCCAAAGACCCAACGGACTTATCGCTTAAAAGGTCACTTGGTATGGTTTGCAGGTTACTAATAACGAATTGAAAACCAAAGAGCACTATAAATATGAATCCTAAAAATACTTCAGCACTTCGCGCAAATAAAATTGCCGCCACAATTCCTAAAAAAATGATAGATGCCCCTATGGTCACTACCAATTTTCTTGATTTATCTACTGATTTTTTTGCCATAAATACCTTAGCGGCCCATCCGCCCGCAATGCTTCCCAAAGCAGCTCCTACATAGGGAAACCAGGCACTATAGCCAATTTCTTTTACGCTAAAACCATATTCTGTATTGAGATAAATGGGCATCCAGAAAACAAAAAGCCACCAAATGGGTTCAACAAAAAATCGTGTTGCCAAAACACCCCAAGATTCTTTGTGACGTAATATTTTTAGTAGTCCCGCTCCTTTTTGTGCGTCATTATCTTCAACAGAGGTTATTGTATCCTGATGAATATGGGCCTTTTCTTCCTCCGTTATCCAAGGATGCTTATTTGGTTTTTTCTTATTGACAAAAAGCCATGGAATTATCCAAACAAACCCAAGTACACCAGCAATTACAAAGGTGACCCTCCATCCGTACCCTTCAAATAATGCGGATATGGTGGGGGCGGCAACAATGGAACCAATGGCTGCACCAGCGTTAAATAAACCTTGTGCTATTGCTCTTTCTTTAATGGGAAACCACTCGGCATTATTTTTTACTGCTCCTGGCCAGTTCCCTGCCTCTGCGACACCTAAAACACCCCTAAAAATCCCTAAGGAAACTGCTCCCCTAGCAAAGAAATGCAGTACCGATGCCAGCGACCAAAAGAATATGGACACTACAAAACCAAGTTTAGTTCCTATTTTATCGTATAAAGGGCCAGATACAAACTTTCCTATGGCATAGAAAACGGTAAATATGTTGATGATCCAAGCATAATCTTCTTGTGTCATCCCCAAGTCTCCCTGTATTGCCGGCCACATAATACTCAATGCCGAACGATCGATATAATTGATAATCGTTGCCAGACAAACTAGGCTTATGATATACCACCGTAATCCTTTTACTTTCATACTTCTATTTTAATTGTAATCGGATGATGGTATCAAACTTTATATAGCAGACAATGCTAGTTTGAAATACCAAAATCCATTTATAAAGTAAATCCTTGGGATTGAAAAAACGATCTGCTAAAGAATCCGTTTTTTAATTGTCAAGTTCTACCTCCCTCTTCTTATTATTCTATGGCGAAAACAAAAGCGTGCAATTCTATCCCCGCCTATACTTTATACATTGTAACAGTATTGATACAACACTTTAAAATGCGTTTTCATTTTTTCCTTGGCCCGTTTAGGGTCTTGATTTTTAATAGCTTCAAAAATATCTTGATGCTCTTGAATCCCTTTCATGGAAAGGTTGGAATCACAGACATGATATTTTTCAAAATTGGTGATGATTTCCGGCGTTATGATGAGCATGAACGTATTCATGGTCACATTCTTACTCGCTTTCGCAATGGCCAAATGAAACAATAAATCTTCTTCAACAGCATCTTCTTTATTGAGAACCTTCTCTTTATAAGCATCCAATGCTTGTCTCATTTTTTCCAAATCCTCATCCGTTCTCCTCAAAGAAGCCAATCTTACCGTTTTAAGCTCCAATAAGATTCGTGTTTCTACAAGAGATTTAAAATCCGGATCCTCTAACCGCAATATATCGTCCAACATTCCAATCATGGCCACCTTACCAATGTTTGCAATAAAGGTTCCACTTTGTGGTCTGGATTTAAGGATACCAAAAAATTCAAGTTTTTGAATGGCCTCTCTAATATTGCTACGACTAACCTTAAACTTTTCGGATAGCATTCGTTCAGACGGCAACTTATCTCCAGGCTCCAAGTTTTTATAGGCAATAAAATCCTTAAGTTTGGAGACTATACTTTTTTGAACATCACCATTTTCGGATTTTGTCAATAACTCTAGCTTCATGTTTATCTCTTCAAATTAAAAATTGGTTAACCAGATTGGTTTGTTAAATTTATAAAAATACTGGAACAATTGAGGTCATATTCCCTACCTTTTTTTAGTCATCAAGAAGGCCATTGCCATCTTTTTCGTCAATGGCGCTTCTCGTTCAACTAAACTAACTCAACTAAATTCATCCTTTTCCATTAATGTTCAACTTCTAACTCATAGTATTTTACTCGGGCATATGCCCCTTCGTCCGTTGTTTGCAAATAATTTCCTGCTTTAAAATAATTCTCAAAAACGCCCCATTTATTCATACTCTCATTGGCAAACACAACGGATTGCCCATTATTTAAAATCACTTCCATTCTGCCTTCTTCCACCTTTACTTCCAATGAAAATTTATCAAAACCTACTTCTTGATCAAAGTTAAAACCATCATCATCGGTCCAGGCATCGGTATACAACAGATCTGTGCCTGTAGTATTTACATTTTTTAGTTCTTTGCTCTTCACTCTCACTTTTCCATTTTGCCAATAGATTTTTAATACAGGGGGAGCGTTATTGTCATCCTCTCCGATCAAATCGCGTTGCGCATTGGTCAATCGGCCATGTATCTGCATAATAATGGTTCTATGATATTTTCCTTGCCCATCTTTTGAAATATCCTCCATTTGCAATGTCCCGTACATTCTTCCTCCCTGAGCAAAGGTCCAGTTTGTACTATTGCTACCAGGATTCATTTGTTCCCGCAATTCTGTTCTAGATCTTGAGGAATTTGCAGTAGTAACTCCAGGATAGGTGTAGAATACCAATGCTCCCTCAATGGAATCGTTGTACATGAATGGACGCAAGGTCTCATTAGTAGCATAGTCCAGTATTGCTGGGGGTTCTACTTCCGTAGGTCTCCCATTATTGCCTACAGGCAGGGTTACCTTCCAATGACTTAAATCAATATTGGGCAGGACAAAGGAGGGATCATTTTCCGTTGTTGTACCTCCTTGGGGATTTTCAGGTACTCCTTCATTTTCAGGCCCAGCTGTTTCTTCCCCCGTAGTCCAAATGCGAGTATCCGTCTCGCTTTCCTGATTTCCATTACACGAAAAGAAAAACAAAATTCCACAGAAAATAAGAAGGCCTGTATGTAATTTATGCATGTATTTTTTCATTAAATCATTTCTTAATGGGATACCTCAAGATCGTATAAGTTTACTTTTGCAAAAGCACCTTCGTCCCGAGATTGAAAATAGTTGCCCACTTTAAAGTAATTTTCAAATACTCCCCAACGCCTTATGCTAGGCGTATCATATACAAAAAACTCATTCTTGTTCAAGGAAACCACCATTTTCCCTTTGGTCACTTTAACCTCAATGGTAAATTTTCGAAAACCGACTTCTTCCTCAAAATTCCTTCCTTTATCATCGGTCCACGCATCTTCATGTAAAATACCATTAGGATCTACCCCTTTAAATTTCAATACTTTGGTCTTCACCCTTATCTTTCCATTTTGCCAATAGATTTTTAAAATCGGAGGAGCATTGTTGTCTTTTTGACCTATCAGATCCCGTTGTTCATTGGTTAATCTGCCATGAATCTGGGCAATAATTACTTTGTGATATTTTCCATCATCTCCCCTAGATACCTTACCCATGGCCATTTTGGCTTTCATATATCCTCCTTGCTCAAATGTCCAGTTTACGTTATTGTTTCCCGGTTCCATTTGTTCGCGCAACTCTGATCTTGAATATTTGGTATTTGCCGTTGTTGCCTTTGTAGGATACGCGTGAAAGACCAAAGCTCCCGAAACCGAATCGTTATACATAAAGGGCTTTAAGACTTCATTGGTCGCATAAGCGGAAATCTCTGGCGGACCAACACTTATAGCTCCCCCTTTACCCGTACCTTCTGGAATCGTAACCTTCCAATGGGAAAGGTCAATATTGGGCAACCTTACTTTTTTCCGTTTCTTTTTCTTTTTCTTCTTTTTCTCCTGTACTTCAACCTTGACATTGGTATCCACAACACCATTTTTCTTGTTTTGACCTGTAACGTCAATAGAAAGAAATGCCATCATCCCCAAGATCAGTACGAGTTTTTTTCGCAATTTTTTCATTTTATACCTTAATTAATGGCCGTAATCGTAACGGAGTCTGCCCTAATTTCCTCATCCCCACTGGCATAGCCATACATCGCAAAATCAGCAGGGTCTTCAGGACCAGAATTCCCAATACCTCGGATAAAGAGGGCCACACTATCATTGGAACCAGCATTAAAGAAAAAGGCAAAAACACGATACTCACTGGTATTTGGGTTGTCTACCGCCTCTACCAACAAAACATTCTCTGGGATTTCAGTTTGAGGTACGGAAGCGTACCCAAAACCATCTTGTGGAATTTCAGCAGTATCCGTGAAATATACGGGCGTATAACCATCTACATATCCTTCCCCAGCTAGTACTCTGATTTCTAATTGACTTGGCAAATCTCCAGGCTGATCGGATTGGAAAAGTATGGGGATTTCAATTCTGTAATCCGCATTCGGAACAACCTCAAACTCCTGATACACATGATCTGGTTCTGCATTATCGAACTTAAGGACATCAGATCCATTGCCACTACTAGACTCCCCTTGTTCCCCTAAACTTCTATTGATCCATCCAGAGCAAGTACAATCGGAGCCGGATGATTTAGGAGATCTTACAAATTCTGGATTCAATAATATAGGATCGGGAACTGCAGGAGCCTCTGGCTCTATTAATTCAATAGTTTCCGAGTAAGTAGCTGTTTGCCCCAAAGCGTCGGACACCGTTAAACTTACGGTAAATGAACCTTCGCCAGGATAAATGACCACCGGATCTATTTCCGTTGACGTAGTACCATTGCCCAAATCCCATAAAAAGTCTATGGCATTATCGGATTGATTGGCAAACTGCACTTGGGTAAATGTTTCAATTTCAACCCCATTGGTAAAGGTAAAAAATGCGGTAGGGGGTGTTTCATCTGCCAAAGAATTCGCTTCTGGTAAGTCGTCCAAAAAATCACAAGAAACCATTGCCAGGGCAAAAACCAAACCTAACAACAAGCTGGTTTTTGATATCAATCTAATCGTTAAAACTCTTTTTCTCATCATCTTATATTTTAGCATTAATATCCTGGATTTTGTGTTAGTAGCCCTTGGCTTATTGAAATTTCCGGTCCAGGAATTGGTAATAGTAAGTCTGTAGCCTGAAAATCATGGCTATTTGCCGCAGAAAATGCAGACAGGACCTCTTGGGCAACCCCAAAACGTTTTAGATCTAAAAAGCGATGATTTTCAAAAGCCAATTCCACGCGTCTTTCATCCATTAACATTTGTCTGGTGATATTTGTGACGGGTTCCGTAATTCCCGCTCTTGCCCTAACCGCTTCAAAAGAGGCAATGGCCGCCGGAACATTAGTTTCCGCACCTCCTGCCATAATCGATTCTACATGCAATAAAAGCACGTCTGCGTAACGTGTGACAATCCAGTCGTTCCCCGCAATTCGCGGATTTGCAGGAGCTGATGTCACCCCTACATTTTCGTCAATGATCGGCAAGAATTTAACGGTTTGCCATCTGCCCGGATTTCCAGGATCTTCCCTAAAAGAAAATTGTCCTCTATTACCCCCAAAAGCTGCAAATGCCGCAACCAGTTCGTCCGTGGCATAATTTGATCCCGTACCACGACCTACCGCATCCAAAAATTCAGCTGAAAAACCTTGGCTGTCGTCTACATTACCGTCATCAAAACCAATAGCAAATATGGTTTCATTATTACTTTCATTGTAAAAGATATCCAAGAAGTTATCTTCAAGGCTGTAATCCCCGCTATCAATAACATCCTCTAACAACCGTTGGGCATCCAAATAATTGGTCCCCAAAGTCATATATACCTTGGCAAGAAACGTTTGGGCGGCTGCTTTTGAAGCTCTTGTTCTAAAGCTGTTATCCAAATCACTGTTTACCGCAAATTCCAGATCTTCTACGATTAGATCATAAATCTGACCTTCATCGACCCTTGTGAAAGCAATTTCAGTTTCCTCTGGGGCGATTGTTCTCGTAATCAAGGGAACATCTCCATAATAACGTACTAAATTGAAATAAGCGTAAGCTCTTAAAAAACGGGCTTCGGCCTCAAATCTATTTGCATTACCCGCAGAAGCATTCTCCAAGTTCTCCAATACCACATTGGCCGTAAAAATAATTCTGTACATACTGCGGTAGTAGGTCACTACTGCAAGCGTTTGAGGAAGCACTGTAAAAGTTTCAAAATCAAAACCTTGGGGCGACCCACTTTTTGTTCTTGCATTGTCACTTAGGACTTCGCCCATTTGATACTCTACTTGAATACCTAAAAATGGATTATTGAAACCACCATCTCCTTCTAATGGGTTACTGCCTTGCAATGCATTATAGATATTAATAATTCCAGAGGTGATTTCATCATCATCGTTGAAAAAACTATCTACCGTTGCTGCCGATGTCGGCACAGGATCTAAGTCACAAGACCCAATAAAAAAGGTCAGACAGAGAATTACATATATTTTTATTCGTTTCATGGATTTTGTTTTTGGTCTGTTAAAATTCAACATTTACCCCTAGTGTTATGGTTCTATTTATGGCCGTACCTCCCCTATTGTACCCAAAGGTCAATGGACCTTGCGGTAGATCTCTAATATGTTCAGGGTTCCAACCTGTAAAATCTGAAGCCGTAATGAACAAAAGATTCTGACCTGTGGCATATAACCTGAGCGTTGATAAGTTCAATTGTTCGGTAACCTTTCTTGGAAAATTATACCCCAGACTTACCGTTCGTAAAGCTACATAACCTGCATTTTGCACCAATTGACTTGTGAATATACGTGGCACCAAAAACTGTTGGTCCGGCGTAATGGAACGATCAAAATCTACCGTATTACTATTAAAAAAGTCAAAAACATACTGATCCCCCAGATTATAGGTCTTAGCACCATGGCTTCCCTGGAATAAAAAGCTGAAGTCCATATTACCATATCTAAAATCATTGGAAAAACTCCAGATCAAATCTGGGTAGGGATCACCTAAAATCGTTTTGTCATCATCATCAATAAGCCCATCTCCATTCAAGTCCTTAGCATAGGCAAACTGCGTTCTATTTCCTACTTGTCTAAAGGGATCACTTAAAAACTCAAAGTCAATATCCCTATCGAACACATATCCGTAAAAGGATGATATGGGCTGACCAACTTGATTGATCCATTCCACCAGTCTACTTCCATCTCCGGTATTTACGATTTGACCATCGGAATCTCCAAATTCCGTCAAGGTATTTTCATTGAAAGAACCTATTAAGGTTGCACCCCATCTGAACTTTTCCGTGTTCACAAAACGGGTACGCAACTCAAACTCCACACCTTCGTTTTCAACTTCTCCCAAGTTTACCAAGGCACTTGTAAAACCAGTGGTTCCAGCCACAGGTTGGTTCAACAATAATTGATCACTCGTTCTTTTATAGTAGTCCAAGGAACCGGAAATTGCATTGTTAAAAAGGCCAAAATCTACCCCTGGGTTAATTTCTATAGATCGCTCCCACTTTAAGTTGGGGTTCGCTATATTCAAAGGATTAAAAGCACTGGTGATAGTACCATCTACAACGGCACTAGAAGGGCCCAACAAAGCTTGAGAGGCGTAATTATCGATAAAGAAATCTCCTGAATCAATACTATTGGTACCGGTAATACCATAGCTAAAACGGAGCTTTAGCTGGTTGACCGCTTCACTATTTCTTAAAAAATCTTCATTGGAGACTACCCATCCTGCAGATACCGCAGGGAAGGTTCCGTATTTCACATCTTCTCCAAAAGTAGAAAAACCATCGGTCCTGAAACTGGCATTAAACAAATACTTTTCATCATAGGAATAAATTACCCTGCTCAAAAAGGAATTCAATCGGTTATCCCCGTCAAAGGCGGTTGCTAAATTAATAATGGAACCTCCACCAACATTGGGAATTAAATCTGAAGTAAAGCCACTGGTTTCGATATCCGATACTTCAAAAAATCGCTTTTCAAAGGAGGCACCGGCAATGGCATTGATATCGTGTTTCCCAAAGGTTTTGTTGTAGCTAAAAATATTGTCCGAAATCAATGCCCATCTGCTCCTTGTATCATAGGAAGCATTGGCTCCGGCGGCACCATTTCTCGATTCATTGATTCCCTGATAATCCGTTCGGATTCTATTTTCATAAGTTGCCGTGAAAGAAGATCTAAAGCTAAAATTCTTGGTAAACTTATAATCAGCATATAACCTTCCATAGAAATTATATCGGTCTTCAAAACGTTCGCGTTCCAATAATTTAGCCAATGGATTGATATTACTGGTGTTACTGATATCTACGCCACTGCCCACTGGAACCCCTTGAAAGTTACCATTGGCATCAAAAATACTCGTTGCGCCTGCAGGGTATTGAAAATCATCGAACATTCTTTGCAATACATAATCTCCTACTTGAGCATCGGCATACCTGCCTCCATCCCTTATGCGATTGACAAAGTTAATATTGGTCTCATCCAAACGCGCGGGTACCCACGAAGGTTGACGGATTACATCGTACAAACCTGTGGCACTAAATCTTCTTCGGTTGGAGTAAGAAGGCGAAAAACTCGCTCCTATCTTTACTTTATCGGTAAGCTGTGTATCCAATTTAAGTTGTGCCTGATATCGCTCAAAACTATCCGTTAGCAGCACCCCTTCATCAGAAACATAGCCCAAGTTAATGTTGTACTTTGTTTTTTTGGTGCCTCCACGAACACTAAAGTTGTGACTACTAATGACCCCGCCATTGATGACAATATCCTGCCAATCATTTTCAGCATTGATCAATTGTCGGAATTGACTTCCCAAAGACAGTCCTCCGGTAATGGCGATCTCACGCTCCAATTCTCCTTCAAAATCAATATCATAGGCGTCACTTCTCCTACCCTCCTTAAAACCTGTAAAGGTATTGTAGGTAAATCTGGGTTTCCCTTCTTTCCCTTGTTTTGTGGTAATCTGGATAACACCATTTGCGCCTCTTGAACCAAAAATAGCTGCAGAAGCCGCATCCTTCAACACTTCAAAGGATTCTACATTGTTCATATCCAAATTGGTTAAAAAATCAGAATCGACCACTGCCCCATCAATCACAACCAAGGGTCCACTGCTAGAAGTTATAGAACCCACACCTCGTATACGAATAGTGGGGGCACCACCGGCCTCCCCTTCCGAATTTCTGATGTTCACCCCCGAAACCTGTCCGATCAATGCCTCATCGACCCTGGAGACCGAAATTTGATCCAAATCTTCATTCACCACCTTGGATATCGCCCCGGTCAGTAAAGATTTCTTTTGAGTACCGTAACCGATTACGACCACTTCATCCAGTTCACTGGCACCAACATTCATCGTTACATTGATAGGCGTGATGCCGCTGACTATACGGGTTTCGGTTTGGTAACCGATATAGGAAAATTGCAATACTTCCCCCTCGGAAACCTTAAGGCTATACTTTCCGTCAAAATCGGTTTGCGTGCCCCTTGTGGTGTTCAATACAACAACGTTTACTCCCGGAATCGGAACGTTATCTGCATCTTTTACGACTCCAGATACACTAAAGGTGTCCTGGGCGAATAATTGAATATTAATCAACAATACTACAATTACTACTAGTTTAGTTTTTAAGTTCATTTGTTATTCAGTTAATTTCAAAAGTGTAATGACCTTCCTTTCAACCAAGGAATGCTATTCATTGCGTTTGGTAAATCACATCTTTAGCAAGATTTTACGAGGAATTTCATTATTTTTGAATTCTTCAAATTTGCATTTTATGTGTATTTGTCGAATTTTACTTCCCTCTAAAAGAAGTATTTTTTCTAAAAGGATAGGCGTGCACCTATCCTTTTTTTATGGTTGAAGTTTTCTCATATGGTGTACTTTAGTTCAGTTTATTTTGGTAAGCCAAATTGGTTTACCAGTTTGGTTTACCAAATATAAAAGATACTATCGTCAAAAAAAAACGATTTACGCATTTAATTGTTAAAATTTTAAGGATTTCTCTACTTCGTCAATAAAAACTAGCTGATCTCAAACAAATTCTTTCGTTTACACCCCCTACTTTGCATTGAAATGCTATCCTAAAAGCATCAAGTTTTCATCGGTTATTCAGAATAAGGGTGAAATCCTAGGATTTTAATAGGTCCCAATACCGCTACTTTTCTCACGGCGACCTATACTCCAAGATGATATCGTGTCACATTCAGGATTGCATAAAGTCTTCCCGAATAGGGCTAAACACATCGATCAAGACACCGGCTTCTGTGCATATCGCACCATGCATGGCATGAGGTGGTATATAAAATGAATCCCCTCCCTTTAGGGTTTGGGTGGTACCATCTATGGTCACATCAAAACTCCCACTTTCCACATAAGTGACCTGAGAATGGTAATGTTCGTGCATTTGCCCAACAGCGCCAACTTCAAAATGCACTTTGACCAACATAATCTTATCGTCATAGCCCATTATTTTACGCTTTAAACCTTCTCCGACAACTTCCCAATCAAGGTCGCCTCCTTTTATAAATTCTTTGCTTGCTCCAAATGTTTTCATCGTATCGTTATAGTTTATGTTCAACGAAATGGTACGGTCCAGTCCATTGATAGTTTTTAGTATTGATGGTGAGTGTATGCTTATCTTTTTTTGAGGAATTTTTATTGGAAAGGATAAAAAGTCCTGATGCTCCTTTCCCATTTTCTATGGTCACGGCGGTGTACATTTCAGAGTCAAAGACCACTTGTAACTTTTCAATGCTACTGCTGGCATTGACCGATAATTCTGTAACCGGATTATAGCTCCCGTGCGCTTCAATAGTGGAAACAAAAAGGGTGCTTTGCGTATTCTTTCTCCGCAACATAAAACTGGCATCCCTCCTCAGGTTGAATTGAGGATCCTTTGCCCCCAATCTGTTAAAAAACAGCTCATCCCCATCTGCCGTTATCGTTGTTAGGGTATAAAATCTGTTATGGCGCAACCATGATAGTTTGGTGTTGTCCGCAGTTGGCTTTCCCTTTCCTTCCACATACAAGTGCTGATACCCATTTTTGCTTCCAAGTGCTTCTAATTTTGCCGGCATTTCATATTTAAAATTGGCATGAATCAGTTGTCCCATAAAATGAAAGGGAAGGTCATATTGATGCTCTTTTTCAGCGTTCACTTTAAATATATCCAGTACAAAGGGTTTTTCAAAGGTTTCTTCTTGGATGAATGCTATTGTCCGTAGCATTTCTGTGTTGGTATAGGCATTAGTTTCTTTAGCACTCACTACTTGAAGGCCTTCATTGGCGGCATCAAAAAAGTGCAGTTCCGAATGGTGCTGACTCCCCTTTTCGTATTTCCCGTTAAAATGAGAGTTTTGATCAAGCACCAAAGTATTGTGGGCAATGGTCTGCTTCGCCCAACTCTTGTTCTCTTTTAAGTAATTGCCCCCTCCTTTTTGTTCAATATTCACAAATCGGGCCATGCCATAATCTTGCAGTACATCTTCCCCATGGTCATAGAGCATAAAGGATAGTTTATCATAATGACCGTGACTCAATCCCTGTGCGGTGTATTTAAACACAAGTTCTAAAGTATCTTCTCTTAAAATGGCAATGCCTCCTTGCGCTCCTTGAGGTCCATCAGCGTAATTAACCGATTCTTTTTTATATTTCTTCTTTTTTCCTGCCCTGATGTCAATGGCCACCGCCATACCCGAGTCATCCAAGGCTACTCGGTTTTGTGCATGGGCTATGCTCAATAATTCAGGGTTTTTAGTACCATACTGATAGGCGATATCCACAGCAGTAACCAATTCCCGAGAATGGTAAGACATCCCTTTTTGAGCATCGTTCACTGGGAAAAACTCCCCATCTTTATCAGTTAAATCGACCAATGTCCTTACTGATTTCAGCAATACACTGTCTTTATAGGCAAAGATGTTGAGTTCTGGTTTTACATTATGCAATCCCACCGCAAAAATCAAGAAAGGATACATGGCATATCTCTGGTAATAAGGACCTTCTGTATAATAACCATCTGGAGAGAAAGGCTCTTCTAAATTAGCCAGAAAGCCCGCTTTCCCTTCGGTTTTGATAAAGCCTCCATCATTGTCCTTAGCATCTGCCTTAAGTCCATCGTTGGGAATACCATAAAGGGCCCGTTCCACCAACTCCTCATCTCCCATGACCAAACCAATCATTCCAACAGCCGCATTTCCCCAGGTACTATGATTGTGCACGCGATTGTAGAATTGGGGGTTTTTTATAGAAATCCAATTCGCGAAGGGCTTAAATAAGTTTTTTTCCAACGCTCTGCGCTCTTTCTTTGAAAGCCAGTCATAGATGCAGTCATACGCCTGACTCATATAAACCAGCCAATTGGAATCGTTGAGGCATTGCCAGAACAACTTCCCCCTGGCATATGACCTTGGTTTGGGATGAATGGGCAAATCCTTGTAAATGGCTTCATATTGCAATAGCATCTCCTTTACATAAATGGCATATTTTTCCTCTTGTAGAATTTGAAAGAGAACACCTGCCTTTTGTGCTATAAAAAAATTGCGCTTATGCCGCTCATGGGTATATCCGCCCGAATAGTCCTTGGGAATTGGGATATCGATTCCCCATTCAATTTCGGCATCCACCTCCTCTTGTATGCTTTTTAAGGAGGCATCAAATAGCGGCATTTTACCTAACTCTGATCTAATTTTTTCGACACCCGATTTGGTTAAAATCAATTTAGGATGTGATTGTCCATTACAAAAACTACCCGCTACTAAAAATAATAGCACAACAACTGGATTCACACTTCTAGTCATGGGGTATTTCATATTTGTAAATTGGTTTACCAGATTGGTTTACCAAAAATAAGAATATTTATAAGACAAACAAATATTTCACCTAAAAAGGGACAACAAAATGTATGACACCACTAAGAAATTCAATATTTCCGGCTTACTCATTCCATTCTAAGCTCCATACTTTTTCCTGGCATCAATTCCTTTTTTGTTTTCTTTCCCCTCATATTGGTTATTGTCAATACAATGGGTGCCGTTCCAAGGGCATGAATTTGAAGCTGCATCTCATTTTGCGAGATAAAAACATCTGTTTCTTCAGAAAATTGAAGGTTCATTTTTTTGTGTTTTAATTCTTGAACCCTAAAAAAATAAAAACGATTCTCTTTCCTAAGACCAATAGGGGCATTACCGGATATTTCCCAATCCGCCTTGTTTATCCTCCAGCCGTTTGCGCTAAATTCATCCTCTGTTTCATCTATTCTATTTTGATATCCTTGATAGGGATAAATCACCGTGAGGAAACTAAATTCCTTTCGATTTCTTTTTGAGACCACGCTCCAATGCTTACCTCTTGCACCAGAATTGACCACGGTATCCAAAGGAATCAGTTGTAGAATATCATGTCCACTGGCATCTGCCGCTGTAGCCCTGATCAAGTTGGGGCCATTTTCCAAAGTATAGTGCCCTTGCCAGATTTGTTTGTATTCATGGGGTTCGCTTGCCGAAAAATTATCTTTTACGATCCAAAAATCATCTTTAACAAATATAACCTGTCTTGTATAGGCTACCCCAAGATTCTTGAAACCATCATGAGCTCCTACAAATAAGTCAAAATCATTGGTATTTTTCCATGCAATGACTTCTGGGTTGGGCAAATTCTTAAACTTTCCAAATCCACTTCCGCCCTTATTGGAGGTCCATGCTTTCCCTTGTACTTCATTATCGACCAGGGCAACATTTTTTACCTTGGAGTTTTTAAACAGTTCAAAATCTTTCAAGGAGTAACGTACTTGATAATTGGGCAGAATTGCATGTCCATTGGCCATTGCTTGAATACCCAACATATCCCCATGTTGATGGTCTGGTTTCTTCTCATCCAGGCCTGCACTGATAATCAACATTTTATCCTTGGGATCCCAGCCTTCCCGCATAATGTAATAGTGCGTGTCCATGAAGGCCAGAGAACCATAAGAAGGTTTTTCACCTTTAATATTTTGGAGTGTTTTTACTTGCGACTGATTTAGAAACCAATACATTCTAGCATCAACTTTATCGGCGGCAAAATAACCAAACCCAGGATCTTCAAAAAGCAAATACCCCAAGGTCATGGCCGCTGAGATATCATTTTTCTCCGCCCATGGAATATCGGTATCATCTTGTAATACCGGAGCACTTTTATCGGGATAGGCCACTTTAACAAGTGTGGCAAAGAGTTTTCTTAGTTGTACGGTCCAAGAATCGGCTACTTCAATATGATTTCTTTTGGCCAATTGGTACACATAGAAATAATTGTTGATATCACTCATGTGATAATGAATAGAGCGCTCAAACTGAAATCCATCTTCATTGATTTCCTTGTCGAGATGTTCCCCGAGTCGTGCCATTGCCCGATCGTACCACAAATCCGTACCTTGAAAGTCACGTAAAAGAATGGCAAGCATTGCCAATGCAGACATTCCTCTAGTTTGATGATTCCCTGATCTAAATGTATCATTGCGTTCATAGAGGTGCTGTCCATGTTGCAAAAGCGTAGCAATGGTGATGAGTTGGTCCTGACCCGAGTATTCCGGTTCATTCAGGATCATATTATGGATCCATAACCAATTGAGAATGCGATAGCCCGACCGAAACACTTCGTATACGCCATTACCATCTTCTATTTTTTCATATTGACCTGCTTCCAATGCCGCATTCAGGGAACGCATTTGATGCTCAAAGTAACGAATGTACTTTGGATCTCTTCCTTCGTTGAAGCCATGTAAAATAATATCGGCCATCTTGTGCTGCCTTGCCAAATGGCGCAAGGCATAGGCATTCACTTTTTCACCATTTAGATAGTTAAATGGCAGGACCCATGATGTAGAATCTGCATATTTCCCTAAATGATCTAAGGCCCGGTTTTTATGTCCCTCTTTATTCTGGTAAAGCCTGTTATATTCTAAAAAGCGTTGATCAAAGGTCCTATAATCATAAAAGAAGCGTTCCGCAAATTTATTCCTAAAATACTGGGCAAGTTGCACTTGGGTTATGGCTCCTTCCTCTGCTATAGCATTTTTTACCTCCTTATTCAAAAAATGCTGTAGCTCCCCAATTTTTAAGACTTTATCCGAAGGTATTTCCTGAGCTCCGGTGTAAAGAGAAAAGAAAAAAAATAATGATCCTAAGAATGTTTTCATTTTGCCTTAGCCTTAGTACAACAGTTTAAGTGGTAAGTTTTCTTGGACGATGAGCGCTCCTGAATTTTTTATTTCATTATTGGCATACGTATTATTTTTTGCCCCCCATAGACGAGCGACCAATTTTACAGGGTTGTCTTGAAATACATTTTCCGAAAGATGTACATTGATAATACCGTAGGTATTGAGTAAAATTCCATTTTCTTCCTGAGCGCCACATTGTGCAAAGGTGCTGTGGGTCACTATTAAATTACCCCCTACTGTAGATTCATCATATCCACCCCGATAATAATCAATCACATTTTTGTTGATATTTTCAAACTTACAATGTTCAACCCATAGGTTTTCTGCATTATACTCCCCGCGGTCATCGGTCTCTTCAGATAATTCCAGACCGTTGGTACAGTTCTTGATCAGCGTTGATTTGAATTTTATGTATTCAGAGAAGGAATACTTATACGCTTTTAATACATAATCAAAATCTGTTATTTCACTATCCAAAACCGTCAAATTATACCGGCTGGACATATTGGCTTTCAGCGGTGCAAAGGCATATTCACGCTTTGTTCCTTTTAGATGGATACCTTGGAGGGTCAACTCCCCTTTAGGGTGCATTTCGAATGCTGGAACTTTGGAGGCTCCCGTGAATTGAATAAGAACCTTCTCTGCACCATCGGCCGATCTTATCGTTAATTTCTTATCAATTTTCAAGGAAGATTCCAGCGCATAGCGCTCCGCAGTTAAAACAATCTCATCACCGTTTTCCGCTTCCTGAATTGCTTTTTCCAAGGAAGCAACCGTCTTTACGGAATGTATTTTGGACTCCTCTTTTTCGGTAGATTTCACAGGATACCAGTCCGGTCCATATTTCGATACATCAGCAAGATTAGGTTTCACGGCAGGTGTACCGGAAATTGCGCCGATACTATTGGTTGCCTTCCGGGAACTTCCAAAGATATCTGCTGTGATTTGTTCAAACTCAAAACCCTGATACACTTCAAAACTTGATACCTCATTTGATGGTATCAGAATATTATCCTCTAGTATTGAAAGTGTAAAGTCTTTTTGGCTAAATACTTCATCATGCTCAAAATCTCCTTTTTGGTTGTTGATGAAATTATTTTTAAAACTAATCCCGTCCAACGAATCATGGGCTATAATGGGGTATTGATCCTGTTCCTCATTGTAGATAAGATTATTGGCCACAATAGTGCGAATAGGCCTTTCTGAGCGAATTTCCGAAGCGGGAAGAACGTCCTTTTGATCTACATTGGATCCCACACCAAATTGCCAGGGCGAAGTGCAGTTGATCCAAGAATTGTGGGCCACTACCACATCCGTAACCTGTATATATCTATTTAATGGAGATTTGGGAATACCGTTCATCACAGCCAGAGGGCTTCTAAAAACTTTCCCTTTTAGGTTATAAAAATAGTTGTTGGTCACCCAATGTCCGGTACCGATCAACCGAATTCCCCCAATCTGTTCAGAGTGGGAATCCCCAATGAAATAATTGCCATCTACTATACAATAATTACCATGTCTGGTCACTAAAGAACCTTCACTCTTATAAAAGACATTATTTCTAAACTCATTGAAATTTGATTTGCTTGAAATCACTTCGACTTCCCCGTTACAGCGATCAAAAAAATTATCTGCTACAAGCGTATAGCTTGGCGCCATGGAGGTAAAACTATTGCCCAATTGAATGGTTTCCGCACTGGGCCCGCCTTTAGGGGGCCTTGGGCCAAAATAGTTGTTTGTGATTTTATGATAATTCTTAATGCTTTTATTTCCTTCCAGATCCACCCGGATGGTAGGGCCCCTATTCGATTTTCCGGCAATATAACAATGGTCCACTTCATTATGGCGCCCTTTTAATTGCACCCATAAATCGGTTTGGTTTCTTTGTGCTTTATTGTAATCCAAAATCACACAGTTGGTGACTCTAGCATGATTGGCAAGGCTATCTTTGTTGATGGCAAATTCGATAACTGCCCCTGAAGGAGATGCACCTTCCGTAAAATACAAACCACTAACCACCAAATATTCACCCCCGAGTTTTAAGTCGGACTTTCCCGTAATTCGCACTTTACCAGGAGTTTCAGCCCTTAAGCTAATAGGGTGTTTTTCATTTCCAAAACCTTTAAATCGGATTTCAACATCCTTCCAATCGCCATTGGCCATAACGATATCGTCCCCAGGACCTGCTTGTGCTATCGCCGCATTCAATGCAGCAATATCTTTGACGTAAATCTCAGAATCCACTGCATTTTCGCCACAAGAAAGGAGGAATAGCACTATACTTACTAGAAAGAAATTTTTTTTTATCATTTTTATTTTTTATCAAAATGCAAAAGAATACCCATTAATGAAATTTTCGATCACCTTAGGTTATCGGGAATTCAAAATACACATTTAAATACGGCTCAAAAAATAGCGCGAATGCCAAATGTTAGAATTTTCTGTCTCATCATCGATGAATAATTGCGCGATGCCCCTCTAATTTTAGGTTTTAAAAACCCGATGAGTCAAGTTCATCGGGTCTTCGTATTATTGATATCCTGACTTATTCCTCCGTAACCACGGCTTGAAAAGAATTATTGGCATAAGGAGAATTCATCACTATAGGAGCAACTCCATCCGGATCAAGGGATTCTCCAGTGGCATATCCCTCAAAGTTATCTTCAAATACCAGTACGCCCATTCCCGAAGAAGTATCGTAAACGCGTAATTCATCGATAAAGAATCCGGCACCGGAGGCATCTAAGTCCCCATTACCCCCCAATCTAAACTGAACCGTTTGGACTCCATCGGCAATAGCAGTAGCATCTTGCCCTGCAGATTCAAAGGGAGCGGCAGTAACTGCTTGTCCGTCAATGGTGACGCTTACCAGTGGGGCTCCGGCACCCGAAGCATCCCAAGTGATATCGACCATTACAAATTCATCATTCATAAAAGCAGGGAAATTTGGCATGGTCACATTATCCCCAGACTCCGTAAATTCATAACCATTGGCATCATCGATTCTAAAATCAATCATGGCATTTCTACGTGTCGTTGAGGAGCCCGATAGATTCACAAAAGCATCCAAACTTGTGGCTTCTTTACGTATTACCGCCGTCATTCTTCCAACAGCAATAGTATTATCCAAATTTAACCGTAGCTCTCCAGTATCGCCTCCGTCCGTATCTGTAATCAGAGCCAATTGATTCCCAGGAGTACCTGGTCCTCCAACCGCCCCGGCTTCTTCATTGACCACAACTTGGAAGGAATTATCCCTGTAAGGAGTAGCATTGGGATCGGCAGCTTCATCCGGATCCAAGGAATCTCCAACAGTATAGCTTTCATAATCGTCTTCAAAAACAAGTGTTGGAGTACCAGAGGTCATATCATATACATTGAGGTTATCGATCCAAAACCCTGCACCAGTAGCATCCAAATCACCATTACCCCCTAATCTAAATTGAACCGTTTGGACTCCATCGGCAATAGCAGTAGCATCTTGTCCTGCAGATTCAAAGGGAGCAGCAGTTGCTGCTTGGCCATCAATGGTAACGGTTACCAAAGGGGCCCCGGCACCCGAAGCATCCCAGGTGATATCTACCATTACAAATTCATCATTCATAAAAGTAGGGAAGTTAGGTGTGGCCACATTATCTCCAGATTCTGTAAATTCGAAACCATTGGCATCATCGATTCGAATATCGATCATGGCATTCCTTCGTGTTGTCGAAGAGCCTGAAAGGTTCACAAAGGCATCCAAGTCCGATGCTTCCTTGCGTATCACAGCCGTCATTCTTCCAACGGCAATGGTATTATCTAAATTTAATCGCAATTCACCGGTATCACCACCATCCGTATCTGTGATAAATGCAAATTGGTTGCCCGCTGTTCCTGGGCCGTTCATCCCCCCTGTAGGTGCTGTAACCGAAACTGTTTGTGTTATGCTTGAAGTAGTTTCCCCATTTACCTCATCAAAAGTAATGGTCAAAGTAACCTCAAAATTACCAGCGGCAGCATAAATATAAGTTGGATTCTGATCGGTTGAAGTTCCCATTTGGTCTCCAAAATCCCAGGCATAAGCCGTAATATTTCCACTATTAGCCGAAGATGCATCCGTAAACGTTGCCATTAAGTCCATGGTTTCAACGCTAAAATCGGCAGATGGCGCTACAGCTGCTGCTTCTACGGTGATCTCAGCAGTAACCGTATCCGTATCATCCGTAGCACTGGATACGGTTAAAGAAACCGTATAAGTACCTGCTTCACTGTACGTATGGGTCGGATTCTCATCGGTAGACGTATTATTATCCCCAAAATCCCAGGCATGGGATACCGCGTTCACCGAAGTATTGATAAAGGTCACATCCAAGAAATCCGTTTCACTGGTAAAGGATGCAGATGGATTGATCCGTTCCCTGTCCACCGTAATTTCCGAGGAAAAGGTTTCTTCTTGCCCTCCATCTCCTCTTGAGGTCAAGGTAATGGTATAGGTACCGCCTACCTCATAGGTGTAACTTGGAGCAACTTCTATTGAGGTATCGTCATCGGTACCCTCCACACCAAAATCCCATGCATAGGTCCTCGCATTGGTGGATGTATTGGTGGTAGAAACTTCCAGAAACATGGAAGAGGTATCAAAACTTACTGAAAGTGGTGCAATATCATCTCTGCTCTGATCTGCCCTGAGTCCTTCTTCTTCATTATCGCAAGAAGAAAAAAAAGTGCCCAATAGCATCATCACAAAGAACCATCGGCCTGTCCGTATTACTGTATTTTTCATAATCTCGTACGCTTTAAAAAGTATTGTATTTTGGTTTACTAGATTGGTTTACTAAATTGGTTAACCAATTTTACAATTGTAAATATATACTTTTATTGCAAAAAAAACAGTGTTTTTTACAAAAAACGATGGATTTCTTTTTGAATGTGCAAATAATGTCTATTTAATCATCTTGACTAGGAGGTCTTCAATGAAAACTCAAAGTGTAAAATCATAGTGATAAACAAAATAATGCTAGTTTGGGTGCATTTTGAAGCGGGTGCCGTGGCTTAGTCCCAAGAACACTATCAGTCCTTGGCTACCTATATAAAAAGTACAAGTTTTGATGTAACAATTGATTAGGAGACCAAACATTTAATGGGAATGATTCCTAATATAGACCTATTATATACCTGGGCGCACCCTGCCTAGAGTAGTTTATACCCAAACCAGAGTCCTAATTAATATTTTTAGCTCAATCACTAAAGACTTTATGCTGAATAGTCAATTAAAATCTACAATAAATACCTGTATGATATAAAAAATAGACTCTTAATAAATTATCGTTAATTTTTTAACAGATTTTTTTTCAAATCACTTTTGTTTAACAAAAAGATAACATATATTTGGTAATCCAAACTGGTTAACCAGTTTGGATTACCAATAAAAACTAAACGAAAAATTATGAAAACTTAAAGAAAAAAAGGATAGGTGCTGACCTATCCTTATTAAAACAATACTTCATTTAGGAGGGAAGTAATTGTTAGAAAACATGTATTTGTTACACATTCTTATTTCAAAAATATAAAATTCATTTGAAGTTTTCCGAGTAATGTTCAAATACATATACTGATACCGATTATTTTACAATTTATCAGTACACAAAGACTAACTACTTTAAATTAACTAGAAAACAAATGAACTTAAAAAAAACTTTAACACTGGTTACGATACTTTTTAGCAGTATTCAGCTTTTTGCACAAGACCTAACCGTGACAGGAACTGTTACCGATCAGAACAATGCGCCCATAGCAGGTGCAAATGTCCTAGTGGTTAACACCACTAGAGGAACTCAAACTGATTTTGATGGGAATTATTCCATCAATGTCTCAAGTGGTGAAGAATTGCGCTTCTCTTATGTTGGATTTGCCGCACAAACAGTAACAATCACCACACAAACAACTGTCAATATTACGCTATTGGAAGATACTTCGCAACTTGAAGAAGTGGTGGTTATAGGTTACGGTTCTCAAAAGAAATCCGACCTTACAGGATCCGTAGCTTCAGTTAAGAGTGAAGAATTAAATGCATTTCCAGTTTTGAACGCTCAACAAGCGCTGCAGGGCAGGGCAGCTGGTGTTGAAGTGCAAACCAACAATGGTGGGGAGCCCGGAGCGCCCATTGCCATTCGAATACGGGGAAATGGCTCTATTTTAGCTAGCAGCACACCATTGATTGTCGTGGATGGTTTTGTAGGAGCGCCTTTTCCTCAAGCAAACGACATCGCCTCCATTGAAGTCTTAAAAGATGCATCATCGACTGCAATTTATGGTTCACAGGGCTCTAATGGAGTAGTACTGATAACCACAAAAAAAGGGGCGAAAGGAAAGTTAAATGTGGAAATCAACTCTACCTATGCAGTACAAAACACAGCTAACAGTTTAGATTTACTTAATGCTAGTGAGTTCGCCGACTACCAAAATCAAGTCAGGCAAAATGTGGCTATTACCAATGGATCTACTGCAGTGCCCTACGTTCAGGGTGATGCGGATACGGATTGGCAAGATTTGCTTTATAGGTCGGGGTTCACCACCAATCATCAACTTTCCTTTTCTGGGGGATCGGAAAATATTAATTTCTATGCCTCTGCCAATTATTTTGATCAAGGGGGAATTGTAGTAAACTCAGATTTTGAACGGCTTACGTTTGTGTCAAATGTCGACGCAAATATTTCAGAGAAGTTCAAGATCGGAGTTAATCTATTTGGAAGCATAAGTACCCAAAACTCAGTAGCATCACAGTCCGATGGATCTGTAACCGTGGGTAGTGATGACGCCATATCGTTAGCCGCTAGGTTCGCTCCCGATAGAGGCATATTTAATCCCGATGGTTCATTTACGATAAATGATGCCATAGGTGATCCTGTAGATAACCCTTTTGCCGTTGCCACCGAAAGAGTAGATGAAACCGAAGAGGATAATTTTAGGGCAAACTTGTTTGCTGAATATGAAATTGTCAAAGGATTAACATTTAAAACCACATTTGGTCTTAGTTCCCAAAATGTAACCAATGGACAGTTTCAGCCTTCTACACTGATTATTACTGCTGCTGCAGATAACGGAAGGGCTTCTATATCGAATGTAAGAAGGGAGAGCGTGTTAACTGAAAGTTATTTGACCTATAATACCGAAATAGGCAAGGGAAATTTGACCTTGCTCGGGGGATATTCCTATCAAAAAAGGACCAACGAAGGTTTTTCTGCCGCAGGTACTGATTTTATTTCTGATGATTTCTCATTTCGCGCCTTAGGATCTGCTCTCGGTCTGTTACAGCCAACTTCTTTCTTATCTGAAGTTGAGATTGAGTCCCAGTTTGGAAGAGTTAATTTTGATTGGGATGACAAGTACTTAATTACAGGAACAGTGAGAAGGGATGGATCCTCTAATTTTGCGGCTAACAATAAATTTGCTGTTTTTCCTTCCGTTGCTTTGGGTTGGAGAATATCCAATGAAGATTTTTTAAAGGAAAGCAAGTCCATCTCAAACCTTAAACTCAGAGCTAGTTACGGAGTGGTTGGTAATCCCTCAATTTCACCATTTCAATCCTTGGCTACATTTAGAACTTTGTTTGCCTCAAGTGGCGGAGAAACTGTTTCCGCAATTACACCGGATCGTCCTGCAAATCCAGATTTGAGGTGGGAATCTTCTTTTCAAACCAACGTGGGATTGGATTTGGGTCTATTCAGCAATAAGGTTTCGTTAACCTTGGACTATTATAATACAAATACAAGAGATCTTATTTTCATAAATAATGCCTTGCTGGATGCCCTTGGTTTTGCAAACCCTACTCCATTCACTAACGCTGGCGAAATAAACAATAGTGGTTTTGAAGTGGGGATTAATACCGTAAATATTTCCAAAGGGGATTTTACCTGGAGTACGGATTTTAATATTTCATTTAATAGAAGCGAAGCGGTAAGTTTGCTAGAGGGTCTCGATATATTTCTTAACGCAGCACCTAGTTATTTTAGTACTTCTGACAATGTAATTGTCCGAGAAGGCGAACAAGTAGGGTTGTTTTGGGGTCTTGATTATCGCGGGGTCTACCAAGGAGGAGACTTTCCTGCAGGTACTGCAGCTTTTCCCAATGCCGTGGCAGGGGATCCATTATTTGCCGATGTGGATGGTGATGGCGCAATTGCAAATGCTGATAGGACTATTATAGGCAATCCAAACCCAGATTTTACCTTTGGTCTAAACAATACTTTAAGCTATAAGAACTTTGACTTAAATATCTTTTTTCAAGGGTCACAGGGTAATGATATCTTTAATTTAACAGATGTCCAATTAAATAACGGAGATTCCAATACCACTAGGAGCTATTTTAATAACGCTTGGACGCCATCAAACACCAATACTAATCAACCAAGGGTTGGTAATAATAGTGCCAGGGAAATTTCTTCTCGTTTTGTGGAGAATGGCAGTTATATCAGGCTTAAAAACTTAGCCATAGGTTATACGTTACCTTCAACTGTTACCAAAAAATTAGGTGTGCAAAGTCTTAGGTTGGCAATAAGTGGTCAGAATTTATTGACTTTTACCAATTATTCTGGGTTGGATCCAGAAGCCAATTTCTTTGGATCGAACGGTACCAATAATCAATCTTCTAATGTGATTAGAGGATTCGATTTTGGTAATTACCCAACACTTCAGGCAGTGAATTTTAGTGTTAACTTAAAATTTTAACACAAAAAATATAGATATAGATTTAAATTAGTAAAAAAATGTAAATATGAAAACTTCAAAATTATTTTTAATCTTTTTTGGATTAGCTCTTTTTAGCTGCTCCGATTTGGAAGAAGAACCTGTAGGTATTTTGGCCCCTGAAGGTTTTTTTAATTCTGTGGCCTCAATCCAAACTGCCGTTAACGGTTCCATGACCCATGCCATTAACGAAGAATGGTGGGGCAGAAAACTTTCCATTGCCCTAATGTTGCGTTCTGACATGGTAAATTTGCAATCATCGCAAACCCGGAGGGTAGAAATGGATCAATTAACCACTACTGATGATAACGAAATGGTTTTTGATCCCTGGGAGCGTGGATTCTCTGGAATAGCGGCGGCAAACTTGGCCATTGATGGTGCCACTTTGGTAGATGCCCCTGACGAAGAAAAGAATCCTGTAGTGGCCCAGGCATACTTCATGAGAGCATATTACTATTTTCACTTTGTAAGGTTACATGGTGACATACCTTATTTTGACGAAACAAATTTTCAAGATGTCGATGGAGCCCTTGAAATGTCGAGTACCCCAGCCGCCCAAGTGTATGAGAATATTTTGGCAGATTTAGAATTTGCTAAGACATGGTTACCCGATACCCAAACATCGCGCGCGGTGCCTTCTAAAGCTGCTGCAAGTGCCTATATTGCTTTGGTGAATTTGACCTTGGGCAATTGGCAGGACGCTTTTAACGAGGCTACTGAAATCATTAATAATGCTGGAAATTATGGTTTGGCGTTGGATTCCGATTTCCAAAACTTGTTTAATGCAGAGGTAATTGATAATTCACCGGAGCCCATTTTTAGTCTGGATTATAATAATTTCGAAGCACCTGACAATGCCTATGACCAAATAGCACCTATGACAGGAATTCGTGGTGATGATAGAAATCAAGGTGGTGGTTGGTCTGTTGCCGTACCCACCCTAGCTGTTTACGAAAGTTTTGAACCCGGCGATTATAGAAGGACAGTGAGTTTTGATGAAGAAGCTAGTATTGGTGGAGCCTTAGTTCCTTTCACAAATTTCACGATTAGTGGCCATGAGCATGCAGGTAATATGCCATATATTGCTAAATATACGCGCTTCCCAGGCCCTTTTGATCGAGGTAACGCTAGAGCTACAAGTCATAATGTATCTATGATTCGCTACGCAGAAGTGCTTTTGATTGCGGCTGAGGCGGCGGTTGAGTTGGGTGATAATGCATCTGCACTTAACTATATCAATCAAATAAGAGCTCGCGCACGCGCAGGTGGTAGTACAAAAACAGGTGCTGATGTATCTGTTACTATCCCACCGAGTGCCGTTCCTGCTGATTTAACAGGTACAGTCACCATTGCTGATGTAATGGAAGAACGTCGCATTGAATTGGCTTTTGAAGGTAAAAGATGGTATGATATTGCTAGGAGAAGAATGGGTAATGAAGTATATTCTGCCACTGGCTTAGAAGGTGAAAAGGCGAACTTTAGTGATGTAGATTATTTAATTCCCATCCCTTTTGATGAAATACAGCGAAATCCAAATTTATCACAAAACCCGTTCTAACCGAAATTAAATCCGAAGAATTCAATCTTCGACAAAGAAGATAATAATGAATGGAATTTCCCTTGCTACACGTAATAGCAAGGGTTTTTTTATTATTTATTGGGAAATGGCAGGATGTTCAATCGACAAAACCATTATATATACCTTTTATTTTAAAATTGCACGAATACAATATGACCACCTTTTAATCCATTTTTTCTATAGTTAGTACTCCAACTTAACGAATCAGGCATTCGAAAATCTTAAAAAGAATAGAACTCTAGAAAAAGCTTTTATGGATTCGTTGAACGTATTCGTGTTGAAACATAGATTTAGAACTCAATTCAACTTAAATAGTTTTTATTTACCTGAGTTGCTTTAGTGGAGAAAAAAAATTGTTCAAGAATCTAGGTCAATAGTCTTTTCAATTCGATTTAAAAAATAAAGATGATAACTCTGCTATATATGTTAAAGTATTTTTATAAATTTAACAAACCAGATTGGTTAACCAATTTGGTTTGAATCGACAGATATGAGAATAGAAGTACTTACTAAAAGTGAGAATAATGGTGTTCAAAAAGGAATCATTTCCAAATTGAGAGATTTTATTTTGTATAAAAATCTTGAACCCGGTGATAAGTTGCCATCAGAAAGGATGTTATCGGAAAAATTTGAAGTTAGCAGGAGTAATATTCGTGAAGCCATTCAAAAACTTGAATTTTTTGGAATTTTAAAATCACGGCCTCAAAGTGGAACTTTCATTGCCAATATAGGAAGAGTAGCCATGAGCGGAATGCTCGATGATATTTTGAGATTGGAAGATCCTGATTTTAAATCCTTGGTAGAAACCAGGATTTTATTGGAACTAAAGACGGTGAGATTAGCTTCCTTAAGAAGAACAGAGGAAGATTTAAACAAAATACAGGAAGCTCTCGATGCTTATCGTACAAAAGTACTAAACGGTGAAGATGCTGTTGAGGAAGATTTGTTGTTTCATTTGGCGATAGCAAAGGCAAGTAAGAACGGTACAATGAATACCTTCATGTTGATCATTACTCCTGAGATTATTACAAACTTTGAAAAGTATCATGTTTGTGATGCAAATCTCTCCTTTCAAGGTATTAAAGAACATGAAGCAATCTATGAAGCAATCAAGAATCAAGACCCGCAACAGGCCAAAGCAAAAATGAAGGTTCATTTTAAGGTTTTGTATCAATACTGTTACAATGCGTAGTCTATAAACTGGCAGGTCCAAAGCAGGTATCTATGGTGTACGGTAAACTAGGTTCAAGCGCTTATTGGAGTTCCATGAGGTGGCATTAGAGTTAATACCACATCATCCAGTACAATTGCTGCTCCTTTTCATAAATAAATAAAGTCAACAAAAACAACGGTTTTTCAATTAAGGAAAAATACCATTTTATTAGGCAGATTGGGTAGCCAGAAGATTATGATGCCGATTTTAGGACGACCAAAACTATTCCGATAGGAGGCCAAGGTTTAGCAATTTAAAATAAGCAATAGCAAATTGGAAGGAAAAATTGATGAACTGCTGTAAATACGATTTGGACGAAAATGGGAAATTAAAAGGAATCCCCAATTGTACGGCTTGCAATTCATAGGATAACTACTAGATGGTAATCGCATTTTTATTGGTGATCGATTATTTCTATAAACCGGATTTGAAATCCTAAATTGAGGCACTTTCATTATAGGTGTCGAGAGATTACAATTGATTTTTCCGATATAAAGTCAAGTATTCTTGAAAGAGGGTCAATAAACTGCCTTCTTCAAGAGAATTCGCTTGGGTCATTCTTTCTATAATAGCCTCATCATTTCCATTATTCATTAATACCATTGCATGAAAGAGCATACATCCGGTTAAATAAAACTTGTCTTTTTGCTGAGCTCGATACCGTCTTAATATATCGGCTCTACTCACCAAACCTACATCATACATTTTCACCCAACTGGCATAATCTGCAATACCTTCTTCGATTTCCATAATTGCTTCCGCTGCAGCACAATTATAGGCTTCGTCCAACTGTAAATTCAAGTCCACTATTATGCGATATCGGGTTTTCCGCGTTTTCATAAATTCATCCGCCAATCCAAAGGCTTCTTCCTTTTTATGGTCCAGAAGAGCTTCAATTAGGAGAGACAAGAGATTTTGTTCTGTTTCAATCAACTTTTTTATGGTGCCATTTTGTGCATAACAAATTTGCATTTTTGCCCTATCCGGTTGCATGTCCCATTCTGGCCAATACCCTTTTTTGGTATACCAATACCGGAGCATTACTTCAATATGGAAAGATTCATGTATGGCCAATTGCGTTTTTGTTTTTGCGCCTATCCTAAAAGGGAATTTTGGAAAATCTGTTGGCATATACACCGCCAATTCAACGGCATTGCTTTTCATCCATGCCAAAAATTTAGGGGCATTCTTTGAGGTTTCAAAGAAGGTGGAATCTCTTCTTATAGGGTCTTTGTAATTTAGGTAATAACTATATATAGGGGTCAACATCCTCGGAATATCGGGGGAACATGTAAAGGAAATAGCTTTTCCACTTTTCCAAAGTCCTAAGCAATGGCTTGTGTCGTTTACCCTACCTGCATTGAGAACAAAAGTCCCATCTCCAAGGCTATAGTCTTTCCAAACGGGATGGTCGGATGTTGTTGTTTTTTCTAAAAATGTTACAAATTCTTTTGTCACGGGTCTAGACCATATGGAATCACAGCCGCAATCTGTGATCGCAGTTCTTTTTTCTATTCTATTTTGGTTATGGTTATTCTTGCAAGCCCCTAGGGTCAAACTTATTGCAATACTAAAAACGCAGGCTATTCTTGTCATTTTTCTCCGTTTTGGGATTTAGGTGGTTCTTATTTTTTTGCATAATACCATATAAAAGCAGGGATGCTAGACCATGTATCGTTATGCAATTACTCCTCACGCTTTTTTAGAACTTTTAGAGTCCTCTTAAGCATTTCTTTTGCGAAGGTGTTCTGATGATCATAGTAAAGGGCTTGTTTAAAGGAATCTTTGGCTTCACTAAAGGCATTCTTTTCAAAATACGCATTACCCAAAAGGCTATGGGCATTGGAATCTTCAGGAAACAAATCTAGGTATAGTTCTGCCAACCCATAACTGGCATTATCATAGTTGTTCTGTTTTAAATAGAGGTATAAAAATTCAAAGCTGGTCGCTTTCTTCGCATCGCTATCATCCAATCTCAATAGTTCCTCGAATTGTGTACGCGCTTTTTCCTTATTCCCATCCTGTATGGCAGCAATCATTTTTTTTCCAAATGGACAATCAAATAAAGCGACCGTCGCCGTATTAAATATTCGAGCCGAAATGGTAAAGGTAACCGCTACCTCATCTCCAATACCTATCTGATCCTCCCCCACTTGGAAATCCAAACGGTTAAGTGTAAAACCTCCTTTAAGTGTAATTCTATAGTTTTTCCAAGCATCCAACTTTTCTCCGTGCAATAGTTTCATTGGAATTTCAACAGTTTTACTAGTCCTTCGTACTTTAAGATTCCCTACCATAACCCATTGCCCTTTTTTTTGGATCATTTTTTCACTTGAAAAACGAATTGTGGGGTAGTTCGCAGCATCAAAAAAATCCTTGCCCCTGAGATGCTTATCCCGAATTTCAACACCTGTATTGATGCTATTTGCTTGGATATTAATCGTTGCGGAGGTATTAGCCATATTAGCTTCATCGAGTAAAATGGTTCCATCGATTTTATCAAATTGTCCTTTAATAGGAAGTAAACCACTAAAATTGACGCTAAACCCTATTTTAGAATGCCAACCATCTATGGGGTACGCCTTTGTTTGTGTAAAGGCTAAGGTTGAAAAAAGGATAACAACCATCGTAATCTTGATATTTCTTGTCATGCCGCTTTAATTTTAAACATTAAAAGAAGCATTGTATTCCTTGTGAATCGACTATTCTTATAAGAATACCCTATTTAGTATTCACTTTTGCCCATATTTCTTTTGGTATTCTTTAGGCGTCATCGACGTAAGTCTTTTGAAATAATTGTTGAAAGAGGCTTTGTTGTTAAAACCAACAGCGTAGGCAATATTTAAAAAGTTAGCGGTATTGTCCTTGGCCGTCATTATCTCTTGGGCCTCCCTAATGCGATATTTATTAATGAATTCATTAAAATTGCAATGAAATTGCTCATTGATCACTCTAGACAATTGATGTTTTGGTATGGAAAGGGCATTGGCGACATCGACCAATCGAATATTTGGATTCAGGTACGCTTTTTCAGATTTAATATAATTTGTTAGTCGTTCCTTGTACTCTAGTGATAATTGCCCGTCCAAGGGTGTTTTGGCATATTTTTTTCGGCTTAAAACATATTTTAAATCATCTCGAAATAAATACGGTTTTCTATAAGCACTTATGGCTAGAATATAGATTACTCCTGTAGATGGAAGTATATACAGATAGTCCATCCATCTCTTGTAACTATCCGAATAGAACAATAAATAAAAATATAACACGGAGGATAGCATCACGAAACCAAAAATTAAGCAACAATATTTTACCCATTTCATCCGGGCATGATCAAGTTGCGGTATGGTTCTTTTTTTTAGTTTGCCTTGCTTTATTAAGTCACCCACCCCTAAAAATGCATAGATACTTGCATGTATAAATTGAAGAAAAAACAACACTCCATATACATTTTGAATGGGCGTAATTCCCATATTGGTATTTCTAATTACGGTAAGCATTCCATAGTATTTACCCCTTTCAGGTATCGCCTCGGAAAACAACAAGGGGATGGTAATCGTAAAAATCAAAAAAGGGGCAAAGTGCAGAAGTAGGGATAGAGAAGGTTTAAATGTATCGGATAATATCGACTTAGTGTATACGAACAGTAAAGGGCCAATGGCCAACCAAGATCCATAGCGCGTTCCATAAAAAATTTCAAAACGCAATGGTTCCATAATACTGCGCACAAAAAAGAACTCCATTTGTACCCAAATCAGAAACCACAATATAGCAAACATCAGCTTATTGGAATACCCTAGCCGCTTACTGCTTAAAAAAAAGAACGCTAAAATGAGTCCTTGTAAGCTTCCCGCCAAAATAATAAAAGACCAAAAGTCTATGGAAATTTCAGCCATTATCACTTTTTTTTGAATCGTAAAAAAATTGAGAGGTCATTGGTACCATTAATTTAAGCTTATTTTTTCTTTTGAATATAAAATAGTTCACAGGTCGTAATTTTTAGCGATACCGCATCTTCTCTTAATACATGAATAGTGGTCTCTTTTTGATTCCGTTTTTTCCATTTACGCAAGTTCAAAAAAATAGCATTACCCTGGAATAATCGTCTGGACTTATAAGTATTTCCCTTTAAATTATGAACTAGGGTTATACCGGTTTCTACCCAGTGCACTGGAGCAATACTTGTTTTTACTATTTTTTATCCATTCAAAGCAATAATCAATTCCTTCAATTTTAACTTATTCCTGCTCGAAATGCTGATTTTTGCCCCTCCTTTCATGACCAGGGTTTCTTTTTTTAGAATGGCATCAATATTCCTGATGTTGATCAGATGAAAGCGGTTGGCTCGGAAAAAACCTCTTTTCCCTAGGAGATCTTCATAAAATTTTAGGTTGTTGGAACCCAGTTTGGGTCGGCCTTCCTTAAAGCAAAACTTGGTAAAATTCCCCTCCGAATTGCAGTAGAGCACATCATTAAGGTCAATGGCCAGGAAATCGAGCCCGGTATTCAAGAAGAATTGGGAATCTTGATTTTTGACAAAACTGGACAAATACGCTGACTTCCACTGTTCATTGAAGGTATTCGCTTTTTGCAAAAAGGCATTGATGACCTCATTAAACTTTTCTTTATCAAATGGCTTGGTCAGAAAATAAAAGGCATAGTACTCAATAGCCCGCATTAGATATTCAGAATGTCCGGTTACGAATATTAGATGAAAAGATTTTGTGGAGATTTCGTCGAGAAGGTCAAAGGCATTCTCTTGCCCAAGTTTAATATCCAATAGTACCAGATCTGGCTGTACCGACTTGAATTTCTGAAGTGCGGTATTCTTGTCCATAGCTACATCAGCTAGTAATAAGTGGTCATGCTGGTGTACCAGTTTTTTAAGATATCCAAGCGTTTCCCTATCATCTTCTACGATTAAAGTGCGTATCTTATTGAGGTTAATCACAAACTTTCTATTACATCCCAATGAACAAGTTAAGAATATTTATTTTGCTAATGGTAGTATCCCAAACACTCCATAGTCAGTTTAACGATATTACCCAATTGGACATTGACCTTTTTGCCAAGGATAGTATTTCACACAGAAATCCCAATCACCGGAAAAACTTGAGCTATATGAAGACGATGCTGGACAGTAATCGTAAACTATATGGTAGAGCGGAATACATGACCAAATTGGCCACATCATATTTTGTAAACAATCAATTGGACTCGGCAGTGTTCTATTACAACAGGGCCATAGATCATCACGCCAATTTGAGTTTAAAATACCATTTGGATGATAAAAGTATGAAGGAGGCGCACTATATGTTGAGCAGAATCACCCATAAACGTAAAAATTATGAAAAGGCCCTAAAGCATGGGAACACGGCCCTGTTCTATGAAAAGAAGTACCCAGATATAAAATGGAAACCCTATTTGCTGACCCTAGTAGCAAGATGCAATCATTCCCTAGGAAGTTATAGGAAGGCTTCGGAATTATTCTTGAAAGTAGCGGAGGACAGTGCGTATATGTCCTCTGCCCGAAATAGATCTGCCGTCACCTTACGCTTGGGGATTATTTATTCCAAAAATTATCTCAATGTTACCGATTCTTCCTTGTATTATTTAAAAAAGGAGATAAAATCTGCATTGCGCCCTAAGGGCTTTAGAAATAACCTCCCTTTTGCCTATGCCTACTTGGGCTCCTTTTTTAAAGAACGCAACCGGGATTCCGCAATGGCATATTACAAAAAATCCCTTCAAGAATTTGAACTGAACAGGCACACTTTTGGCGGTCCTTATGAGCCAACAACCAACGAAATATCTATTTTGGTCATCCAAGCCTACGTGAGTCTGCAGGAAGGAAATTATACCGAAACAATACATAGCGCAGAGACCGCAATAGGATTCTTGAATTCCGAGGCACAAAATAGCGATGAGCGAGATATGATTCTAGATGCCTATTCATACCTGCTGGAAGCCTATGAAAAACTAGGGGATTACGAACAGGCCAATAAGCATCTAAGAATAAGAGAAACCATCTTAAAAGATTTCCATAAGAAGGAATTGCAATCCAAAATCGAAAATCTTACGGTAGAATATGAGACCAGGGAAAAGGTAGAAACCATTCAACGGTTGGAAACGGAAAAGTCCAATATGGACCTTGCCTATGCCAAGAAAAGGGCGCAACTTTATTTAAGCATCATAGTAGCGATTGTAGTAGTGCTATTTCTATTTGGTGCTTTCAAATGGAGAAATCTAAAAGGACGGCTACAAAAAGTATCCTTGGAACAGCGATTGCTCCTTTCTCAATTGAATCCCCACTTTATATTTAATGTCCTGCAAAATGTAATATCCATGATTGATAATAGGCCGCAGCAGGCACAAAAATTAACTTCGGCCTTGGGGAAGTTGCTTAGGATGAATCTGGAAAATTCAAGAGAGGACTTTGTGGATATTAGAGATGAAATTAAAGCCCTGAACTATTATATGGAAATTTACCAGCAAACTGTAGTCCCTTTTAGCTTTAAAATAATTTTACCAGAAGATTTGGATTCCGAATCCAACAGAATCCCTCCAATGATGGTACAACCCCTTGTAGAGAATGCCATTAAGCACGGCGTCTCTTCGCTAAAAGAACAAGGGAATATCATTGTGGAATTCAGTAAGGGGGGTAATGGTCATTTGGCTTGCGCTGTTAAAGACAATGGGCCTGGTTTTGCAGGGAACAACAGCAATCATCGATCATTAGGTCTGCAAATCCTATTGGAAAGGGCACAGAAGTATTTTAAGCGCAAATCTCCAGATTTTTTAAGATTTATTGATAAAAAAAATAATAAAGAAGGGTATAATGTAGTCCTACTGCAGTTGCCCATGCTGAACGATTGAGGCTCCTGAAAACCCATCCATTTATCGCTATGGGCAATCGCCGCTTGGCCGATGCCATTTGAAACTCTACTTTTCGCCTTTGATTGAGCCTTAGGTTTACCCGAAAATTGTTGAACGAAAATTTCAGAAACTTTGCGTTAGCCTGTAGCAAAAGCTGAAAATTAGCGTAGCGGAAATTGCTTGTCATCTGATCTCATTAGTAAAAAGAATAAAAAATCGCTCTTATTTGCTTGCCCAAAAAAAGAGCCTAAAGAAAAAATCATTTTTAGGTTGTGAATATAACAGCTCAATACAGGGATGAAGCTATAGCGTGTATCATCCATATTAATTCAAAGTGATAATTTTTAAATATTGACTCATCGCTCTTAAGCATGTTTAACTTTAGTACCAGAATTTACATGCTTCATAAGTTTTTTCTGTATCTCTATGTAAAGTTAGTAACGCAATATTGCAGTATTTGATAACTTAAAGTTCAAATATTAAAATCGAATAAAAGGAAACAAGTTGATTCAACATTGCGCAAACGCGCTGCTTTGAATCTACAACTATCTCCATATTTAAGGAAGTAATATCCCTTCGCAAAAAATGGACACAAACCTTGAGTGTCTTTAAATGATCAAGGGAAATGAATTTAAAAATAGAAATATCATGAAAAAATTAATGAATTTAAATGGTGTAAAAACCTTAGGAAGTACGGCTCAAAAATCTATTAACGGAGGTATTGGTGGACAAGCAAGACGTAGACGCGGCATATGCGGGAGCACACCTTCTATTCTATGTAATGAGGATTTACCCTCTTGTGCGGGAGGTGAAGTAGTGAATGGCAATTGTTATATCTGTGTTTAGTGTAATAAGCCAAAAAAACCATTCATTGTGATGGTAAAGTTCATCTAGAGCCGGGGTTTTAGAACTCTGGCTCAACGAATACTACCCTTTTCATTGGTTCGATATCATAGGGCTGCTACAACTCCACAATTCATATGTTCAAATTCCTATACTACAAACAAGCTTATTAAAAAGATTGTAATCCTAGTTGTCTTAGAAGTACTTCCTTTTAAATTAAGATTATCAAGGTAGATAAGTTCCTATGTGCGGATAGGAGACTATCGGAACAGCCCACGCATATGGAAAGTAGCCAAATTTCTGTCATCACTATATCATAGAAGTCTTGGTAACTCTTTGATTTCAATGTTTTTTTGAATGTAACTGAGATAAAACATTCGAAAACAAAAAAAAATACCATCTTTGCAACACAAATGACACAGATAACGTTACATATCATCCAAAAAGAATGGCTTTGCCTCTTTGATTTTCGCTCAGAATATAGTGAGCGAAACGGACGCTATGTGACTTTATTTAACCATTGAATCTATGTAAATCATACCATAAAACGATAAAGTAAAAGCGTCCTACTACAATAGGGCGCTTTTTTTATGGATTTTTTTTAAAACAGATGAATGAGAAGTAAGAAAATATAAAATTAGATTATTGAAACGGCAAACAATTGGTAGACAGACGATTGTACAAAATGTTCAAAATCCGCAATATGACGGACAGGAATTCCATTATCTATATTTAAACATAACTAATTGATTATCAGTAAATTAAATTTATTTTTTCTTGTGTAGTTTAAAAATCCTTTTCATCTTTGCACCATCACAATTTATAAACCCATGCCAGTGGAATCTTTAAAAAGACATATACAATTATTGGAACTACATCGCTGTTCGCCGAAATGGTTTGAACGGTTTTATAGTGATCAACTGTCCGTTTGTAAACAAAGGAGAAATACGTGTATCATGTGTTGACGTAAAGACAATACACTTATATACGAAGCATCTCCGATAAAGAGATGCTTTTTTTATGCGCATTAAGTTTTGAAAATAGGAAGAGCAAGCCAATGGGCGGTGAAGGTTTAATTCCTTTGCCCTCCGACAAATTGACAAGGTGGCTGAAAGGTTAATGCAATGGTCTGCAAAACCATTTTTTATGAGTTCGAATCTCATCCTTGTCTCTAAACATTATGGAAGTATTGAACAATTGGCTGGCTCGCCTGACTGAAATGAGTACACGAATTCAGCGAAACCGATAAAGGCAATAAAAATGAATGAGTTAAAATCAGGTTCAGAAATGACATGTAGGTTCGAGTCCTACTGCTTCCACAACGCGTCTGTGGTGTAATGGTAGCATCTGGGTCTCCAAAACCTAGGATTGAGGTTCAAATCCTCACGGACGCGCAAAGTACCGTAGCTCAAAGGCTAGAGCGCCCGACTGTCTATCGGGAAGGTACGGGTTCGAGTCCCGTCGGTACTGCAAAACTGGGAAGATAACGTGGGTTATTTACCCGCTTTGGAAGCGGAAAGTCGTCCCGCATAGGCGGGATTTCCCAGACGAATGCTCCATTAGCATAGTGGCCAGTGCATCCGACTTTCTATCGGAAGACAAGGGTTCGATTCCCTTATGGAGTACAGCATGAGGTATAACTCAGTTGGTAGTGTACCGTGCTTTTAACACGGGAGTCTTAGGTTCGAGTCCTAATGCCTCAACAATTTGCAGGGATGGCGAAATGGCAAACGCAGCTGGTTTAGAACCAGTAATCTGAGAGTTCGAATCTCTCTCCCTGTACGAATGCCCCACTAGCCCAACTGGCAGAGGCAAAGGACTTAAAATCCTTAAAGTCCAAGTTCGAATCTTGGGTGGGGTACAAAATAGACCCGTGATGTAACGGTTAGCATACAAGACTTTGATTCTTGTTGTAAAGGTTCAAATCATTTCGGGTTTTCAAATGGTGTCTCTAGCCTGCCGGCAGGCAGGCTTATCTGGCAAAGCGTCCCACTGTGAATGGGAAGAACAGGGTTCGAGTCCCGGAGCACACCCAAAAGGGAACAGTAGCAAAGATGGTCAATGCGGCGGATTGAAGATCCGAAGATACAGGTTCGAGTCCTGTCTGTTCCACATAGGAGTATAGTTCAATTGGATAGAACGCTGGGCTACGAACCCAAAGATGCGAGTTCGAGTCTTGCTACTTCTACTAAAGCAAAAGAAATTTATTACGCCCTGTCATAATTGCGTAGTTCTATTTCAATTTTGTAGAAAATTAAAATATGCCTCTTTAGCTCAAAGGGAAGAGCTGTGGTAAAAGACCTTGATCGTAACCACGGAGTGATTGGAAGATGTTGTTGGCGGCCTGCCCGCCAATGAATAGAATTTGCAGAAGCACCGAAATTGACAGGATTAAAAGTAGGGAAGCGCATTTATAGCCAATCTGTTCGCTAAAGCGAAAGTGTCAGTTCGAATCTGGCAAGAGGTACGAAGTTCTTTGAAATTTGAAACTCTTCAAGGGAGTTTCAACTATAAAATCGTCATCCGTACTAGATGACGGGGCGGCTTATCGTCCTTAGATAAACTTGGTAACGAGGATAAATCCGCTAGCGGGCACAGCAAACGGAGACTGTTTTTATAATACAGTGCAGGTAAGCAAGCAACCAACATAGGTCATAATTTGCAAGGGGCAACCGCTTAAGCATTTTAGGGCGTATAGCCAATACTTTTGGGTAGGCTTGAGATGGTGACATCAATAGGTAAGGTTGTAGCAAGGGGTTACGTATAGGCTATCCAACCTAACGGGGCTCATTGCAGCAGTAGAGGTACCCCATGGGAAACTGTTCGGTAGCTTAAAATGCTGTATGTCGGGAGACATACAAGAAGAAGGTTGGTATTCTGTAGGCAAAATCTATGGAGCCATTCTCGAAGCCCTTCTTCTAGGCCATGGAATATTTAGGTTCGAATCCTAAAAGAGAAACAACTCCTCTTTTGGCTCAATTGGTAGAGCACTGTATTTCCAATACAGCAAAAGACTTCGAGCATTGTAGCAGTTAGTAGTTGCCTAAACCCATTGTGATATATGGGATGGTAAAGGTCGCAAGCCTATATCATGCGGTGAACATTCTAATAGGTCGCCTTAAAAGGGACACCTATGAACGGTGGGGGAGCCAACCCCTGTAATTGCAAAGCGTGATGTAATAGTCACTATGCAGGCCGAGTCTAAGTTGCCGAACAGCTACAGTGATTTATGGCATCGGGCAGGTACGTGATTTCCAAAGCAACGGAAAGCGCGTGGAAAAGTAGGGAAAGTTTTAACTATAATCCTTCGAAAGTTTGCCCATAAGCGTAGGTATTCCCAATACGCTTTTTTATTGTATTACGCTTCAACCACATATAGCTTCATAAAAATAGGGCAGATCGAGAGGAAGCCTAACCTGATGGTATTTCCCATTGCAGCTTAGTTTCTTCCTTTTTCGTTCGGATACAACTCCGTTAAGCAATCGCTTTGCCAATATTGTTTTGAGTCTATATCCATAACAGTCAATTTGCCCGTAAAAGCCGCACCGGTATCCAAATTCCACAGATTTATGCATTCCATGGGTATTGCTTCTCCATAATGTATAGTTGGCGTATGTCCAATATAAATTTCATTATAAAGTTGTAATCTGGTTTCTATTCCCGCCCTTTTTTCTTCTTTAACCTGTTTCAATATTCTGGCGGCTTCCCAAAGCGTTCTATCCCAATAGAAATCGTTTTTATTATATTCTTTTTCTACGCCGTGCATTGAAGTAAAACCTGCATGTACAAAAAGGCGATTTTCAGTATCAATATGGTAATGTTTCAAGGTATTAAAAAAAGTCAAATGACTCTTCTTCGTTACATAAGTCGTTTTAATATAACTTTCTATGGTCCCTTTCCCTCCATGAGCCGACCATATAGGATTGGTCACTCCTTTTTCTAACCAAAGTTTACACCATAAATCATGATTTCCCAAAATAAAAACACAGTTGTGCTTTTCCGATAATTCAATTAAATATTGAATCGTCTGTGCTGATTCACTCCAACCATCAACATAGTCCCCCAAGAAAATGAGGGTGTCACTTGAGCTTATATTCGCCCTGGTCAAAACTTGAATCAACGCTTTTAAGCCTCCATGGATATCGCCTATAACCAATGTGCGTCTCATGCTATTTCATACATTACATCCGTTCTTAAAACGTATTTTACTCCAGAAATTAAGGTTTTACCTTCATGTCTAAGAGGATGATGAAACAATAAGGCATTGCCTAGTTTAGGAATTATTGTGATTCCTTCTTCAAAATACGTTTCCCCTCCTTCATAGCCCTCGTTTAAATACATTAAAAATGAAAAGAAACTACATTCTTTTTCATTCCGTTCGTAACTGCCATCCCTATGCATTTTAAACCGTTGCCCAGGCGCATATCTATAGATTCTGAAGAGTTCATTGACACCTATTGCCCTATACTTTCCAAATTTTTCTGGAACAAAAGGAGCAATTTTAGACCAAATAGATTTGGACAGTAGGTTGTCTTTAAACAGAATACGATCATTATTCCGCACCCCCTTTAAAATGGTCTGTCTCCCATGAATATTTACCTTGGCCTCTTCAAAAGAAACCTGTTCTCCTTTTTCAATAAAGGAGTTGCACTCTTGCCGCGACAAGAAATTTTCTACCAGAAATATCTCCGGGTGCAATACAATCTTTTTCATACATTCATTTTTTAAATTCTATGAATTGAGGAGGTACTGCCTCCGTTAACCAGACACCATTTTCTGATATAAAAAACTGATGACCTGCATAGTACATATCCAAAGCGCGAATACTTAAAATTACGGGCTTTCCTCTTCTAGCGCCCACTTTTGTTGCCGTCTCTCTATCTACACTTAGATGCACATGATGCCTCTTCATTTTCTTCAAACCTTTCTCTTTAATGGGGTTAACAAACTTTATAGGAGTCCCATGGTATAAAAACTGTGGAGGCTCCAAAGGTTTGTAGTCTAAATTTATTGAAATAGAGTGTCCTTGGCTGGCTCTAATCAGCGTTTTGTCTTCATTAAAGGCAAATCGTTTCTTATCATTGTTGGCTACCACAAATTGGAGTTGCTCAAACGTAATTGTCTTACTTTCCCTTTCCATACGTTCTAGCAATACCGCAACATTGGCCCAGCCATTTTCGTCCAATACTAAATCTAGTATCTGTGGTTTATGTCGTAGTACAAGACTGAGAAATTTGCTTGTTTGTTTTATTTTTTTATCTGTCATTTTATACTAATTTTAATTTTTCCGCCACCTGCCTATCATAAGGCATATACGGGCTTTCCAATGGGGTTTGCAATCTTTCCAGACTCTGGTTGGTTACAAACATTCGCTGTTCTCCAACAAAATCGGAAATGTCCTCAATCATCAAGATATCGTCTTTAGCGTAGCTTTCTATTTCCTGGTTCCGTATCCCCAATTGAATAGCTCTTCGCTCTAGTTTTGCTCCATATGGATCATGATCGGGGTCCCATTGTAATCGGATATTTGAATTCTTTACTTGTTCTACCCAAGCTTCTCTTGTTCCATAAATTTCTTCCTGATAGCTAGAATAAACAGCTTTTTTCAAATAACGCTCAAAAGCCTTCCGCTTTAAATGAATAGCCAAAATAACTTCTTGGCCTTCTTTTGTTCCCCAACCATTTCTATACATCATCCATAAAAAGTTAGGTTTGATCCAAGTCATTCTTGTTAAACTAAAATCTCCTCCAAAAAATTGGTTCTCAACGGCAAAGCGTCCAATGCTTGACCTGTAAGACTGATAAACAATTATCTTTTCCTCATCGAACTGTGCCATAATATGGTGCCCATTTTGAGGCCATATTTTTTGCTGCTTTTTATAGTGTTCTAGTTGTAGGTTCATTTTAGCTCGTTTTCCTAATAATTTGATTGATTTTATTATCCTTTGTATATGAAAATTGCTCCCCTAAAAAGGTTTTCGTTACGTAAATACGACCCCGAATATTGGCATTGAACTTTTCCAGTTCATCCGCAGGCACCCATAACTCATTATGAGTTTTGCTTCCCACATTTTGAACTTTGTATTTTTGAATAAATTCAAAGTCTATTTCAAATGCGGTAACAAATCCACAATAACCCGAGAATGCATCAATGGTATTCCATTTCATGGCAATCTCTATAGCGTATTCCTCGTTCATCACTGGATAGAAAATGGGTTGCCACTCCAAACGTGGCGGAAAAGCATTAAAATTGCTTTCGACAATTAGTTGTAATTCTTTCAGACCAACGGGTCGATATAATGTAATCTCCTTCATTTTATACAATTAAATTTGCTTTTTCTTTTGCTATTCCTATTTCAACAATACTACCAGAATTAAAATTTAAAAAGTCAGCTTCGATACCATCACTAAAAATTACCCCTTTCGCAGGCATTTTAGATTCAATTTTTAACTTTCTTCCCCTTTGGATAATTCCATATCCCAAATCTATCTGTGACATTTTACTTAAAAAAGGTTCACGCACTACAAACAACAATTTGTCATCTTCCCAGTTAAGCCCGGTACTAAATTCTTTTTTTTGACTATAAAAATACTGGTTAACATTATTGGTCATATTAAAGACCGAACTGATCCATCCTGTGGAACCGGCCCCTGTAGACACTATAATCCCACTGGAAGATTGATTTTCCCTTTCCCCCTTGAATTCCAAATGGTATCTAGAGGAAACATGGGAAGCCGCACCAATGTAAAAATCGTTAAATGCCAAAAGTTCCTGACCATCGTTTAATTGGGCCTTTGCCATGGTGATTTTTTTTGATTCATAGCTTCCATTCACCCAAGATTTGATTGCCGATAGAAAAGTTCTTGGGTTGTACGGCAACAGAATACCGTCATAACGTTCCTCATCTGGGTTAAGGGCCACAATGGGAAGTCCATTTACGTACTTTGCCGTATTGGCAACAAGTCCATCTTGACCAAGAACCACAATCAAATCTCCCTCCGCGAACATATAGGTAGCCAAAAAGGAACGAAACAATATCTTATACTTGAATAGCCCAGAAATTGCTTTTTCCACTTGGCCAAGGGAATGATAAAATGTATTGTGTTCTTTTTCATAAAACTCAAAATCTTCCCCCGATCTTTCGAGGTAAAACTTAGCTTGAGCTTTTGAATTAAACCGTTCTATAAGCCGCTCAAGCCTTGTTTTATCCCTGATGATTATGACTTTGTCCAATTCCATCCTACTTCGTTTTGGCGCTCATAATAGATTCCAACAATTCTGGTGAAATATTAAGGTTTCCTATTTTATCCGCATTTTCGGCCAATTCCCTAAAGGCAAGTGCAATATGACTTCTGGGATCAATGTCCTTTGAATTAATGGCCATGAGCGTTTTCCAATCCAGTTCCTTGTATGGGCGAAGATTGGCATGCAAAACATATTCTTTGACATCTGCTTCTTTTTTCTCGTTTTCCACCTTTAAGGCAATGAGTTTCTGTTTGCTATCCTCCAAAGAAATGTTGGAAGCCATATCCATTTCCTTCAGCTTTTGCTCATTTTCCTGCTTCACTACTTCAGTTTCCATTTGTTTTTCGGCAATCTGCTTTTGTTTTTCTTCAACGGCAATTTCGGTATTCAATTCAGACTCTTTAATAATGCGCTCTTGTTCAACCGCAAAATTTCTTCGTTCATAGATGGCTTGATCCGCTTCTTTTTGAAGGGACTCCCGCATCTGTGCTTCCAAAGCCCTAGCCATTTCAGGGTTTGGAGTTACTCCCAAAACATTTACACTCAGAATTTCAAGTCCTAACATATGCACGGTTTTAGAATTCTGAACACTGTTCATAATCTGTGTTTCAATCTGTTTTAATTGACGCAATGCTTCTTTTAGGCTCAACTTTTGTAGGACTCCGGCACTGGCTGTTTGCGCCTCATTAATGATACGCTGTTGAATTTTTTCATTGTCATCCTTAATATACTGTCTCTTGCTATTCACGGTAAAGTCAAGAACTTCAGCCAATTGTTTTGGATCTTTCACCTTATAGGTTATCTGTCCTTGGATAGAAACTTCTTGGTAATCTTTTGTAGTTTCCTTAAAGATAAACTGGAAGTCTTTACTCTCCATGGGAATAGAAACTATAGAGGAGTTTGGGGCAAAGTAGAAAAACGATAATCCCCTACCCTCGTTCTTCGTTTTCCCATTTTTAAAATGAATCACGTAATTCATGGAATCGAATTTGATATAGTTTATTCCGAACATAGTATTAAGTTTTAGAAATATTTTGTGTAATTATTACACAATAATAAAACAGAATATTCCTATATCCAAATTATTATGTGTTTTTTTTACACAAAATCTTTTTTTCTTGAAAAATAGATTAGATTTCGAAGATGATTCCTTCTTTTTTCAACTGGAAATAACGCTTCTTATTAAAACGGAAGAGGCTAGCAGGTCTTCCTCTACCTATAGAAACCTTTTCATCCAATTCGTCCAGAACTTTCAAGCTAGTGATCTTCTTTTTAAAATTTCTTCTATCAATTTCCCTATTTAACAGTGTAGTATAAAGTTTCTCCAAATCGGAAAAAGGAAACTTCTTGTCGAGTAATTCAAATCCTATAGGCTCATAGGTGATTTTTCCTTGTAGTCTTTCAATAGCCATGTTCAGTATCTTTTTGTGATCAAAAGCAAGTTTTGGCAATTTCTTGATATTGAACCATTCAGCTTCTTTGGCGTCAGTAGATGCACTAAGTTTGAATGCATTTGGTTTCACCAATCCAAAATAGGCCACGGAGACTACTCTCCCTCTGGGGTCACGATCCAAATTTCCAAAAGTGTATAATTGTTCTAGGTAATTTATGGTTACTCCTGTTTCTTCTGATAACTCTCTTTGAACGGCTTCTTCCAAATTCTCTTTTTCCAATACAAAGCCTCCAGGCAATGCCCATGCATCTTTATACGGTTCATATTTGCGCTTTACCAATAACACGGATATGTTTCCCGATTCATACCCAAATACTACCGCATCTACGGCCAATTGCATCTTGTTCTTCATTTTGTGCTATACTTTAATTCTAAGCTGGTGCAAAGTTCTTCTATATCATCCAATCTTGATAGGCTGTGGTACCAATTTTTTGGAAATGCCTCAAAACCATAAAACACTCCGGCCAATCCACCCGCAATAGCGGCAGTAGTATCTGTGTCATCCCCAAGGTTCACTGCTTTCAGTATGGTTTCCTTGTAGGTATCGGCATGTAGAAAACACCAAATAGATGCCTCTAAACTATGAATGACATAGCCGCTAGATCGAATCTCATTTCTTGTCAAAAGTTGGACATCGTTTTTAATAATTCTGTTGAATACCTCAACTTCTCGATGTGAAATTGCCCTAAGAACAAAGAACCTTGTTATACGTTCCCTAGTTTTCTGATATGCTTTTTGTTTTTCCCTACCTTTAATCAATTCGTCGATCAGCACTAAATAGATAAGACAGGATATTGCCGATCGAATATGACCATGTGTCAACGCAGACACTGTCCAAATACGCTTAAACTCTTCTTCAATAATGCTATCTTTCAATATATAATAGAGTGGAAGAATTCGCATTAGAGAACCGTTGCCATTAGTATATTCATCTGCTTCATACCTCAGGAGTTCCAAACTAGCATCATCGTTGTTATCAAGGATTTCTTGAAGTATATCAATAGATTTACTTGTCTGAATTCCAATGTCAAAAACATTTCCATGGGGAGTCCAAATCATTTCTTCTTTCCATAAAATGAAATTATTGGCAATCCTTTTGAGACTGAACTCTTCCAACAAAGCCTCCGCCAAACAGAAGGTCAGGGAACTATCATCCGACCAAGTTCCAGGAGGTTGCCCATAGGTGCCAAATCCCCTAATATCAGTTACTGGAGCTACATCAAGTGCTTCTCTGGATTTGAATTCAACGGGAACTCCTATCGCATCACCTATCGCAAGTCCTAATATTCCGTCTTTTATGGTTTTCATTTTGTTAGAATAATCTATTGGTTTAAAAATCGATCGCGAACTTCCATCAAACAAAAACCTAAAAGATTCTGACCCCGCCAGTTCTTAGGTTCGGAAGCACTTTCATGGTTCTTACTCATTCCTATTCCCCATATTCTATCTCTTGGACTCGCCTCAACAATAATCCTTTCTTTAGTTTTAAATAAAAAGTCTTTGAGTTCAGCATGTTGCGAAAACTTTAAAAAGTTTCCATGGATCACAATTCGACAGCGATGGTTTTCCCATTCGATCGCGTCAAAGTTTCTTACCATTCTTCCATATTTTTTTGCTTCGGCCGGATGTTTTGATTCCATAATTTTTTGCAACATTTCATGGTCATTGAAAAGTTTTGCTTTTCCTGCCATCATATAGTGTTCAGTCGACTGATAAATAATACCATTTTCCTCGAAAGGATGACCCGCCCACCATTGACTCAGACAAGTAGAAGAAATAGTGCCATCCTTTGAAGGAGTGTGTCCCCAAAAGAACAAATACTTAAATTTTAAATTCTTTTCCAAGTTTTGAACTAACCAAGCTCTGCTATACTTCATTTTTTCTCAATTCGTTTTTGTAGATGCTATAATTCTCCTCATCAAAACATACAAAGACAATCTTTTCTAGAGTAGATTCACGAGAACGAATGGTCTCAATCGCTATTTTTGCCGCACTTTTCTTTGGATAATTATAGATACCTGTACTTATATTGGGAAAAGCAATAGATTTTATTTCGTACTCATCTGCTATTTTTAAACAATTGATATAACAATCCATTAATTTTTCTGCCTCATTGGATTGTCCATTGTTCCATCGTGGCCCTACCGTATGTATCACATATTTTGCGTTTAGATTGCCTGCCGAAGTAAGTACCGCTTCCCCCACCTTACATCCCCCTTGTCTATTCCTAATTTTAATGCAATCTTCCAAAATTTGTTTACCTCCTGCCTTATGGATTGCCCCGTCAACACCTCCTCCTCCCAACAAAGAGGTATTTGCCGCATTAACAATGGCCTCTATTTCCAATTGGGTGATGTCAGCTTGTATAAGCTCAATTTTAGCACATGGTTTCATGAATGGCTTTAATTTTATTTGTGTAAATATAACACAAATAAATAATATATTCAACAAAGCCTAAAGAATCAGGTATTCTATTCCTTAGGAATTAAATTCATTAAAAACAAAAAGCACCATAAACCCATAGTTTATAGTGCTTTAATCTTTACTTTGAAATAAGTGTCGGGGTGGCAGGATTCGAACCTGCGACCTCCGCGTCCCAAACGCGGCGCGATAACCGGGCTACGCTACACCCCGAAATGGTTATCTAAATAACGTTTTGCTCCTCGTTTCTTTATTTTTTTCTCCAAAAGCAAGGCTTCGGAGCGATTGGAAACTTCTAGTTGCAAAACCAACTTCCAAGGAGCTCCACTCTTTGTAGATGGAACATTTCCCTTGTTATGTCTTATCAATCTTTTTTCAATATCTGCGGTTTGCCCCACATAATATCTTGAACGTTTTTCACTATACAATATGTACACCCACATACTTACAGTCTTTTCGGGTGGTCACGCCTCTAGCGTGACGACCTCCGCGTCCCAAACGCGGCGCGATAACCGGGCTACGCTACACCCCGAAATGGTTATCTAAATATCGTTTTGCTCCCCGTTTCTTTATCTTTTTCTCCAAAAGCAATGCTTCAGAGCGATTGGAAACTTCCAGTTGCAAAACCAACTTCCAAGGGTTTCCACTCTTTGTAGATGGAACATTTCCCTTGTTATGTCTTATCAATCTTTTTTTGATATCTGCAGTTTGACCCACATAATATCTTGAACGTTTTTCACTATGCAATATGTACACCCACATATTTACAGTCTTTTCGCGTGGTCACGCCTCTAGCGTGACGACCTCCGCGTCCCTAACGCGGCGCGATAACCGGGCGAGACCTGCCACGCTATGCGTGGTGCACCCCCAAATGGTTATCTAAATATCGTTTTGCACCTCGTTTCTTTATCTTTTTCTTCAAAAGCAAGGCTTCGGAGCGATTGGAAACTTCTAGTTGCAAAACCAATTTTTCAGGCTGCAAAGATAGTATAATCTTTCTGAAAAAAAATAGCTTTAATACGGAATAAAAGCAAAAGGAACGTTAAATATGCTTAACGTTCCTTTTCTATACTTTTTATATTGAATTTAAACTTTATCGATACAAGGTAAAATGGCCAACATATTGCTGTTTATCCCGATCATTGGCATTGACCACATACCAGTAATCTCCCGTAGGCAACTCCTTACCTTCATAGGTGCCATCCCATTCTGAAACGTTATCCAATACGGCCACTACCCTTCCGTAGCGGTCATATATTTTCACTTCGAGGTTCGGGAAGAACTCACGGTTTCGTGGGAAGAAAACATCATTCTGATTATCGCCATCTGGGGTAAAGAAATCAGGGATATCCAACATACCATCAAAATCAAATGGGAAGACCACCATAGCCTCACAACCATTCTGATCTACTACGCGAATAGTCACCGTTGCATCTTCGGTAATATTAAACACATTATCGCTTCCTGTAGAGGCTCCTTGGAAGAAGAATTCATATCCTCCAAAACCACCGGTAACAGTAGCTGTAATTTCATCCGGACCTGTTTTTTCAGCGGTCAAGGTCAATGGATCATAAGCATCTATTGTAAATTCGACAAAAGTGGCGCATCCATTTTCATGATAAATATATACCGTATGATCTCCCGCAGGAAGGTCGCCCCAAGTACGTTGCGTTCCTGCCACTGCAATATCATCTACATCCAGGGAGAACAGTACTCTTGGCAATACGCCATTATCCTGCATCTCAACCGTGACTGTACTATTTGGAAAAATTCCTTCACAACCATATTGCGGAATTGCGGTTGCGGCCAGATCCACCCCTAATTCAATAGGAATGATCACATTGGCAGTACATCCATTGGCATCCCTAATGAAGACCACATGGGTATTTACCGGTAAATTGTCATAGAACAAGTTATCGTTACGTACAAAATCCGCATCATCAGAAGAATTCAAACTTGTTTCATAATACGATACCAGGGTTATTGGATCTACAAAAGGAGTACCTCCTGTAATCGTCAATTGTGCGGTTCCATCGGCAAATCCTATACATGTTTCATCGGTTTCCACAGAGGATGCTGTTAATTCGTTAGGTTCACTGATCGTCAAGGTCGTTAATTCAGAACATCCTTGGGAATCTTGTATTAGAATGTCATAATTGCCAGCCGCCAAATCGGTAAAGGTATACTGTCCCGGTGTGGTAGGGTCACTAAAGAATTCATTAAAATTCGGTGAAATAGCGAATTGCAATAATCCTTCTCCCCCGCTGGTTACTTCTATAGTAATACTACCATCGGTCTCTCCATTACAAGAAACTGGTGTGGCTATCTCTGTAAATACTATTGGAGCCGGACGCACAATTTCATAAGGCCCTTCCACATCGCCACAAGTAAGACCACTGGTCACTGTAACATAATATGCAGTTCCTTCTGGTAAGCCTTCAAAAGTTCCATCAGTTTGCGGTCCCCGTACTAGTGTAGCACTGGCATTGGGATTGAATGGATCAGCTCCAGGATCTCCCATATACAATCTAAAGCTATTGTTTCCAACACCTCCGGAAGCAAAAGATTCTATTCGTCCATCAGTTTCAGAGGCACAGGAGATATCATCCGGTAAATTTACAACAAGATCCAAATTCTGTGCATCGATCAATGTTAATCCATTGGAACGTACCACATCACAGGTGTTTCCAGTATTGATCTTCCGTACATCATACTGATAAAAACCAGGTCCACCACTAATTAATATGGAGGTTATCCCCGCTCCCATAGATATGAAAGGATCATTGATCGGGTCAGGTGTATTTACAGGCCGGTATTCATAATCAAAACCAACTTCAGGATTCTCTATACTCAATTGCATTTGTCCTTGACCTCCACATCCAGGCGCTTGAACTTGCACCAAATTTGGAATAATTGGCGGCGGTGGATCTACAAAATAAGGCACGGTAACACCTATACAGCCAAAACTGGACGATATCTCTATAGCGTACCATCCTGCACTCAGGTATCCTTCTCCAGAGGCACCAATAAAAGTTGGGGTACTTTGAAGACCACTTCTAGATACCTCATCCGTAATATCATTGCTTCCCAAATAAATCAATTGATAGATATATCCGGCACCGGGAACACCTCCTGTAGCACCAGGAGTTGCAGTGATTGCATCTCCCGTTGTTGGGTCATAAGCTTCCAAGACCGCATTATTTCCAGCAGGACACACTAGAGCCTGAGGTTCACGTATTCCAGCCTGAATCGGAGGGATAGCTGCCAGCGTAATATCAAAAGAAGTCTGACATCCTTCAATATCCCGATATTCTATTCTATAATTTCCACTGCTTAGGTTTTCAAAATCATTTTGATTGGAATAGGCTACAATTTCATTATAGGTTCCGGTACCATCATCCAACAATAAGCGATATTCATAAGGGGCAATATCCCATCCACCGGTCAATGAAGCTTGTATTCTACCTGTATTGTCATTACAGCTTACATTACCCACTTCTATAGCATCTGGTACCAAAGGTCCATTAGGCGTACGTATGGTGGCTAAATTACTGACTGCCGGACAGAAAGGATCTCCCGTAGAGGCAATACGAACCACGAAATTTCCTCCCGGCAAACCGCTTATTCTTGCAAGATCGCCATTGATATCAGGGAAGTTTGCAGTATCAAAAGTTCCTGTTACTCCTGTAGAGGTTTCTGCTCCACTGGTATCTCTTTCGAATACTTCATAGGTATACACTCCAACATAGTCCGTTACTTCTATAAACAGGGCACCATTGTTATCCCCTGCACAAATAATCGGACTTGCCTCTTGTATGTTCACCGTAGGCACAACAGGATCGTTGACCGTGTGCAATGGCAATGGATAGTCACATCCATTTGGGCTATTATCACGAATTACAAATAAGTAATCTCCCGCAACAGGTAGAGATACATCTACAAAGTTGTCTCCAGGCGTATTGGTCACGGGCAATACCGTAGCCACCGAATTCGTCATTACGGTAAAATCAGTAGTTCCTGCAACGGTAATACGAACAATCTCATTATCCCTGCAATTCAAGGAAGTGATATTGGTGATTGTAGGTACCACATCGGATGGCGGATTAATCGTGGGCAAGCTAAATTGCGCTTGACATCCATTCCCATCAATGGCGTATACCGTTATATTCTGTGGAGCACCATTGTCTATAATTTCAAAAGTATTTCCAAGTTGGTAATTTTCAAAACCAGTAATACTGTATTGGTATCCTCCCGCAGCTGTTCCCGGGTCTACAATGTTTACTGTAATTATCGTGGAACTAAATCTATTTGATCCAACCTCACATGTAAAATCAGGGGCACTTGCGGAAATGGAGAAGGGAACGGGCTCAGTGATTTCAATAAGACCGGAAAGCACATTACAATTTCTTGCGGTAACCACATCCACTTCATAACGCCCTGGCGCCAAGCCCGTAAAGGAACCTGTACCATTATTGGTAATTAAAGCTCTGGTATCAAAATTTAAAAGTCGATAATCTATTGGCGTATCCACATCGGTACCACTTCGTAATAAAATATCAATACTACCATCATCAAATCCATTACAGGATACATCTTGATCGATCACATTATCAATAATCGGCACTACCGCAGCATCTAAATTAATATTATCCACTAGGAAGGTACAGGCACCACCTGCATCGGAAACAAGGTTATCCGTGACCATAACTTGGTATGCTCCTGGTGGATATCCCGTAAATATTCCTGTTAAGTTTGTCGTAATCAGTGTGCCACCTCCATCTCTCAATTCAAAAGTAAAGTCGCCACTACCTCCAGTGGTAGTGATGGTAATTTCGCCATCGGCACTATTACATGTAGGCATCGTAGAAAAATCTCCGGAGGCTGCCAAGAATTCAAAAACTTCAGCAGTTCCCGTACTTGTACAACCATTGATGTCTACAACGTCCACTACATAAGTCCCAGGGCTATTTACCGTAAAGGTTACGGTAATTGGGGCCGTTGGTGGATTTAATGGATCGGTATTCACCGTTTGACTTACACCTCCAAGAGTAAAAGTTGGACTATTGGTAGTCGCGGGCATACTCACTTCAATATCAAAAGTAGTCGTGGTTACATCACATTGGTTATTCACCAAAAATGTTGGTGCGGGCAAAATAGGATCTACCTGTATAATGGTAGCAATATCAAAAGAAGTACATCCACTGACATCCCTCACATATACATCATAATTTCCTGGGGGTGCCGTAAAGGTTGTTGCCGTGGTAAAATCTGCAGGAACCGGGGCTACTCCATCAGGAACAAAGGCAAAGGTATAAGGACCTCCTGCGCCACCATTTCCTTGAACCGTTATTTGTCCATCCGCGTTACAATTGGCGGGTATTGTGGCTAAAATATCGATAGATGGGAGGTTTTGATCAATGGTAATACCCGTAGCATCATTACAATTATCGGTTAAGTCGGTTACAATGACCTGATAATTCCCTGGTAAGGTCTCATAGGTATTGGCGTATGGTGGCGACACGTTAATTGGACTTTCAATAGTAATCCGTGTTCCATCATCGGTATTCAATAATTCAATGACCAAATCGCTACCCGGTGCAAAACCTGTAACTTCATAACTAATTTGCCCATTTCTATTTACATCACAGAATCCAGCGGTCGATGTAGCCGTAATATCTAAAGTTGTTGGACCATCAATGGGAGGTATCTCATCAAAATAGATACAACCCGTAGCCGTATCGGTTACTTCCACCGTATAGGTTACGCCAAATTGCAAGCCCGTAAAAGTATGTCTTCGTGGTAATGCAGGACTTCCATTAGGCGTTACGGGAGGATTGGGATCTCCGACCAAACGGATTAAGAAAGGTCCTGTTCCGCCAACAATATCCACCGTATTGCTAAACCCTGTCACATCACAAGTAGGTAGTGGCATAGGTAAGGGAACCACATCCACAACGGCTTGCGTTACGGTGACCGTATCTTCATCACGACATCCAAGGCTATCTATAGTGACCACGGTGTAGGTTCCGGGCGCTAAATTCGAAAATGTCTCGTTGGTACTGGATGTTGGTCCTATTCTGGCTATTTCAACACCAAATTGATCTTCCAAAATATAGGTATAATCAGGTGTACCTCCAGTAACTGCAGTCACCTGTACCTGACCTTCTACGGTACCTGTATTACAAGTGGCCGTGATATCCGTGACCGTGGCATCTGGCGGAGGTGTGGCGTCCACTGGGATGGTTACCGAAATTACCCCCGTATCACATCCTCTGGCATCCCGAACTACATATTCGTAAGTCTGCCCTCCGGTCAATCCGGAATATAAGGTTTGATCGGTAAATGTACCCGTTAGTGTTCCTGCAAGTCCAAAATCGACCTCAAAAGGCGGAACTCCGCTGGAAGCCGTAGGAATAATGCGAATACTACCATTATTGGGATCGCTACAGCTTGAAGGTGTCAATTGATGCGTTGCACTGATATTCACCGGTGGATCAAGTACCAAGGGGTTCGAAGTGGCGACACAACCTTCGTTATCCGTAATTCTAAAAACATAGGTTCCAGGAACGGCCGTATCAAAAAAGAAGGTATTTGCCGTTAAGGGTTGTGGCGCTCCAAAAGTGGCACCATTATCATCACTTATTTCATATTGTTTTGGTCCGGTTCCAGATAAATACCCTCCTCGGGCCCGTACACGGATTCTACCTGGAGCACCACCACAGGGAATTTCCGTATCTAAATCCAAAATGGCCCGTAAAGCACCATTGATCGTCACATTTATGGAATCGGAACAATTATTGGCATCGACTACTTCAACGGTATAGTTTCCAGGAGAAATATTATTGAATACCGGACTCGCTTGTAGCGGACCATTGTTAATGCGGTATTGAAAAGGCCCTGCAGCTGTCCCAGCCGTTGCGGTAACCGCAATGGTAGCCCCTGTTACGGGGTCAAAACAACGATTGGTGAGTGCCGCGTCCAAAGCTATGGTTGGAGGATCTATAGGAGTAAGTGTAAAATCAAATGTAGCTGTACACCCTTCTGCATCTGTAACAGTAAGGGTATAGTCCCCAGCTTGTGAAAGATTACTAAAAGTTATTCCGGACTGCGGCCCTACTGTTGTAGTTCCATCTGGATACGCTAAACTATATCTGTTTCCTCCCCAACCTCCGTTAGCATTGGCAACTACTCGCCCTACATTGGAATTGGCACAGCTCATATCAGTAACGTTTCCTGTAAGACTCAAAGGTGTGGTAGGTTCTTCTATGGTAATACTAGCCGTATCCGTACATCCCGTATCTACATCGGTTACCGTAATCGTATAGGTTCCTGCTCCGGAAGGTGGCAAAGTCACTGTTCCGTTATTTTGAGGACCCCCAGTTATGGTTCCGTTAATATCGTAGGTATAATTGGTAGCAAAACCATCAATAATAAAAGTACCACTACCGTCTGTGGCCCCTGTACATACCCTGGTATCTCCACCCGATTGTACCCTAGCCCTAATAGAGCTGATCACAGCTGGAGTAAAGCTATCGGTATAAAAACATCCATTGGCATCCGTAATTCTAAACTGATAGGCCGTATTGGTATTTAAGCCCACAAACGTATCATTAGCACCATTATCAATACTTACAGGACTAATAACTTCATAACGGACGATAGGAGCATTGCTTGTTGGAGTTAACTGTACATCGGTGGTTCCTGCCGCACAATTGATGTTACTCTGGGCAAATGCAATATCGGTTGGAGGATCCACATCTAAAATGGTAATTGGAGTAAGTTCCAAACGGCACCCACCACTATCTCGTATAATAGGAGTATAGGTTCCCGGAGCTAAGTTAGTATAGAGGGTTTGTGTTGAAAAATTGGCGGGATCATCTCCAGATATACTAAAAACGTACCCACTACCGGCTCCTCCACTAAAAGGGCCTATAAATTCAATAATTCCGCCATCAGTGCCTCCGGCAGCGTTACATACTAAATCTTGATTTTTTACTGCATTCCCGGAAATGGCACCAACGCTATTCACCGTGATACTAGCAGGTATGGTAAAAATACAATTGAAACTTCCCTGTTCGTACAGCACTTGAATGGAATTGTAGGTGCCTGCTGGAACGGTCAATAAAGGGTTTGTGCTCCAGGGGTCTGCCGGATCGGCCCTAAAACTTAAATTATATCCTCTGGCATCCACAATAGTAATATCCAATTTGGCTCCTCCGTTAGTACAGGTGCCATCAATACCGGCTACAGTGACGTCAGGGGGTATTAATTCTTCCACATTTGCGGAAGCCGTGATCATACAGCCATTACTGTCAGTTATCACAAAGTCATATGCGCCTGCGGTAGTCACATTATAAGTTGTATCGGTGGTGTATGGAGCTGCTGAATTCCCTCCATCACTCACCGTGAACGTATACGGAGGAACACCTCCTGAAGTTCTTACGATAATATCTACATCATTCGCGCCACAAGTAGGATCGGCACTTAAACTATTATTTACTTCAGTAGAGGCTGCAAGTGCAACGATACCATCTCCAATAATGATAGGGTTTCCTCCCGTATCAAAATCCTGTCTTGGTGCAGGAATCCCATTTGCCGGGTCTCCAGTACATTGTTGTGTTTCAACTTGAACACTATAGGTACCAAAACCTACGGCACTAAACGTATAAGGATTATCCGGAATAAAGGTGGTAAACTCTTGAGGCACACCATTCTCATCCAATAAGGTATAGCGATAAGGTCCTGGAACGTCTGTAACGTCAACAGTAATAGAACCCGTTTCTCCAAAACATTGTGCATCGGTGAAGGTAACATCAATGCCAATATCCAATTGTTCGATCACAATAGGCTCATAGGGGTATTCACAAGTGTTTGCCGTTCCTGCCAATCTCGCTTGAACGATATAGGTACCGGGGGTCAATCCATTAAAAATAGGAGAAGATTGCCAAGGTCCAAATCCACTACCATCGTCAATACTATATTCGTAGGCACTGGAAAGGTTCGTAATCTGTATTCTTCCATCGACTCCACAGATAAAATCGGTTTTTACAAAAGTCTGGGTAATGGTACTTTTCTTTACCTTAAAGTAAAAGAAAGATCCTCCATCCACACGAACGCGAAATTCCCCTCCGGTTGCGGACGAGATCGTACTTGCATCTAAAACAAAACTAGAAGCTGTGCTTATGGGAGCAGACCAACAGCTATTTGAGGTATTGGCACAATCGTCATTCACATCAAATGTACAGCCGCCTCCTGGGTTAAATTGTTGCCATTCGTAATTGGTTCCGGCCTGACTAAGGGTAATAATTCTATCATCAAAATCCCCGCAGAGGTTATAGCGGGCCACCGTACTACCATCATTCGCACATATGACTTCCTCATCTGCCCCTTGGATGATGGTCATAAACATCGCAGCATTTGCATTTGCCGCTGTACTAAAATTACTTTTGGTGGATGCTTTTACGTCCTTCTTCGAAGTCGCTTCAGAAGTGTCCTTTGTCTTGCGTATAGCCGCCGTTACTTCAGCTAAGAACCCATATACATTGGTATTGGCTAATGCAGAAGTACCTACTATTGAAATGAAGACCAATAGCAAGGAGTAGGCGATATACCTTCTTTTTCTTGGGAGCATAGGTTAAGTCGTATTTAAGAGAATACCTAGGATTTGGGAGCCTGAATATCCTCAAAGTAATGGTTTATACTTATATTTTCTCTTTATCTTTAGCCTGTTTACAGCCAGAATTATACATTTGAACTAACTAATTATACCTTTTAACGTATATAGATGAAAAAAAGTATTGCCATTTTGTATTTTTTCGTTGTACTGTCGAATTCTTCTTGTGGCCAAAGAGCAGAAAACAAAGTAAATCTTCCTACAACTTCCACCTTTTCCGCGAATCTATTGGTAGGAGGAATCCAAATTCCGTGGGGCATAGCATTCTTACCAGATAATAGTTTATTGATTACGGATAAAGTAGGAGATATATTCCATTTTAAAGATGGACAAAAGACAGAAATTGCCAATGTTCCCAACATATATTTAAGAGGTCAAGGAGGGTTAATGGATATAGAATTGCATCCGAATTATTCCGAAAATGGATGGATTTATATCTCCTATGCATCTTCCGAGGGTCCTGGAAAAGGTGGTCATACGGCTATTATGAGAGCTCGCCTAAAGGACGGCAGTCTTATGGACCATGAAATTTTATACAAAGCAAGCCCAAATACCAGTCGAGGTCAACATTTTGGATCCCGTTTGGTATTTGATGATGATGGCTATCTCTTTTTCTCCATTGGAGAACGGGGACAGCGCGATGTCAATCCTCAGGATATCACCAAGGACGGCGGGAAAATATACCGACTCCACGATGACGGCTCCATTCCTAAAGACAATCCTTTTGTAAATCAAAAAAATGCAAAAAAAGCCATTTATAGTTATGGGCACAGAAATCCCCAAGGTTTGGTAAAACATCCACGTACCGGTGCCATTTGGGACCATGAACATGGGCCTAGAGGTGGGGATGAAATCAATATCATCCAAAAAGGAAAAAACTACGGTTGGCCCCTGGTGACCTATGGTGTAAATTATAGTGGCACTACAATTACCGATAAAACGGAAATGCCAGGAATGGTACAACCTATTCATTATTGGACACCGTCAATAGCCCCCAGTGGAATGGCCTTTGTTAGCTCTGATAAATATCCCGATTGGAACCAGAATCTGTTGGTGGGTTCGCTTTCCTTTCAGTATTTGGAGCGCTTGGAACTTGAGGGTGAAAAAGTGGTATATCGCGAAAAATTAATGGAAGGGTTAGGTCGTGTTCGTGTGGTTCGTCAAGGACCAGACGGCTATATTTATGTAGGTATTGAAGGCAAAGGCGTCTATAAATTAATCCCCAAAAAGTAAGTTTTCTATTTGTTTTGAGACCATTTAGGGGTATCGCAGCTATAGTGGTGTTAAAACAAAACCTATGAAGATCTTCATTTTATTCTACTTTGCCCTTGTATCCATAATGGCTATTTTCACACTTCCCCAAGACAAAGCATTTCAAAAGAGTATAGAGCGGGGAACCGGCTTATACAAGAAGAAATGTGCGGTTTGCCATCATAAAAAAGGGATTGGAAAAGGCAAAAACTTCCCTCCTTTGGCAGGGTCAGACTTCCTATTAAACAATAGAGAGGCTAGTATTAAAGGTGTAAAATACGGATTTACAGAGCCGCTAACGGTAAACGGGAATGTGTACAAAAAAGCGATGAAACCGGTAAAATTGTCGGATACTGAAATTGCCGATGTTTTGAATTTCATATTGAATTCCTGGGGAAATTCGGATCAGACTATGATTACGGAAGCCGAGGTTGCCCAGATTTCGGAATAGTTGTGGGTTTAGATTTTATTTTTCCAGAATTCCAAGGCCTTTTTTACCGAACCATGCTTTTTCAATAATTGCTCCGCTTCCGCATAGGGCAAATCCAGTGCTTCGATCAAATAGCGTGTACCGCGATCTACCAATTTCGTATTGCTCAATTGCATATTGACCATTTTATTTCCCTTTACCCGGCCAATGCGTATCATCAAGGCCGTAGAAATCATATTTAGGGCCAATTTTTGGGAAGTTCCACTTTTCATTCGTGTACTTCCTGTAACAAACTCAGGACCAACATTGATGGCTATGGGGATTTCCACAGCTTTTGTTAAGGGGGCATTGGGGTTATTCGTAATACAGGCTGTGAGCAAGCCTCTTTTTCTGGCTTCTTCCACCCCACCAATAACGTAAGGTGTAGTCCCAGAAGCGGCAATACCTATGACGGTATCCTGTGCTCCTATACCCTCTGCTTCCATATCTTTCCAGGCTTGATCAGGGTTGTCCTCTGCAAATTCCACGGCTTTTCGAATAGCAGAATCTCCTCCGGCAATAAGTCCAACAACACGTTCGTGGGGCATCCCAAAAGTGGGGGGAATTTCCGAAGCATCCAGAATCCCTAATCGGCCACTAGTTCCGGCTCCTATATAAAAAAGACGCCCTCCCTTGTGAAAACGGGTTTCCAAAGCATCTACCACTAAAGTAATCTGGGGAATAACTTCAGCCACAGCATCTGCAACCTTTTTATCTTCCGCATTCATATGTGATAAAATAGTAGCGGTATCCATCTGCTCCAAATGGTCATATAAGGAGTCGGTTTCTGTAATTTTTGTATAATCTGGCATAAGTATTATAAAAGATGAAGTTCTTTTTTTCGAAAAGGAGCCAATTCTTTTGCTGTAGGATCCAATTCGGTTATCATAGTATCTATGGCGTTGATCGCACAGGTTTTGTAGCGATGTCTTGAATTCAGTTTTTCTGATATGGACAAAAGTATGGCTTTTTTGGAAGCTCCGATCACTGCTTTTTTCACTTGAACAATTTCAAGGTCAAATTCTGTTAATCCATCATCGGGATCTACATAGCCCGTACCAATAAAACTATAGTCCACCTGAATTTCTGCAAGTTGATGCACTGCTCCAGCTCCAATACTGATCTGGGCATCTTTGGAAAGTTCCCCGCCCACAAAAATGACTTTGATATTAGGTTTTGTAAGCAATTCCAGAGCCACTGGCAAACTTAAGGTAAAACAAGTGAGATGTAGTTTTATGGGAATCGCCCTTGCCAATTCCAAGCAAGTGGTTCCTCCATCGATCAATAAAACATGCCCATTTTTAATCAATTGTACGGCTTTATTGGCGATTTTCAACTTTTCATCCAAAGCGTAGATATTACTATGCTTTAACTTATAATTGGTAAACCCTAGGGAAATTGCCCCCCCATGCACCTTCCGCAATTTATTTTCCGCATCCAATTCTTTAACGTCTCTTCGTATGGTATCTATAGAAACATTAAGACTTTCCGCTATATCGGTCAGTAGTACCCTATTATGAAGTTCTACCTCATTTAAAATGGACTGATGACGTTCTTCTTTTAACACTATATTATCTTTTTTCTTTAAAATATGCTAAGGTACTAAATAATTTAAAACGCTATTTTTTGCTTTTTTTGTTAACTAAACATTAAATTACAGCAAAAAACTGCAAAATAAATAGCAAAAAACTGCAATGTATGCTGTTTTTTGCTACTTTTGCATTAAATTTTCTGTTAACAGCAAAAAACAGCATTTATGAAAACTCAGCTTGCCCAGTCCGCAATAGCGCAACTTCCGACCGATGAAACCTCTCGAACTCATGAAAAGATTATCACGGATATTTATGAAAATTCAGAGAACGCCTCCCGCTACGTAGCCCAAGAGATTATTGCTTTGGTCAAACAACGACAGCAACAAGGTAAGAAGGCAGTTCTAGGCCTTGCTACCGGCTCTACACCCACAAAAATGTACGATTACTTGGTCAAAGCCCATCAAGAAGATGGGGTCAGCTTTACCAATGTCATCACGTTCAATTTGGATGAGTATTTCCCCATGAAGCCAGATTCCATACATAGTTATGTGCGGTTTATGAATGAACATCTCTTTGATCACCTGGATATTCCAAAAGAGAACATTCATATTCCAGATGGCACTATAGCCAAAGAGGATGTAAAAGCATATTGCGATAATTACGAGCAAGAAATAATTGCCTCTGGAGGAATAGACATTCAAGTGTTGGGTATTGGAAGAACGGGGCACATCGGCTTTAACGAACCTGGATCTTCCATTGGTAGTAAGACCCGTTTGGTACGCCTAGATCGTGTAACCCGACTGGATGCTGCAAGCGATTTTTTTGGACATGAAAATGTACCCACTAAGGCCATTACAATGGGAGTAGGTACGATTATGGCCGCCAGAAGAACCATTCTAATGGCTTGGGGAGAGGGCAAATCCAATATCGTAAAGCAAGCCGTGGAAGGTGAAATCCGTGAATCTGTTCCGGCCACATTCCTCCAAAAACATCAAAATTGTAGTTTTATCTTGGATCGTGCCGCTGCTTCTTCCCTCACTCGAGTCCATACCCCTTGGTTGGTTTCCGAATGTGATTGGGACGAGAACCTCATCAAAAAAGCAACCATTTGGCTCTCGGAGCGACTGGACAAAGCCATTTTAAAATTGACGAATGAGGATTATAATGAGTACGGTATGGGAAGCCTTGTTGCCGAAGTTGGGAGTGCGGAACATATTAATCTTAAAGTATTCAATAATTTACAACGCACGATTACGGGGTGGCCTGGAGGAAAACCCAATGCAGATGACAGCCATCGGCCCGAACGTGAACATCCTTTCCAAAAACGTTCCCTAATATTCAGTCCGCATCCCGATGACGACGTCATTTCTATGGGAGGTACCTTATTGCGATTGGTAGATCAAGGACATGAAGTCCATGTTGCCTATCAAACTTCAGGAAATATTGCCGTATTTGATGATGAAGTCATCCGTTTTATGGATTTTGCAACGGATATTCAAGAAGATAATACTGCGCTACAAGAGGAATTTAAACGGATACGGGAATTCTTAAACCAGAAAAAACCGGGCCAGATCGATAGCCCTCAAATCCAGAAATTCAAGGGCCTTATCCGAAAAGGGGAAGCGCTTTCTGCGTGTCGCTATTGCGGGGTTTTGGAAGAAAACGCACACTTTCTAAATCTTCCTTTTTACGAAACGGGAACGGTGAAGAAAAAACCGTATTCCGATGCGGATATTAAAATCACCTATGATCTTCTCAACCGCATAAAACCGCATCAAATTTTTGCTGCAGGTGATCTTTCGGATCCCCATGGAACACATCGGGTATGCTTGGACATCATTTTTAAGACCATTGAAAAATTGGTAGAAGACAAGGTCGATTGGATTCAGGATTGCTATGTATGGTTGTACCGTGGGGCCTGGCAAGAATGGGATATTGCCGATATGGAAATGACAGTTCCCATTGGTCCCAAGGATATGGCCCGAAAGAAAAATGCCATTTTTAAGCACCAATCCCAAAAAGACAGCGCCATGTTCCCAGGAAATGACGAGCGCGAATTTTGGCAGCGCGCCGAACAACGAAATACGGAGACTGCCCGAAAATACAATGCTTTGGGTATGGCAGAATATGAAGCTATGGAAGGTTTTGTCCGCTATCAATTTTAAAGGAGGTTGTCAATGCGGTCAAAAAAAATCTCCACATCCATTTTAATTTGATCGCTAAAACCATAAAGTGATGCATTTATCTTATTTTTAAACCATATTCATCACTATGATTCAAAAAGATAAGTGGGCTTGGGCATGGGTTCCTATCCTCTATTTTACACAAGGTCTTCCTTATGTTGTTGTAATGACGGTTTCAGTCATTATGTACAAACAACTCGGTTTCAGTAATGCAGATATTGGACTATACACCAGTTGGTTGTATTTGCCCTGGGTCATTAAGTTCTTTTGGAGCCCCTTAGTCGATTTGATCGGTACAAAGCGTAAATGGTTTTTATGGATGCAACTCTTGATATCAGCTGCGCTCTTGGGTATTGGATTGTCTTTGCCTACCAACGCTTTTTTTATCAGCACCCTTGCCTGTTTTTGGATGATTGCCTTTGCTTCGGCTACCAATGATATTGCATCAGACGGCTATTATATGCTGGGGCTCACCGAAAAGAAACAGTCCTTTTTTGTGGGCTTACGCAGTACTTTTTATCGCTTGGCCATGGTTACCGGTGAAGGATTGATTGTTATACTTGCTGGTTTTTTGGAGAATTACTACGGAGACAATACCAAAGCCTGGTCCATGACCATGGTATGTACTGCGGTGCTTATGTTGCTCTTGACCATTGGTAACTTTTTTAGCACACCAAAATTCGAAGCTTCGCAAATCGTGGAAAAAGAAAAAAGCACGGGCATTAAAGATTTGATGCTTTCCTTTATTCGGAAACCGCAAATTGGAATCGCTATTCTTTTTATCCTAACCTTTAGACTAGGAGAATCCCAATTGGTGAAGATGGCCGCCCCCTTTTTATTGGATGATCCCTCCGAGGGAGGGCTTGGCTATTCTACGGAGGCCTTAGGTACTATCTTTGGAACCGTTGGCGTTATTATGTTGACTATTGGAGGAATTTTAGGAGGCATCCTCATTTCTAGGGATGGCCTAAAAAAATGGATGTTTCCCATGATACTATCCCTAAATATTCCCAATGCCCTATATGCTGTTCTGGCCATGACCAAAACTACAGGCATTGTAGCAGTGGTGGCCACAGTGGTTTTTGAAAAGTTTGGTTACGGATTTGGCTTTGCCGGTTTTTTAATGTTTCTGATCTATATCGCCGGAGGAAAATACAAAACATCGCACTATGCCATTGCTACTGGTTTTATGGCTGCAGGAATGATGATTCCGGGAATGATCAGCGGCTATGTTCAGCAATGGTTGGGCTATGAAGGTTTCTTCATTTGGGTGGTTCTTGCGGGACTACCTGCTATTTTTCTTTTAAAGTTTATCCAATATCCTGCCGATTTTGGTAAAAAAACAACAGCTTCAGATGACTAAAATAGCTGCGTACGCCACCATAAAAAATACCATGAGCCTTGCCGAAAAGGTGGGACAATTGTTTATGCCCGCAGCTTTTATCAACGATACGGAAGAAGAAATCCAAGCCTTGGAACGCCTCCTACAAGATTATGCCATTGGCGGACTCTGTTTTTTTCACAGTCGTGCCAGTGCTGCGACCAATTTTGAAGGGAAAAAGAAAATTGTATACAATGAACATAGCTTTGATACCCTGACCCGATTGATCCAACGCTATCAAAAAGCGGCCAAATATCCCTTATTGATCAGTATTGATGCAGAATGGGGCTTGGCGATGCGGGTCGAGAATACTCCGCAATATCCGTATGCCATTACTTTAGGTGCCATTCAGGAAAATACAGCACTAATTTATGAGGTAGGTAAAAACATCGCCCATGATTGTAAACAAGCGGGCATCCATTGGAATCTGGCCCCGGTAGTGGACATCAACAACAATCCCTTAAACCCGGTCATTGGCTACCGTTCTTTTGGTGAAGATAAGCATCAAGTGGTTCACAAGGCGGCAGCTTTTATAGAAGGTGCAACCAGTGAAGGCATCCTAAGTTGTATCAAACATTTTCCGGGACATGGGGATACGGCTACGGATTCTCATTTGGGCCTTCCCGTAATCGATAAAAGCGAAGCCGAGTTGTGGGACAACGAACTCTATCCCTTTCAAAAACTGATAAATAAAGGAGTCGATGCCGTTATGGTGGGTCATTTGGTAGTACCTGCCTTGAGCAAAGGAAAATCGGTCTCCGCAACCTTATCCGAAGATATTATCCAAGGCGTCTTGCGAAAGACACTGAATTTTAAGGGCGTTGTTATTTCCGATGCGTTGAATATGCACAGTGTATCCAAATTGTACGAGCAAAAAGGACTTTTGGAATGGATTGCCTTTCAGGCCGGGAACGATATCCTATGTTTTGCGGAAAACCCTGTGGAAGGCATTGCACATATTGTACAAAAGGCCACTGCAGATGAAATTGAAGCACGTTTCTCCCGTGTCTGGGCGCTGAAAGAGAAAAGTATTCCGATCAGTACTACAGCTTCCAAAACAACCTTACGAAATCCTAAAAAGCTAAATACAAGCCTGGCGCAGGAAAGCATTAGCCTTTTTAAAGGAAAGGAAAGCGACATCAAAACATTTCTACAGGCTCCTTATGAGGCCATAAACTTAGGGAAAGCACATAGGGAAGCTGAGGAACTTATATCGCTTCAATCCCAAGTAAAAAAGCATGATCAAATTCTGGTACGACTTACTCCGCCCCAAGTGAAACCGCTGGATAATTTTGGATTATCCGATGAGCAAATTCGCTTTGTACAAGAACTTTTGGATACCAAAAAAGTGCTGTTATACCTTCTTGGAAACCCTTATGTATTGCAACTTTTTGATAGTAGTACTGCTATGGGGATTGTTATTGGGTATCAAGATTTCGAAACTTTTAAAATACAAGCAGATGCACATCTCAAAGGCATCTTCAGTGCCAAAGGACGTGTTCCGGTCACCCTAAAATCAAAATGAATATGAAAAAATATCGCGTCATCGGTTTAATGTCGGGCACTTCCTTGGATGGTCTGGACATGGTGTATTGTCATATCTGGCAGAGTGCAGGGCAATGGGAATTTGAAATCTTACAACATCAAAGTATAGACTATAGCGCGGAAATGCGCGCACAATTAAAAGATACCATTCACCTCCCTGCCGATACGCTTTTGCAAATGCACAATACCTATGGCAGCTGGTTAGGGGAAAAGACTAAAGCATTTATCGAAAATCAACGTTTGACCGTAGATTTTATAGCCAGCCATGGACATACCACGCATCATCAACCCGAAAATGGCCTTACCTACCAAATTGGATCTGGGCAGCATTTGGCCAATGCCAGTGGCCATACCGTGGTTTGTGATTTTAGAAGCAATGATGTGGCTTTAGGCGGACAAGGTGCTCCATTGGTGCCTATTGGTGACACTTTACTTTTTGGAGAATATGATTTTTGTCTGAATCTAGGGGGCATCAGCAATGTCTCTTTTGATCAATACGGAAAACGGGTGGCATTTGATATTGGTCTGGCCAATATGGTCCTTAATCATATCACGCAAAAAATTGGTTTGACCTATGATGCGGGAGGCGAAATGGCAAAAAAAGGAAAGCTCCTCCCCTCCTTGTTAAGAGCCTTGAATGCCTTGGAATATTACCAACTCCCTTTTCCAAAATCTACAGGTTATGAATGGTTTTTGGAGGAAGTAGTTCCCTTGGTCGATGCTACCGAAGCTTCGGTGGAAGATCTGTTACATACCTGTATCCATCACAACTGCGAGCAAATTGCCCAACAACTACAGCGGTATAAAACCAGAAAAGAAAACCGTTTATGGGTAACTGGTGGTGGGGCCTTGAATCATTTTTTTATAGCCACTCTACAGGAAAAGTTAGGAGATACCATCCAAGTTGTAGTACCCTCCTCAGAGCTCATTGAATTCAAGGAAGCTTTGGTCTTTGCCCTAATGGGCGTACTGCGTATAGAAAGAGAAATCAATGTTTTAAGTTCGGTCACCGGGGCCAAGCGGGATTCCTCTAGTGGGGTGGTGTATTTGCCCTCTTAAACCTCCTAAAAGATAAAATTATGATACTCTGTTTATATAAAAATAGGTTTTTTGGAAACACTACTTTTAGCATTTTTCTTCTTCTTAAAAAAGTTAAGCTTCAAAACCAGTATTTACAGTATACACATATTCTCCTCCACCAAGTAGCCACTTTTTCTTTCTATAGAAGCTCCGTGTAGCATCCTTATCTCCATCTCCTTTTTCTTCATACCCCAATAACCATATCACTTTTACTTTTATTCCCCTGGATTCTTCGATTTTTTCAATTTGTTCTTGACAGAATTTACAAGGTTTATACTCTGATATTATTGTGACCTCATCCCCTTTTTTGGCTGAACTAGAACTCAACAGAAGTATTTCAGCATGACCGCTGGTTCCGCTTTTTGCAATTTCATCATTATTTAAGTTATAAGCATAATTGTGAGATCCTGTAGTAGCAGTTTTATCCGCTACTCTTTGCCTAAACATAGCCTTGACATAATAGAAGTCTGATTCGTATGTTGCCTGGTAACCCCACCACATTTGGGCAATGGCATTGGATTTCGAATCATTTTTAGATAGACTTGCTTCGTTTTTTCCAATCGCATCAGAAGAAGGATGGTGGTACGATTGCATTGCTTTTGCCCCCATCACATCTGCTTCTTTTTCCAAACCAGCATCATCATTGATCTGCACCTTTCCTTTTAACTGCCTAGTTGGTTTAACCCTACCTTGTTTTTGTTGTACCACATGCCAGGCCTCGTGGGGCAAATGCTTTTCTTGTCCGGCCCCCAAATGAATATCCGTGCCCTGCGCATAGGCATGGGCGTTCAATTGCTCAGGTTTGGAAGAATTGTAATGCACCTTTACATCATCCATGGCATAACCCGATAAGTTTTCAATACCCGATTTTAAATTATCGGGAAGTCCTGTATGGTTTGCTTTGCGTTGTAAGGGAGGTGATTTGTCCAAACTAGCTTCATGCATCATTTCCATTTGCTGTTGTTGCACTGCGCTGGCAGGTCGGTGGTCTTGGAATTGAAACTTTGCGATACCAGAATTTTTCTTTGGAGTAGTATGTGGTTCCTTCTGTTCTCTCCTAGATGCTACATATCCGTTCATAATTCTGCATTTAAGTTGGCGGTTGATTCTGATACTTTCGGGAACTTCTTAAATATACGTATTTACAAAATTAAAAATCATCTTTTTCCTACTTTTTTACTCCAAACTTATTTTTTTGATGTATCATCATTAGAACGATACTGGTGCTCAACACCTCCTTGATGGGTATACCTCATTTTATCCACCTATAGTAATGTCACTTCGAGTGTTTTTGCCTAGCGCAGCTTTGCAAAAATGTACTTCGGCAAGCTCAGCAGAACTATCGAGAAGCAATACATAAATGGATCACTCCCTATCCTGTTGGCAAATACACTTTACTTTCCGAAACACGGTCACTTCGAGTGTTTTGCCTAGCGCAGCGGTGCAAAAATGTACTTCGGCAAGCTCAGCAGAACTATCGAGAAGCAATACACCAATGGGTGGTTCTTCAAAAAAGTTCTCGATACGATTTTCTCCTTCCATTGCATTCCACTCGAAAATCACTCGAACGGCCCCTAACTTCCTTTAACACATACAAATCTAAAATATACCCATCATGAAAGCATCTCCTTTCGCCAAAAAATCAAACCAAAACCCATTACACCGATCCATAAGCACAAAGGGGAATACAACCAGGTATCCATCACAGCAAATTGCGTAGATTTCAACACTTTAAAGAATCCAAAAAAATGAAAATCCCCTATGGCCCGTAGCATAAAAATAGAGGGAATCAACCATTGTCCGAAACGTAGGAGCCACTTGGGCCATTGCCATTTCACGTAGCCGGAACGCTGTACATAAAACAAGCTAAATAGAAACAGGCCCATTCCTATAATCAGGCTATCCCATAAAGTAGGAGAAAGAGTTTGTGCGCCTTTTTCATTGGTCGGCAAAGCATGGGATAAACCCCACTCCCCTCCTAAGGCCCAATAGAAATGGATGACAGCAAGTACTAAAAATACCAACGAAAGGAACAATGCAACTCTTTGTTTCATTTTATTCTTCTTTCAATTTCGCATAGCGATGTTCATCGCAGATGACTCCATTTTTTAGGATAGCCTTTCTAAAGACCCCCTCTTTGACATAGTCGTTCTTCTCAAGAACCCGCATGGAAGCCGTATTGAAATCGAACACCCCGGCGTGAATACGCTCCAAAGCCAAGGTTTCAAACCCGTAATGGGTCATTAAAGCTACCGCCGCTGTTCCTATTCCTTTACCCCAATAGGGTTCTCCAATCCAATAGCCGATTTCTCCTGTTTTTCGGTAGACATCTTCCTGAGGACTTAGTTCGATTACCCCACAAAGAGTTCCTTCCCATAAAATCCCAAAAATTTCCAAGGGCTCTTTGGTTTGGGTAAATAAAATAAAGGTTTCCGCATCAGAACGTTTATAGGGATGGGGAAGAACATCCCTAAGACAATTCCAAATCTTTTTATTATTGGCAAGGCGGCTTAGCATTTCTTTATCTTCCAATGTTAAGGGCTTCAATTGAATATCGGTAGGCATTGGTTTATACTGTTGTTTTGTAGTACCAATGTAGTATATTTTACCGTATTTCATCAAGTAAAACATATGAATAGCTTTTTCCTAAAATAAACTCGCTAAATCTGTTCAAGCATACTCCCCTATTGGTTGACGAGGTCGAGAACTAAATCAAGTACAACCCAGATTTAGGCAAAGATAGGGCCTAATCAGAATCAAATGTTGGTTTAAAATCAGAATGACTGGCATTTCTACATTCACTTAAAATCCGAAGCATATCGAAATCACCTCTGGCTAATGTCAGCTTTTTTTTAGCGCCCCATTTTTTTATTTTTTTCTCAAATACAATCGCTTGATGAACGTCATTAAATTCCTGACAAAAAATTAAAGAAACGGGTCTTCTTGTATATGTAAAACTATTTTTATGCCCCCCGGCCTCATGCTCTTTCAATCTTCGGACTATATTATTTGTGAAGCCCGTATAGATTAGACCATCTGAACATTTCAATAGATAAACATAATACGATTTCACTAAGTATGGGTACATTGATTTTTGAAATCACAATATACAGAATATTTTCTAACAAATAGCTCTCGACTGCGCTCGAGCTGACAATTTGAAATATGACACAATTTTATTTCCCTGAAATCCTCACTTTAGGTAAATCACACATTACCCATACCCTATAATTAAGCTAAATATCCTGCCTTCATTACTGTTTTTAGGATTCCGCTCAATTAACTTATTTATGTCAAATCAAGCGCAGTCGAAAGACTCGAATAAACAATTTGGAACATCATACAGTTTAATTTTATCTCTTTGAAATTTTCGTTTAGACGAAGCGTGCATTACCAATTCCATATATTGAGATAAATATGCCCTGTTAGTTCTCATCCAACAATTCAACTCAGTCTTCATACCATGTCAAATCGAGCGCAGTCGAAAGGTTCGAGTAAATAATTTGGAACATCATACAGTTTAATTTTATCTCTTTGAAATTTTCGCTTAGACGAAGTGTGCATTATCCATTCCATATACTGAGATAAATATGCCCTGTTAGTTCTCATCCAACAATTCAACTCAGTCTTCATACCATGTCAAATCGAGCGCAGTCGA
>NZ_JBHEQA010000003.1:469738-577625 GCF_043678055.1 Spongiimicrobium salis
GAAAGACTCGAATAAACAATTTGGAACATCATACAGTTTAGTTTTATCTCTTTTTAGCTTTCCGCTTAGACGAAGTGTGCATTACCCATTCCATATACTGAGATAAATATGCCCTGTTAATTCTCATTTAACAATTCAATTCAGTCTTCATACCATGTCAAATCGAGCGCAGTCGAGATTCACCTTAAACCAATAAAGAGGATGGCGTAACACAAATGTATCCATGCTTAGCTAGAAAAACCGCGCCCTATTTTCCCTCCGATCAAGGCCATAGGGATATAGGCCAGTAAAATGTCGGCCACAGCGAACCATGTGGGGCCCGGCAGGATATAATTCACCCAAATTCCCCCTGCGAGGAATAGCATCCCAATAATCAGAGCATGTCGCATTTTATGGTTTGCAGCGATTCTTGCGGCAATAGCAGCTCCCACCAAGGTTCCCAAGGCATGGGCCAGAAAAGGAAAAATAAAATATTGGGCTTCGAGATTGGGCATCACAGCAGCCAAAGCGTCCATATCATTAGGGTCTACCCCTTCAATAGGCAAGAGGGTATGTCCTAATTTGACCAGCCCCAAATTTACGATACTCCCGCCCAGCCATCCGGCTACTACGGCAATTGTACTTCTTAGAATAGGATGCATTGTATTGGTTTTTTTGGTGGTTACAAAACAAGTTTTTTAAAGGTAGGTATTTTTTGATAAAGGCATCTCTTCCAATAACTTCCCTATCCTACAGGATACTGCATGTTTATTTTTTTTCTTACCCGATGGTTCTTTTCCACTCAGGATGTTGTACTGGAGACAACCAATGTCCACGGCGCAATCCCTGTAACATCGTTTGATAGTCTTGGTATTGTCCGCTTCCATATTCCCCATGGATCATATCAGCTGCGTTTCGTGTCGCCACTGGGGTCCTTTTTAAATACAAGGCATAATCTTGAACAATGGCCCCTTGTTGTTCCCTACTGTAATCCCTGAATAAACTGGCATTCACAATAATACCATAATTGTACTCGGAATTAATTGTTTGTCCCTGCCCTGCTGGTGTCGGGTTTGCATTTGTCCGATTTCGCCCCCATTGCAACTCTATCCAAGATAGAATGCCCTGTTTCTTTTCTTGCGCAATATGCATTAATTCATGCATCAAAACAGCTTGTCTCTTTTCGTGATTTGCCTGATCTGCCGCATCTGAAAAAGCATGATCACCGTGGATGGTATGTGCGACCGTAAAGGCCCCTCCCGGACCAGCTGCAGGTGCAGCAATGGCCGATTTTTCAAAAATGGATACATCGGAAAGGTTCATGCTGTCACCAAATATCTCCCGTGCAAGCGTTTTCTCCTCCGTCGTAAGACCACGAACTTTGCTGAGCGGCGTCCCCAGAAGGGTCGCCAAGAACCCCATGAGTTCCCTTAAATTCAGGACGTCACCAATTTTGGTCAGCAACCCCAATCCCCAATGTTTCATGGGCGACTGTTCTTGCATGAGTCCAGCACCTCCATGGGCATTCGTGGGGTTACATGCCAAGTATATGGCCCGTATCAAATCTATGGTAATGTGTTTTGCCAAATTGAGTATTCTTTTGGGCACACGAAAAGCAGCGCCTACTACCGTATTAAAGAGACTCACTCCTGATTTCTTTATCCAGCTCCATACCGATAATTGATGTACGTCCTGATCGCTTTCCCTTTGTTTCTCCAGAGGCTTTTGCATGGAAGCAAAAGGCAGCTGCATGGCCTTCGTGCCCATTACATCTGCTTCTTTTTCCAGGTTCATGTCATCATTGATGTTTAGCCTTCCTTTGAGCTGTATCCTTGGTTGTACTCGTCCTTGTTTCTGTTGTACCACGTGCCAAGCTTCATGAGGCAAATGTTGTTCCTGTCCCGGGCCTAAATGAATATCCGCACCTTGAGCATAGGCATGGGCTTGCAATTGTGCCGGTTTGGAAGAATTGTAGTGTACCTTCACATTGTCCATGGCATAGCCAGAGAGCTGTTCAATACCTGACTTCAACTGATCGGGTAATCCTGTGGTATTCTTTTTCCTTTGGATATGTCGGAATGCCTTCTTGCTATTGTCCTGTATCATTTCCTGTAACTGGACCGTTTGTATAGCTTCCGCCCGCTTATCTTTAAATTGAAAATCGGCTGTACTTCTCTGTGTTGCTTGACTTAGAATATCAGAAGTGGTCTGCACGTTTTCCTTTATCCTTCGTTTTCTCATCTATCTGTGTTTTTTAAGCTTCCAAAATTTCCAAGGTATATTCTTTTCCTGGTATTTTTCCCTTTTTTGGAATATCTACCTGTATATCTTTAACATCAATTATCTTGGCTCTCATACCCGGTGCCACCACGATTTCTTTTTCTCCTGTAAAATATTTTTCGACCGGTACAAGTGTCTTGCCCTTCCCTTTAAAATTCAATACCGCCAACTTGGTCACCTCTCCAAATAAATCGTCTCCAATATCACTTTTCATGCTTTCAATGCCGTATCCCGTGGCATGCATGCTGGTAAAGGCTGGAAAATCCAGAACGCCGTCTTTTTTCAAGTCCCCCATCCATTCGGCCTGTAATTCTACCCTTTGATTATCAATATCCTGTAAAACCCCATGCTTTGCCAAGGAATCATGGAGTGCTTTCACGGTGCTTTCAATTAAGGCCATCACTTTCTTATCTATACCAGCAGGTAGTTTTTTACGTAAAAAATTATTGATGGGTTTATAGAAATAGGTAGTATACAGACTCTTGGCCAAAACACCGATATCTTTCCCTTTGCAGATTTCTACACAATACTCCAATTGCCCTTCCGGCGTCATATTATAATGGGTATCATGAGGCATCAGCGCTTGTAGTTCCGTAGGAAGGGTTTCTACCAATGCTACCACTTCCTTAATCAATTGCAGCAATTCTTTTTTCTCCTCAAAATCCGTGGGAGCCAATGCTGATTTATGATCAGGGTCTAGCTCGCTCCAGGGATCGGCAGGTCGGGCAGCATCAATATCCCAGTCTGTTTCTCCATCCGTATGCTTGTGAGGCATTGTAACTATCTTAAAATTGGTACTGTTCACCTCATCTTTTGAAAATTCTTTATCCCCGATCTTAAGAATTCCTGTGGTTTTATCCCATTGGTTTATCACACCTTCAATAGTATTCCATTTGGAAGCTTCTTTTAGCATGACCACAATTTGTCTTCCTATTTGTTTGGCAGTTAATAAATCAAAGTCTTTGGGCATGCGTTGTGCAATCCGATATCCCCCTCCGCCAAGCTTTATGCCACCTTTTAGCGGTAACGCGCTATTACTTTCCCCTTTTTGCCAGGCCTTCGCGCCCATCACATCTGCCTCCTTTTCCAAACCGGCATCATCGTTAATCTGTATTTTTCCTTTTAACTGCCTGGTGGGGCGTACCCGTCCTTGTTTCTGCTGTACCACATGCCAAGCTTCGTGGGGCAGATGCTTTTCTTGTCCGGCACCCAAATGGATATCCGTACCTTGAGCATAGGCATGGGCCTGCAATTGTGCAGGTTTGGAAGAATTGTAGTGAACCTTCACATCATCCATGGTATATCCCGAAAGATTTTCAATACCCGATTTCAAGGCATCGGGCAGGCCAGTGCTATTCTTTTTCTTTTGGATAGGTTGGAATGTCTTGGCGTTACTCTCCTCCATAATGCCCTGTAGCTGTACTGTTTGCAATGCTTCTGGACGATTGTCCATAAATTGAAAATGCGCCCTATCCCACTGTTGCTTTTGGCCTGCAGTACCCATTGACCTCTTTTTGGCATATATGACGTTCATTTCTTTATTTTTTTATTTTCAGGTTTTATTCCATCCTATCTTAAATCCATAATTTTGAGGTATTATGGTATTTAAAATTTTGTCTCTCAAATTCATCCCCAAGTAGCCTTTCCTTTGGAATCCAATCGATAAATCACTTCAGAATATCCTTCGTAGGGTATTACCTGGCTTACTCCTTTTGTCTTAAGTACGGTCTTAATCTCCTTCATGGCATTTTTTGCTCTTTTCTCAATTTCCCCACTTTCATCAGAACGTACCAATATCGCAAAGAGTTGCCCTTGCCCAGCCACTAGATCAACCAATTCTTCTACGAGCCCCTTTCCTTTTGCATTTATCTTACCATCTTTTTCAATGCAAACAGGCGTCAAAAAATGTGCTCCTGATACCGCTTGTGTATATGCATCTTCATCGATTCTATTCACATATATCCCGATGCAATCCAACAAGCCACTTATTTTCATATTTTCCGTATCCTTCTCAGGCCTAAACATCACCTGAGGCTTTTCCCCTGCTTCACGAATTTTTCCGCCCTTTATTTCCTCTACCAAGGCAGATGCCGTCACCGTATACCTTCCATCTTCTTCTGTTATGAAAAAATCCCGGGGATCCTTTAAAGCTTCTGTGAGATTTCGTGCGGGATGTGGTATATCATCATAAAGAATTTGCTTTACCATTTTTTCCGTTTTCTTTTCCCCGTGCTTCTTTAAGAAAGCCTCTTCGGTTCCGGGCCCCCATGTTTCCCCTTTGAATTTAATAATGCGCTGAATAATAGGGGTTGATGATAAAGGTGATACCAATCTAAGGCTATTATCAATTTCTTTTAACTGCAACGCCTTAGCTCCCATCACATCCGCTTCTTTTTCCAGGCTTGCATCATCGTTGATATTTATTTTACCCTTCATTTGTAGTGTTGGTTTTACCCTGCCTTGTTTCTGTTGTACCACATGCCATGCTTCATGGGGCAGATGCTTTTCTTGTCCGGCCCCCAAATGGATATCCGTGCCTTGGGCATAGGCATGGGCCTGCAATTGTGCTGGTTTGGAAGAATTGTAATGTACTTTCACATCATCCATGGTATATCCCGAAAGATTTTCTATACCTGACTTCAATTGGTCCGGTAAGCCTGTTGTATTTTTTTTCTTTTGGATGGGTTGGAATACCCTCGCACTACTGTGCTCCATCATGCCTTGCAGCTGTACTGTTTGCAGTGCTTCTGGACGATGGTCTTCAAATTGAAAGGAACCCGCGTTTTCTTGCGCTTGGGAAACAGCATCTTGGGCGGGTTGCTTATTTTTTGATTTGTTGACGTGGGTATGCATCGCTAATATTTGTCAGCCCAGCTTTTCGACCACACTCAAGATAAACTTCGGTCGAGAGCCCTGAATACGTTACACTTCTTTTTCTAAAACTGAGGGGGAATGTTCTAAAGATAGTAAAGTCCTTTGTAGGAAACAACTTTCTTGTTGATGGTTGGTGAGTTTTTGAGTTCGGAGTTCGGAGTTCAGAGTTCAGAGTTCAGAGTTCAGAGTTTAAAAATCAATAATTAAAGGGTAGTGCAAATAGCATGTTTATAATATGCAATAGAAACGAAGTGGTTTGATGATGCATTAATAGTAACAAAGTTGTAAGTTTTGAGGGATTAATTTGTGTCAGCTCGAGCGCAGTCGAGAGTTCGGAGTTTAAAAATCGATACTTAAGAGGTAGTTCTAAAATAGGCGTAGATCCCATTCTTTAATTTTCTTCTCCAGGCCATAGGAAACCTCAATGACTATTCCCGATTTTTCCCTATTGTAATGTTCGGAACCCACAAAGTTTTTATGGGCTTCTAAAAATTTAATATAACTGCCATAATCCAACTTCGTATCAAATCGTACAAGAACAATATCGTTGGTATTGAGAAGGGTAACCAACATCTTCATATCCTTAATTTCATAGGCCTTATCTCGGTACACAAACTTGTTTTCTGGCAGGAGAGTAATATGCGCTAGGCTATATTTATCCAATACTTCCCGTATATACGCCTTATTCCCCTGATATAGAGCTTTGCTAAAATTATTGTGCAGATCCATCTCTGAGGTTTCCTCGCTAGTTCCAAACCCATCGGGCAAACGAATCTTTTTCAGAAAAAACGAATTTTTTTTTGATTTCGTTCCTGTATTCTTTCTGGTGACCAGCTATCTTTTATTGTTCCATATACTTTACTGCCTATATATACAGGCTCCCTATCTCCTTTTAGTTCGTATACAAAAAATTTCTTAGGCGTTCGGGACAGCTCTTCCTTGATCCTATCCACAACAGCATATTGTGCTCGATGGTCCATGTAAAACACCATTCGCGAGGAAAACATGGACAAGGCTCCGTTATGCATATCCCGATCCATAATGTAGGGCACTATTGCATTCCAAAAATGCATTCTTGTATTGTTTATGAATAGCTCGTGATTTTCTGTGAGATACAGGACGATATCCTTTTGATTCTCTTTGGCAAACCATTTGGTGTTTGCTACAGTATTCGCCTTGGGCAGTACTATGCCACTCTTATCCTGCGAATACTGCCGTGCCGGATATAACAGCATTACAATGACCATCCATAGGATCTTTCTAGGTATTCCCTCCATAGGCTATATCTCCGAAAACTTTAGTGATATCCGTGTACTTTATTGACTTTGCAAGATAATATACAACTAATAATGTTCCTGAAAAGTCATTTTATGACATCGAAGTTGCAAACTTCGGTGAGCGAGGTTTGAGAGTGCTAAACAATTGTGTAGTTATGTTGGTATTACCCCAACCATTAGAGAGTCTGGAAGTAGTATAAGAGGACGCAGTAGGATCAGTAAAGTAGGCAATAGAAAGCTTCGGAATTTATTGTTTTTATTTGCTTTTTCGGCTTGTAAACACAACAAAGCATGTAAAGAACTATATGATCGGATTGTAGCCAAAGGAAAGAGTAAAAAGCTGGCACTGATAGCAGTAGCAAACAAACTATTAAAACAAGCCTTTGCAATTGCTAAAAGTGGATTACCTTATGATGAGAATTTTGTTTCAAGATTAGCCCAAAAAAGCTTGTTTTTTAACTCAGTTCTTTGTTGGCAAACGTTATTTTATATTTATGACATAATGATATACTTCCGTTAATGAATTGTTTCTTTCATGTTGAGAAACTAATATTTTTACATTTGAGTTATTACTTATCTCTTTCACAGTATGAGAAATTATTTTTGCTTTTGGATTATATAATTCATGAGTTGATAAGTTTTCAATGTACTCTTGATAACTATTCCAAAGTTGATTAAAATTATCTGCCCTCGAATAAATCATCATAAAGTTTCTATCCAAACCATTAGTGTCATAATCAACCAACAATTTATTTAGATGTTCTATAACAGTTTTGTTTTGTAATGAAAAAGAACTCAAATTCATAGCCTCAAGTATTGATATTGGTTGGTTTCTACTATTTCTAATCATAATATCCAATTCGCCACTATATTTTTTTGAACGACCACTTCTTGTTTGGTCCGAAACACTATATCCTATTGCTCTTAGTTGGTCAGTAAAGTTATCAGTAACTAAATCTTCAAATCTATAGCTATACTTCCTTTCTAACACTCTTGAAGAAATCTCTATTAAATGTAAGATCAAACTTTCTTTATTGTAATTATGGTCTACATTTGAATCTTTATATTCTATGTCATATGGACCGATTAAGTTTTGAAGATTTACATTTAACAAACTGTCTTGACACCTAACATCTTTTAATTTATGTTTTCTTGCTTTTTCAAGATAACTAAACTCAAACATAAATGGTGTGTCTGTTTTTGAACAATTTTCGCAATTACATTGAATTTTTGTCGAATGATATGGATTATTTAAAGTTAAATTAATTATATCAAGTTCTCTTTTAAGAATACCTAAAAGAACAGCTTTAGAATCACCTGAAACAGTCATTTTAATAGTTCTAGTATATTTATTACCAGTAATTAACCCTATTGAATCATTGTGTTTTATGTAAATTCCATTTTTCCAATAAAAATCTTCAAGTAATGAGTCTTTTAGCCTAACAATTAATCTTGGTATTATACCGGCAGGCATAAAATCATAAACATAAGACATACTTAAAGGTTCATTAAATGGAATTTCAATTTCCCTATGCAAGTTTGGTTTCAATAATTCTGGAATGATATATTCACTATTGTTAATTTCAAAACATAACTCAAATTTTTTCATTAACTCAATTATGTAGGTTTGTTCAATTGAGTTAAATGTAGTTAGTTTCTTTTCAACAAGATTCAGTTTAAACTTCCCTAGGCCATTAATTATTTCTTTCAAGTCTAAAATCTTATAAACAGAATTGGTAACCCAGTCAGGTTTCAAAAAGACTATATGCTTAAGAATAAAATTGTCGTAAAAATGAAGAAACACACCTAAATCATGAAAGTACCTACTAAGGTGTTGAGAATCAGTTTTACTTAAACCGTGATTATTACAGATTTCTACATATTTATTATAATCAATATAATTATTATCTAATTTTTCAAGTTCATTTCTTACTTGACTCCAGACTTCTGGTAGTTTATCTCCAATATGTGGAAGGTTTACTATATTTTGTTTGATTGTATTTGTTAAAGACTCAATATTTTCACCAGATTTTGCACTTACTTTAATGAATGAAATAATATTAGGGAATTTTTCTCGTAATGAAATCTCATCTATTTCTTTTGTTCTTTCATCTATCTTGTTCAGGACAACAACAACAGGTGAGGAATTACTTAATATTTGAATAATATTTAACCAATAATCAAATGAAATTGAATCTTCATCTTTTCGAGCTTCCCAAACAAATAAATAGATTGACCTTTTGGTTAGAAAAAATTGATGAGTTGAGTGATAAATTTCCTGTCCTCCAAAATCCCATGCATTTAATTTGATTAAGCCTTGTTCAACATCCTCAATTGGTAAATTCCATTTTAAAATATCTATACCTTCAGTTGTCGTTGTTTCAGGAGAATCTCCTTTTATTAGTTTATTTATTAAATACGTTTTCCCGACACCTCCATGACCAACTATTAATAACTTAGCTTCATTTAATCTTACCGAAGCTCCATAATGAAGGTAATAATTCAATATAGCTTTTAAACCTTGGTTTGAAATCTCAATAGGTGGCTGACCAATTGGGTTACCATTAATTGAAAGCTTATTGAGTTTTATTAAATTTTTGAATGATTTTGGAAGTGTCGCAATATTGTTTCCTATTAAATTTAATTCCCTTAATTCAGTTAACTCACCAATTTCTTCGGGTAATTCAGTGATATTATTATAACTAAGGTCTAAAGTTTTAAGTGATTTTAAGTTTTTAATAGATTCAGGAAGGTCATGAATACTGTTAGACGATAGATTGATAATTTTTATTTGTTCTAATATTAGTGATTTAGGGAATTTCTCTATATTATTGTCCGATAGATTTATATCCAATAGATTATTAAAATTTGAATAATCTATTCTCATTTTACCAATGTTATTATTAGATAAATCTATTTTTTCTATAGAATCAGATAGAGATTGTATTCCAATTAAATCAGTTACTCTATTTCCTTTAAAATTCAAATATTTTAAATTCGCACAATTTTTTAAAATTTCAGGGAACAGTATGAATTTGTTATTACTTAAGTTTAAACTTTCCAATTTTGTAAAGTTTTTAAAAAAATCTGGCAATTCTGTAAGTCGATTATTATAGAGATTCAAAAACTTAAGCCTTTCAAATTTTTCAAGGTCAAATGGAAGTGTTCTTAGTTTTCCATTTTCCAATCTTAATTCTTTAACTTTATTTGGATTTTTTTGGTTTAGTTTTCTTAATAAATCAGGTTTCATTTATTTTTTATTTCTTTAGTAATCTCTAATGTTTGCCAACGGTCTCGGCTATGAGTAGTTGCGTGGGTTAGTATTTAACTTCGTAAGTACACACCAAACTGAAAATTCGCGAGGATTTTCAAAAGTAGGCAAGAACAAGCAATTACTTATTGCCATTGTTGCGGTGCGTTTTTATTTCATATATTTTGACAAATTCTCAAAAAAAGAAGATGTTTGTCTTAAAATTTCGAGGTCAGTTTCAGAAATTCCATCAGGATGAAAATGCATAACATCATTTCGAATTCTTCTTATTTCATCTAATCGTTTGATGAATGTCGAACGGTCAATATTTAAGTTCATTACCTCCCAATTTTCGGGATTTTCCATAAGTCTTATGTATTCTCCAAATGTTAAATCCGAAATTGATTCTACTTTTCTTGATGATTCGTCTTCTACACTAATTTCTTTTAGTTTTTCTTCTGAAAATTTTCCATTAAGTAATTTTCGGATGTGATTTTCAATTTGTTCTAAAATCAAAAAAGGTTCTGAAATAGTTATAAACTGCTCGCTAATGTCAGTTGATGTTACAAGTCCACAGATACAGTTTTTTTCGTCTCTGACTAGAACAACTTCTTTGTTTATTATAATTTTAACTGCATCAAAAATTGACATTTCGTGAGTGATTTCGGTCACATCTTTTTTCATAAAATCACGCACTAAAGTCTTGTCTCCTCCGTGTATTAAATTATTTCCGATTGTTTCCCAAGTAATTATTCCATCAACTTTATAATCGGTACTCATGACAGGCAGTTGCGAATAATCGTGCATTAACATTAATGTGGTTGCTTCTTGAAGAGTACAATCCATATGAACCTTTACAGGCTTTCTATTTGCAGAAGGTAAGAGCCTTACTCTTGAAACTGGGTCATATTCATTGATTTCTTTTTCAATTTCAGAAGTTTCTTGCTTCTTTGAAGTTTTTGGTCTTTTCTTTAATGAAACTTGAGTGTCCATATAAACACTTAAAAAATCGGGTGACGTGAATAAATCATTTTGTTGAAAAAAATGCTTCATTCTCATTACATTATACTTTGTTCTTTTTTCAAACCCAAAGCTGTAAAGAAGTTGACGAGGCGAAATTTTTATTCCTTCGCTTTTGTCAACTTGATTAATTTTCTCTAATAGTTCTTTTTTTGTCATATGTTTTTCTCAAATGCACCACAACTCATTATATAACCCCTTTTATACTTTTTTATCCATCCAGAATACCGGCTACCATCCCTTTTAATATTATCATATCCCAAAACACACCTTATACCACATCACCCCTCCCTCTCCTATTAACACCATCCGAATATAACCGATTTACCGCAAAACTAGAACGTCTTTTCTTACCATTGATACAGAATTCCGTACAATTCACACAACTTTACTCCAGAACAGCGAAAACAGGAGGTGTTTACGTCTTCCAATTGTGGCACTAATCCGAACAGCTAAAGGACTGTGTATAGGTACCACTGCTCCTAGAGGATTCCCGACGAAAGAAGGACTCTTCCCGATAATTGTCCTGCCAAGAGTAGACCCCTGTATTGTTTTTGGAATTGAAACGTTTGGAAGTCACTTTTTTGGTGACGGATTTGGCCTCATCAGTACCGGTCCATTCCATTCCTGTTGAAGAATTTGCATAGAAATACAGCACCTTATTTTGGGTCTTTACATTGGTTTCTGTAGTGGAATAAGGCTCCACCGTCCACCAGCCGGAGGTGATCCAATCTTCATTATCGTCTTGATAATTGATGGCCACATAGATTTTTTCGGAACAGCTGTTTTTTAAACTCACATTGAGGTACTCTTTGGTTTCGTCACAAGAAAAGGATTGGGTATAGGTACCACTGGAGGTTGAAGATTCCCTGTGAAAGAATTTTTCTTCCCGATAGTTGTCGTCCCAGGAATAAACGCCGCTATTGTTTTTGGAATCGAATTTTTCGGAAGTTACTTTTTTGGTCACGGATTCGGAATCTTCCTCCCCGGTCCATTCTTTCCCCTCAGAGGAATTGGCATAAAAATAAAGATGGGGGTTTTGGGTCTTTACATTGGTCACTTTAGTGGAATACGGTTCTACGGTCCACCAGCCCGAGGTCATCCAGTCGTCATTGTCGTCCTGATAATTGATGGCCACAAATATTTTTTCGGAACAGTCGTTTTTAAGGGTCACCCCTAAATACTCCGTATAGTTGGTGGTATTGGGTGGTGGGGATATGGTCCGGCTCGGACTAGAACTCGGTGGCGGTGGCGGCGGTTTGCTCACGACTTCTTTTCGCACCGCCTGCCGCACCGAACTAAAAAAGACTTGTCGTACTACAAAGCCTACCAAGATCAACGAGAGGACAATAGCCAACCAAAGCAGCTTGCCTATAAAATAGCCCACGGCACCTCCGATCAAGGCCACGACAATGGCCACCCCAATATCATTGGTATCCGAATAACACCATAGTCCGCCCCCAATGGCTCCTACCCAGCCAAAAAAGGAGGCAAATTGTTCTTGTTTTGAGCTACTCATAAGGTCGATTTTTGGTTGATCACCACATTTCGCCAAGGCTTCCATACGGTGTTTCTTCCCAAAAGTACGGGCTTCCCCTTTGATTTTTTTACGGGATTCCATAACACCAAGCGAGAAGCGAAAGCTTCCCAAAAATTCCCCCAAACGCATTGCTATGTAAATTCTTGTTTTTGAAGAAAACAAAATGGCCTATGACCTAAAGGGAAAGCAATTAGGAACTGGATGGTTTTTGAAACATCTCCCTCATTACTACCCTTGTATGAATATCCATATGAACGCTGTTTTAGGAAGATGGATTAAATTGAATCTATTAGACCTTCCATATTCTTAATGGATTGTCGTAAAAGCAATGGGGTTATGATGTCCTTAGAACTTTTTGCTTCAATGGCCTTATTTACAAAGAATCTCATCTTATTAAGTTTTCTGGAAAATGCAATAATGATTTGTCTGCGATCTTCGTTAATTACACGAACATCACTAAACCGGTATTCTTCATTTGCTATCGCCACCTGACCATTTCTAAATACGATCAATTGTGCCGAAAAGACACTGTCTTTGAACAAAATTGTATCGCACTGAAAGATGGCCTTATCTTCATTAATTTCAATGAGTTCCATCGGTCTTACCTCAAGCGTCTCTTTGTCCGATTCCAAGGTTAAATAATGCTTGGAAACGTTATCCAGGATGACAAAATGCCCGTGCCGGCCACTGACCACGGAGAAAAAGAATCGGATATATTTGCGACACATTCCTTCATTAAAAATGATATCGTGCGCCAAACTATAGATAGCTTGATTACTTCCATCCAACTGTAGTTTGTTTTTAGCATCTGAAATGTAATAGGAAGGAGCACTTTGTCCATCCGTATATGATTCGATCAAATAATTGTTTTGATAGAAAGGAAGATCATATACTTTCTCCGTTTTGGAATACGACTTTTTCGCGTCCATTAATTCACATTCAATGTCCACATAGCGTTTCAAATTAACAGTACTTGCTGCAACAATAAAGTCTTGCAGGAGATCGATCTCAAACTGAAAATTGGGGTAAACACTATCTACGTTTAATTTTTTAAGGAAACTCGTAGCGAGGTTTCTGTTTTTTTCCGGGATTTCCGACTCATACCTGAATCCACTTTTTTCAAACTCTAGTTTTTCATTTTCCAGGACCACAACTCCACTAGGGTCAATTACAATTTCACAGGAGAAAACCGAATTTTTGAAAACCAGAAAACCGCACTTCAACCTAATATGTTCATCTGGAGAATCAACAATTTGAAGCGGTTTTAATTCCTGCATCAATTCCATAGGGAGCTCCTTTCCATAATAATTGGAACTCCAGTATAAATCTTCTTCTTCTTCCAAAAGAATAAAACGACCATGCCGTCCTGAGGTGAAATCAAAAAACAGTCGAACATACAGAGCCGCATGTTCTTTTGATAATTTAAAATGCGTTTTGGACAGGTTATAGAATGCGGCATTGGTCCCATCTGGGAAATAGCAGTTCTCGTCTTTAATAATACAAAATGTAGAAAAATTGGTATACTTTATTTTAATCAGAAAAGCATTTTCACCCCAGAAAGGGAGATAGAACATCAATACGTCCCTACATTCTTCGGTATCTATCCCAATAATAATCTTCGATAAAATGGCATAGGCGTTAGCATAATTATCGCCCTTGGGGTCGGCCTGCTCCAATCCCCTTGTTCGAACATTGAATTCCGAAAATGATCGGATTTCCTTAATTCTCTTTTCAAGGGGGAAATCCATGTTTTCATTATTAGAGGCCGCAAAATCCAACAGTGGCAATAGGCTATAATGATGTGATCCATACAAGTGTTCTGTATAGGTAATATAATTACGCAAGGCCGTGCTTCTTCCATGCGCTATACCCTGTATGTACTTAAGAACAAAATCATATATTCTACTATTTTCCGATCTTTCGAATAGAAAATAATTCAACAACCTCACATTATTGCTAAAGTCTTCTTTCTTAAAGAAACTTTCAATGCCCTCCGTACTGATTTTATGTTTTAAAATATCAAACTCAACGCTGCGTTTAAAGGGATGGGCGCCAAGTTTGTTTGCATTAAAAATGTCTACAGCCTCTAAGCAATCTTGAATTCCACCTACATCCCCTGCCTTTAATTTGGACGACCCTACACAGCTTAAGGCCACAGCATAATTTTTTGATCTCGTAGCCTTGTTATCTTTCTCCAAGGACTTAATGTGTGCGTCCAAAGCAGTTTCATATAACTTAACGGAAGAAAAATAATTCCCTAATCTATTGTAATATACCCCTTCCTCACTTTCGGCATTCTCCTCAGATTGATCTACTTCGCACAACTGTTTATAGATTGATGAAATTGCCAATCCTTTTTTCCCAATAATGGAATACAAATCGGACAATACCAAATCGAAATTACATTTGGATTTATGATCCAAAATATAATTCAAGGCATTTCTGTATTGCCCATCATCAATTAAAGCTTCGGCATAATTACTCATGATTATAGGCAAATTATCCTGAACAACGCCTTCCAATTGCTTTTCCCCTTCCATTTTTTCAAGATTTACAATCCTTGAAAAATGTTCTCGATAAATACTTAAAACGGCTTTAAAGTCCCTGTACAAAGATGAAATATGCAATTGAAAATAATTAAGGACCAGGCTTTCTTTTTGACCCTTTGAAAAACTTTTCAGAAGGATATCACAAAAATCCATGACCATCTGAAGATTTAAGGATTTCTCTACCAATTCTGAATGGAAAAGAGTGCTTACAAAGTTAAAGGCTGCATATGTATCACTATTATTCCAATGATAAAACAATTCTTTTGCCTGTGTTTCAAATTCTTCGCTAAACAGCTTCTTGTCGAGGGATTCATCTACACCTATACGATAGAAATCGGCCATAGCCAAATGTACTTCATGATAATCGTCCATATCTGCCCGCGAAAAATCATCCAATAAATGATTCCTCAAAAGACTGTGAATCACATATTCCTCATTATGGGACTGAAATTCAAAATAGGATTCAGATACAATAGACTCAAAATTCAATGTTCTTTCAAAGAAACCTTCTTTCCTTAAATGCTTAAATACCTCCTTTGAAAAGCTTCTTGGAACAGCTACATAACGTAATCTTCGCTCGGCTTCCTCTCCAATATGTTTTACAAACCGGATATGAATTTCTTTTGGATTGTTTCCGAAGAAATCCATCCGAATAGGTTTGCCTTCATTTTTCAGATCCTCATAGATTTTCACTTGCAAATCCAAATAATACGGGAGCCCTTCACTAGAGGTAATGATTTTATCCCGAATCTGATGTTCCGGTATTGGGATTTGTTTTAAAAACAGATTACAGTCTTCTATAGACAAACGTTTTAAGGGCTCCTGGTTGATTAGACTGTCGTATCTTTCATCCAATTCCGCCCATTTTAATTGATCTCTTCCGAAAAGCGTAAAAAGCACTTTTCCTTCAATAGCTTCAAATAAATCTCTAAACCAACAATCGATATCTATGGCCCCTGTTCCCTGGCGATTATTTTTGTCTTGCCATAATTGTTCATAGGTGTCGAACAAAATAACGACTCGGGTATCTGCATATTTCTCGTTGGCCAATATACGATTTAGATCATGGGCAAAAGCATGCGGCAACATCTCTTCCAAGGCCGTAATATCTAAATTGTCAAAATCAAGGCCATTAAGGAATTCCTGGGATTTTTTCAAACGCTTTTCATAATAGCCTTGTCCCAACCCCTTAACTCTGTTGAAAATAACTCGTAATCCCGGAATTTCTGAGAGACATTCGTTGGTGATATCCACTACATTGTTGGCCACTTCACTTTCAAAGCGATACATATAGTTGTATTTCGATTTTACATATTCCGAATTGCTAATAAGCGTCTTGTACTTAAGGAACACTAGATCAAAAGCGATGAATTTCTTTTTTAGCTTTTTCCCCAATTCTTGTCTCGTATTTTCCAATATTTCGGGCATTTCTCGATGCTCCTTAAAATTAAAATCTGTTAAAGAATACAGTAAACCTTCTCTTTTTTCAATTATGGCACTTATAAATTCCCTACACATAGCCGACTTACCCTGACCTCCTGCCCCATGAAGAAAAAAGAGTTCTTTCTCTTCGCCATTCACCAACTTATCTAAAGCAATTTGGAATATTTCTTTATATTTTTTTCGTCCTGTAAATACTTTATTCGCTTCAAATTTTTTCTGCATAGGATCAAAAATTTAGTTTCTCAATGGCATTAGTTTTTATAGGTATTCGCCTTCTGCACAACCTTTTTAGGAAAAAGCAAGATTTCTCTATTCTTTTCCCATAACTAATGGTTGACATACAAGTTAGTCATAATTCCATAGTACTTTAATTCGCTTCCACATCTATTCTGTCTACACGCTGGGACTGCATCCATGATTTGCTAATGTAACGTACAAATTTTTATCCATTTTACGGAATCCCATAATTCCAGAACTACAGCTTCCCAAAAATTCCCCTCCGCCATCTCATTGCAAATTCCTATTTTTGAACAAAATAAAATGGCCATGTTAATTATAGGGATAGCAGGAGGAACAGGTTGTGGAAAAACCACCGTGGTGAACCAGATCATCAATGAATTACCACACGATGAAGTGGGGGTAATTTCACAGGATTCCTACTATAATGACCTTAGTCATTTGTCGTATGAAGAACGCTCCAACATCAACTTTGACCATCCCAGGGCCATTGATTTTCAATTGCTGACCCAACACTTGGAGGAATTGAAACAGGGAAAGGCCATTGATCAACCGGTTTATTCCTTTTCTACCCACAACCGCACTACCGATACGGTGCGTACCCATCCCAAAAAGGTGATGATCGTAGAAGGAATCCTGATCCTGACCAATCCGGAGATCCGAGAAATGTTCGATATCAAGATTTTTGTGCATACGGATTCCGATGAGCGACTGATCCGTCGTTTAAAACGGGACATCAGTGAACGGGGGCGCGACCTGGACGAGGTACTCAACCGTTATCAGAATACCCTAAAACCCATGCACAATCAGTTTATTGAACCTACCAAAGAATACGCAGATATCATTATCCCCAACAATACCTACAATACCGTAGCCGTTGATATAGTACGAACGATCATCAACGAAAAATTGGCCTAGGCCCTAGGGAACAACTATGAATTGGAAAGACCTTAAAAATAAAAGATGGATGGCAGTCGCGGCTATATTTACTAGTACGTATGTACTGGTATTGACCGCTTTTGTAATTTGGATGATTTTTTTTGACACCAATTCGCTTCGCATTCATATGGAATTGGAAAAGGAAATTGATAGACTTGAAAAACAGAAGGATTTCCTCACTAATGAGATAAAAAAAGACAAAAAAATTATTGAAAAATTATCCGATCAAAAGGAATTGGAGAAATTTGCACGAGAACAGTACTACTTAAAGAAAAAGAACGAAGAAATATACCTGATCGAATATCAGGACAGTTTAAAAACGAAGGAGCATGAGCAGTAGTTTTTTATTTGAAGAATTCCCAAAAGTCTCCCCCAAAGCCTGGAAGCAAAAAATTCAGGTGGATCTAAAAGGGGCAGACTATAATGACACTTTGGTTTGGGAATCCCCGGAGGGCATCAAGGTAAAACCCTTTTATACGGAAGAAGATCGAAAAGCGACTCCCCTTGGACCTTTGGTTCCCGAAAACCCCTGGAAAATTGGACAGGCGATTCATGCGGCCAATGCCACCATGGCCAATGAAAAAGCCCTGGATGCCCTATCCCGCGGAGCGGAAAGTTTGGTGTTTACAGTTCCTTCGGAAACGATCAATAGCTTGCAATTGTTGAAGGGTATTGACCTCACTCGGGTATCCGTGCATTTAAAGCTTCAGTTTTTATCCTCGGCCTATGTCGATCAGCTCTTAAAAGCAATTGACAATCCCCAAGCGCTTCTTTATATTCATACGGATATCCTTGGCCATCTTACCGGAGAAGGAAACTGGCATACCAATGCGAAAGAAGATCATGAGGCCCTCGATAAGATCCTGGCATTGGACACGGCTGTTCCTTTGCTTGGCGTGGATATGGCACGCTATCAGAATGCCGGCGCCACTATGGTACAGCAATTGGCCTACGCCCTTGCCCATGCCAATGAATACTTGAATCATGTGGAAGATGCTTCCGGCATACAACCGACCTTTACCGTGGCCGTGGGCACTAATTATTTCTTTGAAATTGCCAAGCTGCGTGCCCTACGCATGCTCTGGAAAAGCTTGGCCGCAGCATATCAAAACACACACTCCTGCCATATTCTGGCCTTGCCCACAAAACGCAATAAGACCTTGTACGATTATAATGTAAATATGCTGCGCACCACTACGGAATGCATGGCAGCGGTATTGGGCGGAGCGGACACGGTCTGCAACCTGCCCTATGATGCCATTTATCACAAGGACAACGCATTTGGGGAACGCATGGCCCGAAATCAATTATTGATCCTAAAAGAAGAGAGTTATTTTGACAAAGTCCACAATCCTGCCGATGGGGCTTATTATATAGAATCCTTAACGCAACAATTGGCTGAAAAAGCATTGGGGCTCTTTAAGGATATTGAAAAGCAAGGCGGCTTTTTAAAACAACTCAAAACCCATCAGATCCAGAAAAAAATCCAGGAAAGTGCGCAAAAGGAACTGCAAAATTTCGAAGCTGGGAAAGAGGTATTATTGGGAACCAATCTCTATCCCAATACAGAAGACCGCATGAATGGAGCATTGGAAATTTTTCCTTTTGTAAAAACCCGTCCACGAAAAACATGGATTCCTCCGATCATCGAAAAACGTTTGGCAGAAAAAGTGGAACAAGAACGACTAGAGCATGAGTAGAAAAGAACTACAACATATCACCTTAGCAGCTACTGCACATACCAATGCAGCAGCGCAGGAAAGCTTCACCACGGCAGAAGGTATTCCCGTAAAATCGGTTTATACTGCAGAAGACGAAGAAGGCTTGGAGCATTTGGAATTTGCTGCCGGACTCTCCCCTAACCTTCGTGGCCCCTATTCCACGATGTATGTACGCAGGCCTTGGACGATCCGACAATATGCCGGATTCTCTACTGCTGAAGAGAGTAATGCTTTTTACCGTAGAAATTTGGCGGCCGGACAAAAAGGATTGTCCATTGCTTTTGACCTTCCCACGCACCGCGGTTACGATAGTGATCATGAACGTGTGGTAGGCGATGTGGGAAAAGCAGGAGTGGCCATTGATTCTGTGGAGGATATGAAAATTTTGTTCGATGGGATTCCCTTGGATAAGATGTCGGTTTCCATGACTATGAACGGGGCTGTATTGCCCATTATGGCCTTCTATATTGCGGCAGCAGAGGAACAAGGTGTAGCTTTGGAACAATTGTCCGGTACTATTCAAAATGATATTCTAAAGGAATTTATGGTGCGGAATACCTATATCTACCCTCCTACGCCTTCCATGCAGATCATTGCGGATATTTTTGAGTATACCAGTAAATTCATGCCCAAATTCAACAGCATTAGTATTTCGGGCTATCATATGCAGGAAGCGGGGGCTACGGCCGATATTGAACTGGCCTATACCCTTGCAGACGGACTGGAATATATCAGAACGGGATTAAAATCGGGTTTGGATATCGATGTCTTTGCGCCTCGGCTCTCCTTTTTCTGGGCCATTGGCATGAATCATTTTATGGAAATCGCTAAAATGCGTGCAGGACGTATGCTTTGGGCCAAATTGGTAAAGCAGTTCGATCCCAAAAATGCAAAATCCCTGGCGCTACGTACCCATTGTCAGACCAGCGGTTGGAGCCTTACGGAACAAGATCCTTTTAACAATGTGGCCCGTACCACTATAGAAGCGGCTGCAGCGGCATTTGGGGGCACACAAAGTCTGCACACCAATGCCTTGGACGAAGCCATTGCCCTACCTACGGATTTCTCGGCACGAATTGCCCGGAATACACAGATATTCCTGCAACAGGAGACTAAAATTACGAAGACGGTAGATCCTTGGGCAGGAAGCTACTATGTGGAACAACTGACCCATGACATTGCGGAAAAAGCCTGGAAATTGATGCAAGAAGTAGAGGAATTGGGCGGTATGACCAAAGCCATTGAGGCGGGAATTCCAAAAATGCGCATTGAAGAGGCCGCAGCAAAAAAGCAAGCACGAATCGATAGCACTCAAGATGTTATTGTAGGTGTCAATAAATACCAATTGGAAGAGGAAGATGACCTCCATATTTTGGAAGTGGACAACCAGGAGGTACGTCGCCAACAATTGGAGCGTTTGGCACAGCTGAAGAAAGAACGGGATCCCCAAGCAGTAACTCAGGCCCTGGAAGCATTGACGGCCGCTGCCCAACGCAAAACCAAAGATGCCAATGACCCCAGTAATTTACTGGCCTTGGCCGTAGCAGCTGCAAAAAAAAGAGCTACCTTGGGAGAAATAAGTATGGCCATGGAAGTGGCTTTTGGACGATATAAAGCAAAAATTCAATCTTTTACCGGTGTGTATTCCAAAGAAATAAAGAATGACGAGAGCTTTGAAAAGGCTCGAAAAATGGCCGATGCTTTTGCAGAAACAGAAGGACGTCGTCCCCGAATCATGATTGCCAAAATGGGACAGGATGGCCATGACCGCGGGGCCAAAGTAGTGGCTACAGGCTATGCCGATCTTGGCTTTGATGTTGATATAGGCCCTTTGTTCCAAACCCCCGCAGAAGCCGCGAAACAGGCCGTAGAGAACGATGTGCATATTTTAGGAGTCTCTTCCCTAGCTGCCGGGCACAAAACCTTGGTACCCCAAGTCTTGGAAGAGCTGAAAAATTACGGACGGGAAGATATCATGGTCATTGTAGGCGGGGTGATTCCCAAACAGGATTATCAATACCTTTTTGATGCAGGTGCAGTGGCCGTTTTCGGTCCCGGCTCAAAAATCAGTGAGGCGGCTATTCAGATTTTGGATATTCTTTTGGATTAAGATTTTCCTTGTTATGGTTAGGGGTTATCTCTCGACTGCGCTCGAGAAGACAAAATAACTAACAATAGTATTCTTTAATACATTCAATTTCAAACTCAACTTCCAATTCAGATATAAATGTCAGGTCGAGCGCAGTCGAGACCTAAGATCAACTCGGCAATACTTTTTTGTATATCCCTGAACATCAAGGGTTTTTTCCATCGAACCCATGTTATTTAACGCTTTGTTAACAGCCTTTTTTAGAATTAAGCCCGATTTTAGAGTATTTTCTAACAGACTAATTCAAGAAAAACAAATGAAACACTATCTCCTAGGGCTACTCGCTACGGCATGCTTCGTAGTGGGCACTACGGCCCAAATCACCAAAGCACCAGACCAGCAAATCAGTGGGAAAATTGACAGTGATGAGATTCCCAAAGACCCCAACGTTAAAGTAGGAACGCTTTCCAACGGCTTAACGTATTACATCAGAAACAATGGAAAACCAGAAGATAAAGTCGAGCTGCGACTTGTCGTCAATGCAGGTTCCATTTTGGAAGATGATGACCAATTGGGCCTTGCCCATTTTATGGAACACATGAATTTTAACGGTACCAAAAATTTCAAGAAAAATGAAATTGTAGATTACCTTCAGAGCATTGGGGTAGAATTTGGGGCCGATTTAAATGCCTATACCAGTTTTGATGAAACCGTCTACATTCTTCCCATTCCCAGCAATGACCCGGAAAAACTGGAAAAAGGCTTTCAAATTTTGGAAGATTGGGCCTTTAATACTTCATTGACCGAAAAAGATATTGACGAAGAGCGCGGGGTGGTATTGGAAGAATACCGCTTGGGTCTCGGAGCGGATGAACGCATGCGTGCAGGCTATTTGCCCAAAATGATGTACGGATCCAAATATGCGGATCGCCTTCCTATTGGTACTAAGGAAAGTATAGAAAACTTCACCTATGAAAGTCTACGTAGATTTCGGGACGATTGGTACCGTCCAGACCTTATGGCCGTAGTTGCTGTTGGGGATTTGGATGTGGCCGAATTGGAAAAAAAGATCAAGTCCCATTTCGGGAAGCAGCCCGCGGCTAAAAACCCCAGACCTCGTGAAATTTCCAAAGTCCCTAATCACGACGAAACCTTTGTTGCCGTAGAATCGGACAAGGAGGCGAGTTTTACACGGGTACAGGTGCTGTACAAGGATGGAGCAGAGCCAAAACCCCTACAAACCGTAGGAGATTATAAAAAAGCTATGGTGAAAGGACTCTTTGCCCAAATGATCAATAATCGTTTGGATGAACTTCGCAATGGGAACAACCCCCCATTCGTTTTCGGTTTCTCCTTTCATGGAGGTACTTTTTCCCGTACCAAGGAGGCCTATCAATCTTCCGCCATGACCAGTGAAACGGGGCAAATGGACGCTTTACGGGCCTTATTGACCGAAAACGAGCGGGTAAAACGCTATGGGTTCCAGGCTGGAGAATTTGAGCGCGCCAAAAAGGACATCATGGCGCGTAAGGAACGTGCTTTCAAAGACAAGGATAAAAGGGAATCCAACAGAATTATTGGCGCTTATGTCAACAATTACTTAGAAAAATCTCCCATGGTAAGCGTGGAATGGGATTATGAATTCTACAAGAACGAGCTCAAAAATGTAAAAATCGATCAGGTCAATGATTTGATCAATAGCTTTTTACATAAGGACAACCGGGTCATTATTTTGACCGGCCCTGAAAAAGAGGCCTTAAAGAAAGTGAAGGAAGAAGAAATCTTAAGCATACTGGGTGCCATTGAGGCTTCCAAAGATATTGCCCCGTATGAGGACAAAAGCATTCGATCTGCCTTAATGACCGAAACACCTGCCAAAGGAAGCATCACTAAGGAAACGATCAATGAGGCCTTAGGATACACCGAATTAACCTTGAGCAATGGCGCCAAGGTAACTTATAAGGTAACCGACTTTAAAAATGACGAGATTCTGTTTGACTCCTTTAGTTTTGGAGGGTCTTCCCTCTACAGTGATGAAGATTTTAAACGCACCGTATTTGCCAATGGCGGGCTTTCCCAAGCTGGGGTAGACGGCCTTAACCTCAACGACCTCAATAAGGTACTTACTGGAAAAATTGTGCGTGTAAACCCTTTTATCGGAGCACTTAACGAGGGCTTCAATGGAAGTACGACCCCCAAAGATTTGGAAACCCTATTTCAATTGGTGCATTTGTATTTTACCAAATTAAACAAAGATGACGCTGCCTTTAAATCCTATACGGACAAGCAGAAAGGATTTTTGACCAACCTCTTGTCCAATCCACAGTTCTACTATCAAAATGAAATGGGGAAATTCAGAAATCAGGGCAACCCCAGATATGTAGGCTTCCCGACCGCAGCAGCCATGGATGCCGCCGATTATGATTTGGCCTATAAGAAATATCAGGAGCGTTTTGCCGATGCCGGGGATTTTAACTTCTATTTTGTAGGGAATATCGATCCTGCAAAACTCAAGGAATATGCCGCCACTTACTTGGCCAGTCTCCCTGGAAAAAATAGCAATGAAAGTTACAAGGTCTCTTCTTTCCGCCCCTTGAGCGGTTCCCATGAAAAAATCGTAAAGAAGGGAAAAGATCCCAAGAGTTTGGTGAATTTGATCTGGACCGGAGAAACCTCCTATGACAGCAAAGAGTCCTATTATTTGGCCAGTCTGGGTGAAATTCTTTCCATTAAACTCATTGAAAAACTACGGGAAGAAGAATCGGGTGTATACGGCGTTGGCGCTAGGGGTAGTATGAACAAGATCCCCTATGGTTCCTTCAATTTTTCCATTAGCTTCCCTTGTGGTCCTGAAAACGTGGATAAACTTAAGGCGGCCGCCATTGCCGAGGTCAATAAGGTCATTGAAAACGGACCAACCGACAAAGATCTGGCTAAAATCAAGGAATCCCAATTGTTGAAACGCAAAGAAAACTTAAAGCAAAATCGCTTTTGGCTAAGGAACTTGCGCGCCAAGGATTATCAAAAAAGAAATATTGAAGACAATAGCAGCTTTGAAGAAAAAGTGAAGGCCCTGAGCAAGGACGACATTCACAAAGTGGCTAAAAAATACCTGACCAAAGGCTATATCACAGGAATCCACCTGCCGGAAGATCAGTAATCCTATTGAACAAGACCAATATAGCGGTCTTACAGCAACATGAGTAGAAACCTCGAATCCTAGGATTCGAGGTTTTTTTATTAGGATAGCGGCTTGCATATAAAAGCTCCTTCTTATCAATTTATAGGGGAGAATTTCACTTGCCTTGGAAACAAATGCTGCCGTTCGTCGAAAAAAAGCAAAGAGTCTATTTAAGCAAACTCTGTTAAGCCTCTAATTCACAAAACTTTAACGCCTTTTAACATGGAATGCCCCGCTTGTTCACGAACTGTTAACAAAATACATTTTTTAGCATTGTAAATAGTTGTATTTTTAACCCCTAACTTACTACCACATGGGCAAGATTATTGCTATAGCAAATCAGAAAGGCGGAGTGGGAAAAACCACCACTACGGTAAATTTAGCAGCCTCGCTAGGTGTTCTGGAAAAAAAAGTGTTATTGATCGATGCAGATCCGCAAGCCAACGCCACCTCAGGCTTAGGTATTGAGGTAGATGGCGTGGAAAACGGTACCTACCAACTGCTGGAACATACCAAGAGTGCCAAGGAAACCATCCTATCTACCTCATCGCCAAATGTAGATCTTATTCCTTCCCATATTGACCTTGTAGCCATTGAAATAGAATTGGTGGACAAGGATCAACGGGAATATATGCTGAAAAAAGCCATTGATGCCCTGCGAAATGAATATGATTACATTCTAATCGATTGCGCACCTTCCCTTGGCTTACTGACATTAAATGCGCTAACGGCGGCAGATTCTGTCATCATCCCTATCCAATGCGAGTATTTTGCGTTGGAAGGTTTGGGAAAATTACTGAATACGATCAAGAGCGTTCAAAAAATACACAATTCGGAATTGGATATCGAAGGCTTATTGTTGACCATGTTCGATTCTAGACTGCGATTATCCAATCAGGTAGTGGAAGAAGTAAAAAAGCACTTTAGCGATATGGTATTCGATACCATTATCCAGCGGAATGTGCGTTTAAGCGAAGCCCCCAGTTATGGGGAAAGCATCATTAAATATGACGCAAGCAGCAAAGGAGCGGCCAATTATCTAAACTTGGCCAATGAAGTATTGAAGAAGAATAAGGAGAAAGTATAATGGCGAAAGCAACAAAAAAACAAGCGCTGGGAAGAGGCCTATCTGCCCTGTTAAAGGATCCCGATAACGATATACAATCGGTATCGGATAAGAATGCCGATAAGGTAGTAGGGAATATTGTGGAATTGGAATTGGGAGCCATTGAAGTAAATCCGTTTCAACCGCGCTCCAATTTTAATGACGAAGCCTTGGAAGAACTGGCTACGTCTATCCGGGAATTAGGGGTAATACAGCCCATTACCGTGCGTAAAATAGATTTTAACACCTATCAATTGGTTTCTGGAGAACGCCGTTTCAGGGCCTCTAAATTAGTAGGTTTAGAAACCATTCCTGCCTATATCCGTATTGCCAATGATCAGGAATCCTTGGAAATGGCCTTGGTGGAAAATATCCAACGGCAAGATCTAGACCCCATTGAAATTGCCCTATCCTATCAACGCCTGATCGATGAAATCCAATTGACCCAGGAAAAAATGAGTGATCGTGTCGGAAAAAAACGATCTACAATTACCAATTACCTGCGTCTTTTGCGATTAGATCCCATTATCCAAACCGGAATTCGCGATGGTTTTGTGTCCATGGGACATGGAAGGGCGTTGGTCAATATTGAGAAAAAAGAAGATCAGATTGCGCTTTACGAAAAGATTGTTGGGGAACGCCTCTCCGTTCGAGATACCGAAAGAGCGGTAAAGGCCTATCATGAAGGGCCGGATACAACAAAGGCATCTAAGAAGTCCAGTAAAAGCCCCGATTTCATCCATAGCGGAACAAAAACCATCAACGATTATCTTTCCGTAAAAACAATTATCAATTCTACCGAAAAAGGAAAAGGAAAAATTACGATTCCCTTTGCCTCCAAAGAAGAATTTTTGCGAATACAAAAATTGATTACTGGTGAATAAAATTCTTTCTCTTTTTGTTTTCGTACTGCTTTTCACAGGAATGGGCATGGCCCAGGAAGAGAAAAAGCCTGATCAAGAACTGGATTCTTTGGAACGAGATTTGCAAGAAGAAGGAATTTTTATTGATGAGGGTATCCGCAAAAAAAACACCAAAGTAAATCCTCTGGCTCCTAGTAAAGCTGCTTTTTATTCAGCCGTATTTCCCGGACTGGGACAGATTTACAACAAACGGTATTGGAAGGTTCCCATAGTCTACATTGCCCTGGGCATAGGAATCAATCAATATATTGTCAATAATGACAACTATAACCTCTTTAGGGATGCTTTTAAAAGAAGGAGAGCCGGCTTTACGGATGACATCTTTTTTGACATCAATATGGATAATGCCCCAGGTTCGGCCCCCGATTTTTCCGATCAGGTATTGCAAAATCAACAAGAACGCTTTCAACGCAGTAGGGATCTCGCCCTTTTAATCACCGTGGGACTATATGTCCTCAATGTCATCGATGCCAATGTGGATGCCCACTTGAAACAATTTAATATTAGTGAGGATCTAAGTATGGATATGGAGTTCAATCCCTATATTAATTTAGATCCCATAACTGCCAATCCCGTATATGGAATGGCGTTAACCGTAAAGTTTTAATACATGAAGATTGCCTTATTTGGATATGGGAAAATGGGAAAAATGATTGAGAAAATTGCCCAACAAAGAAACCATACCATTGTTGCCAAAATAGATATGGATACGGAATCCATTGATTATTCTGCCTTTGATGTGGCTATAGATTTTAGTATGCCCAATGCCGCTTTTGATAATATCAAAGGCTGCCTGACCCATAATGTGCCTGTTATTTCCGGTACTACAGGCTGGCTGAATCGGTATGAGGAAGCGGTTGCCCTTTGCGAAACGCAGCAAGGAGCTATGATCTATGCCTCCAATTTTAGCTTGGGAGTGAATATCTTTTTTGAATTGAATGCCTATTTGGCCAAAATGATGCAACATTTGGATCAGTACCAGGTTTCCATGGAAGAAATTCACCATACACAAAAACTGGATGCTCCCAGTGGTACTGCCATCAGTTTGGCCGAAGGCGTCATCGCCAATAGCCGCTATACAGCTTGGCAATTGGACCAAGGTAGCGTCACAGAAATTCCCATTACTGCCAAGCGCATTGAAAAAGTACCGGGAACGCATACGGTCTCCTATGAAAGCACAATAGATAGCATTGACATTAAACACACGGCACATAACCGGGAAGGGTTTGCCTTAGGTGCTGTCATTGCCGCAGAGTGGATCATTGGCAAGGCAGGGGTATTTAGCATGAAAGATGTATTGAACCTAACATAAAAGCATTAAACAAAGAGTATCCCAAGTCCTTTTTCATAAAGACCAATTTGGGAATCAATCGCAAAACTAACATTCTATGAACAGCACTGAATGGATTATTTTTATATTGATCGTGCAGGTCATTCATTTTCTGGGCACCTGGAAATTATATGTAAAAGCAGGAAGAAAGGCCTGGGAAGCCGCCATTCCCATATACAATGCAGTAGTATTGATGCAGATCATCAATAGACCCAAATGGTGGGTGGTGCTCTTGTTTATCCCGATCATCAATCTATTGATGTTTCCAGTAGTTTGGGTAGAGACCATTCGCAGTTTTGGAAAAAATAGCCTTACGGACACTTGGGCGGTATTATTGACCCTAGGTTTCTATACTTACTATATCAACTATACCCAAGATGTTACCTATATCGAAGATCGTAGTTTAAAACCTCGATCTGGCGTTGGGGAATGGGTAAGCTCCATCGTGTTTGCCATCGTTGCCGCTACTTTGGTACACACCTATTTTATGCAACCCTATGTAATTCCTACTTCTTCTTTGGAAAATACCTTAATGGTAGGGGATTTTTTGTTTGTAAGTAAATTCCATTATGGTGCCCGAACACCCATGACGACCGTTGCGGCCCCTATGGTGCATGATACGATCCCTGTTATCGGGAAACGTTCCTATTTGAACAAACCCCAATTGCCCTACTTTAGATTGCCCGGTTTTCAGAAGATCAAACACAATGATATTGTGGTATTCAGTTGGCCGGCAGATACGGTCCGTATCTTTTTTAAACAGGAAAAAGGTGTTAAAAAGCCCATTGATAAAAAGTCCAATTACGTAAAACGTTGTGTAGGCCTTCCCGGAGATTCTTTGTCTATTATAGAGGGTTATGTACATGTCAACGGAAAACAAATTGAGCTTCCGGACAGAGCCAAACCCCTATACAATCACACGGTATATGCCCAAAAAGGAGTTTCCAGCAAATTGCTTTTAGAGACGGGCATTACGGATTTCAGTAGAACCTTCATCACCTCTTCTTTAAATCAAAATCAGGCCAATGCACTTCAAAAATATGCGCAAGGCTTTAGTCCAGCTCCTAACAATGCCGTTCGCATCCATACCAAACATTATGGTATTCCTGCCGATGTTAGACGAGAATTGCGCCTCTCTGTAAAAGAAGAAACAGGAAGAAATCGCACGGTATTTCTAACGGATAAGGCCGCAGCCGCCCTTAGAAACAACGCAGCGATCGACTCTGTAGTAAAACAATTGGAATCTGCAGGAGTATCGCAATTCAACACTTTTCCCCAAAGTAGTGATTACGCTTGGAATATCGATAATTTTGGGGCCATTTATATTCCCAAGGCGGGAGCTACAGTTCCCCTGAACGTAAAAGTGTTGCCCTTGTACAAGAAGATTATTCGCGATTATGAACACAACACTATTAGCGTTTCTGGCAATCAGATTCGCATTAACGGGGAAGTGGCCGATACTTATACCTTTAAACAAGATTATTATTGGATGATGGGAGACAATCGTCAACGCTCCGAGGACAGTAGATTCTGGGGTTTTGTGCCGGAGAACCATATTGTTGGAAAACCGGTGTTCATTTGGATGAGCATCGAAGGTTTTGCTGATGGTTTCTCGAATTGGAAACCCAGATGGGAACGTTTCTTTACCACAGTAAGTGGAGATGGCGAACCCCATTCCTATTTTAAATATTTCCTGATACTGTTGGCCGGTTGGTTTGTTTTTGATTTCTTTAGAAAAAGGAAGAGAAAGAAAGCAGAAGAATAAGCCTTGTATCTCCTAAAAATAAGATGCTTTTTTGAAAATTTTGCTTCATCCTACATATTGCCCAAATATTGCAAGTTTTGCCGCTATGGTGCAACATGATGTTATATGGGAAGTGGCCGATAATTATCAGAAGCAAACCTATAGAAATCGCGCCTATATTTGTACCGACCGAGGGAAGCATATGCTCAATATTCCTATTCAACATGTGGGAAAAGCAAAAGGCAAGCAATTGTATAAGAATGTAAAGCTGGACAATAGCTACGCTTGGCAACGTCAACACTGGCGCACTTTAGAGACCGCTTATAGGACCTCTCCTTTTTTTGAGTTCTACGAAGATGAAATTGCCCCCCTATATACCAAAAGCTTCACCTACCTGTTGGATTTTAATTTGGAAAGTATCGCTGTACTTTGCGAATGTCTACAAATAGACATGCCTACCGAAAAGACCATCTCTTTTGAAAAAATAAGCACCCTATTGGATGGTCGTACGTTGGCGAATGCAAAAACAGCTTATGCTTTCACACAGGAAGAATATACACAGGTATTCCAGAGCAAACATGGCTTTGTGGAAAACACCAGTGTTTTGGACCTATTGTTCAATGAAGGCACCAATGCCTTATCTTATTTACAGCAACAAAATTTAAGTCCCTTAGATGCTTAGGTTTCTGGCACATTACGGTATTCACTTTTTACTCCCCATTCTCATTGGCCTGATTTTTTATAAAAAAAATAGACCCAAAGCCATTCTTATCTTACTCTTGGGCATTGTACTGGATCTAGATCATGTATTGGCCACCCCAATCTTTGATCCGCTGCGTTGTAGCATTGCATTCCACCCCCTGCATACCTATTGGGCCATGGGGTTATACGTTGGTCTACTATTCTTTAAGAAAACGCGGATTTGGGGCATTGCCTTCCTTATCCATATGCTTGCCGACCTTATGGATTGTTATTTTATCCTATCTGAAATAGAAGGAGGGTACTTTTGAGAACACATCGAATTTCGTCCTCTGCCCCACCCAAAAGAGTAGGTATCACGAAGCGTACTAATTTTCTTTCCCAGCCTTAAAAAGAAAGTCTTTCTCTGCCTTGGACAAACTTTCGTAACCCGACTTACTAATCTTATCCAAAATGATGTCTACTTTACGCTGATGACTTTCCTTATCATAATCTTTGGACATGCGGACTTTACTATTGCTCTTCTGATTGCGGTATACTGTTTTCAAAGGAGCTTTCTTTTCTTTTTTCTTAAAGAGATTGGAGATTCCATCCATAAATTTGGAAAAACCCTCTCCAATGTCCCTCCCCTTGGTCAATTGTCGGGCATACATATACCCCAGGAGTGCACCGCCCAAATGGGCAAAATGTCCCCCAACATTACCATCTGTTGGAATCTGAATAAGGTCCGATATCACAAAAAATGCAGCAAATTGCCATAGTTTTATATTGAAGAAAATCAGTCGTATTTCACTATTGGGAATGTAAGTGGCCACAAAGAGTACAATAGCCATAACGCTGGCGGAGGCTCCGATCAAAATAGCATTTATCCCAATAACTGCCGGAAAAATATTATAGCCTAAAAGAAAAACAAGACCTCCAAGTATAGCGCCTAAGAAATATACATTCAGAAAACGGCGTCCATCGAACAGGTTCAAGAAAATCCTTCCCATCATATACAAAATGAGCATATTCCAAAAAAGGTGAAAAAACCCGCCATGGAAAAAGGAATAGGTTAAGATTGACCAAGGTTTTAAAATAAAATCAAAGAAATCCTTGGGAAGGGAAAACCATTGCTCAATACTGTCTGGAGGCAGGTTGAACAAAAAGGGGATAAGGCCGTTTATGATAAAAACGCCCAGATTGATCACTATAAGTTTTTCAGCGATACTAAGTCTTGCATATTGATAACGTATACCTCCCGTACTCATGCTTAATTCCAACGATTATTATTAAACTGATTCTTTTTCCAATACCATACCATAAATAGACCAAACAAGGCCCCTCCGATATGCGCGAAATAGGCGACACCCGAACCAGATCCACTAAAACCAAAATACAAATCCCCTACAAACATAAGGGGAATAAAATGTTTGGCTTTTAGGGGTATGGGGAAAAGACGTGTATTGGGGAACATAAAAGCAAATGCGGCCATAATCCCAGAAATTGCTCCTGAAGCTCCTAACATCCTCTTATGGTTTATGACATTTAACTCAAAAAGCGTTCCTATGTCGGCGGGAGTCAATGCCAAATTATACGTTTCCGCGATAGGGCGTAAGTATTTGAAGAAATTCTCTCCCGTAAAGTAACCTTCTCCATTTCCTGAATTAATCGCCAATATCTCCTCCATAGCATTGGGGTCTATCCCCACGGATAAATCGGACATGGTGGTTAAAAAGTTGGCATAGTCTATTCCCAAGGTCAATAACGCACCTCCCAAACCTGCTGAAATATAAAAAAAGATAAATTTACTCTTCCCAAAGGCTCCCTCAACAGCACTTCCAAACATCCATAAAGCAAACATATTATAGAGGATATGCTGCGTTGCAATACCGTATCCTCCAGTAGGGGTGATTCCGTAGGACGCATGCATAAACATATGACTAAAAAACTGCCAAATACCGAAAGAATCATTTTTGGGAAAATGCAATGCAAACAGATTATTGAAAACTTCCCCATTGGCCCCTATAGTCAATGTAGCTATCCAGAAGAGGACATTAATAATAATCAAATGTTTTACCGTTTCCGTTATTCGAAGCATCTAAATAAATTTTTTATCAATATCATTTTCCGTTATGGTAATATAAATAGGCTTATTAAATGGGCTAATCCTAGACTCTTTACAGGCAAACAGGTCATTGACCAAGGCCAATTGCGAACGATCATCCAATTGCTCCCCTGTTTTCACAGATAAGGTCTTGGAAAGGGTCTTGGACAGCATATCGGTCTGTGAAAAACCATCTTCCACTTCTTGTTGATGATCAAACAACAACTGATCGATGACCATAGCCACTTCACTTTCCGCAACGGTCAAGGGTACTCCAGTAATGGTGACGGTTTCTTCCGCAATATGGCTAAAGATAAAACCAATATGGCTAAGACTATCTTTTATTTCATGAATAATGGCCATTTCCATTTTGGAAAATGATAATTCCAAGGGAAAAAGCAATTGTTGACTCATGGCTTCTTTAATGGTTATATTTTTTAAGAATTTTTCATAGAGCACCCGTTGATGCGCTCTATTTTGATCAATGACCACCATTCCAGATTTTATGGTCGTCACAATATACTTACGCCGTAATTGAAAGGTAGTGGTTACGGTTTCCAAAGCTTCTTGATCTCCGTCAAAAATGGTTCCACTGATCACATCAGATTCAAAACGTACACTTTCAAAATCGGTTTCTTTACCTACTTCCGATTCTAGCCCCACATACATACTTTCCCATGATTTGGTTTGGGGTTTGCTATAGGAGGCCTTTGCAAAGGTCTTTCCGGTTTCTTCTTTAAAAGGATTAAAATTGGCATCCACACTAACTCCAGGTAGCGTTACCGCCTTGCTTTGATAGGCATAGGGTGTTTCCAGATTTTGATCTTGTTCAAAATCCAGCGCCGGAGCAACATTAAACTGCCCTAAGCTATGCTTCACGGTTGATCGGAGGATGGCATAAAGCGTATGCTCGTCATCAAACTTAATTTCTGTCTTTGTAGGGTGTATATTGATATCAATGGAGGCAGGATCCACAGTCAGATTCAAAAAATACCCGGGTTGATGTCCCGGTTTGATCAAGCCTTCAAATGCCGCGGCAACAGCATGATGCAGATACGAACTTTTAATAAATCTGTCATTCACAAAAAAAAACTGCTCCCCCCTACTCTTTTTTGCAAATTCGGGTTTTACAATAAAGCCTTCGATACGGATGACCTGAGTATCTTCTTGTACCGGTACTAATTTCGGATTGGTCTTATTGCCAAAAGTATGAACGATACGTTTTCTAAAATTGGTTTTTGGCAAATTAAAGAGCTCACTATCATTGTTGTACAAATGAAATGCGATATCAGGGTGTGCCAAGGCCACTCTGTGAAACTCATCGGTAATATGGCGAAACTCTACCGAATTGGATTTCAAGAAATTACGTCTGGCCGGGATGTTAAAGAATAGATTTTTTACGGAAATTGAAGTTCCTACAGGAGTAGCAATGGCTTCTTGGGAAACTATTTTACTCCCTTCTATTCTCAGATGTGTTCCCACATCGTCTCCTTGAGGCCGGGTATGCATTTCCACATGGGCAATAGCCGCAATGGAAGCCAATGCTTCTCCCCGAAATCCTTTGGTTTCCAGTTGAAATAAATCTTGGGCACTTTTTATTTTGGAAGTGGCATGTCGTTCAAAGCTCAAACGGGCATCGGTAACCGTCATACCAATACCATCATCAATTACTTGAATAAGGGTTTTCCCTCCATCCTTAATAATTAATTTAACGGTATTAGCTTGGGCATCAATAGCATTTTCCAATAATTCCTTAACTACGGATGCAGGCCTTTGTACGACTTCTCCTGCTGCAATCTGATTGGCAACATGATCTGGTAAGAGTTGAATGATATCTGCCATTATTTTCCAAAGAATATAGATAGGTCAAAATCTATAATATATAGGAATATAAAAATTAAAATAGCAAAAATAATCAGGAACCTTCGTTTCGCTTCAACATCCGTTGTGGAACGAAAATCATCCATTGCTCTACTAAACTTTCCTTTTAGGCCAGTTCTGGAATCCATACTTGTTCGATACTGATCAAGTTTATGTTCTATCTTAAATGGATTGCCCTCACCTTTGTCGTCATAATAACGAGGCGTATAGCTATACTTTTTGTTTTTACGTAATCTTGTAAACTTTCCCATAATACTGATTATTTCAAAGTTACTTAAAATCAAAAATAATGCCGTACATCCAATGCCAAAAATTGTTAACAAGCTTGGGGAAAGTAGCTACAAGATCTAAAAGTAGTATGTTGAAATAGGTAACTTGCAGGCCTATTGACCTAGAACAGCCATTTTAATGGCTGCTATAGCAGCCTCTGTTCCTTTGTTTCCATGCTTCCCACCGCTACGCTCAATACCCTGTTGTTCGGTATTATCGGTAAGCACGCAAAAAATAACAGGAACATCGGTGAGCACATTTAAATCCTTTATTCCTTGTGCAGTGGCACTACAGACAAAGTCAAAATGTTTGGTTTCCCCTTGAATAACACTTCCTATGGCAATGACCGCGTCCACTTCTTGCGTGGCCAACATTTTTTTGCATCCAAAAGTAAGTTCAAAACTTCCGGGAACATTCCAACGTACAATATTTGTAGCTAGGGCCCCGCAATCCAAAAGAGCTTCCATAGCCCCTTGGTAAAGGCCTTCCGTAATATGTTCATTCCATTCAGAAACGACAATCCCAAACCGAAGGTCCTTCGCATTTGGGATCGTTGTCTTATCGTAAAGGGATAAATTCTTATTTGCAGTAGCCATACTTATTTCTTTGCCATTCCAATAAATGCATCGATCGTACGCGCTTCTTCAGAAGAAGGGAACTCTTCTTTTATTCTTTCAAAAAACCCTAAGGCTTTATCGTTTTGATTCAATTCCAAAGCCGTAACGCCAGCCTTGTACAAAAATTTAGGTGTGGTAAATTCATTGGTACTATGGGAAATGGCCTTTTCATAGTATCCTAAAGCCTCTGTAGGCTGATCCAATTGCATAAAAGCATTTCCAATATTTCCTTTGGCCATTGCACCAAGAATAGCTTCATCCGATGAAAAATTCTCCAAATGCTCGATCGCTTTTTGATAATTCTTCATATTTAAATAGGAAACCCCAGCAGCGTAATTGGCCAAGTTGGCCGCTTTTGTTCCACTGTATTCCTCAATGATCTTTAAAAATCCGTATTTCCCTTCGGCTCCTTCCAAAGCCAAGTTAAACAGGGAATCCTTTGCGGTCTCACTGGCTAAGGCCTGATCAAAATATTGTTGTGGATAATACATCTCGTTGGCAGCTTCCGCTTCCTTGGGTTTAGAGACAAATTGCACATAGGCCAAATATCCCAAAATAGCGACAGCAGCTATTCCGATAACACCAAGAATATAGTTTTGGTTTCTGGAAACCCATTCTTCCGTTTTGGAAGCACCTTCGTCCAAGGTACTAAAAACTTCTGCAGTTGTACTGTCCTGCACATCTATCTCAGCTTCCTCTTCTTTGTTCTTAGGTTTATAACCTCGCTTCTTATATGTAGCCATCGTTAATTTTATTAATCGCGCAAAAATAAAGTTTTTATTGAAATCCAAAAGGGTATTTATTCGTTATTTTTGGATATTTTGCACCTTGCTAAGTCATTATACCTAAAGTAGACCGAAAAACGGATACCAAATTGCCTTGAACAGCAGGGTATATGCTTGGCGATGTCTCATATAAATTCGTATTGTACGGAATGTTCCTGAAGAAATTATCACTTATCAATTATAAGAACTTTGAGACCCAAAACTTTGAGTTCGACACTAAGATCAATTGTTTTGTAGGTAGCAATGGCATTGGAAAAACCAATATTTTGGATGCTGTTTATCATCTCTCTTTTGGCAAAAGTTATTTTAACCCTGTTGCAAGTCAGAATATAAAGCATGGCACAGATTTCTTTGTAGTGGATGGCGAATTCGAAAAAAATGACCGAAGTGAAAAAATAATATGCAGTCTCAAACGCGGCATGAAAAAAATCATTAAGCGAAATGGGAAGGTATACGATAAATTATCGGATCATATTGGCTTTTTACCCCTAGTGATCATTTCCCCTGCCGATCGGGATTTGATTACCGAAGGAAGTGAGCTACGACGTAAATTTATAGATGGGGTAATTTCACAATCAGACAAGGAGTATTTAAACACCCTGATCCGTTACAATAAGATTCTTGCGCAACGAAATTCCCTGTTAAAATACTTTGCGGTCAACCATACTTTTGATCCAAATACCTTAGCGGTTTACAATGAGCAACTGCACGCCTACGGTACAGAAATCTATACCAAAAGAGCTGCTTTTTTAGCTGTTTTCATTCCCATTTTCAAAGAACAATACGCCGCTATTTCGGGAGGAGGGGAAATGGTCAGCCTCACCTACGATAGTAAATTAAAAGAACAGGAATTGTTGACTTTGTTGGAAAATGCCCTGGATAAGGATCGTGCCCTACAATATACCAGTGTAGGCATCCATAAAGATGACCTCTCCTTTAAAATAGCTGATTATCCTATCAAAAAATTTGGGAGCCAAGGGCAACAGAAGTCCTTTTTAATTGCTTTAAAATTGGCCCAGTTCAACTTTATCAAGGAAGAGGCAAAGACGACTCCTATCCTACTATTGGATGATATTTTTGACAAATTGGATGAAAATAGAGTAGCCCAGATCATTCAATTAGTGGATGATGCCAATTTTGGACAGATTTTTATTAGCGATACCCATGCCGAAAGAACCGAGAACATTGTAAAGACCATACATCAAACCTATAAAATTTTTAAACTTTAAGTCATTGAAAACTGCATTGCCCGTCTTAATTCTTCTTCTTTTTTCAAGTTGTAAAAACACGATTGTAAAAGAAGACCTATCCCTGCTAAATGGCTATTGGGAAATTGAAAAAGTAAGCTTCCCCAATGGGGAATCCAAGGATTATACCGTAAATACCACGATTGATTTTATAAAAATTGATGATGTAAAGGGGTTCAGAAAAAAATTACGCCCTAAATTTGATGGTACCTATGACGCCACGGACGACGCCGTTTTGTTTTCCATTCATGAAACCGATGGTTTGTTCAGCATGCACTATACCAACTCCTTTGAACGATGGAAGGAAGATCTTGTGGAATTGCAAGAAAATAGTTTTACGACCATGAACGAAGAAAGTGTATTGTACACCTACAAAAGATATCAACCCATTAATAGTACACCATAGTAATGTCTAAAAGAAAGAATACCGGTTTGCCGATGAGCGATGCCCTTCAAGAATTTATCAAAGAAAATAAATTACAAAAAGGGATGGACAAGGTCAATGCAAGAGAAGCATGGATAAAACTGATGGGAGATGGTGTCAATAATTATACTACGGCTGTAGAACTCCGCAATGAGACTTTATTTGTCTCCCTATCTTCCTCAGTATTGCGGGAGGAGTTAGGTCTCGGACGGTCCAAAATCATTGCAATGATCAATGAGGAATTGGGCAGTGAACTGGTTAAAAAATTGGTGTTGCGATAAGTATTCGTAAATCTAAAATAAAGTATTATGAAAAAAAGAAAATCCTTATCCAAAAAGAAAATGTCCCAATTTTCTCCGTTTACCCTTGAAAATACGGAACATATTGGCGGAGGGGCTTTTAATGCGGGAAATGCGGCAGGAGATTTAAACCCCAACGATATTGAATCGGTCACTGTATTGCCCTCTGCCAATGCTGCAGCCCTACACGGAAATCGGAAAAGCAACTAACAGAACCAACTAATTTTTAATATAAAAAGGCCCAATCTACCTTATGGGCAATTGGGCCTTTTTCTATACAGTATTATAGTTCTTAGTACATTTCTCTTCCTGCGAAGTGAAAAGCACCTTCAATAGCTGCATTTTCATCGCTATCAGAACCGTGTACCGCATTCTCTCCGATAGAAGTTGCATATAATTTTCGGATGGTCCCCTCAGCAGCTTCAGCCGGATTGGTGGCTCCGATCAACGCTCTAAAATCATCTACCGCATTTTCTTTCTCTAAAATAGCTGCTACAATGGGTCCCCTGGTCATAAACTCAACCAACTCCCCAAAGAAAGGACGCTCCTTATGTACGGCGTAAAAAGCCTCGGCATCCCGCTTGCTCAATTGCGTATAACGCATGGCTACGATACCAAAACCTGCAGATATTATTTTATCCAAGATTGCGCCGATATGTCCATTCTCTACGGCATCGGGCTTAATCATTGTAAATGTTCTATTCGTTGTCATTTTGTAAATTTTTGCGCAAAAATACGCTTTATTCATGAATGTGCAATACTTAATAGGATTGTTCTAACACTCCTAGCACTTTCCCCTGATCTCCCATCATCTTAAGGCGAATTTTTTTCCGCTTCATATTAAATTCCAAGACACCGTAACTCTCCTCGTGCACTACTTCGCCCACACGAAAGGGATTATATTCTTCCGTAAATCCTGAATAGGCATGGGTGAGGCCGCTACTCGTAAAATCAATCAAGGGATAGGACATTCCTTGTACATTGGTTTTGGAAAATTCAGAAATATGTCGATCTCCAGACAATAACAACGCTCCTTTTACCCTTGAGGATACCAATAACGCTTTTAAGCGATCTATCTCATGGGGGAAATTGCCCCATCCTTCAAATCCATGTTCATTGGACAAGAATTGAATACTACTCACTAAAATATTGAAATCGGCTTTGGAGTCCATCAACTCTGACTCCAACCACTTCCATTGTTGTTCTCCCAATACCGTACCTTCCCCATAAGGGTTTGGTTTGTTTCTTTTTTTTGTTTCCGTATCCGGGCTAAGGGCCGTTCTAAAATATCGTGTATCCAGAACGATTACTTTGATCCATTGCTCGTTTATAGCGTATTCATGGGATGCATATACCCCTTCACGTTGTCGCCTTGGACTATCTTGGGGCACTCCCATAAAATTCAAAAATTCCTGTTGGCTTTCTTTCTTTGCCAGGAACTCTACTCCTCCATCATTTTTTCCGTAATCATGATCGTCCCAGGTACCTATGACAGGCACTGTATTTTTTAGTTTCCGGTATCCTTGAATATTGTTTTGTTCGGTATACATGGATCGTAAACTATCCCTATTAGATGTATCTGCATAAATATTATCCCCACCCCATATCCAAAGATCAGGCTTTTCATTTAAGATATCGTCCCATAACAAATTCTCCAATTCTTGTCTGTTACAAGAGCCAAAAGCAATGGTAAACGCGGTGGTGTCATCCTCCGGAAGAGGAGTTAGATGGGATTTGCAGGTGCACAATAGTAAAACAAAACAAAGGTATAGACTGTATTTCTTCATTTTTATACGTTCTAGATGCACAAAAATAAGGTTTTCAATGGCATAAAAACAGAACGCCAGGTAAAGCTTTGGTAAAGCTTTTTATAAAATTTACGAGGCCAAGGAGAATCTTCTCATTTCGTGATTTCTCTTAAAATCAGAAATACTACAATACTAGGTTTCATGAATAAAATTGTATCTTCGCCCCCATGAATTTAACCGATATTAAGGCTGTACGCAGCTTGCTTTCCGTACCGCAAAAAATAGTAATTGTTCCGCATAAAAACCCAGATGGAGATGCCATTGGATCCACTTTAGGGCTGTGGCACTACCTAAAAAATAGGGGACAAAATGCCATGATCATATCTCCCAATGAACTTCCAAAATTTCTGAAATGGATGCCCGGTACCACCGAGATATTAAATTTTGAAAAAGAGGCTTCTACCGCCAAAAAACATATTCAAGAGGCCACACTGATTTTTACGTTGGATTTCAATCATTTGGGCAGAATAGGTCAATTGCAACCTTTATTGGCCAATGCAGAGGCCGATCTTATCATGATCGATCATCATGAGGACCCGGCAGATTATGCCAAAATCACCTATTCCGACCCCAGTATGAGCGCCACCTGCGAGATGGTCTATAATTTCATTGATTTTTTAGGAGATACCGACAAGATTACACCGGAAATTGCCAATTGCCTTTATACCGGCATTATGACAGATACGGGTTCTTTTAAATTTGCATCAACTACAAGTACTACCTTACGTGTAGCGGCAAACTTAGTGGATAAAGGAGCTGATAATTCCAAAATCAATAACCTAGTCTATGACACCAATTCTCCCAATCGGTTACATTTATTGGGTTGTGCCCTAAAAAATATGGTCATTCTAGAAGAGTACCATACGGCCTATATTACATTGAGTCAGGAAGAATTGGACACCTACCACTATAAAAAAGGAGATACCGAAGGAATCGTTAATTATGGTTTAACCCTTGAAGGTATCTATTTTGCTGTTATTTTTATAGAAAACAGGGAAGAAGGAATTATTAAAATATCCTTTCGATCCGAAGGGAGTTTTCCAGTAAACGAATTTGCCCAGCATCACTTTCAAGGTGGGGGTCATAAAAATGCTGCCGGAGGAAAAAGTGAAATTTCCCTGGAGAACACCGTTAGCCGTTTTAAAACGCTTTTAGCAAACTATAAAGACACTTTAGCCATATGAAATATTTTGCATTCTTATGCATGCTATGCTTTGTGTTCTCCTGTAAAGGTCCCGAAGCAAGGCACCCTAAAAAAAGAAAAACAGGGAGTTTTATCAAAGAATCGGTAGAACGGAATAAAAAACTATTGGCCCAGGAAGAAAAATTGATCCAAGAAATTATGGTACAGGATAGTATCCACATCTATCAATCTAGCGCCAATGGCTCCTGGTATTATTATGATATTGAGCTCAAGGAGCAAGATTACCTTCCACAGACCGATGACTTGGTCAGCCTTCGCTATGACCTTCGAACCTTGGACAACGATACCATTTATTCCCAGGAAGATATTGGGATAGTGACCTATAAAGTGGATAAACAAGAATTATTCCCTGGCCTGAGAAATAGTATTAAGTTGTTAAAAGAGCGTGAAAAGGCAACCTTTCTTTTCCCTTCTTCGTTAGGCTATGGCTATCACGGCGACAATAAAAAAATTGGAGTAAACACTCCTTTGAAATCTACTATTGAGATTCTCAAAATTGAAAAACAAAAAGACAGTATTTAAAATTAAATTCATTGAAATGAAAAAGTTATTTGCAGCATCCCTATTGCTCCTATTTGCGTTGACCAGTTGCAATACTGGAAAACGTACGGATTTGCCGGATGGTATCTATGGAAGCATCAAAACTAACAAAGGAGATATTTTAGTACAGTTAACGTATGAACAAACCCCAATTACAGTAGCCAATTTTGTATCCTTGGCCGAAGGAAACAGTCCTTTTGTCAGTGACAGCCTAAAAGGAAAAAAATACTTTGACGGTCTTATTTTTCATCGGGTGATCAAGGATTGGATGATTCAGGGAGGTGATCCTACGGGAACGGGAACAGGGACGCCCGGTTATAGTTTTAAAAATGAAATTGTAGACACCCTTAGACATTCCAAAGGAGGCATTCTTTCTATGGCCAATACAGGAAGACCTAAAAGTAATGGGAGTCAGTTCTTCATTACCCATACCGCCAAACCGTTATGGGACGGGAAACATTCGGTTTTTGGAGAAGTGATCGAAGGCATGGAGGTTGTCAATGTTATCGCCAATGTAGAAACCCAAGTCCCTAAAAACAGACCTTTGGAAGATATTGTTATGAACAGTGTTGAGATACTTCGGATTGGAACGGATGCCGAGGCATTTGATGCCATTAAAATTATGGGCGATTATTTCAAAGAAGAAGAAGAACTTCTTGCCAAAATTGAAGAAAGACGCCTGGCCTTTGTAGCAGAGCTGGCCGAACAAAAGAAATTGGCTCAGGAACAATCTTCTGGATTAAAAATATACACGCTTAAAAAAGGAGAAGGAGCTAAACCGACGTCGGCGCAGCGGGTATTGGTAAATTACAGTGGCTGGTTGGATGATGGCAAACCCACGCTATTTGCCTCAACCGAGCAAAAAATCGCCGAAGAAGCCAGTAGTTACACGGCTTCCATACGCCAAAGTGGACGCTTTGCCCCTTCTGCCATGCCCTTTAGTACAGATTCTAACCTAACGGCTGGTTTTAAAGAAGGACTTTTGAGCATGAGAGTAGGCGATAAATTACGCTTATTCATCCCTCCACATCTAGGTTGGGGAGAACAAGGGGTCGGAGGAGCAATCCCCCCAAATGCTGATATAATTTTTGATATCGAAATTTTGGATATCGCGGAGTAAACGTATTTTTTTATTTCACATTCTTAAAACGGTTTGTTATAAATCAACTATAACAAACCGTTTTTTATGCGCCTCCTGCACTTTTAACATTTTCTGATCATAGTTTTACTCCATTTTACGTACTAACTATAGGGATTTACCGTTATTTTAGACAAAAAAATCGATATCACAATTGCTATGAAAACTATCTTACTGCGTTCGCTATTACTTATTCTGGTATATACAGGAGTTTCCTGTAGTTCTTCTGTAGAGCTACCAGAGGAACCTACGGCCCAAGAACAACCCAACACGCCCACGGATGGCGGGGGAACAGATACGCCCAATGACGGAGGAACCGATAATCCTCCTTCGCCTCCCACAAATTCATCAGTTGGGGTTAATGGACAATTGCGCGTTGATGGCACCGACATTAGGAATGAAAACAACGAAATTGTACAATTGCGCGGTATGTCACTTTTTTGGAGTCAATACTCTGGTGACTTTTATAATGCCAATGTAGTGGCATGGCTTAAAGAAGATTGGCAGATAAATGTTGTAAGAGCAGCTATTGGCATCCAAGAACCTATGGGTTTTTTGGTAAACCCCGATCGGGAGCGGCAAAACGCATTTACTATTATAGACGCCGCCATTGCTGAAGGACTCTATGTTATTGTTGATTGGCACAGCCACGATGCTGAGAACGAACGCGAGGAGGCCATTGCTTTTTTCTCCGAAGTTGCCGAAAGATATGGAGATCTCCCCAATATTATTTACGAACCTTATAATGAGCCCGAAGAAAGAAATATTTGGGACAGTACATTAAAGCCCTACCACCAAGAAGTTTTAGCCGCCATTCGCGAGCACGATCCTGACAATATTGTGATTTGCGGAACGGGGTTCTTTTCTCAGGAAGTAACCGACGTCATTGGCAATACGATAGACGATCCCAATGTAATGTATACCCTGCATTATTATGCCGCAACACACAAACAAGATCTGCGTAATGTTGCGCAACAAGCATTGGACAACAACATTCCCATCTTTGTTACCGAGTACGGGGTGACCCAAGCTACTGGGGATGGTGCAGTGGATGCAACAGAAAGTAGATTGTGGTGGGATTTTCTAGATCAAAATAATATCTCACATTGCAATTGGTCTGTATTCGACAAAGATGAAACTTCTGCCGTATTGGTTCCTGGGGCTAGCAGGCAGGGACAATGGCCTTTGAGTATGATCAAAGAAGGAGGGCAATTGGTACGTACAGAAATCAAAGCCAAGAATCCGGATTACAACAACTAATATTCCCTGATTTAAAGGATATAAAAAAGCCGCTCCCTTTTGTGAGCGGCTTTTTTATTTTAGGTGGCGTTTTTATGCTGTTGGCGCGTGTTTTAAAATTTCCAAAACAAACTTCCAGTATTTCTGTACTGAAGAAATGGAAACGCGTTCGTCCGGGGAATGTGCCCCTTCAATTGTAGGTCCAAAACTGATCATGTCCATATCAGGATAATTTTGTCCCAAAATACCACATTCCAAGCCTGCATGACAGGCCACTACCCTAGGAGTTGCCTTAAACAATGCTTTATACTGGGCCACCAATACTTTTAATATTGCCGAATCGGGATTGGGGTTCCAACCGGGGTAATCCCCATCAAAAGAGACCGTACATCCCATTTCTTCAAAAACGCCTTTCAACAATTCGGCCAATTCCATCTTTTCTGAATTTAGGGAAGAACGGGTTAAACAGCCAATTTTTATAGTTCCCTCTTGCACCTGAACTCTGGCGATATTATTGGAAGTTTGCACTAAATCTTCCATGGTAGCACTCATTGCATATACACCATTGTGCCCTTTTTCCAAGGCCTCCAATAACTGTTGTTGCGCCTCTAATTCCATGACTGATGAAGGAGGAGATTGCATAGCTTCACAACTAATGTTCAGCCCTGGCTCCACACTTATAAACTCTTCCTTTATAGCCTTGACCCAAGGCTCAAATGCAATAGTAAATTGATCTTTTTTAGCTTCTGGAACCAGAAGGGTGGCAAAACTTTCTCGTGGAATGGCATTTCTTAGACTTCCGCCATCAATGGTGGCAATTCGTGCATTGGAATATGTTACCGCTTTAGTTAGTAGGGCATTCATTAATTTGTTTGCATTTCCCAATCCTTTATGGATATCCATTCCACTATGTCCTCCTTGCAGCCCGGTTATGGCAATACGATATCCTAGCCATCCTTCACTTGTGTTTTCTTCCACATAGGTTCGTATAGCGGTAACATCTATACCTCCCGCACAACCAATATCAATTTCATCATCTTCTTCTGTATCCAAATTCAATAAGATCTGGCCTTGCAGTATACCACTTTGCAAGCCCATGGCCCCCGTCATTCCGGTTTCTTCATCTATCGTAAACAGGGCCTCCAAAGGAGGATGGGGAATTGTCGTACTCTCCAGGAGCGCCATAATAGTGGCCACTCCAATACCGTTATCAGCTCCTAAGGTTGTTCCTTCAGCCTTTACCCAGTCTCCCGCCACTAACATTTTTATACCTTCTTTATCAAAATCGAAAAGGGTATCTGCATTTTTTTGATGCACCATATCCAAATGGGATTGGAGGGTGATCATCTTTCGATCTTCCATTCCCGGACTGGCTGCCTTGCGAATAATCACATTTCCCACGGCATCAATGCTCGTTTCCAAACCTAAGGAGTGCCCAAAGTCGAGCATAAATTGAATGACGCGCTCTTCCTTTTTTGAAGGTCGTGGCACCGCATTTAAATCAGCAAACTTGGTCCAAAGTACTTTTGGTTCTAATTGACGTATTTCTTCGCTCATCGTTTTTAATATCAGGCTTCAAAAATACACATCCCTATGGAATTGACCTGCTAAAAAGAGGATTTCCTTTGCTTTAAGAAGTGCTCTACCCTACTTCTTTTAAACCCATGTTAAAGGAGTTTATTTTCAAATTTATTTGGCTACATTTGACCTAATGAGCAATCGCCTAAAAAATGCCATCGCCCTTTCCCTGATACCACAAATTTTGTTGGTAAAATGGCTAGGTAATTATCCAGAATTCGTAGAGGAATATTACAGTAAAGGCCTCTATCCTGTCATTGCCGAGTTCTGGAGGTTGTTGTTGGGGTGGATTCCCTTTTCCATTGGTGATGTATTATATGCCTCCCTTATCTTTATTGTACTCCGATATATCATCGTAAAGCGAAAAGAAATTAAAAGAAACCCTAAGAATTTCATACGGGACGTGATTATGGTAATTTCAGTGGCCTATTTTACTTTTCATCTTTTATGGGGAATGAACTATTACAGACAACCCATTTCACAGGCTTTAGACCTTCCTCAAAACTATTCAAAAAATGCGCTCTTATCACTAACAACAGATCTAATTGAAACCACCAACAGCCTACATTATGAAATTACCAAGGATAGTACGGCCATGGTAGTACTACCTTATACTCGGGAAGAGGTATTTCAAAAGACCATTCAAGGTTATGAGCATTTAAAAGATGTGTTTCCGCTACTTGCTTATAAACGACCAAGTATAAAAACTTCGCTTTTCAGTACTCCCTTGAGCTATATGGGTTATGGCGGATACTTGAACCCTTTTACCCATGAGGCACAGGTTAATGGTAAAATGCCCATATTTAGATTTCCAATGGTATCTGGTCATGAAGCGGGACATCAAATAGGATATTCTGCAGAAAATGAAACCAATTTCATTGGGTATCTGGTTACCGTAAACAACGAGAACGCATATTTCAGGTATGCCGCCTATGCTGGTGCCTTAAGGTATTGTTTGGCCGATATAAAGCGTGCGAACGAAAAAACATTTCAAAAAATTTACAAACAATTAAACATAGGGGTAAAAAAAAACTACAAGGAAATTGCTGATTTTTGGGCTTCTTATGAAAACCCTCTGGAGCCTGTTTTTAAGACGATTTACAGCAGTTTTTTAAAAGTCAACAATCAAAAAGACGGTATCCGTAGCTATAGTCGCGTGGTACGCTTACTGGTTGCTTTCCACCAAAAAAAGACCGTAGCCGCCCATGAATTGGAGATGCAACATAAACGCTTAGGCCAATAACTTCCTTATTTTAGCATTCCTTGGTTCCGTTAAAACTTTGCTATCGGACAATCATACTAGCTTTCAATATGTTAAAATCGCGTACAGCCCTAACATATTTCAGCACTTCCCCCTATCTTTAACGGGACGAATTCCAACTAATCTATTTACTATGAAAATGCGACTTCTAGCGCTTGCCCTGCTATGGTGCAGTGCTGCTTTATTTGCACAGGATTATTTTCCAGAAAATGACGGTGTAAAATCAAAAAATAACAATTACACAGCCTTTACCAATGCTAAAATCCATGTAAGACCAAGTCAAGTGATTTCTAAGGGCACCCTGCTTATTCAAAATGGAAAAGTAGTACAGGTAGGAAAATCCATTTCCGTTCCAAAGAATGCGGTGGTCATTGACCTTAAAGGGAAATCCATATACCCTTCCTTTATTGATGCCTATTCCGATTTTGGTATAAAAAAACCCAAAAGGGCAGGAAACGGTAGGCGGGCCACACAATATGAGGCCACTCGGGACGGGTTTTACTGGAATGATCATATCATGCCAGAAAATGATGCCATCAGTGTCTTTAGCTATGATGACAAAAAGGCAAAAGCGCTACGAAAAGCAGGTTTTGGTGTGGTTAATTCACATATACAGGATGGTATTGCCAGAGGTACAGGATTACTAGTTGCCCTAAATGGAACGGGCAATGATGCCGATCGTATCTTAGATGACCGATCTGGCCAGTATTTCTCTTTTGATAGAAGTATTGCCAAAATTCAATCCTACCCTACCTCTTTAATGGGTTCCATGGCCTTATTACGTCAAATGCATTATGATGCAAACTGGTATGCCACGGGAAAGGTAGACACCAAAGATCGTTCCTTGGAAGCCCTTATTGCCAATCGTGGATTGGTTCAAATATTTGCGGCCAAAGATGCGGGCCATGCCTTAAGGGCAGATAAAATCGGAGATGCTTTTGGCATTCAATACGTAATCTTAGGTGGAGGAAATGAATTTGAACATATTGCTGAAATCAAAGAAACCAATGCTACTTTTATTCTTCCATTGAACTTCCCTGATCCTTATGATGTTTCTAATCCGTATCAGGCAGGTTATGTTGATCTGGCCGATATGAGGTATTGGAATCAAGCCCCGTCAAACCCTAAAATATTAGCGGATAATGGCGTTTCTTTTTCTTTTACCTTAAACGATTTAAAATCTCCTGCAGCCATCAAAGGCAAACTAATGACGGCTATTGCACGAGGCTTATCTAAAACAAAAGCACTGGAAGCGCTGACCACCGTTCCCGCACAATTATTAGGAAAGTCCAACAGCATTGGGTCCCTAGAGAAGGGACATCAAGCTAATTTCTTAATCACCTCCGGGGATATTTTTGAAGAAGGAACCACCTTATACGAAAACTGGGTACAGGGGCAACGAAATGTCATCAACGACAGAACACTTAAGGACATTCGGGGAGAATATAATTTAGCCATTGAAGGAATTACCTATAGCCTGTCCATTCGGGGAAAAGTGCGTACTCCTAGTGCAGAAATCAAACAAGATTCGAATACCATAAAAGCAAAAATCGGTTTTAAAGACAATTGGCTAGACCTTGCTTTTTCCACCGATCAGGGCAAAAAGAAATATCGTATGACTGGGCTGTCTACGGCAGGTTCGGATACTATTGAAGGAAGGCTTATTCTCCCCAATGGAAACGAAAGTACCTTTAAAGCAATAAAAACCCGTGCTTTTTCAAAAAAAGAAAAGAAAGGCACTACGGCAGAAGCAGCTGTGGTTATGCCCGTGGCTTATCCCAATGTAGGCTATGGATATGCCCAACGCCCACAACAAGAAAATATGCTGTTCCGGAATGCCACGGTTTGGACAGGAGAATCGGAGGGTATCCTACAGAATACCGATGTCCTTGTTAAAAAAGGAAAAATCGTAAAGATCGGAAAGGACTTAAGAGCTGGCGGAGCCACTGTAATAGATGCTACAGGAAAACACTTGACGGCAGGAGTCATCGATGAACATAGCCATATCGCAGGGTTGGCCATAAATGAAGCAGGCCATAATTCCTCTGCAGAAGTAAAAATGGAAGATGTGGTCAATCCAAAAGATATGAACATTTACCGGAATTTAGGTGGGGGAGTCACTACCGTGCAATTGCTTCATGGATCGGCCAACCCTATTGGTGGACGTTCCGCCATCCTAAAATTAAAATGGGGAGAAAGTGCCGATAATATGATCTATGACAATTCCCCTAAGTTCATCAAATTTGCTTTAGGAGAAAATGTGAAGCAGTCCAATTGGCAGAGTTTTAGCCGCTTCCCGCAAACGCGAATGGGTGTGGAACAGGTTTTTGTGGACTATTTCCAACGGGCCAAAGAGTACGATACCAAAAAGAAAAGTGGACAAGCCTATCGCTATGATGAAGAAATGGAGACCTTAGCTGAAATCTTAAATGGCGAGCGCTTTATAAGCTGCCATTCCTATGTGCAGAGCGAAATTAACATGATGATGAAGGTTGCCGAACAATTTGGTTTTACCCTAAATACATTTACCCATATTTTGGAAGGTTATAAAGTGGCCGATAAAATGGCAGCACATGGCGCAGGAGGATCCACGTTCAGCGACTGGTGGGCCTATAAGTTTGAAGTAAATGATGCCATTCCGTACAATGCCGCCATTATGCACAGTCAAGGCGTAACCGTGGCCATCAATAGTGATGATCGTGAAATGTCCAGAAGACTAAACCAAGAGGCAGGCAAAATAGTGAAGTACGGGGGCGTTTCTGAAGAAGAAGCCTGGAAAATGGTGACCCTTAATCCTGCTAAACTATTACATATTGATGATCGTACAGGAAGTATTAAAATTGGAAAAGATGCGGATTTGGTACTATGGACGGATCACCCCCTTTCTGTTTATGCCAAATCTGAAAAAACAATTATAGATGGAGCAGTGTATTTTGATTTGGAAAAGGACAAATTACAGCGTGCTAAAATTAAAAAAGAACGAAATACGCTAATCAATATGATGTTAGAGGAGAAAAATGGTGGTAGTAAAACCCGTATTCCCGTCAAAAAAGAAAATAGAAACTTCCAATGTGAAACCTTATAGTACTATGGAAAATTTAAAAGAAAAAATGAGTCTATCCCTAAAAAAATCAGTTCTGCTATTGTTGATACTATGCATGGGGACTACCATGATCATGGCACAACAAGCCCCGGGCCTTGCCCAACAGGGACCAATTACCATTAGCGGAGGTACTGCCCATATTGGGGATGGAAGTGTCGTTGAAAATTGCACTATTGTATTCGAAAATGGAAAAATTACCGCTTTGGGAACTACCGAAGTTACGCCTAAGGGGGAAGTGATCAATGCGCAGGGAAAACACATTTACCCCGGGTTTATAGCACCTTCCAAAACCTTGGGCCTTGTAGAAGTCAACGCTGTCAGAGCGAGTAATGATCAGGATGAAATCGGGGATTTAATTCCCCATGTTCGTAGTTTGATCGCCTACAATGCCGAATCCAAAGTTGTGGAGAGTATGCGTCCCAATGGTGTTTTATTAGGGCAGATTGCCCCAAAAGGGGGTAGAATATCGGGAACCTCCTCCATTGTTCAGTTTGATGCATGGAATTGGGAAGATGCAGCTATTAAAACAGATGATGGCATTCATTTGAATTGGCCTAACTCCTTTCGTCAAGGAAGATGGTGGTTAGGAGAACCCAGAGGGTTTCGCCCCAACAAAGATTATCAGGCTGCCGTGACGGAAGTTGCAGATTTCATGGCACATTCCAAAGCCTATGGAAAAAGCGATAGCAATCAGAAAAATTTAGCCTTTAACGCCATGCAAGGCCTATTTGATGGGCTTCAGAAACTCTTTGTTTATGCCGATGGGGAACGTGAAATTATAGATGCGGTTACTGTAGCAAAAAAAGCAGGCGTACAACATCTTGTTTTGGTAGGAGGTTATCACGCCTATAAAGTCACTGATTTTCTTAAAGAAAACAAGGTACCCGTTCTCGTAGGCTTTACGCATCAATTGCCTTCATTTGCTGATGACGATTATGACCTTCCGTATAAATTGCCCAAACTTTTAGTGGAAGCAGGCTTATTGGTGGGAATTCAAAATGGAACAGCTTCAAATTTTCAAACGAGAAACCTTCCATTTTATGCCGGACAAGTAGTGGGTCAGGGACTAAATAAGGAAAAAGCCTTGCAATTAATAACGGGGAATACCGCTAAAATATTAGGCATCGATACTGATTATGGCACCTTGGCCGTAGGCAAGAGCGCAACCTTATTCATTTCTGAAGGAGATGCCCTCGACATGCGAACCAATCAATTGAGCAATGCCTTTATTGACGGCAGAAAGGTGTCCTTAGAAACACATCAAACCAAGCTTTGGAAACGATATATGAAAAAGTACGAAGGAGATTAGCTGCTCTTTTGCATAAAAAAAGACCCGTCTGGCCATGAAATCACCAAACGGGTCTTTTTATTTTCAATACTCCGATTTTTATTTGGTCGCAGGCTTTACAAATTCTGCCTTCTCGGGTTTCTCAAAATAGGAAGCAGCTCTTGCTTGCTCACTTAGCGTCACGTTTTCAAAGGTCACGGTATTTCTCAACTCTTTAATGGTTCTTCCTTCATAGGTATACCAGGAAATTGAATTGGGCAAAACTACATCATTGAATTCCTTCCAATCGTTATACCGAATCCAACTTACGCGATCGGATTTCTCACCGCTTCGATACGTTACCGTATAACCAAGCCATGCCATTTGATGGGTTTCCGGATCGTAATGCACAAAATACTCATCTTTTGGAGAAGCTCCTACCCCATCGTTATAGGCAATACGTACCCCGGGATATTTTTTTCCCTCAAACTCTAAATCTTCCGTCTCACTATAGACAATACCGTCATCGGCCACCACAAAGGGCATGGCATAAAAATAGAAATACAAGTTGTGATAAAAAATGGCATCTCCCTTGTATTCTTTATTTTCATCCAAAAGCCATACTTCTTTTCCATCGTATCCTATGGTGAAGTTTTCTGCATCGACTCGATCTTTTCTAGAATATAAATTCGTGGTATGAATTTCTTTGGTTTCCCCTTTAGGCAATTCATAGGCAAGGCTTTTTTTGCTTTTCCATGTATCCAATCCCCCATGAGCCTCAAAAACTTGCTGTAGAGCTTCTGGATATCTAGACATATCCAATTTGGCTTCCATTTCTGGTTTGCCTTCTACAATTTTTTCCTCTTTAGGGGTTTCTTTACAGGAAAGTACTCCTGCCAACAATACAAATGCCAATAAGCGTTTCATGATGTAAACTTTAGAATTATTAATTATCTAAGAACAATGCCATTCTTTGTGGTATTGCCCTATTTTTGTACAAATGAACGAAATTAAATACATAAGTAGCGTACAAAATGCTTTGGTAAAGCAATTTTTATCGCTCAAAGAGAAATCAAGAGAGCGTAAAAAAACCGGTTTTTTTGTGGTAGAAGGTTTACGTGAAATACAATTGTGTCTTCGAGGAAACTACGAGATAACTACCCTACTTTTTTATGCGGACATCATTTCCCATGAAGAAGTTATTGAGCTCGTTCAAGAAGAACCTATCAGACTCATTGCCATATCCAAGGAGGTTTATCAAAAACTTGCCTATCGGGAAACCACAGAAGGTATTATGGCCATTGTAAGCGCTAAAGCACATGGATTGGAAGCATTACAATTGCGTCAAAACCCTCTGATTCTTATTGCCGAAGCTCCTGAAAAACCTGGTAACATAGGGGCATTGTTGCGAACAGCAGATGCCGCCAATTTGGATGCCGTAATCATCGCCAATCCCAAAAGTGACCTCTACAACCCCAACATAATACGCTCTAGTGTGGGCTGTGTTTTTACCACCAATATTGCTTTGGGGACTACGATGGATATTGTACAGTTTCTTCAGGAAAGACAGATAAAAATCTTTTGTGCCGCCTTATCTGCTTCCAAAAAATACACTTCCGTAGATTACAAGCAAGCTTCCGCTATAGTGGTCGGGACCGAAGCCACGGGATTAACCCCGCCATGGCTGGAAAACTCCACCCAAAACATCATTATTCCCATGGAAGGGGAAATCGATTCCATGAACGTTTCCGTTGCCGCTGCCATTCTTTTATTCGAGGCAAAACGGCAACGCAGCCTGTAAATTTTTAATCCGCTTCTTGTCTCTCGATATTGCAAAATAAAAGTGGGATTTGCGGAAGTCGTATAATTTTCCCATCTTGAATTTTCCAAATCCCCAATACAGTATCGTTTTATTGCGAAAACCAACAACTAAAACAGCACCCCATACATGGAATACAACCTACTCTTTTACAGTATTATTCTGATTTTATGCCTTCAATTTGTCATTGAGACCATTGTAGGGCATCTCAACGCACGGCAATTTAAAGCACCCCTTCCCGAAGAACTCCATGATGTTTTTGAGACCAACGATTACATTAAATCCCAAGCCTACAAAAAGGTAAATTATAATTTTGGTATCATTACCAGCTCATTTTCCTTTGTACTCACTTTGTTTTTTTTGAGTTTTGGTGGGTTTGAATGGATAGACAGTATTGCTCGGAACATCTCCGACCACCCTACTATAATTGCTTTGATTTTCTTTGGTATCATTATGATTGGCAGTGATATCATCACAATGCCTTTCTCCTATTACCGCACCTTTGTCATTGAAGAAAAGTTTGGTTTCAATACCACCACAAAAAGGGTCTTCTTTATGGATAAAATCAAAGGATGGATAATGACCGCCTTGTTTGGAGGTGGAATTTTGGCCTTGATCCTATGGTTTTTTCAATGGGCAGGCACTAACTTTTGGATATATGCCTGGGGCATTATTGCCCTATTTACGGTTTTCATGAATTTGTTTTATAGCCGTTTGATCGTTCCGTTGTTCAATAAACAAACGCCATTGGAACAGGGGCCTCTAAAAGAAAAAATAGAGGCTTATGCCCAAAAGGTAGGCTTTGATCTGCAGCAAATTTTTGTTATCGATGGCTCCAAAAGATCCACTAAGGCCAACGCCTATTTTTCTGGCTTCGGAAAAGAAAAGCGCGTTACCTTATACGATACGCTGATCAATGACCTCAATGAAAATGAAATTGTCGCAGTACTGGCGCATGAAGTAGGGCACTACAAACGTCATCACATTATTTTCAATCTTGTTACATCTACTCTCCTTGTAGGGTTTACGCTCTACCTCCTATCCCTTTTCATTAATAATCCCGAGGTTTCCTCGGCCATTGGCGTTAGTATTCCAAGTTTTCATGCCGCCCTAATAGGTTTTGGTATTTTATACAGTCCTATTTCTGAAATTACAGGACTCGTCATGAATTATCTCTCTCGAAAATTTGAATATCAGGCAGATGATTATGCAAAAAACACCTTTGCTCCCATGCCCCTGATCAGTTCCTTAAAAAAAATGTCAAAAAATAGCTTGAGCAATTTAACGCCCCATCCTGCTTATGTTTTTATGCATTATTCACATCCTCCACTAATCGCAAGAATACGGAACCTAAAGGCATAATTTTTGTTGTGCAGTACTAAAGATTGTCTTATTTTTAATTTGTGATGACCCAAGCAGCCATAGAAAAAGAAAATAAAGAAATTGCAAAGCAATACAAGGAATTGTTGCGCATAAGTTATCAGACGCTTACCAAGGAGGATAAAAAATTAATCCGCAATGCGTTTGACATTGCCGTAGATGCACACAAAGATCAGCGAAGAAAATCTGGCGAAGCTTATATCTTTCACCCCATTGCGGTCGCGAAAATTGTGGCTTCGGAAATAGGATTGGATGCGGTATCCATTGCTTCCGCCCTATTGCACGACGTTGTTGAAGATACCGAATATACATTGGTGGACATTGAACAAATGTTTGGCGAAACCGTGGCAAGGATTGTTGACGGCCTTACGAAAATAGCACATCTAAAGAAAGATATGAATATCTCCCAGCAAGCGGAGAACTTCAGAAAAATGCTGCTTACGCTTCATGATGATGTACGGGTGATCATTATTAAAATTGCCGATCGCTATCACAATATGCTCACCATGGATTCCATGCCGGAGTACAAACAGGTAAAAATAGCTTCGGAAACCCTGTACATCTACGCGCCATTGGCCCATAGAATTGGTTTGTATAATATTAAAACGGATTTAGAGGATTTAAGTTTAAAATATACAGAACCTGATGTTTATAATGATATTCTAGGGAAAATTGAAAGTACCAAAGAAGAACAACAGGCCTACATTGATGATTTTTCCAATACCATTAAATCGTCTTTAGACAAAGAGCGACTCAACTATTACATCAAAGGGCGGATGAAATCCATTTCTTCCATTCGTAAAAAGATGATCGCTCAAAGTGTCACTTTTGATGAGATCTATGACAAGTTTGCCATTCGGATTATTTATACCTCCGATAAGCAAAATGAGAAGTTCCTGGCCTGGAAAATTTATTCTATTGTTACCGATAATTTCACCCCCAATCCTATTCGGCTTCGGGATTGGATTTCCTCCCCCAAGTCTACAGGCTATGAGGCCCTGCATATCACGGTAATGGGCCCTGAGGGAAAATGGGTAGAAGTGCAGATCCGTAGTGAACGGATGCATGAAATTGCGGAAAAAGGATATGCGGCGCACTTTAAATACAAACACGGAGATCAAAAAGAACAGGGGATAGAGATTTGGCTCAATAGGTTGCAGGAAGCCTTGGAAAATCCCGATACCAATGCTGTTGATTTTGTAGAGGAGTTTAAGTTAAACCTGTATTCCAAAGAGATCTTTGTTTTTACGCCGAAGGGAGAATTGAAATCCCTCCCCAAAGGATCAACCCCGGTAGACTTTGCCTTTAACATTCATACAGAAGTGGGCATGCGCACGCGTGGCTCCAAAGTAAATGGAAAACTAGTCCCCTTAAATACCTCATTAAAAAGCGGCGATCAAGTAGAAATTATCACCTCTGAGAGTGCCAAACCCAATCAAAGTTGGTTGGATTATGCCACTACTGCTAGGGCCAGGGCCAAGATCAAATCTTCCTTAAAAGAAGAAAAGAAAGCCATTGCCTTGGAAGGCAAAGAGGTTTTGCGAAGAAAGTTAAAGTCCCAAAAAATAAATCTGAATGACGATACCATCAATAAGATGGTTATCTTCTTTAAGCTAAAGACAAGTTTGGATCTCTTTTACAGAATTGGGGTTGGAGCCATCGACAATCAAATGCTGAAGGATTTTGCCTCTTCCTATAACAATGCCTTCATCAGTTTCTTTAAAAATAAGATTCGCAGAAATCCCACTCCCGAAAATATCGATAAGGAAGAGATTACGTCCAAATACGACACCTTGGTCTTTGGAAAGGAAGAGGAGAAACTGGAATACAAACTCTCCCAATGCTGCAATCCCATTCCGGGGGACGATGTCTTTGGATTTGTGAGTATCAATGAAGGGATCAAGGTCCATAAAAAAAATTGTCCCAATGCCATTTCCTTGCAATCCAACTATGCTTATAGGATTATCGGTGCTAAATGGATCGATTCTTCCCAGGAAGAGTTTACTGCTCAAATACGGCTTACCGGGATTGATAATCTAGGGCTGGTCAGTAAAATCACGGACATCATTTCCGGAAACATGCATGTAAACATGCGAAATATTAATTTTAGTACGGACGGCGGCACTTTTAGTGGTAAAATTACCGTGATGGTAAAAAACAATTCGATCCTAAAAAAACTCATCAACAATTTAAAGCTAATTAACGGTATCGATAAAGTGTCCAGAATTTAAATTTTAACTGTACATTTGCACATTAATGCAATTGCTATGGGCAATACTAAAAATCAAGAGATAGTAAAAAACGTATTCACCACATTTCTGGAGGATAACGGACATCGGAAAACACCTGAACGCTACGCTATACTTCAGGAAATCTACGATCATGAAGATCATTTTGACATAGAGTCACTCTATCTCATGATGAAAAATAAAAACTACAGGGTAAGTCGTGCAACCCTCTACAATACCATTGAACTTTTATTGGATTGTAAATTGGTACGAAAACATCAGTTTGGCAAGAACCAGGCGCAATATGAAAAATCGTATTTCGACCGCCAACACGATCATGTTATTCTTACAGATACCGGGGAAGTGATGGAATTTTGCGACCCTCGTATTCAATCTATCAAAAAAACGATTGAAGAGGTTTTTGATATCAAAATCACCAATCATTCGCTATACTTCTATGGCACCAAGAACACGGAAAAAGACACAACTAATTAATTTAAGATAAATACATGGCAGTAGATTTACTACTAGGACTACAGTGGGGAGACGAGGGAAAAGGAAAAATCGTTGATGTACTCACTAAAAATTATGATATCATTGCACGTTTTCAAGGAGGGCCCAATGCCGGACACACTTTAGAGTTTGATGGCATTAAACATGTTCTTCATACAATTCCTTCCGGGATTTTTCATAAAAATGCCATTAACATTGTTGGGAACGGCGTTGTGATCGATCCTGTAATTTTTCAAAAAGAATTGGATAATCTCGATAAATTTAAAATCGACATTAAAGCTAAACTTTTTGTATCTAGAAAAGCCCATCTTATTCTGCCAACGCACCGTCTTTTGGATGCGGCATCGGAAACTGCCAAAGGGAAGGCAAAAATTGGTTCTACCCTAAAAGGCATCGGCCCCACCTATATGGATAAAACCGGTAGAAACGGTATGCGTATTGGGGATTTGGAATTCTCTGATTGGAAAGAGAAATACCGAGCTTTGGCCAATAAGCACGAAGCCATGATCGGCTTTTACAATGTAGATATTCAGTATGACTTGCAAGAGCTGGAGGCCGACTTCTTTGAGGCGGTTGAAGCGTTGAAGAAATTAACCTTCATAGACAGTGAAGAGTATTTATTCCAGGCACAGGCAGAAGGCAAAAAAATCCTTGCTGAAGGTGCCCAAGGATCTTTGTTAGATATTGATTTTGGAACCTACCCCTTTGTAACTTCTTCCAATACCACCGCTGCAGGAGCCTGTACCGGTCTGGGGGTTGCCCCTAACAAAATAGGCGACGTCAAAGGTATTTTCAAAGCCTATACCACTCGTGTGGGAAGTGGCCCCTTCCCAACGGAACTCTTCGATGAAGATGGGGAAACCATGGGACGTGTAGGAAATGAGTTTGGCGCTACTACCGGAAGACCCAGACGCTGTGGGTGGCTAGATCTTGTAGCCCTAAAGTATGCGGTTCAAATTAACGGAGTCACAGAATTAATGATGATGAAAGCCGATGTTTTAAGTGGCTTTAAAACCTTAAAAGTATGCACGGCCTACACGTATAAAGGAAAGGAAATTTCGCATTTGCCCTATAATATTGAAGATGACCATATACAACCGGTATATACCGAAATGAAGGGATGGGACAAAGATTTGACCAAAATGAGCAAAGCGGAAGAGCTTCCCGCAACATTAAATGATTATATTGATTTCTTGGAAAAAGAACTCCAAGTTCCTATTAAAATTGTATCCGTAGGTCCGGATCGTACCCAGACCATACACCGATAATAGTCTTTTGGACCTATCCGATTTTTTCGAATCGGATAGGTCTCCAAATATTAAAACTATCCCAATCCGGCATCTTCTCTATCAAAAAATCCTATTTTTGATTAAAATTATCTCGTCTTGCACAAGTTTAGCGTATTCATCATTATACTGTTTTTTACTTTCAAAGGCTTTGCCCAAGAAGAGCCCAAAGAGGGGAAACAAATTAATATTGTACATGGTGCAAATTTCACTAAGGATGAAAGTCGTTTCCCGGGAGCTACAATTTTCAGTAAAGACACCAGACAGATTCAATTTGAACATCAAGGGGCAGATCTTTGGTGTGATGTAGCGATCCTGTATCGTGCAGAAAACCGACTTCGCGCTTTGGGCAACGTACGACTCAAACAAGGCGATTCCGTTCAGATGACCAGTGGAGTCGTAAATTATTATGGAGATATTAAATTGGCCAAGGCAGAAGAAAATGTGGTCCTTACCAATGTAAATACTACAGTAAAAACAGATACACTCTATTTTGATCGTGAAAATCAGGAAGCCTACTATAAGGATTTTGGCACCGTAATAGACTCTACCAATACGCTTACCAGTGAAATTGGAAAATATTTTATTACCACCAAAAAAGCACAATTTTTGGATAGTGTCCATATTAAAAATCCAGAATTGGTCATTGATTCGGAACGCTTGGACTATTATACCACTTCTAAAAATGCATACTTATATGGACCTTCCACAATTACAGGGGAGGCCTACAAAATGTATTGTGAACGCGGTTTCTATGATACTAAGATCGAAAGCGGATACGGTATTAAAAATACGCGTATTGATTATAACGACCGTATTATTGAAGGGGACAGTCTTTTCTTCGATAAGGCTACGGAGTTCGCTTCTGCCACAAATAATATTGTAATCACGGACACGATAAACAAAGGGATTATCCGGGCACATTATGCCGAAGTGTATAAAGCAAAGGATTCCATATTCGCCACCAAAAGGGCCATTTCTATTAGTGAAGTACAAAACGACTCTATCTATGTGCATGGCGATACGTTGATGATTACGGGCAAAGCCGATGAGCGTATTCTTCGCGCCTTCCGAAATGCAAAATTTTATAAAACAGACCTCAGCGGAAAGTGCGATTCCATCCATTTTGATGAAAAAACAGGCGTAACGCAGTTGATTACAGAGCCCATCTTATGGAACGGTCAAAATCAAATGACCGGGGATAGTATCCATTTGATTTCCAATTTGGAAACAGAAAAACTAGATTCTTTAAAAGTATTGAACAATGCCTTTGTCGTGGCTTTGGATACCATTAGCAAAACAGGATACAATCAGGCCAAAGGCAGGGATATGTTTGGGCAATTTGTGGATAATGAATTAAAAATCATCGATCTAGTCAAAAACACCGAGGTTATCTATTATATGTACAATGATGAACAAGAGCTCATAGGCATTAATAAGACCATTTGTAGCGCCATACGCCTATTATTGGCAAACAGTGATATACAAGACATTACTTTTTTCACCAATCCGGATGGAGATATCTATCCAGAAGTGGATCTTCCGGAAGAGCAGCGAAAACTCAAAGGTTTTATATGGCGGGGCAGTGAACGCCTGCGGAGTGTCGATGACCTTTTTGATGCCGATGACAATGCTATTGAATTGGTAAAGATCAGGGGAATCAATAGTCCTATTGATATTGAAGCGGAAGAAGAGGAACGGGATCAGAACGAAGGAGACCCCATCAACAAGATTCCCCCTTCCAACAACAAAGCCATAAAAACCAAAACTCCCAAGAAAGTCGTTAAATAAGTTTTCAAAGGTCAAACTCCGACTTAGAAAATTTCATTTAGCAGAAAGCAATTTTCAACGGTAGCATGAAAGAAGATTTCTTAAAATATCAGGCACAAACCAGTCCGTATCCCTTGGCCTTGGAAGTATCCCATGCGCAAGGGAGTTATATTTACGACACTAAGGGCAAGGCATATTTGGATTTCGTTGCCGGAGTTTCTGCCTGTAGCTTAGGACATTGTCACCCTAGAATAGTAGAGGCCATACAACAACAAAGTGAAAAATACCTGCATGTAATGGTGTATGGGGAATACATTCAATCTCCTGCCGTAACCTATACCAAATTGTTGGCTTCACTACTTCCATCCCCTTTGGAGACTACCTATTTGGTAAATTCTGGGACGGAGGCTATGGAAGGGGCACTGAAGTTAGCGCGAAGACATACAGGGCGTTCGCAAATCATAGCAGCCCATGGAGCGTATCATGGAAATACTATGGGTAGTCTTAGTCTTATGGGCTATGAAGCCCGAAAAGGTGCTTTTAGGCCTTTGATTACGGATATTTCTTTTATTCACTTTAATATCGAGGCCGACTTAGCGCGTATTACCACAAAGACCGCCGCCGTTGTTTTGGAAACCATACAGGGAGGTGCAGGCTTCATCTGTCCGCAAAAAGAGTATCTTAAAAAGGTAAGGGCACGTTGTAATGCAGTTGGCGCCCTATTGATATTGGATGAGATTCAACCCGGATTTGGTAGAACTGGAAAGCTATTTGCATTCCAGCATTATCAATGCATTCCAGATATCCTAGTCATGGGAAAGGGTATGGCCGGAGGCCTTCCCGTAGGTGCATTCACCGCTTCAAAAGAAATGATGGGCAGTTTACAGGAACGACCTGCCCTTGGACACATCACTACCTTTGGGGGAAATCCAGTTATCGCGGCAGCTTCCCTAGCCACTTTACGTGAAATCACCGAAACCAACCTTATGGCCGAAAGTTTAAAAAAGGAGCAGTTGTTCCGAAGCCTATTGGTTCACAGACACATAAAAGAGATAAGGGGCAAAGGTTTAATGCTTGCTTTAATTCTTGAACATCCGGAAATGGTAAATAGCCTCGTCTTGAAAAGTGCGGAAAAAGGATTAATTCTTTTTTGGTTGCTCTTTGAACCCAAAGCCGTTCGCATTTCTCCTCCCTTGACCATTTCAACGGCCGAAATACAGGAAGGTTGCCGTATTATTCTGGACCTTTTGGATCAGTACAAGGCTTAAGCTGTTAACTATTTTGTTAATAATATAGCACCTGATCAGAAACAAAGAGACTTTCAAAATAGTAATTTTAATAAAACCATTTAACCCAAAATGTTTTTATGGCATTAGAATCCAACGAAAGGCCTGATCGCTCCATACATAAATTTGAATCCATGTTAAAGACCGATGATGTCTATTTTTTTGATGCGGAGGACTTTGAGGATATTATTCACCATTATCTGAACAATGGAAAAATTGCACTGGCCAAAAAAGCAATAAAAATAAGCTTGCAGCAACACCCTGATGTCATTCAATTAAAATTATTGGATATTGAAGTGCTGGTATTCGAGAACAACTTGGAAATAGCGGAACGCTTGTTGGACGAATTACAACTGCTTGATGGAACCAATGAAGAGATTTATATTCAACGTGCCAATATTCATTCCAAAAAAGACAATCACGAAGAAGCCATTAAACTATTGAAAAGCGCTTTGGAGCTTAGCAATGAGTCCTTGGATATCTATTCGCTCTTAGGCATGGAATATTTGTTTTTGGACAACTTTGAATTGGCCAAGGAGAATTTCAAAAAATGTGTTCATTTTGACCAACAAGATTACTCCTCGCTCTACAATGTTGTTTATTGTTATGAATTCTTGGAAGATTATGAGGGCGCCATTCTGTATTTAAACGATTACCTGGAACGAAATCCCTACTGTGAAGTAGCATGGCATCAATTGGGAAAACAATACATTTCAAAAAATATGCTTCGGGAAGCCCTTAGTTGTTTTGATTTTGCCATTATTTCGGATGACACCTTTATTGGGGCCTATTTTGAAAAGGGGAAAGTCTTGGAAAAGCTGGGAAAATATGCGGAAGCCATTGAAAATTATGAGACGACCATAAAAATGGAAGATCCCACCTCCCATGCTTATCTCCGTATTGGGAAATGTCATGAAAAATTGAACAATGATGATATGGCCAAGTATTATTATTATCACACAGTTCACGAAGACCCTCTTTTAGACAAAGGATGGCTAGCCATAACAGATTTCTACTACCGTAAGGAAGACTACAACAAAGCACTCTATTATATTAACAAGGCCATTAATATAGACGAAGAAAATCCATTATACTGGAAAATTTCGGCCAAGATCAATGAGCAATTGGGACAATTTGAAGCCTCCGATTTTTCATTTAAACAGGCGGTGGATCTTGGAAATTACGAATTGGACACTTGGATTTCATGGGCCAATGTGGTTTTAATCAATGGGGATTGCCATTCAGCAGTCCAAATTTTATTACAAGGATTGGAATTTTACCCAGAAGAAGCGGAGTTGGAGTATAAAATAGCGGGTATTTATCTCTTAATGAACGATAAGATAAAAGCAGAATCCCGATTCGTCCATGCATTGCATACCGATTTTGAAAAAATCAGTGTATTTCAGGAATCCTTTCCGCAATTCTATAGTTCCGAATGGGCTAAAAACATTATTGGGAATATTAAAAAGCCTTCCAGTTAAAAAAACTATTTTTGTTTTTTTATGGGTATGGAAAACAGAAAGTCAATTCAATATATTTTTATTGTTCTCAAAGGGATGGCCATGGGTGTTGCCGAATTGGTTCCCGGAGTATCAGGAGGTACCATCGCGTTTGTTGCCGGTGTTTATGAAGAATTCATAAGCTCGGTCAATAATATCAACCTCAATACATTCAAAGTATTGCGTAAAGAAGGCTTTAAAAGCTTTTGGAAAAAATTAAACGGTAATTTTCTTCTTGCACTATTTGGTGGAATGGCGATTAGTATTTTCTCCTTTGCCAAATTGATCAGTTGGCTTCTAGTAGAACACCCTATTCCTTTATGGGCATTCTTTTTTGGTTTGGTCATCGCCAGTGTATTTTTGGTAGCTAAAGCCATAAAAAAATGGAACATAGTAACCGTTGTTATCTTTCTCGTAGGGACTATTGCCGCTTTTTTTATTACTACCCTCCCTCCTTCTGCAAATACAGATAGTTTGCCTTTTTTATTTTTTTCGGGTGCACTGGCCGTATGTGCCATGATTCTCCCAGGGATTTCCGGCGCCTTTATTTTGGTGCTCTTAGGATCATATAAAACCATACTGGATGCCGTTCATGAGCGCGATTTAAAAATTGTTATCACCGTAGCCTTAGGTGCTGTTTTTGGACTTTTAAGTTTTGCCAAAATCCTCAAATGGATGTTCAACAACTATAAAAATGTCACCTTGGCCTTGCTCACCGGTTTTATTTTGGGGTCCTTAAATAAGATATGGCCCTGGAAAAAGGTCTTGGAAACCAAGATTATTGGTAAAAAAACAATTACCATTGATGAAAACGTATCGCCTTTCAATTTTGAAGGTGAACATCAACTCGTATATGCCATAATAGCTGCGGTAATCGGTTTTTCCCTTATTTTTATTCTTGAAAAAGCAGCCTCTAAAAAGTAACCCACTTCCTTTCATGCGACAAGCACGAACATTTTCGGATAATATTTTCTTGGTCATTAAAGGCTTGTGCATGGGAGCGGCCAACAAAGTTCCGGGAGTATCCGGAGGAATCGTAGCCTTTGTAGGCGGGTTTTACGAAGAATTTATCAATTCGCTTCAGAAGGTTAATGGCAAAGCCCTGGCATTTCTCCTTCGAGGCCGATTCAAAAGCTTGTATCAATATACCAACGGACAATTTCTTGTATTACTGATTCTGGGGATGCTCATTAGTTATTTCAGTATTTCCAAAATATTGGATTACTTTCTGGAAAAACAGGAATTGTTTGTGTGGGCCTCTTTTTTCGGTATGGTCATAGGATCCATATACTATATCGCCAAAGATTTTAAACATTGGAACAGAAAAACCTGTATTGCAGGAATCATTGGATTGCTCATCGGTATTTCCATTAGCTTTCTAAATCCCGCTACACAGAATGACAATTTGTTTTTTATTTTTTTCTGTGGCATTATCAGTGTTTCCGGGATGACCTTACCCGGATTATCCGGTTCTTTTATCCTTATTTTATTGGGCAATTATGTGTTGCTTCTTGTGGATTCGGTCAATGCTCTTTACGACACTTTTGCAGAGGTGTTTGTTGGTGATTTTAGCTTTACAAAGAATCCCGAACGTATGGAAACCTTAACCATCTTGGCCGTATTCACCTCTGGTTCTGCAATGGGTTTGGTAACCTTGTCCCATCTTTTGAGTTATGTTCTCAAAAAATTCAACCATATTAGCACGGCTGTGATTATTGGATTTATTACGGGTTCGCTAGGTGTTGTATGGCCTTGGAAGCAAACCATGTACAAAACCGCTGCTGATGGTAGTATGGTGACCGATTCCAATGGAAATGGAATCATTACGAATTATGAACGTTATTTTCCCGATGTTTCGGATATGAACACTTGGGTAGCGGTATTTTTCATCATTGTTGGGATAAGTATTTTATTAGGATTGGATTGGTATGGAAAAAGAAGAAAAACAGCTTAACCGCTTTGGACTTATTGGAAAAAACATTGCCTACTCTTTTTCAAGAGGTTACTTCGCGGAAAAATTCCAACAACTGGGCTTACACCATTATCACTACGACAATTTTGATCTCCAGCATATAGAACTGCTTCCTAAAATACTAGCTGACAACAAAAATCTGAAAGGTTTAAATGTGACCATTCCCTATAAAGAATCGGTTCTTCCTTATCTGGCTTCTCTGGATGAAGAAGCCGAACAAATTGGCGCCGTCAATACGATAAAATTCACCCCAGAAGGTTTAAAGGGCTATAATACCGATGTGCATGGTTTCAAAGCTTCCTTGCTCCCTTTTCTTAAACCCCAACATAAAAAAGCATTGATTTTAGGCACTGGGGGAGCTTCTAAAGCTGTAGCTTTTGTATTTAAATCTTTGCACATCCCCTATCTTTTTGTTTCCAGAAACAGGGGCAAGCACAAAATTTCTTATGCCGATTTGGATGCCAAACAACTTGCTTCACACACCATTATCGTAAACTGTACTCCTTTGGGAACATCCCCTAATATTGAAGAAAAACCGGCCATTCCGTATGAACACATCGGTACGGATCATTTGTTATTTGATCTTATCTACAATCCAGAAAAAACGGCTTTTCTTAAAGAAGGGGAGTCTCAGGGTGCACGTATTGCAAATGGGCATCGCATGCTCCAGTTACAGGCCGAAAAGGCATGGGAGATATGGAGGTCCTAGTACATTTTTGATTTATTTTCCCCATTTTTCTGTTAACATTTCCTAAAAGAAACTTTATTACCTTTGGAAATACAATAGTTGTTAGTATTTTAACAATTATTATATCAAAAAACGACAGATAAACATTTTAAGATGTTAGAGGACAAAGACGACGAACTACAAGATCATGTAGGGGGCGAAGAACATTTGGAAAATCAATCGACTTCTGAATCGGAAGAAAAAGAAAAAAACACGGAAACTACTGAAGAGTCTCTATCGACAGCGCATCCTGAAGATACACCTGCAACGGAAGTTTCTGAAGAAGATGGCAATGCTTCAACTGAAGAAACGGCAGTTGAGGAAGTTTCGGAAGATATTCCATCAGAGACCGCCACTTCTGCAGTAGATACTCCAAGCGAAATTCAAGAAGCAAAACAGGAAGCCCAATCAACTTCCGAATCCGAGCAACAAGAGGAGGTCTCTGAAAATATGGAAGCCCCTTCACCTGCAGCTTCCCAAGAAAACTTGGATACCTCAGCAACTTCCAAAGAAGAGTTGGCCGTAGGAGAAAGTACAACCTTGCCATCTTTGACAGAAAATGTTCCTCCGAACAAAACTTCTGAAAAGGACGAGGAGAACGGCATTGAGGAAATTGATGAAAGTAATGCGGAAGATGCCGAGGATGCCGATAATGAACACAGACATCACATACCTTTACTGGACTATCATTCCATGCCCATGGAAAATCTAGTTGGGGAACTGCAGAAATTGGTTCGTAACGAAAAAGTCCAGGCCATTAAAAAACATGTGGATGGCATTAAATATGAATTTGATTTAAAATTTCAGGAATTCCTTGAACATAAAAAAGAGGAATTCATAGCCAATGGCGGCAATGAGATTGATTTTAGATACAACTCCGTAACCAAAAGACAATTCAATGAAGTATATGGGGAATATCGTGAAAAACGCAATCAATACTACAAGAGCTTAGAACAAAACTTAAAAGAAAATTTAAGTAAACGATTGACTATCATTGAGGAACTGAAGAGTTTGATCAATGTTGAAGAAGATATTAATACGACCTACAAAAACTTCAAGAACCTTCAGGAACGCTGGCGCAATGCCGGGCCCATTCCCAGAACGGATTACAACAATGTATGGCGAACCTATCATCATCACATTGAAATTTTCTATGATTTTCTTCACCTTAATCGCGAGCTCCGAGATTTAGACTTCAAACACAATCTTGAAGAAAAACAGAAAATTGTGGAGCGTGCCGAAGCTCTGGCCTCAGAGCAAGATCTGGATAAGGCTTTTAGAGAACTGCAGACCTTACATAAAATATGGAAGGAAGATATTGGTCCCGTTGGAAAAGAACATCGGGAGGCCATTTGGGAGCGTTTTAGCAATGCGACCAAAGTAATGCATCAAAGAAGGCAAGATTATTTTAAAAACTTGGATAAGGTTTATGAGCAAAACCTAAGCGTTAAAAATGAAATCATAGCCTCAATTGCCAAAATTGCCTCAGAAACGGCAACCAATCATAGAGCATTACAACAGCAAATTAAGGAAATAGAAGCACTGCGTACTTCTTTTTTCAATGCAGGAAAAGTGCCCCAGAAAGTCAACGAAAGAACATGGAGTGCCTTTAAGGAAGCTGTACGCAGTTTCAATCGCAATAAGAATGCTTTTTACAAGAACCTGAAAAAGGAACAACAAGAAAATCTGGATAAAAAAAGAGCCTTGTTGGAACTTGCCATATCCTTAAAAGATAGCGAGGAATGGAACGCTACCACTCCCGAAATGAAACGCATTCAAAATGAATGGAAGAAAATAGGCCATGTTCCCCGTAAATATTCAGATAAAATATGGAATGAGTTCAAAACAGCCTGTAACCATTACTTTGATCGGCTGCATTCCCTTAAAAATGCGGCCCATGCCGAAGAGTTTCAAAATTTCGAAAAAAAGAACGCCTGTTTAGAGCGCTTAAGAGGATTTCAACTAAGTGGGAACAGACAAGAAGATGTTGCTACCATAAAAGAATTTATTGCAGAATGGAAGTCCATAGGACGCGTTCCCTTCAACAAGAAAAATATCAATGCGAAATTCAATAAAATCCTGGACGCCCTCTTTAAAAAGCTCGATGTGAGCAGACAGGAATCGGAATTGCTCAAATACGGTGATAAAATCCAACAATTGGCTAAAGCAGATAACGAGCGTGCCATCTATAACGAACGTGTTTTTATTCGAAGAAAGATAGATGAAAGCAAAAATGAAATTCGTCAACTGGAGAACAACCTTCAATTTTTCTCCAATGCTTCTGAAGATAATCCTTTGGTGAAAGAAGTGGTCAAAAACATTAACAGCCACAAAGAATCCCTTGAGACCTGGAAAGCCAAGTTGAAAAAGTTGAACATTATGGAAAATAACCTCCATAAAGAAGACGAAGCACAAACCGATTCCGAGGAATCTGCTCCCGAAGATGAATAATTAGGGACATTCTTGTTAAAAAACAATGATATTCCATTAAAATGAAGGATGTGCTGTTAGAAAAGCAATAAAATTGCGACCTAAGAAAGAAAATCTTCATTTATACATTTGCTATGATAAAAGGGATATTCACACGCCTAGGGTTCCTAGTATTTAGTTTTGTTTTTATACAAATTAACGCCCAAGAAAAAACTACACCTCAAAATCAGGACATAGAACTTGGAAAAGTAAGTTGGTATCGTGACTATCACGAAGCACTCCATAGTTCAAAAAAACAAAATAAAGCCGTATTAATATTGTTTCAGGAAGTTCCTGGCTGTGCTACTTGTAGAAACTATGGTCATAACGTATTGAGCAACCCTTTATTGGTAGAAGCTATAGAAAACGAATTTATCCCCCTGGCCATCCACAATAATAAGGGTGGCGCAGATAAAAAAGTACTTGACATCTACAATGAACCCAGCTGGAACAATCCAGTAGTCAGGATTGTAGACCAGTACGGAAAAGACGTAGTAGAAAGAATATCTGGCAATTATTCGGCCAAGGCCTTATATAACGCTATGGTGAGTGTCCTGAAACTGGAAAACAAACCTATTCCTGGATACATAAAACTTTTAGGAGAAGAGCTCTCAGCGGCAAACAGCGGTACTATTAAGGAGAAAACATACAAGATGTACTGCTTTTGGAGTGGAGAGAAACACCTCGGCAGCGCAGAAGGGGTATTACATACAGAAGCCGGATTTATGGGAGGTCATGAGGTAGTGCGAGTGAAATACGATTCAAAAAGAATCAGCGAGGAAGATTTAACGCAGTTTGCAAGTAATGCCGATATTTCTCCGATCAGCAGTGATCGTTCTTATAGACCCGCAACAAAAGATGAGGATTATTACTTGCAACATACTCCATTTAAATATTTGCCTTTAAGTCCTTTGCAAAGAACAAAAATAAATAGTGCAATTGGCAATAGATTGGATCCAATGCAGTATCTTAGCCCTAGCCAATTAAAATGGCTGGAACAACTGACAAAATCCAACAATAAAGAGAAAGTATTATTCAATCAATCCTTTGCGGAAGCATGGGAAATAAAATCTTCAAGATAGTTTTTAAGTCGTAATTAAAGACTCATTTTCACCAGGTAGCAGATGCGCAAACGCGCAGTTCCCTCCAACGCTACCGATTTTTAATGAGTTGGTATTCTTAAAAAAAAATCTTTATTTTCAAAAGATTCCTAGCTAGTCTATTAATTCCATTACCTTTGTCCGCTGATATCCAAAGGACATGACATTTAAAGACCTGGGAATTGTAGCTCCCATACTTAAAGCGCTGCAATCAGAAGGTTACTCCCACCCTACACCAATACAGGAACAATCCATACCTATTCTACTAAAAAGAAAAGACTTATTGGGTTGTGCCCAAACGGGAACCGGAAAAACCGCTGCTTTCGCTATTCCTATTTTGCAACACTTATATACGAATCCCCGTAAACAAGAGAGGCATCGCAAAATAAAAGCCCTTGTTGTTACACCTACAAGGGAACTGGCCATACAGATCGGAGAAAGTTTTACAACCTATGGACAATTTACCCTGCTTAGAAATACGGTAATCTTTGGAGGCGTTAAACAAGGGAAGCAGACACAGGCCCTTAAAAGAGGAATAGACGTGCTAATTGCCACCCCAGGAAGGCTCCTTGATCTTATGCAGCAAGGATTTATTTCTTTGAGAGATATTGAATATGTTGTTTTGGATGAAGCCGATCAGATGTTGGATATGGGTTTTATCCATGACATCCGTAAAATCATCGCAAAATTGCCGAAAGAACGGCAATCCCTTTTCTTTTCTGCAACCATGCCCAAGGCCATTGTAGAACTTTCTGGAAAAATCTTGGGAGATTTTGAAAAAGTAACCGTTAAGCCTGAACAGGCCACTGCAGAAAAAGTCACCCAAGGCCTATATTTTGTCAGCAAAAAAAATAAGGCCAAATTATTGGTCCACCTTATTGAAAAAGATCCCCAACGCTCCATTCTGGTCTTTTCGAGAACAAAACACGGTGCCAATAAAATTGTAAAGGTTTTGGGAAAAGCCGATATCAAAGCAGAGGCCATTCACGGCAATAAGTCCCAAACGGCACGACAAAAAGCCTTAGGAAACTTTAAAAACGGTGACACCAAGGTTCTCATTGCAACGGATATCGCCGCACGCGGAATAGATGTAGAAGAGTTATCCCTAGTCATTAATTATGACCTTCCCAATGTCCCGGAAACCTATGTTCACAGGATAGGCCGCACGGGACGTGCAAAAGCCAGCGGAATTGCCCTCTCCTTCTGTGCCGTTGACGAACGTCCCTATTTAAAAGATATTCAAAAACTGATCCGTCAGGAAATTCCACTAATGCCAGAGCATCCCTTTGTTCAGGATGATACGGAAGAAACTGAGCCTATTAAAAAACAGGAAAAACCAAAATCTAAAGGGAGCTCTTCTAGAAATCGGAATCGAAATAGAAATCGGAATCGGAATCGGAATCGGAATCAAAATCGGAAAAACACTTCAAAAAAACAGCGTCCCAATTCAAATGAAAGTAACTAAATAGCTTGGGGTGTAAGGGTCGCCCTAAAAGAAATTGACCGTTTTAAAGTCTTTATATTCCTAATGTGTTTTAATTTGAGGAATTATACCTTAATCAATAATTTTAGACCCGGAAGAATTATTAATAAAGATGATTAAATCATAATCTTCTTTTAAATCTGTCTCGTAGAATTCATTTGGGGTTTTCATTTGTCCTACTTGTCTAAAGTCAAGTTTTTCCAATAACCATTGAGCATGCACTGATTTTTGTGCTTTAACACTACGCAGATCAATAATGAAAATAGGAACATTAATAGTGTTGAAAAAATTTTCAAAAGTCCCGGTATACGATTCCTGTGCCTGATAGCTAGTCAACCCATTATTTCCAATGGCAGTGTAAGACCCTTTATGAAAGGCAAAACCAATGGATACATAGTCCTTTGCTAGACTATCGGACAATACATTCCCCATACCATACATAGTCCTTTGAATATGTGCATTATGTGCCCAAATAGCAATTTTTGCTTTTTTCTTTTGAGATCTTATCCACATAAGATTCTCCGCCATAAATGGGCCTCTTGTGAAAACTGTTTTATCAATATACTGCTCAATAATTCTGATGTTTTGATGAAGCCAGGACCGCTTTTTCTTACTTAAATTCAAATTCTTTAATGCTTGTCCTATTAGATTCAATTTTTCTTTAGCAATGAATTTATCTTCCTTAGAAATGGCGCCCATCCTAGAACCTAGATGTTGTTGTGAAGTTTTATTTAATATTTGTTTAAGAGCAGTTAAGATATTTAATACTGCATCATTATTTCTAAAGTTTTTTTCTAACTCCTTGATAGATTGATCATAGTATTGCATATCAAATCCCGTGAATTTTATTTTTTGCCCTGATACATTGTACAACTTCATCCATTCTACCATATCCAATACTTCCTGCGTGTTCCAAGTCCAAAAATGCATGCCTTTGATCAAATCCTTTGGATTTCCCTTTCCATCTATGATATAGTTATTGATCTTATAGGCTTCGGGCATATTGGCCTCCATAGAAAATATATCGAAATCTTTATTTTCGGCCAGAAATTTGATTATTCGATGCTTCATTTTGAATATTTCACTAGAACCATGGGTAACCTCTCCAAGTCCTACTACTTGGGCGTCTCCGATTAAAGCGTCTAGAATCTCAAGATCTCCGGAGGATTTTGTATTGGGGTCATAAGAAGATAAGGGGTATACATTCTTTTTTAGCCATTCTTTTTCTTCCTCTGTAAGTGCTGTTGATCGCGGTTGTATATCCTTGAATTCTTGGCCATCAATATGAATTTGAAAATTATCAAACCAGGCTGTTCCTTTTCCTGACAATAAACCTCCAAACTCAATTTCCGTAGCATTCTCATCAATGTTCAGTTTCAATGAGACTTCTTGCCAATCGTTTGAGCCTTGCAAACCTGTGTCTTCCATATTGTCAAATGCCAAATCCCCATTCGGACCAGTTACCTTCCACCAAAGACCAGCATAACCTTGGGTTATTGATTCCGTCTTCAAATACCCTTTGAACTCAATACTTTTACCTTTGACCAATTCAACTGGAAAGTATCCCGTAAAGGCTCCGAATGAATTTTCCTTTGGGGAATTACTTGCCATACGCAAGCTTTTGGCTAAACTATGTTTTTCGGTTTCATCCAACTCAGCAATATACCCAGGACAACTGCAATACCATTTTTTAGGAGTTGTTGATCCGTAAATTTCATATTCAAAGTCAAGATTTAAAAACTCTTGGGAAAGTGATGTGCCACTTAAACATATACAAAATATTAAAATTCGTATTCTCATAATATTAATTTAGATAGCTTCCATTTATGTATAAGGTTTAATGTATTGACGTACTTAAGCCTAATTTAACATAGAATGCAATCTTAAATCACTGTGAGGAAGTCAAACAAGATTCAAGGTTACTATAAAATTAGACCTATTTGTTTTGAGTGTTTGAATCTAAAACTAAAAAATCACTTTGTACTTATTTTTTTTCGTGCATAAATAGATTTGTAATATCTATACAAAAAATCATAACAGACCATCTCATTCAACCTGTTCTTTGATTTAAACAATCGATTCATTAGCATATGAATATAACTACTCATTAGATCATTAAAGTTCACATGCAACTGTTCTTTATTTCTAAAGTATAGTATTTGTTGTGCAATTGGTTTCATTTTTTCTCCATTTATTTTCAAAATCTCCAAAATAAGTTCATAATCTGGGTGGCTTTCTTTTGTAAATGTCATAAACTGCTCTATAATTGAGCGCTTTTTTCGATACTTATCGTCCAATTGTTTTTTCAACGGTCGCGACATCCCAAATTCTTTGCCAAAACCAGTTTTCAAGCCTTCCATTAAAACCAATTTTTCTTCAAGTAAATACATGAAGCAATTTAAAAGGTGGTCTATGGCCCTTAGGCCGAACAACCATCTTAATTCTTCACCTTCATCACCTTCAATGATATCTAAAAATTGAACAACGATAGCGCTGTCATAACAAAAAAGGGTTTCGGATAATTCCATAGTATTTTGGCCGTATCTTTCAATTTCCCTATTGTACGTATCCAGTTGTATTTTCCAAATTAGGTCTTGTTCTAAAAATTGACTTAAGGGGTCATAATACCTAGCAATAATCTTACCAACACCAATTTTATCAGTACAATGAAAACGAATACGCAGATGATGTTTAGGGTCTCCGTAGCGGATGAAAAACCATTTATCGATAATACCTTCTTGCATTAATTGCTCCGAAATTGGTTTAAAAATTTCTGTTAAAACTAAATCGGCTGTTTTATGACCAGTATATATTTTATAATAGAGCCATTCACTGCCAACACAAAAATTATACCGTGCTTCTTCAGCCATTTTCTTCTTTTTTTTGTGATCGTAATTTTTCCTCATTATAAAATGAGACTATGATTTGGTGCGTGTAGTAATCGCTATCAGATTTAACAATGCCATCGTTTCCAAACAAAAATTCAGTGAGCAGAAATTCCGGTCTATTTTTAACCGTATCCAATAGCATCAGAACCGAAGTATTATTTTCGAAGTTGACCAAAAGTTCGTTGTCACCATCGCTTAAAAGGACATACTGAGGTAATTTTAATCTTTTTCGAAATTCGTTAAGTATTTTTTGAAATACTTCGTTATTATTACTGTTGCTCTTCAAAGCTTCGACATCCTTATTTTTCAATTTCCATTTGGCTTTTTGCAATATTAAATTCTCATATTCTACCCTAGGAACAAAAGTTCTATTATTTTCTAAAAACCCAAAGTTAAAATAGATACTGCTTCTAAGGTTCTGAGTTTGCATATCGCAGAGAAATTGATAAATAGGTAAAGCATTGATAGAAAAGTTATGTGCATTTGATAAATGTGGCAATACCTCTTTGTTTATTTTTTTTGACCGTAATACAATTCGATCATTTTTGACCGAAATGAATAAGTCGTCCAATAGTATTTGATGGTCAGGAGCTAGATTGGATTTCGCTAGGTAGGGAATTTCATAGTCCCTAAATGAAGGTCGCATTAGAATATTGCCGGCTCTTGCTTCTGGCAAGTGTACAATTTCAGCAAGTATTTTATCCGGGTTAATTTCGCTTTCTATAGCGGTAATATTCTTGGTATGCTGGTTCAAAGCTTCATCACCATGACAGAACCTTCCGAGAAGATTAGCGGCACTTGAACCTCCAATTCCTGAAAACTGTACTTTTTCATTACCGTCTTCGGTAATAATTTCAATCATAGCAGAAATTGTATCCGGTAAATCATTCCATTGTAGTGGATAGTCTTCAAAATCTGTATTGGTCAAAATTATTTTTTGTCTTCCTTTTTTATCACATTCAATCAATTTACGCTCGAGAATCCCTTGAATACTAGTTTTGCTAAACGCAGTTTTGTTGTAGACGTCCTGCTTATAGGGTAAAACTATATCGTCTATAAGTGGATTAACATCTCCGTTTCCCCTGTCTTGAAGATATCCAATACCTGTTTCAACATCTAAGGCCTTAGCTAATGGAATTTCTCTTGCCTCATAACGTTCTAAAAACGCTTCTTTGAATTTGGATAAGTTGTTTTCTGCTGGCGGAGGGGTTAATTTATTTAATAATATCATTCCTTTTTTAATAGCTTCTACCACTTCAATAGAAAGTTTATTTTCTTTTGGTAGAAGCTCCATATCTGTTTGAAACAAATATTTAAGTTCAAATGATGTAGGGTATTCCTTTAGATATCGGGTAATAGCCATATATATTTCCGTATCATTGCCAATATGGTTATCCAGATGATTTAAATACTTTTCTATATTGCTTAAGAAATCGATTTCTTTGGTAGTCCCTTCTATTTTTTTTAAAATTCCATTTATCTGCGGCATAAATTCAGACCCTGATACCGAGGGTTCCAATTCGCTTACCAATAATTGGCTGTCCATTAGTTCACTGATAAAATTTTCCGCATCTTCTTCAGGGATATCATCTTCTGTCAAAAGCTTAATCAGATGATGTAAATAAGCACCTGAACTGGCATTAACGAGTATTTTTTGCAGATATTCAGAATTATCAACTTCTACAATATGATGATGTCTTCTGCTTTCTACATAATAGTATTCTATATACCTTAGTTGTTTTCCTGTACTATAAATACTTGAATTTGGGTAGTATCTAAGTTGTTCTCGAATTCCTTTCTTTTTTGATATATCGTGGGAAAAAGCAACCAAGTAGTTCATATCTAAGCGAGTATGCCTAGTGTTACTATGTGGCAATCCAATTTTGATGACCGTACTTGAGTGAAATTCTCCTAGGCTACAGCCAGCAAAAAGCCCGAAAGGAGTGCAGCGTGCAGTCATTCTAGTCAGGTATTTCAATAAAGAATACCGAATTTTTTTTTCTTTTTTCTTATCCAATTCTCCTTTAGCCCATTTCTCCATTTCAAAATAAAGTGAAGGAGAAGCCAAAAAGCAAGCTTCCTTAATCAATGGTTCCTCGTATACCTGTTTTAATGTACTATTTGGTATGGTAGTACCAGAAGTAAGTTTTTTATAAAAATCAAAACTTAATACAGGTGTCCTTAATACAAAACGAGGAAAGTGCTTATAAGGGTTTTTAATACGGCTCATTATATTTTAACTAATCATTAAACATTTATCCACGGTATTGAATTCTTATGGAATAGAGCAGTGGCTTCTATTTCAGTCTTAACCTTATCCTCTAACAAATTATTCAGGGGTCCAATTTTTTCTAAAATATAGCATCTCTCGTGCTCATTATAGCAATCATTAGAAGTTGCTTTTATAAGATGCACTAAAATCAAGATAAAATCGAAGCATTTGGAATAGCAAGAAAATAGTTGTTCTACGTAAAAAACCTTTAATCAATTAAAAGGGATTTGGACCATCCATTCGATTTTTTCATGATGTCTTCCATTAAGACCAAACCTATTCCAGTTATGCCTTCGAGCACAGACAATTCATTTTTCCATTTTTTACTACCTCCCATAAAGAATTTATACCCTGCGTATCCCGATTCATCATTCCCCATGGCGAACCCTAAATTCATCCAACGATTATATGCTTGTAGAAAATTGGGTTGGCCCGTACTATCATATGCTTGTTTAAATATCATAGCATTCCCAAAACTGCCATGGCAAATACATGCATCATGGACTAAATGTTCTTCGTGCCCTGTTCGATTCGCTGCGGAAAGAAGGGCTTTAATGCCCCAATCGGTTATTTCAGTGTTGCTAAGATGTTTTCCACATTGTAACAATACTTGTCCAACTCCTAAATCTCCATAACACCAAGCAACTCTACTTATCTTACTAGATGTTTTAGCCGTTAATTCATTCGGAAAATGAGATATTTCTCCTTCATCATTTTCAATTTTTTCAATGTATTTGATAATCCCAAAAATAAGATCAGTTACGTTTATCTCTAGCCCAGGACATTCATCAACCCATCTTAGATATGCTAATATGCTAGGTATACCATGCGCTAAGCCAATATCATAATAATTCTCCCGGACCGTATCTTCTGGCTTAAGTTTTCTTGACCACTTGATAGTATCCTGCTCATAGATCGCATGTTTTCGAAGTTCAACAATGAAGTCTTCTATGTATGTATAATATGTCTTCTTTAATACCATATCCTTTGTATTTTGGAATCTTCTTAAAAATACAACGGCATACCCTAGAGCTCCCTGCAACAAATCATAATTTCCATTTTCTAACAAAAACATCATCGTATTGTGAAGAAATGGATTTAACATTTTCATATTTTCCTCGACCTCAATATCGCAGTAATTATTAGAATCAATGAAATCAATACTCCATAAATATCCTGCAATTCCAGTACAATATGAGGCATTAGAGTAACCGTTTTCAATGGCTTCATTACAATTTAGAATAAGTTCAATGGCCTCATCATAGCTTTTTTCGTCATCTAAGAGGGCAGCGTACATGAATTTGAAGACTGCCGTTCCTGATTTACCCACCAGGAATCCTATGTGATCCTGTTCATACATATGCGCATCTAGAGCTTCATTAATCTTTCCTAGAAGTTTATGTTTTTCTTTAAGGTCAAAATCAGTGGAATTATAGCTTTCTAGATTTTTAAAATTCATCATTGGACATTTTTAATTCAAAAACTTTTTCAATTGATTTTATCTGCTTTTCGTTGTAAAACAAAACATTTTCACTCCAAATAAAATCAATCTTCCCCCAATCCATTGCACTTTCAACATCGGGGAAGAAACCTCTGCCTTTGTAATTGGCACTTGTATTAACTAAAACGGGAATTCCTGATAATTTATAATACTCCATCAATACGTTGTACATGGGTTTGTTATTGGAGCTATTTATGGTTTGAAGCCGAGCAGTTCCATCTGAATGGATGACTGCCGGTATTTTTGGACTCCAGTCCCTGTTGACCCTATGTTCAAATAACATATAGGGGTCAGTTCCCCCAGGAGTAAAAATTTTATTTGCCATAGATTCAATACATATAGGAGCTAGAGGTCGGTATTGTTCACGTTGTTTGAGATCGTTAATAATTACTTTCATTTGACTCGTGGTAGCGTCAGCGAGAATGCTTCGATTACCAAGGGCTCTTGGCCCCAATTCGGCATTATTGGTTAAAAAAACTACTGGTTTTTTTAGTTTAAATAATATATGGGCAAGCTGAGTAGGACTACAGTTGATCGATTTCCAATTAACCGAGTGGTTTATATCTTTTTTTCTTTTTAGATAAGGTCCTCTATACACATCCCAGTCAATCGATGCAATTTCATATTTATCATAAATGAGCGCTGCTGCAGCTCCAATTGAACTTCCTGAATCGTTTGGAAATGGAGGAATCCAAATATTTAGACCAAATGTTTTTCTAATCTTTGAATTCCATTTGATATTCAAAGCAGCACCTCCACTATAACAAAGATTTTCTGATCTATTCCCATCCCTTTTGAGTATTTTTCTTATCCCATTTATCAAAAGAGTTTCAATAAAGTAGTGAAAAGTAGTGATTATATCCTCGTCCCTATATTTTTTATCTCTTATATTACGAATGAATTTGGTTGCATATTGGTAAGGTATATTAGGCAGATTTTCAATTTTGCGTAAAGACGATTCCATCTCATCATAAACTTGATTTAAGGAGTTTAAAATTTCATTATTAATTTCCCCCAAGGCAACATAAGCCATGATTTTCCCTGCAATTGAAAGCTCATCTTTAATAACGTTCCCATTTTTTTTGTATGGGCCAAAATGTTGACAAAATATGGAATAAACGTTTGCTCCAAAATAGAAAGGAGAACCTAAATATTCCAAAATATCTTTCTTTGGATTGAAAAAATAAATCAAAGGAAATGTCCCACCATCCCAAACCATTAAATAAGCCGGATCACGCTTTTTTGAAAAGCTACTTGTTGCGTAACTTCCAATAAGATGGTTATATAAATGGGTTGTACTTGAATAAGGGTAATTCACACCTTTGAAAATAAAATTGTCAAAATTTACAATCTTTCTCAACTTATTTACATCCGAACCACCATATGGCGCCACTCGGAGTTTATATTCCTCAGGATGATCATAAATATCAATTTGGCCAGAATCTTGCCCTATCCAACCATCAACCGTAATGTGATCGAAATCCGACAGAGAATATTGATGGTCATTTAAGATTTGTTCAATATCTCGAGTATCATTTAATATTTTAAAACGGTTATTGTTATCCAGTTTTTCAAGTTCGATACAGAACTCTAAAGAATCTCCATTTACAACACTAATAGAACCATCATGTGTTAGTTTAAGAGCTAATATTTTCATATTTTTAAATAATTTAATTTCAATGAATGGCTTCTACTAATAACAAAATAAGAAAATTATCAATTCAATCAATTCAGGGATTTGATAAGGAAATAGGAATATTGATATCCCAATTAGAATACGTACGAGAAATGACATATGGCTTAGTTGAAAAGCTAAGTATGGACGCCTTGGATTATAGGTTAAATAATCAATTTAATAGTATTGGGACGATCTTATTTCATGTCGCTGCATTGGAATATTCTTCTATTATAAAATTTGTTTTAAAGAGACCACTCACCGCGGAAGAATACCATCATTACTTTTATGGATTAACCGGTAATTTAATTCATAATCAAATGAAAGAAAAAACGATTGATTTTTATTTACAAGAACTTGAAATTGCAAGAAAGCTAACGTATGCCAAATTATCAGAATTAAAAGATCCGTGGTTAAGCATAAAAGACAAGCAACTTGAAAATACATATGATGTCAATAACTATTTTTATTTAAGACATATTGCTGACGATGAACTCAGTCATCAAGGTCAAATAAAATGGATTATTTCTTCCTATAAAAAAACCTCAAACAATTAGTGTTCGAGGTCTACTAATAATAAGAATAATCTTTCATTAAAATTATTTTATCTAGCTAGATCAATTAATCCGCCACCACCACCACCAAGGGAGCAAATTTGTGGATGTCCACAAGACTGTGCGCATGTATTTGTACAAAGGCCATTGCATGAGGTCATAGGACTGTCTGTGCACGTATAAGTGCCTCCCCCTGCAATATTTTGCATTGTACCTCGGTTCAATTTTGAAACTGTTGTTTTTTTAAGTCTTAGAGACTTTAAATTTTTCTTCATATTTTCTGTAGTTTTACGACTTTAAAACATCAAGATAGAAATTAATCTAGAACAAACCTAATAATAACAGAAATATTTTCACGATTATAGTTAATATGTAGTATAGGATTACACCTTTAACCTACAGAAAAAATGGTATTATCGTAATTTCTTTAATAATTAGAACAATTTTTCTAAAAAATCAAGTTTAATGCTAAGGTCTAAATCTGGTAGAATCCGAGCTAAGCGATATTCTGCGGATGACAATCACACCAGCTTGCACTGAAATTTCATAGATTAAAATAGTAAAGCAGATTGACAAATAGTTAAGGGGTGTTAAAAGACATTATTACCCTGATCAAAGGACTATATTTTTGAATATTGCCCTGTTTAAAATAAAAGTACTCCCATATTTCGAAAAACCTGAATTGTACAATTTCATAAACAATTTAGGTGGTCATATGCTAGCAATTACCCAAAGGCATGTGATACTTTCTAAGAAAGGCAAACTAAAGGAAATACAAGGCTTAAAACTTTTTTGAAACCCTTGGGTATCATGCAATTTGTTCCATCAGGAAGCGTTTCTGTTTTGAAAGATGAAATGGTAGTATCCCCCTTACTTCAAACAAAAAAAGAAACGAGTTGCATAAATAGAGATGTGGTTACTATTGCAGAACCCGCTGCCCTAATAATAATTATTGGATGGCTTATTAAATGAGGAAGTTAGGCTAGAACCGTTGTTTCTGTTGAAAGCACTCCTCTCAAACTTACAGCTATAATCGTATACTATGTACTCCGTAAAGATTCAGACGACCATCTTCCCTGTTTGTACAACAAGGTCAAAGCTTATTTGGCCACGTTCACCGATCGAGTTTCCCGTATCACTGTAACTTTCACCTGTCCCGGATAGGTCATATCCGTTTGTATTTTTTGTGAGATTTCAAAAGAAAGTTGCGCTGCTTTGTCATCACTCACCTTTTCGCTTTCAACAATAACACGAAGTTCTCTTCCCGCTTGAATGGCATAGGCCTTCTGCACCCCGCCAAAACCAAAAGCAATATCTTCCAAATCCTTCAATCGTTGAATATACGAATCCAGCACTTGTCTCCTAGCACCCGGTCTTGCACCACTGATGGCATCACATACCTGCACTATAGGCGAGATCAAGGTTTTCATTTCAATCTCATCGTGGTGTGCTCCTATGGCATTACAAACATCGGCTTTCTCTCCGTATTTTTCTGCCCATTGCATTCCCAATATCGCGTGGGGTGTCTCCACCTCAGCCTCTGTATTGGGCACTTTACCAATATCATGCAATAAACCTGCCCTTTTAGCCAATTTAGGATTTAATCCCAATTCTGCAGCCATTACGCCACATAGTTTTGCAACCTCTCTGGAGTGCTGCAGCAAATTTTGTCCATAAGAAGATCGATATTTCATTCTCCCTACTGCCCGAATCAGTTCTGGATGTAATCCATGAATTCCCAAATCGATCACCGTTCTTTTTCCGACCTCAACAATTTCTTGTTCTATCTGTTTTTCCGTTTTACGAACGATTTCTTCGATACGTGCGGGATGTATTCTTCCATCGGTCACCAGTTTATGCAGGGATAAACGCGCCACTTCCCTTCTAACGGAATCAAAACAAGATAAGATAATGGCCTCTGGAGTATCGTCTACAATGATTTCCACCCCAGTTGCAGATTCAATAGCCCTAATGTTTCTTCCTTCACGACCAATGATTCGTCCCTTGACATCATCTGACTCCAAATTAAAGACCGAAACACAATTTTCAACGGCCTCCTCTGTACCAATGCGCTGAATGGTATTGATGATAATTTTCTTGGCTTCTTGTTGCGCCGTTAACTTGGCTTCCTCCATACTTGACTGCATATACGTCATTGCATCGGATTTTGCCGTCTCTTTTAGCGATTCCAACAATTGACTCTTGGCATCATCCGCAGACAAACCTGAAATGACCTCCAATTGTTGTATTTGACTTTTGTGCAGTTTTTCTACTTCAGATTGCTTTTTTTCGTAGAAATCCCTTTTGTATTCAACCTCCTTTATTTTGGCATCCAGTTGTTCGTTCTTCTTCTTGCTCTTCGCCAATTCATTGCTCACTTGGGATTCCTTGTCCCTGGTTCTCTTTTCGGCCTCCCCTATCTTCTTGTTCTTGTTGACAATAACTTTTTCGTGTTCTGCCTTTAATTCCAAAAACTTTTCCTTCGCCTGAAAAATCTTGTCTTTTTTAATGCTCTCTCCTTCAATTTTTGCTTCCTTAAGGATTCCGGAAGCTTCTCTTTTTGCATTGGATATGGTTTTTGATGCCTTTCCTTTTTCCAGAAATTTTGCAATGACAAATCCAATTGCGATGCCGACTACAACACCTCCAATGATTAATAATATTGTATTATCCATGATTCTGTCTGTTAAGTAATCATTCCCTGTGAAAACCACTGGGAATGTATGCCAACTGTTAAAACTATTTGTTCTTCAGTAAAAACATCAAAAGCCTTTTCTTCAAAACAACTTAAAAAAAAGCCCACATCGGGGAAGTTTTGTACAAACTCCAAAAAACAGGTTTAGGGCTAACAGACTGCTCAAGGATCCCTATAACTAGTAGGGCCTGCTTTTACAACCTAAACTCACCCTTTTTAAACGAATTAGCGTTGAGTTTGTCAAAAATAATACCAATGTGGGCAGTAATTTTAATGCTATTTAAAAGAACTTATTTTATTCCAAGCTTAGAATTCACCAATTGATCTAACGCTTTTAAGCGATCGGTAACATCTCTGGTGTCCTCTGCCTTATCTATCCCTTTTTGCTCTATTTTGGATGCAAATTGCAAGGCACACATGGCCAATACATCCTGTTTATCCCTTACAGCATAGTTCTGTTCAAACTTTTTTGCAAGTTGCTCTATATTTTTTGCAGCTTTACGCAATCCTTCTTCCTGACTAGGGTCAATGGTCAAAGGATAAACTCTATCCGCAATTGAAAGCTTTATCTTGAGCTTTTCTGACATAGTATTTGTTGTACATCAATCGGACAATTGTGCAATACAATGGTCCAATTCCCGTATCAATGTATTTATTTTAAGCTTAGCTTCGGTTTTATTTGTATTACTGCCTAGCATTGAATTTGCCATTTTGAGTGCGCTGTATTTTTCTTCCCATTCAACAACTAATTCTTTGGTTGCATGGTGGTCATTTTTCAATTGAACCACTTCCTCTTCCAATTTCATATTAGTTTGGTTAAGCAACTCCAATTTGTGCAATAACTTACTAATCTTGTTTTCCAGGGAATCTACAATTTCAACTAATTCACTCATCCGCAAACGTCAATGCATTTTAAACAAAGTTAACATTCATCTTCAGACTTCGCAATAGTTTTATGAATTATTCTTGAAGTATTACTTTAAGTAGCTCGTATTTTTCTGCCTTTCAGGGAGATTTACCGATTCCCTACTATAAAATGGACTTTGTTCTTAAGAATTCTTTTTCAATTAAACGGTATTAATTACTTTCGTACTAATATCATTGGATTATGAGAATACCCCACTTAAGCTTCATCCTACTTTTTACCTGCACTATGGTTTTGGGTCAAAAAAACTATCCGCAAGACGCATTCCGTTCCCCTATGGATATTCCTTTGGTATTGGCCGGCACCTTTGGAGAGTTGCGATCCAATCATTTCCATTCCGGAATAGATATCAAAACAAAACAGCGTCAAGGTTTGCCCATATACGCTATTGGAGATGGCACAGTTACCCGGATTAAAATTTCGCATTGGGGTTATGGGAAAGCCTTATATGTAGCCCACCCCAATGGTTATACTTCGGTCTATGGACATCTTCAAAAATTCTCTCCGGATTTGGAAGCCTATATCAAAAAAATACAATATCAAAAAAAGTCCTATACCGTAGAAGTTTTCCCGGACTATGGGGAGCTAAAAGTAGAAAAAGGGGAACTTATTGCCTACAGTGGCAATACCGGTGGTTCTTCGGGGCCCCATCTGCATTTTGAAATAAGAAGCAGTGTTTCCGAAAAACCCACCAATCCCTTACTCTATGGCTTAGAGGTCAGAGACGCCACAAATCCTATCCTAACAGGATTATATGGGTATCCTTTATCCGAAAATGCGCAGGTAAATCAGAGCAATCACAAAGTACAATTGAGTTTTACACGTCAAAAGGATGGGACTTTCCTAGCAGACAAAGTAAAAGCCACGGGCACTATTGGTTTTGGATTCAATGCCTACGATCGGCAGGACCTTGCCGCCAATAAAAATGGTGTTTACCAAGTACAACAGAAAGTCAATGGAAAGGTGTATACAGATTACGATTTTGAGACCTTTTCTTTTTCCGAGACGCGCTATATCAATACCTTGATCGATTACGAACATTTTGGAAAATCCCGTCAGCGCATTCAACGTTGTTTTAAGGTTCCCGGAAATGCCTTGAGTATTTATAACACTTTGTACAATGAAGGAAAAATTGATGTTGAAGAGGGGTTGAGCTATACTGTGGAAATCTTGCTTACCGATCTGGAAGGAAACCTTACCAAGGCCATTATTCCCGTTGAAGGAAAAAAAGAAGCCTTGATTTCCAACAAGAAACCTATCTCGACAAACGATTATGTAATCGCTAAAAAACCCAACAATTTTGATTTGGGAGGAGCTCAAGTATATTTCCCAAAAAACACCTTTTATGACGATTTTTATATCGATTTAAAAAAGGGTAAGGACACCGTGGGCATCCATGACAATAGTGTTCCTGCACATCGGAATTTTACCATTAGTTTTGATACCTCCAAATACACGGATGCCGAACGTAAGCAACTTTTTATAGCACGCTTGGACAATAGATTAAAACCTAGTTATGCCTCTACGTACAAAAGAGGAAACACTTTCACCACAAGAACAAGAAATTTAGGAACATATACCTTGGCTATGGATACCATTCCGCCCAAGGTAAAGGCCAAAAATTTCAAGGAAAAACAGTGGTTGACCAACTATCACTATCTCAGTTTATCCATATCTGACGACCTCAGCGGTATCAATACCTATTCGGCTACACTGAACGGGGATTGGATTTTAATGGAGTATGAGCCCAAAACAAGGACCCTTACTTATAATTTTGATGATAAAATCCTCAATAAAAAACAATGTGAACTTAAAGTAATTGTTACGGATAATGTGGGAAATTCTACTACCTTTACCCGTAGCTTTTTTAGAAAATAAGTCATTTTGAGCGGTTTTAAATTCCTTTTCTTCCTTTTTGCTTTTTTGGGTATTCATTTGGCAATAGGGCAGACGGCTACAATTACCGGAGTTATATTGGATACCAATAATGTTCCATTGCAGAACGTGAATATTAAAACGGCCAACAATGGTACATTTTCAGATGCCAACGGTTTTTATCTTTTGCAAGTTAGGGCCGATGAGGAGATTTCTGTTACTTTCTCTCACCTAGGACATAAAAATGTTGTCTTAAAAAAATTGATTCTTACCACTAACGAAACCTTTGAATTTAATCCGGTACTAAAAACAGATGCTATTCAAGTAGATGAAGTTGTGGTAACACCCACAGGTCGTAAAAGCGTCTCTGGGATCACTACTATAGTCCCAGAAATCATACGGACCATTCCCGGGGTCAATGCGGGTGTAGAGAACATTTTAAAGCTATTGCCCGGAGTATTCTCCAATAACGAACTCAGCACACAGTATGCCGTTCGTGGAGGAAACTATGACGAAAATCTAGTGTATGTGAATGAAATTGAGGTCTATCGTCCTTTTCTCATCCGCTCGGGGCAACAGGAAGGATTAAGTTTTGTGAATAGCGCCCTCACACAGGATGTCTCTTTTTCTTCGGGTGGGTTTCAAGCAAAATTTGGAGATAAATTATCTTCCGTTTTGGACATCACCTATAAAAATCCGGTAACTTTTGGGGCCCAGGTGGACGCTAGTTTTTTGGGTGCCAGCGTTGCTGTGGAGACCGCTTCAAAAGACAAAAACCTCAGTAGTATTACGGGGGCCAGATTCCGGGATAACAGTCTTTTTGTGAATAGCCAGCAAACCCAAACCAATTTTAATCCTCGTTTTGCCGACCTCCAGAGTTATATTACTTACCGGTTTTCTTCCAAATTCCATTTGAGCTTTTTAGGCAATCTTTCCTTGAACGATTATAAAAATGAGCCCTTGGCGCGGAGAACCAATTTTGGGACCATTGATGCACCACGGGTGTTGCTGGTTTCCTATGCAGGTGAAGAAGATGACCGATACAGAACTAGTTTAGGCGCTTTAAAAGGCAGCTATTTCCTTAATGACAATACCACTTTAAAATTAATTGGCTCGGTTTATCACACCACAGAAGAAGAATCATCGGATATCATAGCGCAATATCGTCTCGGGGAAGTGAATACCGATTTTGGGGGAGAGGATTTTGGGGAAGTCACAAATTCCAGAGGAGCCGGAACCCAATTCAATAGGGCCCGAAATACTTTAGATGCCCTTATCTTTAATTTGGGCCATAGGGGGACATACACTAAGGGACAGAAATCTATAGAATGGGGAGCAAAATATACGCATGAAGATATTCGAGATGAAATACGGGAATCTGAATTCATTGATTCCCTAGGCTTTTTTATACGTCCGCCCCTACCCGAATTTTCAAACAATGAACCTCAAGAGCCCTTCGAGGCTCCTATTGTTCCTTTTGAAAGTATCAATGCCCGAAACTTTGTAAAAACCAATCGTTTTTCCGGATTTCTCCAATATAGTCAGCAATCACAATGGCAGGGCCACGATTTGTACTACAATATTGGTGTAAGGGCGCATCATTGGAGCATTAACGCAGAAGGTAGCACCAAAACCGCTCAAACGGTTTTTAGTCCCCGTGCGCAGATCGCCATTAAGCCAAATTGGAAAAAAGATATGCTCTTTCGGTTTTCTGGTGGATTATATCACCAACCCCCTTTTTATAGAGAACTTAGAGATCAGAATGGTGTTGTAAACCCTGATGTAAAAGCGCAAAAATCCGTGCATTTTGTGGCGGGGAACGAGTATAGCTTCACCCTTTGGAACAGTCCGTTTAAACTTGTATCGGAAATCTATTATAAAGATTTGGACAATGTAAACCCGTATACTTTAGAAGACGTGCGTATTCGTTATGCGGCCCAAAATAATGCAAGGGCCTATGCCTATGGTGCCGAATTCCGGTTAAATGGCGCTTTTGTTCCTGGCACGGAGTCCTGGATCAGTGTAGGCTACCTTAAAACAGAAGAAAACATTGACAATAGAGGCTATATTTCTAGACCTACAGATCAACGTTTAAAGGTCAGCGTACTATTTCAGGATTATATTCCAACGATTCCGGATGTTAAGATGTATTTAAACCTGGCCTATAGCACCGGCGTTCCCGGAGGTTCCCCCAATTTTGCAGATCCTTATCTTTTTCAGAATAGATTAAGAGATTATAAACGAGCAGATTTAGGAATTTCATATATTTTTGCAGGAGTAAACAAAAGATACTCCAAAAGTCATTGGCTGTATCGGTTTAAGGAATTGAGCGCAGGATTTGAAATTTTTAACTTGTTCAACGCTCAAAACTCCATCACCAATACTTTTGTAAGGGATGTGGAAACAAAGCAACAATTTTCCGTACCTAATTTTTTAACGAGTAGGGTACTGAGTTTACGGGTGAATATGAAGTTTTAGATGAATTTATGAAAACAAAAGTCCTTTTATATCTGCTGTTCTCCCTTGCAACGCTTGGGCTGTATGGGCAAAAGAACATATACGAAAGCGGGAGATTCGATGAATTTAGTAGAGATCACGAAGTATTGGCTATTCTTCCTTTTCTGGCCAATTTGGAATTGGAGGAAGAAATAAGTCCGGAACAACTCAAAAACCTGGAGGAAAAAGAGGGGTATGCCGTACAAGATGCCTTAGAAATTTATTTTTCCAAAAGAAAGAAAAAGAAAAAGTTTTCTGTGGAGTTTCAAAATACGGAAAACACCAATGCCATTCTCGCAAAGAATAACATCACCTATGACAATATCGATGTATATACCATAAAAGAATTGTGTAAAATTCTTAAAGTTGATGGTATTATCAGTGGAACCTTGGACCTCAACATACTTCTTTCCAAAGGAGTTCCTACGAACTTTAGCCTGATCGATTATATCAAAGGGAATTCCAATTACGGTAGAATTGGCGTGAAAATCAGTGATGGGGCCACAGGAAAATTGCTTTGGAAGTACGAAAAGAAAATCAATAAGAAGTCGGGAAAAAACACCACTGCGCTTATTGAATTCATGATGAAAAGAGCCACGCGAAAATTCCCTTATGAACGGGAGAAAAAGAAAAATCGGAAGCGAAAAAATTAGTTTTCCAAAAACTCCTTCAATGCAGTAATGGTATAGTCTAAGTCTTCCTTGGTATTATACTTTGAGAAAGAAAACCGAAGTGATGGTTTTTTAAGGTCTTCATCGGACAAAATTTCGGCGAGAACGTGAGACCCCTTACTACTCCCAGATTGACATGCACTCCCTTTAGAGCAAGCAATGCCTTTAAGATCTAAATGAAATAGCAATAGCATTCCCTTCTCCGCATTAAAAGGCAAGCATACATTGACCAAAGTATAGGTACTCCTTTCCATATTTCCGGAATGCCCATTAAATTTTACCCCAGGGACAGCCTCCTTCAATTGTTCGATAAAATAGGCTTTAAGACCGCTCACATATTTTTTTTCACTTTCCAAATTATCGTAAGCCGCTATAAAGGCGCTTTCCAAGCCTACTATATTGTGAAAAGATTCTGTTCCGGCTCTAAATCCCCGTTCTTGGGAACCACCAAAAATCAAGGATTTTAAAGGGGTATTTTTTCGAATGAAGGCAAAACCTACTCCTTTGGGGCCGTGAAATTTATGGGCTGCCGCAGTTAAAAAATCAATGGACACTTCTTGTAAATCCCAAGGGTAATGTCCAATGGACTGCACCGTATCCGAATGCAGTAAAGCCCCATTTTTTTTACACAATTGCGCAATTTCTTCAATAGGGATCTTATTTCCTATTTCATTGTTTACATGCATTAGACTCACTATTTTCTTGGTGTCGTCCTGCTGTAACAAACGCTCTAAATCCGTCAAATCTGGATTCCCGTAAGCATCCAAGGCAACGTATTTCAACTGTACTCCATAATCTTTCTGCAATTCTTCTGCCGTATGCAGTACTGCATGATGCTCTATTCTAGAGGTAATAATCGTCTTTACTCCCAAATCCCTAACGGCACCCAGTAGAATCATATTATCAGCCTCGGTTCCCCCCGAAGTAAAAATAATTTCGGAAGGACTGGCATTTAAATATTTTGCAATGGTTTTTCTGGCTTTCTCAATACGGGTTTTTGCTGATCTTCCGTAACTATGTGTTGAAGAGGGATTGCCATAAAACCCTTGTAGTGCCTCTTGCATTTTTTCGATGACTTCTTCCCGCACTTGTGTAGTGGCAGCACTATCTAAATAGACTTTTCTCATTTGGAATATGCCTGTTTGTATTTATTGAGCCTCCAAAATTAACCAAAATAAAGTTAATTTCTTTTTAAATCCCCTCTCCGAATGAAGAGATTCCCTTTTATTTCATTTACTTTTGAAATCTAGAAAGTGTGAAAACTGTATTTAATGAAAAGATTACTAGTAGTATGTTGTCTAGGTCTCCTTTTTTCATGTGATGATGGCGATCTTCAAATAGAAACCATAGATTTTGATTCATCCTCCATACAAACCTGCGGTTCTCCAGCCCCCCAAGGCACAGAGGCTGAGTTCTTTTTTAAAATTAATGGAGATGAAGCATTGGTCCTAAGTCTCCAATCCGGTTTATTGGAAAATGAGACTTCTGTTGAAAATACAGTTGCGAGCAGTTTTCCCAGTGCTTCCAGTCTTACGTATCGTCTATTCTCCGGGACGGTGAATATGAGTTATTTTTGTGATAACATTCCTCCCCTAGAACCAATAGTAACGAGCGAGTCCACGGCAGTTGGTGGTGATATCATTATTAATACTAGCGTGAGTAGTGTTAACGCTACTTCAAAGACCTATTCCCATAACATTCTTTTTCAAGAATTGTCCTTATCCAATGATGCAGGCGAACGTTTAACTGACACCTCTACTTTTGATTATGGGGACTTTACTACAACGACAACAAGTAGTGTGAGCACTGGTGTTTTATTTTCCAATTATGCAGCCATAAACATTACCGCCTGTGAAACAGCTCCCGCCGCAGGTTTCATACGTTTATATAAAATCTTGAATGACGAGTTTTTGACTTTGGATATTCCCACAACGCTCATTGCCAATGCAGCTACGACCACACCAAGGGAAATGGTGTTGGACGCCACTTCTACTTTTAGGAACACGGTATTAAATACAATAGCAACAGAAGCATTGATTTGTGGCAGTACCATTTCCGATGATGTACTGGTCAATCAATTTACCAGTGAAAATGGAACGGTCTCGGTTACCACTGTAGAAAATCCGCCCAATACCGAAGGGGTAGTTACGTATACCCATACCATCAGTCTTTTAAATTATCAATTAAGGGATATTGGAGCAGATACGGTATTGCCTTCAGTAGAAAGTTTTGCTTTTGGAACATTGGTCACCCAATAAAAACCTTCCTTCCTTTAACCGTTCTGAAAAATATAGACTTCCGTAGCCCCTGCCCCATATTTTTGGTAGTCGGCATCGTAATATTTTAGGTTGTCATAGCGTCCGAACAAATAATGGAGTTCTTCTTTTAGAATACCTTCGCCCACACCATGAATAAAGACCACTTTCTGTATCCGCTTTCGCATGGCAAATTCCAATTGCCCTTTGGCCGCATCCAATTGTAAAGTCAGCATTTCATGATTGCTCATGCCTTTGGTCGATTTCACCAATTGATTAATATGGAGGTCCACTTCCATTTTCGGAGCGTTTCGATCTTTGATCTTGACGGTTTTGTGAGCTCGTTTTTTTGGAAGTTCCTTTTCCTTTTTAATTTTAGCTACTTCATAATTGCTCACGGCAATCCCATCTGAACTTTTGATAAGTTCCGTTGCTTCATAACGAATGGGAAAACCATCTTTACTTTCTATGGTAACCGATGTTCCGCGAACTTCTATAACAGTGCCACTTATAGTGTCGTCCAACACTTCAACAAAGTCTCCGATTTTAAATACTACATCATTCTTCATTTTCATCTTCTCCTTCTTCCTGTCTTACACGGGTGTCCGACCAAACCTGGGTAGATTTGTATATACCGAACATTAAGAGTACAATACCAATACTTAGGGCGTATTCTTTTTCCATATACCCCTTTCCAAATCCCATTATTAATCCCCCAATAACCATGAGAATAAAATAAATTGTACGCTTTGTTTTCATAGTGCACAAAAATAATAGTATTTTTCACCAAAAGAATCAGCTTTTTATGAAAATCCTTTTTATCAGTCTGTTTTTAAACATCGAGGATTACATGTTGCCCTGCTTAAACAAAAAGTTGCTGGGAGTTGACTGTCCTGGTTGCGGGCTACAACGATCAGTGGCGCTATTGTTTCACGGAGAGTTTATTGCTGCTTTTCAAATGTATCCTGCCATTTACACCTTAATTCCGTTATTTGGTATTTTAATTTTCAAAAATTTTGTCAAAATCAAATATGCAAGTATATTGACCATTATACTTTCTATTAGTACAGTCGTATTAATCTTAACCAATTATATTTTAAAATTTATTTAATCAATCTTAATATTATGGAACAACAAAAATTACCGAATGGTACAATGATTATTATCATGGGTGTTCTTGGATATTTGTGCTGCTGCCTTGCAGGTCTAGGGATCATCCCTTCTGCAATTGGTTTTTTTCTGGCCCGTAAATCCGAGAAAATGTATGCTGCAAACCCTGAGCTATACGATAACGCCAGTCAGATCAAAACGGGAAAAATCGTCGCTTTGATCGCAGTGATACTCAATGTGCTTATGATCGTAAGAATTATCTATCTCTTATCTACTATAGGATGGAGTGAAATGTCCGAAGAGTTCATGCGCGCGTATGAGGAAGCAATGGAAGCACAAGGCCAATAATAATATCCTTAGAATTACTAAAAATCTAAAATTATGACATTAGAAAAACTTCCTGGAGCCAGTACCGCATTGACCATGGGAATCATCTCCATTGTTGGCGCCTTGATTTGTTGCGGCCCTTTTGCCGCTATCTTCAGCATTATTGGACTATCCAATGCAAAAAAAGCAGAACGCTTGCATATGGAAAACCCAGGGGCCTATGACGGTTATGAAAATGCAAAAACCGGCAGAATTCTATCCTACATAGGTTTAGGGCTATCGGCCGTGATGTTGATATTTACCATTATCTATTTTGGTGCTATAATTGCCATGGTAAGTAGTGGGGAATTCGACCCAGACAATTTCTAAAAAAAGGCCAAAAAAATCCCCTGAATTACTTCAGGGGATTTTTTTATTTCTCAAACTGTTTTAAAGTTCTTTTTATTATCGCTACACAATCCAGCAGCTGTTCTTTGTTCATCACCAAAGGAGGCGCAAAACGTATGATATTGCCATGGGTCGGTTTGGCCAAGAGTCCATTCTCTTTTAATGCCATACAAATATCCCAAGCTGTAGAACTCTCCTCGGTATCATTGATTAAAATTGCATTTAACAATCCCTTTCCTCGGACAGCGTTCACCACATCACAATCGGGAATAAAGGCGTTGAGTTCTTCACGGAACAACATACCCAATTCATAGGCATTATCGGCTAAAGACTCGTCCTTCACCACATCCAATGCCGCCATTCCTACTGCGGCCGCTATAGGGTTACCTCCAAAAGTACTTCCGTGATTTCCAGGACGAATGACTTCCATAATGGAATCATTTGCCAACACTCCTGAAACGGGATAAGCTCCCCCGGAAAGGGCCTTACCCAAAATCAATACATCCGGTTTTACCTCTGGAGTTCCACTACAATGTTTATCTACACACGAACAATTGCCACAGGTAGCCAATAGGCGTCCTGTTCTAGCAATCCCTGTCTGTACTTCATCCGCAATGAACAATACATTATATTTTTCACATAAAGCTTTGGCCGCTTTTAAATACCCTTCAGAAGGCACATATACTCCTGCTTCCCCTTGAATAGGTTCTACCAAGAACCCCGCAATGGTATTTTCGTTTTTCAGAGTGTTTTCCAAGGCTTCCAAATCATCATAGGCAATTTTAATAAATCCATCGGTATAAGGGCCAAAATTTTCCCGGGCAACGGGATCATTGGAAAATGAAATAATAGTAGTAGTTCTCCCGTGAAAATTATTTTCACAAACTATGATTTTCGCTTCATTCTCCGGAATTCCTTTTTTCTCATAGGCCCACTTCCTACAGATTTTCAATGCCGTTTCCACAGCTTCCGCACCCGTGTTCATGGGAAGAAATTTATCGAACTTAAAGGTTTCTGTAACCTGCTTTTCGAACCTTCCCAACATATCGTTATAAAATGCTCTGGAAGTAAGCGTCAAGGTTTGGGCCTGATTTACCATGGCACCTACAATCCTGGGGTGGCAATGTCCTTGGTTTACTGCTGAATATGCGGATAAAAAATCATAATATTTTTTTCCTTCCACATCCCAAACATATACTCCTTCCCCACGGCTCAACACTACAGGTAATGGATGATAATTATGGGCACCATACTTGTTTTCCAATGCAATTGCATCTTGTGAAGTCATTGTTTCCAAAACTGACATAATCTCATTAATTTAAATAAAACTTTAGCAATTCCTTCTTAGGGAGAGAAATCATCCTTTGTAGTGGGGCAAAATTACAAATATTTCTGAGGATTCTAAAGCTATTTCCGAAAGAGATAATGGCGATATTAAGTGACTTTAAATCCTAAATAGTGTCTTATTAAATAACTATATAACACTAAACCTAAAAGGATATGAAGTATTTACAGAATATTTTAAACGACCTCACCAGTTCTTCAAGTGAATTTATTCCGGGAACTATTGGAGCTATCATAATTCTACTACTGGGATGGCTTTTGGCTAGATTCGCGAAAAGACTTATTGTACGACTTTTGAAGAAAACAAATGTTGATGATAAACTTGGTAGTACTAAAATTAGCATTTCCAGATTTATAGGGAAACTGACTTATTTTCTCATCATGATCTTTGTATTTATGTTGGCCCTCGAAAAGCTCGGGATGAGTAATGTTATGGATCCCATGAAAAATATGCTCAATGGTTTTCTTGGTTTTATACCTAATATCGTTGGCGCAGGGCTTGTAGGCTATATTGGCTATATGTTGGCAAGTATTGTATCCGAATTCGTAGGAATGTCAGGAGATACCATCCGAAAATTTGCCCCTAAACTTAAACTTCCTGAAAATCTAGATTGGGTAAAGATTCTGAAGAAGGTAATATTCATATTCATCTTTATCCCTTTGCTCATTGCCGCTTTGAACATTCTAAATTTAGATGCTATTTCCATACCGGCAACGCAGATGCTTCAAACCTTCATGGCCGCTATTCCTAAAATATTAGTTGCTGCAATTATTCTTATTATTTTTATCATTGGAGGAAAATTTGTGAGTGGTTTATTAAAAGACCTCTTAAATAGCATGAACCTCAATAGTTTTTTCAAGAAAATCCAACTTGATAAAATTATGGGAAATACAAATCTTGTTCAGCTTATTGTAAACATAGTGTATTTCTTTATTCTTGCTTTTGGTATAATGACCGCAGTAGAAAAATTAGAATTTCAGCAATTAACTGAAATCGTGAATACTGTAGTACATTATGCGGGTAAAATTCTATTTGGCTTAGTGATTCTAGCCATTGGAAATTGGATTTCTACTTTGGCATATCTCAATTTTACAAAAAAAGAAGAAAACAAATTTGTCGGTTCCATTATCCGTATGGCGATTCTCGCTATTTTCCTGGCAATTGGCTTGCGGTCCATGGGCATTGCTGACGAAATTATAAATCTAGCCTTCGGACTCACCTTAGGAACCATTGCCGTTACTATTGCACTCTCTTTTGGTTTAGGGGGAAGAGAGGCCGCTGGAAAGCAAATGGAACGCATCCTCAATAAGTTTAACAAAAAAGCATAAATTGTTCTTAACCTAGATATTTTCATGAAGGGACTGCTCTTTTGGAGCAGTCCTTTTACATTTGTTCAAGATTCCATTTTGGAAGAAAGTGCAGCTATTTGTAACTCTACGCGTTTTAACTCCCGGAGCAAGGCATTTTTATCCATTTGCATCCAAATATATAGTTTTAGCATACAAGCAGTTATGATACAGCAGAAAGCTCCTGCGCCCCATATTAGCATTTCACGAGTATCGGCACTATCAAAAAATCGAATAGCACAAAAAATGAGCAATCCCAATATCAACATATGCATCACGGTCATTACGGTGACCAGCCACCCTGTTTTACCTCCATGGGCCCTGAGTATTTTTTCAAATAAATTTTCTTCCTCCAGCTGATCATAAAAAGCAGCTTCTTCTTTGGTCAATGCTTCCTTGATCAGTTCATCGATTTTTTCTGTTTCTTTCTTCATCTGTTTATTTTTTAAGTGTTACTTTCAATTTTTCTCTAGCCCTAAATAGTCTAGTCTTAATGGTATTCAATGATACTCCCGTAATTTCACTAATTTCATTTAGGGAATATTCTTCAATATAAAAGAGGGTCAAAACTTCCTTTTGATCCGTTGGAAGTACATTTATGGCCTCCATGACCTTTAGCATAGTCTTCTCCTTTTCCATAACTTCATCCCTGTCTGTACTATCCGAAGTCAAACCTTCCTTATAATACTTTAAATGCTCCTGTTGTTTTGTTTTCTTTTTTAAAGTATCCAAGGCTTTTCTGCGCACAATGGTCAAAGCCCAGCTCCCAAAACGATCAAGATCTTGCAATCCATGTAGTTTGCGCATAATTGCTTTCCAGGAATCCTGTACAATATCTTTGGCCATATCCATATCTTTGGTATACCAATAGGCTTGTTTGCACAGACGCACATGCCAACGTTTTACCAAAAGTGAGAAGGCATTCTTGTCTCCCGCCCTATAGGAAGCGATCAACCAAGAATCCACTATTTTTTTTGAGGTCTTCATCTTTTATACCCTATTGACGCCAAAAAAATGAAAAGGTTCCTTTTTAACTTTTTTTTGATTTCAAAATCAAAATGTAAGCAATTATACTAGCAACAAAATAGCTATTTTTGTGGCATGCGGAAAAATAAGAGACGACAAGTCTTTGAGAATATTGAGATCATTGATGCCGGAGCTAAAGGTAAAACCATAGGAAAAGCTCCAGATGGCCGAGTTATCTTTTTGACGAATACAGTACCGGGAGATGTTGTGGATATTCAGACCACCAAAAAGAGAAAAGCCTATTTTGAAGGGACTGCAACTCATTTCCATAGCTTGTCCGATAAAAGAACAACTCCGGAATGCGAGCATTTTGGTGTCTGTGGAGGGTGTAAATGGCAGCATATGGGTTATGAACATCAACTCTTTTACAAACAAAAGGAAGTAGAGAATAACCTGCGCCGTATAGGACATTTGGAACTTCCCGAAATCACACCCATTCTAGGTGCTCAAAAGCAGTATTTTTATCGGAACAAAATGGAGTATTCCTTTTCTGATAGCAGATGGTTGACTCTTGAGGAAATTAATTCTGCTGAGGAAATCACAGATAAAAATGCCTTGGGATTTCATATTCCCGGGATGTGGGATAAGATATTGGATATCAAAAAATGTCATTTACAAGAAGATCCATCCAACGCCATACGTCTAGAAATTAAACGTTTCTCTATAGAAAACGGATTGTCATTCTTTAACCCCAGACATCAGCATGGGTTATTGAGAACGGTTATGATCCGTACTTCTTCCACTGGGGAAATTATGGTCATGGTTCAGTTTTTTGAAGACGACAAGGAAAAAAGAACGCTTTTACTGAATCATCTTCAAGCGCATTTTCCAGAAATTACGGCATTGCTCTATGTCATCAATCAAAAGCAGAATGACACCATTTATGATCAAGAAATTCTGTGCCATTCCGGTCAGGACCACATTCATGAAGAAATGGAGGGTCTTCGGTTCAAAATTATGGCCAAATCCTTCTATCAAACAAATTCTGAGCAAGCCTATGAATTGTATAAAATTGCACGAGATTTTGCCGGTCTTACAGGGACAGAACTCGTATATGACCTCTACACGGGTACCGGCACCATTGCACAATTTGTGGCAAAAAAAGCCAAAAAAGTCATTGGCATAGAAGCCGTCCCTGATGCCATCACTGCGGCTAAAGCCAACGCCATGGTCAATGGTATTGACAATACGGATTTCTTCGTCGGAGACATGAAGAACATTTTCAATGAGGAGTTCATAGCAACCCATGGCACTCCCGATATTATCATCACCGATCCCCCTCGGGATGGCATGCATGCCGATGTAGTAGCACAAATTTTAAAGATAGCCCCAAAGAAAGTAGTTTACGTGAGTTGCAATAGTGCTACCCAAGCCCGGGATTTGGCACTTATGGACAATAGGTATCGCATTGTAAAAACCCAAGCTGTTGATATGTTCCCACAAACGTATCATGTAGAAAATGTCGTACTTTTGGAAAAAAGGGCGCAATAATTGCAGTATGAAATCCATGCATTAGGTATGAAGTTAGCATTTATGAAAAAAACAAGCATTTTAGCCGTCCTACTCCTAGGTTTTACCGCTTTTATAGGGTGTGAAAAGGATGATATCTGTGTAGATGGCGATACACCCTTACTCATCATTCGCTTTAATGATATTGACAATCCAGACCAGTCCAAGGCTGTTCCGGGACTTCGGGTCTCCACAGCTACTACTGCTGACCCCAATACAGTCGTCAATACTTTTGCCGATAGGAGTTCCCTGGATTCCATTGCCATTCCGCTGCGAACGGACCAAGCCAATACGCAGTTTTCCTTTATCATAAATTCTGCCACTACGGATGATATGGAAACAGGAAATATAGATACCTTAACGTTCAACTATGAGAATGCTACGCAATTCATTTCAAGAGCTTGCGGTTTTGTAGCCAATTATGATAATTTATCGCCCATGCTAACCGCAGATGACACCAATTGGATTCAGGGCATTAATGTAGAAATAGCCTCAGTAGAAAATACAACCACAGCCAGTGCCCATGTTACGATATTTCATTAGTATTTGTTTTTTGCTTTATTTTTTCTCGGGGCAGTTATACGCCCAAAGTAAGCCTATTGATCTGCAACCCAAAGATACTACGGTATACAAACAGGAGTATGGCTTACGAGTAGGTATAGATCTTAGTAGACCTGTACTTACTTTTTTGGACGATGATTATACCGGCTTTGAAGTCGTTGGTGATTATAGATTAACGGATCGACTCTATGTGGCTGCTGAATTAGGCAATGAAGATAATAGACGGGAAGAACTTCTGGACCAAGAAGTCTTGTACGATTTCACTACCAATGGAAGCTACGTTAAATTGGGAATTGATTATAACACCTATAGCAATTGGTATGGGATGAATAATTCCATCCATGTTGGGGGACGTTACGCCTTTAGCAGTTTTAGCCAAACCCTGGATAATTTTAGAATCTTTAACAGCAATCGCTTCTTTAATCCAGATGGTCTTGCCATAGGCTCCACGGAGTCTCAAGAATTTTCTGGACTTAACGCCTCTTGGCTGGAATTTGTCGTAGGGCTTAAAGCGGAACTATTTGCGAATATCTATTTGGGCCTAAGTGCGCGTATTGGTTTTTTAATTACCGATAAAGCGGCGGATAATTTCCCGAATCTTTATGTACCAGGCTTTGGAAGAGTTACAGATGATAGTAGTTTTGGCGTGGGTTATAATTACACCATTACCTATTTAATTCCTTTGTATAAAAAAGCAAATAAAAAGAAAAAAAACAAGGACAAGGCTACTCAAAACTAGAAGAAATTATACCTCCTTAGTGCCTTTCATAAAAATCCATTTCATCATTACTTTATGACCTTCTTCGGTCTTGACCACACCAAATTTAGGGGCTATAACACTGGCTGCTATTGCCGCAATAATGGCCAAGAAAATACTTTGGAGCTCCAAAAAACTTCCCAAAGCAAGCCGGAACACTATAAATAATAGGCCAAAGCCGAAAAAGTTATACAATAATGCTTTGTCTTTTGGTTTCATACTAGGCGTGTTTGTTGTATTTGGTCTTTTTACTTCCTTCGTACATCACATATTTTACCAACCTGGATTCTAAGTGACTATTAAAAACTTTTATTTTTCTGGAAGGACGCAGGCCTACAAATTTTAAAGCTGGGATATTTGAGGTAATAAACCAGGCATCGGTACCTGGATACGACCGTTTTAAGGTATTTCCAATATCGGTATAGAAGTCTTCCATTTCAATGTTCAATCGCTCTCCATAAGGCGGATTGAATACCATATGCAATGGCCCATCCGTTGGTTTTTCCGTTGCAAAAAAGTTCTTGCGCTCTACAGTGATATATTCGTCAAGATTCGCGTTTTCCACATTTTCTTTAGTTTTTCTCACAGCGGAAGGGGCTTTGTCATATCCAATGATTTTATGATGGAATTCCCTAGTTTTATGTAAACTACTCTCTACGATTTTGTTAAATAGCTCCTCGTCGAAATCGTTCCACTTTTCAAAAGCAAATTCTTTTCTATTGATATTTGCAGGAATATTGCAGGCAATCATCGCCGCTTCAGTGAGGAAAGTACCGCTGCCGCACATAGGGTCCATAAAATCCGATTGCCCATCCCAGCCGCTCAATAGGAGAAGCCCCGCTGCCAGAACCTCATTGATGGGAGCGATATTCGTAGAAATACGATATCCTCGTTGATGTAAGGACCTACCAGAACTATCCAAGGAAATGTTGCATTGATCTTTGTGAATATGAATATTGATCCGAATATCTGGAAATTTAATATCTACACTCGGTCTTCGCCCGCTAGTGTTTCTAAATTTATCAACAATGGCATCCTTGGTTTTTTGAGAAACGTAGAGCGAGTGAGTAAAATTATCCGAATGCACTGTAGCATCAATAGCGAAAGTAGTTTCAGGACTAAGATATTGCTCCCAATCCATGGCATATACCTTTTTGTACAAATCATGTTCGTTACCTACCCTAAAGGAATGAATAGGTTTAATAATTTTAATGGCGGTTCGCAAACACAAATTGGCCTTATACATAAAACCTGTATCCCCTTCAAAAGCTACATTCCTCACCCCTGTCTTTATATGGTGTCCTCCAAGGTTTTGCAGTTCTTTGGCCAGAATTTCCTCAAAACCAAACAAGGTCTTTGCGACCATTTTAAAATTATTGTCCATTGCTTTCTAAAATATTACGACAAAAATACAGTATTTTTATCCCCTGTGTTCTATCATTTATAAAATAGCCCACACCTATTTCATGACGTATATTCTTCCCATACTGGCCGTACTCCTAAGTTTTGCTTTTGTAGTATTCACCAAGCCCAAAAATAAGGCAGTCTTTAAATTGCTTTTGGCTTTTAGTGGTGCATTTTTGTTGGCATTGACCATTTTTGAGCTTTTCCCCGAAATCTATCAGAATGCCGATCCTAAAATCATTGGGCTGTTTATCATGTCGGGAATTCTATTGCAGATTTTTTTAGAGTTCTTTTCCAAGGGTGCAGAGCACGGTCATGTGCACTTAGACAGTGAAAAAGCCAATTTCCCATGGTTGCTTTTCATCAGTTTGTCCCTACACTCCCTCTTAGAAGGAGTTCCTATAGAGAAACATGATATGCTGATCTATGGCATTCTTGTCCACAAAATTCCCATCGCCATTATTCTTGGTATTTTTCTTTTGAATTCCAAGATCAAGAAGAGTCATGCTTTTTTCTTTATTGTACTCTTTTCCCTAATGACTCCTCTAGGGAGCTATATTGCTGCCCATTTTGAATTTATAGAAACCTACAGGATACCGTTGAATGCACTGGTCATTGGTGTATTTCTACATATTTCTACTGTTATTTTATTTGAAAGTTCTGAAGGTCACTCTTTTAACTTAAGAAAGCTCCTTGTTATTATTTTGGGAGTAGGAATCGCTTATTTTTTATAAATGTTCAGTAAATCAGAATCCAAACAATTGCGACAAGACTTTTGGATAGCCTTTGGAAAATCCTATCCTCGAAAATGGATTTTGTACCATACCAAAATAAAGGGACTCGCTTTTAAGTTTCATTTTGATCTAAAAATGGCCATGGTCTCCCTAGATGTTGATTCCCCCGATTTGGAGCGACGAATTTCTTTATGGGAAAAGCTCATTTCCTTACGGACCATTTTTCTTGAAAACCACCATAGAGAAGCAATTTTTGAGGATTGCTATATCTTGGAGAACCATAAGGAAATATCGCGTATCTATGTATGTCTGGACAAGGTATCTATCCACAACAAAAATACCTGGCAGGAAGTCATGATATTTCTGAGCGTCACCATGGATGCTTTTGAGGCCTTCTTTAACGATTTCAGGGAAATTCTGGAAGATTAGGATCTTATATCAAGGTTTTAATGAAAAAGAAATGCGCAATGGCGCCTCCCAGCACGAAAAAATGCCAAATCAAATGATTATACGGAATCTTTCGAATCGCATAAAAGACAATTCCCAAAGTATAACAGCCTCCTCCCAACATCAGCAATTGTAGTCCCAAAGGTGAAACATTGGCCCGTACATTATCAAAATCCAGCACGATCAACCACCCCATAATAACATAAAACAATAAGGAAAGATATTCAAACCTACCCGTAAAGAAGAGTTTTAGAATTGTTCCAACTCCAGCAATGCTCCAAACAATATAAAAAATGGTCCATCCACTACTTGGCAGTAATGTAATCAATGTTAGCGGGGTATATGTCCCCGCAATCAATATATAGATACTAATATGGTCTAAAATTCGAAGTTTTTGTTTTACTTCGGTTTTCTTGGCCATGTGATATAGCGTGGAGGCCAGAAAAAGTATTATGAGAGCAAGGCTGTATATCACCAAGCTTCCAGTTGCATAGGGTGTTTTATGCGTATTGGCACCCAATAGATCAAAGGTTCCTATTATTGCCAAAACTACCCCTACTCCATGGGACAAGGCATTTAACATCTCTTCGTGGGGGTATCCCTTTTGGCTCATAAAACTATTTTAACGCTTGGGAAGCTTTCTTATTTATACCGCTTTCCGTGTTTTATGACCATATCTACATCTTGTAATAGGCTAATATATCGCAATACATCGCCTTCTACTGCAATAATATCGGCATACTTTCCTGGGGTAACCGTCCCCACTTCATCGGCAACACCCATCCATAGTGCAGGCCAATAGGTGGCAGCACGAATGGCATACATGGGGTCTATTCCAAATTCGTTGACCCAAACATCCAGTTCATTCCAAGTAGACTGACTGTGAAATTTCATGGGGATTCCGCTATCTGTACCAATTAAGAGGACAACCCCCGCTTCCAAAAGCTGATTAATTTTTGTTCTTAAGGTTGGTTTTCGAGATGGGGTCAATTGAAAATACGGTAAACGTTCCGGGTTTTTAATACTATTTCTGATATCAACAATTACACTATCCGGAAGACCTAGATGCCAAGAATCGTTATCCAGGCGTTCTGTATTATCCCTAGCGTATTCAAAATTATAGAGTCCCTCTACCGTAGGGCACCAGAATAAGGGTCCTTTATTCATTTGAGCTGTACGTTCTTTAAGCATTTCCATGACATCGTCAGGATAACGGGGGGCAGAAGACAGCCCCGTATGTTCAAAACAATCTACTTCTACGGTGAGTCCTCTTCGGATTTCCTCAGGACGATGTCCATGGGCCACTACCTTTAAGTTGTGTTTATGAGCCTCATCGACTATAGCCCTAAGCTCTTCCATAGTCATCTGGTCCTGATCGATCAATTTAATGACATCCACACCCGCTTTGGCCAATTTTTTAATTTTTCTCCGGCCATCTTCTGGACCATTCACGCCCCATCTAAAATCTTCGGTGCCTGGGTAGGGTTTATGTTGAATAAAAGGTCCTGAAACATAAAGTGTTGCTCCCGGAATCTCCCCCTTGTTGATCGCATCCCGAACCGCAATACTCGCCTCTAAGGGCGCTCCCAAATCGCGTGCGCTGGTAACCCCAGCCATTAATAATTGAAGCGCTGAGGAAGGCATAATGACATCTTTAAAAAGTGGTGGATAGGTTTTGTCCCAATAAGCATAATCTGCATGTCCGTTTATCATAGTGTGCACATGCATATCCCATAATCCCGGCAAGACCGTCATTCCTTCCGTAGATATTACCTCTGCATTGGCTGGAATAGTGGTATTATCCATATTTCCAACGACCGTAATCTTTTCCCCTTCAATAATCACAACGCTATTCTTAATAGGGTCAGATCCATATCCATCGATCAATGTACCTCCAACCAGCGCTTTAACTGTTGATTCCTGCGCGTATAGCGGTACTATTAGAAAAAGTAGGCAAAAAAAGGGCAGTACGTTTTGTTTCATGATCCAAAGAATTTTTCTAAAGTTAAAAAAAGGAAAATTAACCTGCCATTGTTTTTCGTTACCCAAGCTTTGTTTGGCATGCGCTAAGCCTACTTTGACGAAATTTATTGCTATGTTTAGCCTGTTGTTTTTGTTTTGCTCCAAGAAATATAACATCTAAAGTGTATGAAAACTAAAGCTCTTATTCTCCTAGCATCACTCGTTCTATTGAGTTCGTGTGATATCGTAAAATCTTTAAAAGCATTCTATATTCCTGAAGCGGTTAGTTATCAAAAAGCCTTTGTTGGGGAATGGACAGATAAGCAGGGCACACTGTGGAAAGTGATATCCTTCCGGGACGCTTATGAAAAGGAAACCAAAAACGAAAAAGTTTCCAAAGAAGATGTACAACTATTTGAGAAGTATAAGGATGGATATTTTGTTCAATATGGCGAAGAAGATAATCAATCGGTGTTCATCGCCATGCCTTTTTCTATTGACGATACTATTTTTATGGATTTCGTTCCTTTTGATTTTAAGCTTTTGAATTCGTCGTCGAATTTGATCAAGAAACATCTTGTGGCAACACACTCTGTGGCCAAATTTGATATTTTGGAGGGTCAAAAAATTCAAATTACCTGGTTGGACGAAGACCGATTAGAAGCACTTTTTGAGCAACAAAAAATTCAGATAAAACATGAAATCCTTGGTTTAGAAGAGACCTTGCTATTAACGGCATCTTCCGAAGAGTTATACCGCTTTCTAAAAAAATACAATGCCTCTAGCCTTGAAGACAAGTGGAAATCTGACGAAAAACTATTATTGACCCCTGCCGATGCAAAACCCTAATTTATTTTCAATATCGCACTATCACAGGCCCGTTGTATTTAACGGGCTTTTGTGGTTGTTTTCTTTTGTGATTTTAGTATTCATTTTTTCCAAAGGAGCATTCCCTAAGGAAGTAGACTATATCTATACACTATCATTTTTATTTTTCATGGTTCCTCCGGTACTCCTTATTCTCTATGTACTTATTCCCAAACTACTCAAAAAAGAACGTTATTTTCTCTTTGTATTGGTCTTTATAGGGAATCTTCTCCTAGCTGTTCAAATTCATAAATCCATCTTTGATTATTGTTTAGATCGTATGTTCCCCAATCACTTTTTTATTTCCTATAGTTCGTATAGTCAATTAATCATTTTATTCAGTATTTTTCTGGTAGCGGTTACTCTGATCAAACTTACCGAGGATTGGTTTTACTTTAATACGAAGGAAAACAAGCAACTCAAAAAAGAGAATTTGCATATTCAAACACAATTACTATCCTTACGTTCCCAAATAAACCCTCATTTTTTATTCAATTCCTTAAATGTGATCTATTCTCTGGCGCTGGATAAAAAAGAAGAAACCCAAGAAGCCATTGTGCAACTTTCAGACATGTTACGCTATGTTATTTACGATACAAATACCCCACGTGTTCTGTTGAAAGATGAAATTACCCTACTAAAAAATTATATTGATTTTCAAAAATTCAGGGTACAGGGGTTTGAAAATATAGCCATGGATATCACTGTAAAGGACGATAACTATGCCCTTTACCCGATGCTGCTACTGCCTTTAATTGAAAATAGTTTTAAATACGGCATTAAAGACAATTTAAAAGATGCTTATATTCATATTACCATTAAACAAGCTGAAAATGATTTTGAGTTTTGTATAAAGAACAATGCCTATGCGCACGCCAATACTTTAAACGATGGATATTCCGGAGTTGGCCTACAGAATATCAAAAAGAATTTGGACATTATATACCCCAACGCACACCGCTTTGAAATCAATGAAACAGCTACAACATTTGAAGCATACATGCAATTAACGACCAGCCCATGAAAATCAATTGTATCATAATAGATGATGAACCTTCATCCCAACATATTTTACACCGTTTTATTGAGGATATTGATTTTTTAAATCTTGTGGGTACGGCAAACAATCCCGTAGAGGCACTTCCCTTCTTTACAGCTTCTCCAAAGATTCACTTGCTATTTTTGGATATCAATATGCCCAAGGTCAATGGTTTGGATTTTTATAAATCTTTACAAAATCCACCTGATGTTATTTTCACAACGGCCTATCCGCAATACGCAGTAGAGGGCTTTGAGGTGAATGCCGTTGACTATCTCTTAAAACCATTTTCCTTCCCCCGTTTCCTTACCGCTGTACATAAAATACGGGATAAACATATAGCATCTGAGCCTGGAACGGCACATGAATACCTTATTGTTAAATCTAACAAAGTACTTCATAAGGTTGCTTTTAAGGACATCATTTATGTGGAAGCTTACGGGGATTATGTAAAAATACATCGACTAAAGGATTGTCTTGTGACCAATAGTACTTTTAGTAAAATTCTTGCCTCCCTAACTGAAAAACGGTTCATTCGTATTCATAAATCTTTTGCCATTAATTTGGACAAATTGAATAAAGTTTCGGGAAATCAGGCCATATTATTGGAATACAAAGTACCTATAGGTCTAAAATACAAAGTGGATTTCCTAAATCGCATTGCAACCTAATTGGAAAATGAAATCTAATGCGGAATTATTCTTTATAATACCAGAACGGTATTTTAATGATAGATCTTACATACATACTATCGCGCTGAACATCTTTACGGGCTATTTGCAGTACGTGTTTCCCTCTGGGAATATTTTTCATATCCAAGACGGTTTCAAAACCTATCTGTTTTTGCATATTTTCTGATAAAACGAAAGTAGGCTTAAAGGATATACTGTCGATACTCAACGTATACATATCCTCGAGGGTTTCCACGTAATTCTTTAATAATTTACGACGTTTGGACCAATTAATGGTACCTGAAGAGAAACTGGAGTGTATTCCCCGTTTATCCTCTTCGGGTTTCAATTCCTTATTAAAGTAAAAAACATCATCTTCTACGGAAGCACCATATACTACAAAAACATTTAAAAAAGAATTCGTGATCACTTTAGAGGGTATGGAAACACGGTCCGCATAAGATGCATTTTTAAGGATCAAATCTTCATAATTATTAGAATTCGCCGTATACGAATTGGAATTTAAATCTTCTTCTAAGTAATTGGAAGTGCTAAAGCCGGTTTGTGACAAAATCATCAACCCCAAGTATAAAGGAACAATAACTAGGATAAGTCGTCTCCCGAACTTGGTATCCAAAAAATTATAGACCATAGGGCGATAAAGGAAAGAAAGCGTGATGTATTTAAACAGCCAATAAACGGGATAATAGAAAAAGGTAGTCCATTTCTTTTTTTTGAGCCAGCCTTGGGTAACAAAGTCAATAAAGGTCAATATGGTCCCAATAGCCATAAAAATAACAGCAGGAACGGCAACCCAATAACGCACAATATCCGAAGTGTCGTCTTTATCTATCCAAAGTCCCAAAAGGGTGAATACTACCGTAACTGCCAATAGCCCCAATAGGTAAAAGACCAATAAAAAAGTAATTGCAAATATAACGCTGCAATACTTTTCCAATGTGGCTACATAATTATCAAAAGAGCCCACTCTTTTGATCAGGTGTTTTTTGAATTTGGGGCTATATTTCAGTTCTTCATATTCTATATCTCCAGAAACATAGCGCAATCCTATAGCTCCAATCCACAACCCTCTCAAAACAACATGGGCAATAAGGTTAACGGTAAGAATATACCAAGAGGTCAACAAGCCTTGAATCAGAAAAATGCGATACATATTGTCATTATTCTGTGCTTTCAGGTATGCCGCTTCAATGGGGTCTATCATCATAAAAAGGCCATAAATAGCAAAACCGGAAATAATCAGCTCTAATTGCCAACTTTCCTGCTGAAGAATATCTAGCCATTTTTTAAATTTCTGATCCTGAGGGTTGTTACTCATTTCAGTTTGGTTTGGTTTGGTTGCGATAAATATACTAGAAAATGAATGATGCAGTAGTTGCAAGACATAAAAAAATCCTCTGTGATGCCAAAAATGGCTTCAAGAGTGCTTTCTGCTATCAAGGCTCCATAAAAAGGGAGCGTATTATCTTTATTTTAGCCTACTTGTCCCGGGCAACGTGGATCTGTTCCCGTTACACCTGCCACGACTCCGCAATTGGGAGGTGGAGGTGGAGTAGTAGTTCCTCCTGTAATGGAAAGAAGTTGCTTTTTGTCCAAAATTCTAAATTGCTTTAAATTTTTAAGTTTCTCCATTGGTATGCATTTTATGCCTATGAATATACTAAAATTAACCCTAAACTAGGACCAACACCAACTATTCATCATAATACCATAGTGTACTTTCTTTTAAGGGATGATTTTTGGGATAATACTCAACTTTAGAGCATAAAAAAAGCTCCCTTACATTGCTGTAAGGGAGCTTGTGTGAACCACGCCTTGGCGCGGCGAAGAAAGGCGGCGGCCTACTCTCCCACTTGGTATAGCAGTACCATCGGCGCAGACGGGCTTAACTTCCCTGTTCGGAATGGTAAGGGGTGGGCCCCGTCGCCATGGCCACCTAAATTTTCATATGTTGTCCCCCCTCTTGCGGGGAACACCATATCGGCCCTATGAGCCCAATATCTTGACATAAGTGACAGGGCGCGCCCCCCGATTAAAGGGAGCGCATCTTTTTCTTTTCGTACATACAAATGAGCGGAGCTCGCGACCGCAAGGACCATTCCCGTGCA
>NZ_JBHEQA010000004.1:0-390609 GCF_043678055.1 Spongiimicrobium salis
CGCCTAAGCGGGTGCAAATATAACACCCTTTATCCAACACCGCAAAAAGAAATCATACTTTTTTTTAAAAGTTTTTTTGATATCCGCTAAACCTATGAAAATCAGCACCAAAACTTTAATGAATTTTGTCTTTAAACTTTGGTTCTTTTTACCCCAAACAAAAGCCCTCCAACATCCTTACACCAATACATTATGTATAGTAAGGACATCCAGGCATCTACTCCTAAGGAAATCATTGAACTATTATGAAAAGAAATTCCACACCAATCCAAATCGGATGACAAAATCACGATAAGGATAGTTTGGTGACGCATAGAAGTTATTATTGGAAAAGGGAGAATTAAAATGTTCTGCCTTTAAAAATATGCGCGTCTGCCTCACCCTTGCATTAATAAAGAAATCGAGTAAGGGAAAGCCCCCTATTTCTTCTGTATTCTGCGTAAAGAATTCCCCCAACAAAGGATTATACCCATCTGCATTGTAAGAGGTAAAATACTTAAAGGTAACCCCGGTTTGAATGAACATTGCCTTCTTAAATATATCGGATGAAAAATACAAGGTGTTTCGCGTAACCAAATCCGGAAGGTTTAATACTTGATTGGTCTGCGAAACATTTTGATACAATATCGTATTGTTCAAGGCAAACTTTCCTACTTTAAATTCTTTTTCATACTTCACCTTTAGATAATTAACACTATTAGTCTCTTGAAAAGGCCGTACAAAGGCATTCTCCAAGCCCGAATCGATCTGTTCCTGCGTTGCTACATTGCTATCTGGAGTAAAATAGGTGTGATTATCCAAAGTGCTATACTTGATTGCCAAATTCCCCCAGCGCTTAGAAAGCAGATCAAATTCCAAACTATTGATCCGTTCATTCTCAAAAACCTCGGTATTCTGCCAATTGTAGTTTTCATAATCGCTTTGATACAGCAAGAAATTAAAATCAGGGGTACGGGAAGAAGAATGAATTCCGAAACGCAGTTGATGCTTGTCGTTAATACGATAACTCGCCGCTGCATCAATAAGGTTCCCGGTAAGATTACCAGACACATTATATTGTATACCGCCCTCCAATTGGAAGCCACCGATTTTCTTTTGATACTCTCCTCCCACAACAATCTCCTCTCCTCGTAATTGATTGTCTATCTGTTGGGAGTCCGTTATTAAGATACTATTAAAGAAATAATCATAGTTATATAGGGCCACACTTCCTTTTAACCGCCCCAAAGTAGTATTAAAAAACTCAGCGTTCACTTGATTATAAGCGGTTTTCAAGGTAGCCTTATCATCGATAGCATTCAAAAAACTCTCCCCAAAAAAATCGTTTTGCTGCTCCTGGCGGAACTGATAAAACTTGGTTTCATAATTAAATTGATGCCCTAAGGTAATTTCTGTTTGCCTAGCCACACCGGAATCCCGTTCTTTTCGCAGCAACTTATAATTATGGTCTAAAAAATAGCGTTTGCCCAGCACTCGGTTATTCGCATCATCAAAAACCAAATCGATTCTTGCCCGATCTCTAAAGTCCTCGTCTCCCGATTCAAACTGTTCTCTATTGGCCAAGCCTCCATTTTCTTCACTTTCCGTATTCTGGGCAGCTATATGGGCCCTGATATTGTAACGGGCATCTTTAGTTACATAGTTCACGGTGGTTTTGAAGTTTCCGGATTCCGCCTGGTTATCCTGAAACTTACCCAAGGAGCGGAAACCTTTAAAACCAATGGAAAAATTCAGCCGCTCAGAGGTATTGAACGTTAATAAGGCATCTAACAATTGCCCTTCTTCCAAGGTAGTCTTAAACATTAAGTCAGACAATGGGGTTGCGACATTATAGTATTTAACATCTTCTATTTCCTGATAATTAAAATGTTTTGCTTTCGCCCCGAGAATTGGATAAATATTGCGTCGTTCAAAATTGGCACCCAAGCGATTATAAGCCTGCCCAATATTAGAGAAGGATTGCCATTCAAAGTCATCTTTCCGTAAGAAATTAAATTTATATTCCTTTTGTATGCTAATACTGGTATCCAAAGCTACCGTATCCCTTTCGTAAGAAATAATTTTATAATCTTTGATGGTGATGTCATCTTTGGCTTTGGCCTTCCTTTTTCCCAAAGGTTGTGCCTTCTTAAGAATAGAATCTTGTCCTTGTTTTGGAGGAACCGGAGGTTCTTCTTCTTGGGCAAAAAGTGCATGGGTTGCAAAAACAAAAAGCAAGAGCAGTGTATATTTCATTCGATCTACTTACGCGAACAAAGTTAATTTTTTTTGTTGGTACAAAAATGTGAAAGTTTTTACAATATTAAGAGACTTAGACAAATAGAAGAATTAACATTTTTTTGACAGAAAAAACTTCGATATATCACAAAAAGTAGTATTTAGCCCAAAATAATTGATATTCTTTATTATTATCATCATATTTACGGAAAAATTATTAGTATGATCAGAAAATTACTTTTCGTCTGCCTATTTATAGGTATGTATTCTCATGCACAGTATCATAAGAGTACGCCTTGGATGGCAGAATTAGAAAAAAAGAAATCCCCTACCTTAAAAAACGGTCAGGAACAATACTCTCTCTTTGAGATTTCCGAGGCCTTTAACAACTACTGGAAAGATAGGGATCACACTGCCAAAGGAAGTGGCTATAAACCATTCAAGCGCTGGGAAAATTATTGGAAGCATATGGTAGATGCCGATGGTTTTTTTCCTTCACCACAAGAGATATGGGGCTCTTATCAAAAGAAAAACAATTTATTTGCAGAAACCAACCCTGTAAGCAGCTGGGAGTCCATAGGACCATTTACACCTGATGCATTTGATGGTCTTATCGCACCATTTCCGCAAAGGCCTTTGCCCGGTCATGGAAGGGTGAATGCCATTGCCGTAGACCCCAACAATCCAAATACTTGGTATGCCGGAGCACCAGCTGGAGGCATTTGGCGATCTATTGATGGCGGAAATACATGGACGAGTTTGTTTGATGAGTTTTTACAGATAGGAGTTTCTGGTATTGCCATAGACCCTAACGATTCCAACATCATCTATATTGCTACAGGAGATGACGATGCTTTTGACTCCTACAGTATTGGGGTTTATAAATCACTCAATGGTGGACAAACTTGGAATGAAACCGGTTTAAATCCTACCAATGTACCTATCGGAGGATCGATGAATGAGATCACTATTGATCCCACCAATTCCGATATTGTATGGGTGGGTACAAGTCAAGGATTGTTTAAGACCATAAACGGTGGGGACACTTGGGACAATGTAAACCCAGAAGAAGCAAGGGATTTTAAACTAAAGCCGGGGGATCCAAACACAGTATACGTCGTTTCTAACACTTCCTACTCCAAGTCAACTGATGGAGGTGCAACTTTTACAAGAATTACGGACATTCTTCCCGGAGCTTCTGGAAGATTAGCCATCGGGGTCACTCCTGCAAATCCAGAGGTGGTCTACATTGTAAGTGCGGATATACCCGCTAATGATTTTGCTTTTCAAGGCCTATATAGATCTACCGACAGTGGCGAAACCTTTACACAGACTCTGAATACTGTGGATATTTTTGAGCGTAACCAGGCCTGGTATGATTTAGCAATAGAAGTATCCCCTACAGATGAGGATGACCTGTTCATTGGTGCTATCAATATCTGGAGAAGTACCGATGGAGGAGATATCTTTGTACGTTTAAATAGTAATGATGACACTTTAGCCGCGAATTATACCCATGTGGATATTCACACCTTAAAATTCTTTAACGGCAGTCTATTTTGTGGTAGTGATGGTGGCTTATTTGTCTCTGGTGATAGTGGAGATAGCTTTACCAATCGTACTTTTGGTATGGCCATTACCCAGTTCTATCGTATTTCGGTGGCCAATGGAAATTCTTCTCAAATTGTTGGAGGCACCCAAGACAACTCTGGTTTAGTATATAGCAATGGTGTTTGGAATAACTTTACCATCGCTGATGGTATGGATTATGAAATAGATCCCAATAATCAGGATTTGATTTATGGATTTATCCAAAACGGAAACGTGTTATTTATCTCCTCCAATACAGGAGAAACGGTAAGTTCCGTTTTCCCTCCCATTAATGCAGCAGGTGACGCTAGAATAAGTGGAAATTGGATTACACCTTTAGCTATTGGTAGCGATAGTGAAGTATATGCCGGTTATGATGCTGTATATCGCCTTGTAGGAAATGCATGGGAACAAGTCTCCCAATCCTTCAGCTCCAGCAATATTGATGACCTTGAAGTAGCACCAAGCAATCCTCAAGTTCTATATGTAGCGGAAGGGAATTCTGTTTTTAGAAGTACCAACGGAGGAATTACTTTTGTTTTACTTGGAAATTTTGATGCGGATGTTTCTAGCATAGCACCGCACAGCAGTGATGATAGGATTGTATACGTCACCTTATCCAATCTTAGAGGAAACGGTATCCCGCAAATTGTGCAACCGAATAAAGGCGTGTTTCGATTAACCGTAACAGATTCCGGTACGGTTAGGGATGATCTTACTTTTAATTTACCGGATGACCAAGCGCTTTTTTCCATTGCACATCAAGGGAGAGACACCAATAATCCAATCTATGTAGGGACAAGTTTAGGTGTTTATCGCTTGGACGATACTTTAACCGAATGGGAAGAATACTTTACCAATCTGCCTAATGTAGGAGTTTCTGATTTGGAAATTAGTTTAGATGAAGCCATTATAACGGCCTCTACCTTTGGGCGAGGGATTTGGCAATCACCTATCCCCGTACAGGTTCCTGAGAACGACTTAAGGTTGATTTCATTGACTCCAAATCCCAACACGGTGATTTGTGGGGAAATCATTCCGGAAATTGAAGTCAACAATAATGGCTTAAACACGGTGAATGAAATTACTGTTACGTATACGATCAATGGAGGTGCTGATTTGACCTTTGTATGGAATGGCACCTTGAACAGCAACGCCTCCACTACCATTGCCCTGCCTCCTTTAGCCCTTTCTGGTTTTGGGCAGGTAGAACTTAATGTCAATGCCACGATTGCCGGGGATGCTTTTGACGATAATAATGATGCCATTACCAATTTTATTTTTAACGATTTTGGAACCGGAGATGATATTATCACTTTTGAATCTGATGATGATTCCTTGTTGAGTTTTAATGATCGTTCTTCCGATAGCGTATGGGAACGTGGAGAACCTACGGGGACTTTGTTGAATACCGCTGGTTCGGGCACACAGGTGTACGGTACCAATTTGGACGGTAACCATCCCAATAACACTTTAGGTTTTATTTATAGTGGATGCTATGAACTTTCCTCCATTTTAGCTCCTGTACTTACCTTCAACATGGCTTATGATCTGGAAGAGAATTTTGATATTGTATATGTAGAATATTCCATAGATGACGGAACCACCTGGAACTTGTTGGGAAATATTAATAGTCAACCTAATTGGTATACTAGTGATAGGACCAATGCCAGTTCAGGAGCGGCAGATGATTGCCAAAATTGTCCTGGTGGACAATGGACCGGTACGAATGCCACATTAACCGAATATGCCTATGACTTTACGGCCAATGCCGCAAGTGGGGAAACCGATTTGACCAATGAAGGCAATGTGCTTTTTAGAATTGCTTTTCAATCTGACCCAAATACAGTACAGGAAGGTGCTATAGTGGATGATTTTGTGGTGACCGGATTCCAAGACGATGACGATGATGATAATGATGGGGTTTTGGATGTTGATGATAACTGTCCTCTTATTGGAAACGCCAATCAATTAGACACCGATAGCGATGGCGAAGGAGATGCCTGTGACGATGATGATGATGGGGATGGGATTTTGGACGTCAATGACAATTGTCCCTTAACCCCAAATCCCAATCAAGCGGATGCTGACGGAGATGGTATTGGCGATGTCTGTGACAACGATGCAGATAACGATGGTGTTCCAAATGATTTGGACCTCTGCCCAGATACTCCAGCAAATTCCGTAGTAGATGTTGATGGATGTGCGGTGTTCTCCCTTCCTGCCAACAACTTCAGAATCCTTACTACTGGAGAATCCTGTATCTCCAGTAATAACGGAAGTATTGCCATTGAAGCTGCGGAAAGTTTAAATTACACCGCTAGCTTAACCCAAGGTGGCACAGCAGTGTCTAGCAATGATTTTACGACGACAACTTCCTTTGAGGATTTAACCGCAGGAAATTATACGGTATGTATTACCGTTGCCGGACAAAGTGACTTTGAAAATTGCTTTGATATCACAATTGTTGAGCCAGAACCTCTTTCTGTTACTTCCAAAGTAAGTACGTTGAAAAGCGAGGTTACCCTAAGTTTATCTGGAAGTGCTCATTATACAGTAACGATCAATGATGTGGTATACACTACTTCGCAAAATGAAATTACTTTGCCACTTCCCGATGTGGAAAACGTAATATCTGTAAAAACCGATTTGGATTGCCAAGGTGTTTTCTTGGAAACGGTAATCCTAAACACAGAAGCCTTTATTTACCCGAACCCGATTACCAATGGCAACCTTACCGTTGTTCTAGACGACAATAGCTTAGAAAGCGTACAATTGGCACTGTATACTTTTAGCGGCAGTACGGTATTTAGAAAAGACTTTAAAGTTTCTAATGGCACGGTTAACTTTAATGTAGACAATCTTTCCAGAGGTGTCTATCTATTAAATGTTAGAACAGATAAAGAATTATTGAATTATAAAATTGTAAGAAGATGAAAATTATAACTAAAATAGTAGTACTCACCCTTGCCCTTACGGGCATGGTTGCCTGTGGAGGCAGTTCGGATGGTGGTGGCGACACTGGCAATCCTAATCCGCCTCAAGCAACACCCCCTTCTGCAGCAACTTTAGTTTTCCCGGAAAACAACACAGAATGTAATGAAGGTGAAAATTTAAACGAAATGCAGAGTAGGGTTACTTTTAGATGGGAAGCATCCGCGAACACGGATACCTATGAAGTAAATCTTAGAAATTTAACTACTGATGCCACTTCTAGGGTAAATGCCACCGTTAATGAGGCGAGCATTGTTATTGATCGTGGCGCGCCTTACGAATGGTTTGTGGTGTCTAGAGCTACTGGAGTAAGCACCACCGCTTCCAGTGCCACGGAACGTTTCTATAATCAAGGCCCTGGCATTGAAAATTACGCTCCTTTTCCTGCTGAGGCCATAAACCCGGCAAGAGGAGCCAATATCAACAGTACCGGAACCATAGCTTTGGAGTGGTCTGCTACTGATGTAGATGACGATATTACCGGATTCACTATTTTGTTTGGAACGGAAAGTACACCTACAAATTCCATTGGAGATACCACTGCGACCACTCTTGAAACAAGTATTAGTGGTGGGCAAACCTATTACTGGAGAGTCATCTCTACCGATAGTGCGGGGAATACCTCCCAATCTGAAGTATTTCAGTTTAGAACACTTTAATTTCAGGGATGCACATTATACAAAAAGCCCGAGCACTTTGTGCTCGGGCTTTTTTTGTTTTTTCAATCTTAAAACATTCTTTAAACTGTATCCACTAAGATTACCATCCTAATCTTATTAAGAATGAATGCCCTACTTTCAAATATCATTTGCTTATTGGAAGTCACTTTAGTTTCGTCGTCTTTTAAAAAAATAAGCCTTCCTACATTCCTTTCACCATCACTTACGCAATTTAAAAGGTTCAATTTATATTTGATTATCCCCTTGACCTCATATTCCTAAATTTATCTGATACTACACCTACTCCTCTTAAAAGCTATAATACCGCTTATTTTGTGCTCCAGAATTGCCTTTAAGTAGATTCCTCGAATCTGAATAGCCCCAACAGCTCCATTGTACTGATTTGAATCTTGTTTAGGAGCAGAAATCTTTCTTAAAAGAAAAACACTCAACGGAGGTAATTTTCACGATTAACTGAGGCTGTAAAAAAGAGTATTGGATTGTGTTTCTCCGATTTCTTAAGAGTCTATAATAAATACTTCAACTTGAATCCGTATCCCTAAAACTCAAACACCCATAGAAGGCATAAAAAAAACCCTCGCATTACATGCGAGGGCCTTTCAATATGATTAAGGTGATTTTTACATCACACTATACAAATCTTACTGCTTAAGTAAATTGAATACGTGAGAGTTACCAGAAATAGAACCTCCGAAATCAAGATTCACTTCAATAATACCAACACATGTCAATACTCTACCACCAGGAAGGAATCTATAGGTGTTAGGACCAAAACTCACCTGAGAACTAATTCTTGTCTCATCTACAGCAGTTATAGAACCTGTAGCTGGATCGATAGTAATAATCAAATCCTCAGCACCTTCAGTAATGTAGGTTCCACCAACAATAGTAACCTGATCAGGTCCTGGACCTGCAACAACTTCTCTGTCAAAATCAGTCTCACCAAAGAAATTGGCAAAAGTAGAAGCGGTAACGTCATAAGAACCTGGAAGCGCAGCTAAATCAACACTTGGGCATTGTACATCCAATGTGATAGCCAATGCTTCAATACTATCATCCAAAATCTCAGCACCTTCCACGGACACCAAATTCAAAGCAATAGCATCTGTAGCCGATGGCAAGTTATCAGATGCCAAAGTAGTAATTGTAATATCAGCAGTAAACTGTCCCGCTGGAATTACAGGTGTTAAATTGTCAATAGAGAAAAGGGCCGGATCCAAAGTAGTTCCATCCATATCCAATTCCACTACAACACTTCTATCCGAAGAAGACAATGTAGATACCCCAACTGTAATTACACTAGGTGTATCTTCTGCAGGGTTAAAGACGATTCTAGGAGCTGCATTCCCCCCACCAAAACCGGCAATAGCTCTACCGTTTTGTGTATCGAATCTTGGAATTGGTTCTTCATCACAGGAAGTGATAAAAAATAATCCCATGCAGATTACTGCAAATTTATATATAAAGTTTTTCATATTCTTGTTTTTGAATTAGTAGCCAGGGTTTTGCATAAAGTTAGGATTCGCATTGATTTCAGCGATAGGAATCGGCAACTGGAATCTTGTATCACCAGCTGGCAACATCAATATTTCTGCCGGGGTACCGGATCCATCAATGATATCTCCATTAGTACCACGCATAACTGGCTCTCCTCTTCGCTTTAAATCGAACCAACGGTGTCCTTCAAAAGAAAGTTCAACTCTTCTTTCGAATTGGATAGCAGCTTCCAAAGCAGCGCCAGTTTCTGTTCCAGCAACAAAAGGAGCAAAACGTTGTGCTCTCAAAGTATTCAAACTTGCCAAGGCAGCAGCCTCGTCACCCAATTCGAACTCAGCCTCCGCTCTGTTCAACAATACTTCGGCAGCTCTCATTACTTTAATGTCAACACGTCCATTTACCTGACCTGTTTCCCCCAAGAACTTACGGATGGCATTGTAATCATTACCTTGGTTTGTTCCTACAAACTGAATTACGTTTCTTCGTAAATCGTTAGGATCAATACTGTTGAAGAAATCAAATTCAACTGCGTACTCAGAGATTGTAGAGCTAGCGTTGGACTGACTGTACAATACCCCAACGTTGTTAAAGTTTGCCTCAGAAGCAGTGTTCACAGAAAGCTCCACTACAATACCGGCGTTATTACTATCGGTATATACTCCTGGTAAATCGGCAGGAGAAGCCAAACTTGTCGTTACTTCATCAGCAGCATCGATTGCTTGCTGGTACTGTCCATTATACAAGTAGATTCTTGATAATAATCCAAATACTCCATTTCTATCCAATCTTCCTTCCAAGTTAGAAGTTGCGATCAACTGAGAAGCTCTCTCCATATCCCCAAGGATTTCGGTATAGTTGCTTGCTACAGTTTCTCTTGCTGGTTGTGCAAAAGGATCTACGGTATCACCGTCTTCTACTTTAATATAAGTAACACCCAATGAAGCATTTGCGTTTGGATCTTGAGTAGGAATCAATCCGTATGTACGAACCAAATCAAAATGCGCCCAAGCTCTTACGGCCAATGCCTGTCCTAAGATATTATCCTTATCTGGTCCATCTTGTAAGTTGTCGATTTGACCAATTACCAAGTTAGCAGCGTTAATCGCTTCATAACACTCACTAAACCAAAGTGTGATTGCACCTCCGTTATTTGCTTGATATCTATAATCGTAGAACAATTCATTGGAACGACGCCCTGTAGTTACCAAAACTACATTATCAGATAAGATATCAGGAATACCCTGCATCCCAGATCCAGGAGCTGAATAGTAGTTCCAAAGTTGAGAATATGCCCCATCTACACCATTTTGAAAAGTAGCCACATTGTTAAAGAATGTCTGTGGGTTACCATTTACAAAAGGCTCTAGTCTATCTAGTTCATCTTGACAAGCCACGAATACGCTTGACGAGATCAACAACACTAGCATTGTTTTAAAATATTTTTTCATGTTTATTCTTTTTTTTTAATTAAAATCCTATATCAATACCAAAAGTATATGATCTAGTCTGTGGGTAACTAAACAAGTTTGCCTGTCCATTTTGGAACCCTGCAGACTCTCCAGAAGCGATACCAATTTCAGGATCTCCTCTAAATCCGGAGATTGTCCAGATGTTTTGTCCTGTACCGTAGATACGCACTGAATTTAATCCTGTTTTCTCCAAGAATTTGCTTGGGAAATCATAAGATAGCGTCAAGGTTCTTAAACGGATGTAATCCCCTTTTTCCAAGAAACGATCAGACGCCTGATCTGCAGTACCTTCGAACAATGGATTAGGCAATACATTTTGGTCACCTGGCTGTCTCCAGTAGTTGAATGCTTCCAATCTTTGGTTAGCATCGATATTTCCAATAGAGATACCTGCTTGACGTTGCAAGTTCTGAATGTAGTTTCCAGCTTTGTATACGAAATCGGCTCTAAGACCAATTCCATTGTATCTAAAGTTTGTGTAGAATCCACCTTCAATATCAGCAGCAGGAGATTTTCCTTCCAAAATAGTTTGGAAACCTGCACTGTACTCGTTCGTTACGTTTCCATCAGTATCCAAGTATAATGGCTCACCGTTTGCCGGGTTAACCCCTGCATAACGTACTAAGAAGAAAGAGTTGATCTCTTCACCTTCTCTAAGGATGGTAGAACCGTTAATGATATCATTACCATCAACCAATCTTGTTACTTCATTATCCAAGAAAACAATGTTACCTCCTAAAGACCATGTAAAGTCTTGCGTTCTAACAACGTCTCCATTAAGGGTTACCTCTAAACCTCTGTTCTGAATCTCACCGATGTTCGCAGTAACCGCATTGTTTTCATCACCAACTGTTTGAGATAGTGGTCTTTGAAGCAATAAGTCATCAGACGTTTTTTCGAAGTAATCCACAACCCCGTTGATTCTGTTGTTGAATAATCCAAATTCAACACCTATATCCAAGGTAGTTTGACCTTCCCATTTGATCGCTGGGTTACCAACACCAAGAGGAATTGCAGTAGTTCTTCCGTTAAATGTTCCGAAACCTAATAAGTTTAAGAAGTTAAAGTTACCAATGTTCTGGTTACCTGCTGTACCGTAAGAAGCTCTTAATCTCAAATTATTGAAAATAGAACCTTCCATGAATGCTTCATTGGAGATGTTCCATGCAGCACTTCCACTGTAGAAGTATCCAAATTGGTTATCAGGTCCAAAACGTGAAGAACCATCACGTCTTACAGAAGCAGATAATACATATCTAGCATCGTAGTCATAGTCTAAGAATAAACCTTGAGAGAACAAGATACTTCTTGCCTCGTTACTTCCGGCATTACTTGCCTCAGCAGCAACATCTTGGAAAGGAATTTCTGGAGAAGGGAAACCTCTACTTGTACTGAACTGACTTGTAAAGATATTCTCGTTGTACTCCAAAAGGAAACTAGCACCAAAGTTGTGCGACTCTCCAAAAGTATCGTTATACGAGAAGATATTGTTTACGTTGTACTCAAAATCAATACTAAGGTTATCCGTCTGTGTTCCAGGGAAGTTGGCATCTCCAACGAATCCTTGAAGAACACCTCCGGCCAATGAACGGTTAGTTCTGTTAAATCTGTTACTTGTAGCACCAACAGAGAATCTGTTGGAGAATTTGCTTCCTAATTTAATATCAGCAAACAAGTTTCCAATAATCAAGAAGTTTCTGTTATCTTCCGGCTCTGTCAACAATGCTCTTGCAATTGGGAAACCAGTAGAAGTTGGGTTAAATACATTGTCTCCATTTGCATCAACAACGATATCTCCATTTGCATCTCTTAAGAATAATGGCTCATATGGATTGTAATCATATAAAGCTCTAAATGGATTTTGAACGTTGTTTCTATCCCTTGGTAAATCAGAAGTATTTCTAGCCAAAGAGATATTGGAACCTACAGTTAACCAATCTTTAGCTTTATAAGTAGTATTCAAACGAGCAGAAACCCTTTCGAAACCATCAATTCTATCGATAATACCTGTGTTCTTGTCATAACCTAAAGACAAGAAATAAGACAGGCGATCATCACCTCCAGAAATAGAAAGTGAGTTCGACTGAATCACAGCAGTTCTCAACAACTCTTCTTCCCAGTTTGTATCCAAAGCGATCAAAGCTGCCAACTGCTCTGGTGTAGCGTTAGCACCAGGTAAACTCGCTGCTGCAGGAACACCCAAAGCTGCAAATTGTCTTTCCAACTCTAATTTTTCAGCAGCATTCGCTAAACCAAAAGGATCAGGAATCCTGTTTCCTTGACCGTAAGAAGAGCGGAAATCGATTCTAGCTTCTCCGGAACGACCTTGCTTTGTTGTAATCAATACAACCCCGTTCGCACCACGAGAACCATACTTGGATACTGTAGCAGCATCCTTAAGAATAGAAAGACTCTCAATGTCATTAGGGTTAATGTTATTTACATCGGTAGCATCGATCGGCGTTCCATCCACAACATATAAAGGTGTACTGGCCGCGTTGATAGAACCAATACCCCTAATCTGTACGAATGCCGTTTGACCAGGTCTACCGTTCGCTGCAGTAACCTGAACCCCTGCCGCTTGTCCTTGAAGTATATTGTCAATACTCGTAGAAGGTACAAACGCCTCGATCTTCTCACTACTTACAGTAGATACTGCAGATGTCGAAAGTTCACGGGATTTAGTTCCATACCCTACAACTACAACTTCTTCCAGCACTTCGGCATCTTCCTCCATCTGAACGTTGATTGTATTTGCAGCGCCCACTACTCTAGTTGTCGTCTTTTGACTCAAATAACTAAAGCGCAAAGTTTGGCCCACATTGGCGGTAATGGTATAGTTACCATCAAAATCTGTTTGTGTTCCATTAGTGGTTCCTACCACTAATACGGCAACACCAGGTAAAGGCAAACCATTTTGGTCTGTAACATTACCCGAAATAGTTTTCTCTTGTCCATAAGAGAAACTCATGCATAACACCAATAAAGGCGTTAACATCCAAGTTAACTTCGATCTCATTTAATTAAATTTTTGAATTAGTCAAAGACAAAAGTCATAATAATAAGTTAATTATCCAAAAAATAGTAGCGCATACATTAATTTTATGTTAAAAAAATTTAAGTATTTATTAATTTTACAATCAATCATTCAAATGATTATCATAAGAATATATTTTTAACAGTTTATTTCTATTTTATTTCGCAATATTTACGAAACAATCGATAAAATATAGCCTTTTACCACATCAAAAAATGTTAAAAATTCATTTTCAATCCTGTATTGAAGCGGGTACGGACGAGGCCGGAAGGGGGTGTTTGGCAGGTCCAGTGACCGCAGCTGCTTTAATCCTTCCCGAAGCCTTTAAACATGAAATGTTAAACGATTCTAAAAAAATATCCGAACACAAGCGAAATTTCTTAAAACCTATTCTTGAACAATCTGCGCTAAGTTTTGCAGTTGCCCATGTGTATCCGGAAGAGATTGATTCCATCAACATTCTCAACGCTTCCATTCGCGCTATGCACATTGCCATAGAAAAGCTTTCTAAACGTCCAGAACATATTATTGTAGACGGAAATCGTTTTAAACCCTATGAGGACATCCCTCACCATTGCATTATCAAGGGGGATTCAAAATACATGAGCATTGCCGGAGCTTCTGTTTTGGCAAAAACCTATAGAGATGCCTATATGGAGGCTGCACATGAGGAATACCCCATGTACAATTGGAAAAAAAACAAGGGGTACCCTACCAAAGAACATCGAGAAGCCATTAGGCAATATGGCCTTACGAAATACCACCGAAAAAGTTTTAAGCAATTGCCCGAACAATTGAAACTTCCTATATAAAATTGATAACTTTGCGGAAAGTGTTGTGCATGAGGTATATTTCCCTATTCTTTTTAATACTTCTTTTTAGTTGTGATCAAAATCGTTCCCGTTCAAACTCCTTATTAGATTATATTCCAGAGCATAACAGTGTTCTGATTAAAGTTCATGGCCTTGCTGCATTTCAAAATGCTTTAAAAAACAATGATTTTTTAAAAAATCAGGAAAGCAGCACGCTAAATGAGATGATTTTGACGAAAATTCAAGATTTGGACTTTTTTCAATCTTCAACACAAGGGTTACTCACGTTTTCAAGGACAGCAGATAGCATTCCTGCTTTTTTTTATGTCACGCAGGATTCTCTTTATCTTTTCAACGAAGATGCAGAAAGCAAAAAGGAAACAATTACGTTCAACTCCAGGAATTACGATGCTTATATTAAAGGTATAGATACTGTTTACAGCCTTACCCATAATAATGCTCTTGTTTTAAGTTCATCCAAAGCACTTATTGAGGAAGCTATTTTTAAGAATAAAAAACCCATTTCCGAAAAACTACTCCGCCTATATACAATATCCCAATCCAAAAGAAATAGCACCCTCTTTATAGACCCTCAAAAGGAAAACCCTATGATTACTTCTCTTGCCAAAGATGAGCTATTGGGGATTCCTTCTTTTTTTTCGGATTGGATTTCCTTAGATATCTCTCTGAGCCAAAAAGAACTCAATCTGAACGGAGTGAGTACCTCAGTGGATTCTTTGAAGAGTTATGCTTCATTATTTAAGAATACCACGCCACTTGTAAATACCACGCCTTCCTTTGCCCCTATACAGGCCGATGCCGTTCTTTCCTATACTTTTGATCAATACGATGTTTTTTTAAAAAACCAAGAGACGTATTTAGAAAATTCCACGGTTTTGGACTCCACCTTTAATACCGTTGAGGAAATTGGGAGTATTTATGTAAAAGAGAAAAAGGCCATTGTCCTTAACACCTATGGTTCCGAACGCATCTCTACGTATTTGGAGCGCATCAAAAAGGCTTCAAGCTTTTATCAAGGAAATGAAATTATTGACTTAAACTATGCTGATTTTTTAAATGTGTATTTCAATCCGCTCATTCAAGGTTTTAAAGCGGAGCATTATACCGTTCTGGAAAATGCCTTTATATTTTCTGCCGATGTGGAGGTGTTACGAATGATTATAAGTAATTATAAGAATGGGACAACTTTTGACAAAGGGCCCTTATTTGAAACCACAAAGGGAGTCATGGCCGATGAAGCGACGGTACTATTTATCTCAAATCAAAATGGCATTACCGAAACCCTGAAATCGGACTTCTCCTCTCCTTTCCTAAAAAGTCTCAAAAAAAGAAGCGATGCCTATACTTTTGCGGCACAAATGGTTGCCGATCAGAATTTTTATCATACCCATCTCTTGGCGAAACAATCAGAGAAGGAATCCCAAATCAATACCACCTCTCCTATCTTCACACTTCAAATTGATGATGAGTTGGCCACAGCCCCTCAATTTGTAATCAATCATAACAATAAGACCAAGGAAATTGTGGTGCAGGATGTCCAGAACAACCTATACCTCATTTCAGCCCAAGGCAAAGTATTATGGAAAAAGAAGTTAAAGGGAAGCATACAAGGCAAAATTGCACAGGTTGACCTTTATAAAAATGGGCGTTTACAGCTTGCTTTTACCACAGAAACCCAGTTTTTGGTACTGGACAGAAATGGCAGGGAAGTTTCCGGTTTTAAAAAATCTTTCAAGGATGGAGGTCTTAATCCGTTAGCTGTATTTGACTATGATAAAAACAGAAATTATCGTTTTGTGATTACTCAAGGAAATAAAGTAATGATGTACGACCGCAGAGGGAAAACCGTAAATGGCTTTACCTATACCACCGCCGAGAGTCCTGTCATAAATATTCCAAAGCACTTTAGAATTGGGACTAGGGACTATCTTGTTTTTCAATTGGAAAATGGACAATTTAAAATTTTAGATCGTGTAGGAAGAACAAGGGTCAAAGTTTCGGAAAACATTAATTTCTCCAATAATAGTGCCTATGTATATAAGAACAAGTTTACCGTCACCGATGATGAAGGTGTTTTAATACAAATTGATTCTAGGGGAAGAATGAGTCAGACCAAGTTAAACCTCAACAGAGATCATGGCATGGATGCCACGAGCAAAACGCTAGTCCATTTAAATGACAACATTCTTTCCATTAAAGGAAAAAAATTAACACTGGATTTTGGAGTATACACCAAACCAAAAATATTTTATCTCAATACTAAAATATATGTGAGCCTTGTAGATATCCAAAATCAAAAAGTATACCTCTTTGATAGTAATGCTGCCCTTTTACAAAATTTCCCTGTTTATGGGAATTCTGAAATTGATTTGGCCGACATTGATAAAGATGGAAAATTGGAGTTGGTCACTAAAAATGAAGACAATTCTGTCATTGTTTACCGGATGAATTGATTCTTCCATACCAGCTTTGTTTCTAAAAGTATTAGGCGAGCTGTTTCCCAAGTCTGCCCTTCCCATATTTTCATATTTGAGCTCACTTTCGGAGAAAAACCTTTAGCTCAAAGGCAAAAGTCCTTATCTTATCATTACACCTTTCGCTTGGTTTATTTCTTCTTAGCACTCCTTTTTTCTTTTTCAAAACTTCCAGAGCTCAACAACTTAATACTAAGATATTTACCTAAAAAAGTGTATCTTTAATTCTGTACGACCGTATATAACCTATCGAAAAACCACTGTCATGAAAACTTACTTTCCATTTCTATGCATTTGCTGCTTTTTTCTCCTCAATTCCTGCAAACCGCTCCATAACCTCAATTTAACCACAACAAATTATATCTATGAGGGGGAGCTGTACCAGGCCTACCTCAATGCCGAAATACTTATGGTTGAAGAAACCATTGATGAACTTCAAGGCATTCTTGACAACAATCAAGGCAATGCACAGACCGAAGCCGACCTAGCCGCCAATCTTGAAAAAAAATCGAGTTTAAACAACGAATTGGCAGGTATTCCCGGCCTCGTCAGTTTCTCTATCGTACCTCCAAAACCACCCTGCCCAGTGGAAGACAGAACCTGTTTGCCCAAGGATTTCAGATACCTTCTCTTTCCTGCTTCTACTGTTGTTTCAAAAATTCAGATCTTTACAGAAGAGGGGCAAGAAATATTAACGGTCGTAGGAGGAACCACAACTCCTGTGGCCGATACTGAAGGGCAACTCAAGGCGCAACTTATAGACAAACAATTAAGTTCAGGAAATGTTCGAGTGAAAATATTCCGTAAGGACTTCCAAAACAATGAAATTGATTTTGAAGTGAAAGCCGCCATTGTCAACCAATAATATGCCTAAGATTAGCGCCCTATGCGATACTTAATCGTTCTAATTCTATGCTCTATAAGCATAAACGGAATCGCCCAAGAAAAAGAGTATCAAGCAGCTATTGCCGCATTGACCGAAAAAGCCTATCAGCACCTGTATACCCAGAAAGATTCAGCCTATTATTATTTTGAGGAAATAATAGCGCTTTCCACAGAAGAAAAGGATTGGAAAAATGCTATAGAATCCTTAATCGGTATCAGTAGGGTTGCCGGGTACGCCTACGACCTTGAAAAACTGGGCCATACATTAAACACGTTAGATTCCCTATGTCTTTCACAAGAGGGGTATTTGGAAACGTTACCCGAAAAAGAACTTTATAGCAATTCCATCTTAAACGATCAAGGAGTCTATTATTTTAATTTAGATGATTTTAAGGCCTCTCGTGCCGCTTTTTCAAAAATTCTTTCCGCTACGGAGCATATTACAGATTCCCTGTACTACAAAGAGCAGGTAGATTTGCGATCTGTCGCATTTTCCTTTATGGCCAAAATGTACAATAACGAAGGGAAGTACGACCAGGCCAAATTGTTTTATTTAAAGAGCATCCGTTTTATAGAGGATAAAAAACCAGATGATCTTAGCAATCTTGCAACAAACTATGGCCTCCTTGCGGAGGTGTACAGAAATGAGGGAGATTATAGAAAGTCCAATGGTTTTTTTATAAAATCCCTGGATGAAAAGCGAGGAGGACAAAGAGGTACTAATTTTGTGGTTTCCGCTTTAAAGTATATCGTACAGAATCACTTGGATCTGGAACAACAGGATAGTGCCCAACATTACTTAACATCACTTACCAAAAAACTTCCTCTAAAACACCCTTTTCGCTATCAGTTTTATAGACTCAAGGCCGATCTGGCCAGAGCTCAAGGAAATTATTCCCAAACTATAGCCAATTTAGAACAAAGCCTAAGGCTGATCCAAGAAAAATGGAAAACAAAAAAACACGAAGAAGTGGCTTTTATATACCATGAAATAGGCTTGTCGCATTTTATTTTTGGTCATCCCAGGGAAGCATTGAAATACTATGATCTAGGGCTACAGCAGCTTGTAAAAGGCAAAGATCTCTTACTGAATTCAAATGGTCCCATTGCCTTGAAACTTTTCAAAAACAAGGCTCAGGCCCTAATGCAATTACAATCGCGCGATGCCTATATTGATGTTTTGTCCGCAGTGGATCAAGGTATTACCATTCTAGATCGTATTAGACCTACTTTTAGAAGCAAAAACGATAAACTATTTTTAATTGATGATGCCTTCCCTCTTTTTGAACTAGGTTTAGAAGCGGCTCATCAACTGTATCGCGAGACTGGTAATCATACGTATTTGGATAAAGTAATGCGCTATATGGAAAAAAGTAAGGCGATATTGCTTCTGGAAAGTGTTTTGGGCACAAGGGCAACAGAATTTGCTCAAATACCTCAAGCGATTCTGGAGCAAGAACGGCAGTTAAAATCAAAGATTGCACATGTGGAAAAACGATTGGGCAAATCAAAATCCAAAACCGCCCTTTTAGAAGATGAATTGTTCCAATTAAAGAATGAATACAATGCCCTTTCGCATAATTTAGAAGAACAATACCCCACTTATTTCAATCTTAAATACAATACCGAGACCAGGAGTGCTGACGAAGTACAACAGCATCTTACCCCAGAAAAAACAGTGATTTCATACTTTTACGGGAAGGACCACATTTACGGGATGGCCCTAAGCAAAAAAGGGAAAGATCTTATTAAAATTCCTTTGGATACGGTTTTAAAATCCTTGTTGCAATCTGTGCGGCTAGATTTGGGAAATCCGCAATCCAATGCAGCACAATTGGCAAAAAACACCTATCAGGTGTATCAGCAAATATTAGCACCTCTATTGGAATCCCATCCTACTACCCAAATTCTTGTTCTAACCGATGGATTTCTAAATTATATCCCTTTTGAGGCCTTGAATACCAATGCTGAAGGAACAACATACCTGTTAGAAAGCTCTCGCATCAGTTATGCGCAATCCGCTACCTTATTGCATCAATTAAGCACAGAGCGCATCAAAAACAATAGTATTCTTGGTTTTGCCCCAAGTTTTCCTGAAAGCGCTTTTCCAATTTCCGCAACGCCTTCCAGTTTATTGCCATTGCCGCATAACACGCTTGAAGTTGAACAAGTCCTTGAACAATTTTCAGGGAAATCCTTCTTAGATTCGGAAGCTTCGCTGACCAACTTTCACAAATCTCTTTCCGAACATAGCATCCTCCATTTAGCAACGCATGCTATTCTAGACGACACTTCTCCGGAATATTCTTATCTGGCGTTTTCATCTGCTTCGGATACTACTGAAGTGCTTTATCTACAGGATCTTTATCAATTGGAACTAAAGGCCAACTTGGTGACTCTTAGTGCTTGTAGCAGTGGAATAGGAACGCTAAAGCGGGGGGAAGGTTTTATAAGTTTGGCACAAGGTTTTTTCTATAGTGGCGCCCAGAGCATAGCCAGTACCTTATGGAATATTAATGATGCATCTTCTGCTCGTTTAATGAGTTCTTTTTATGGAAATTTAGCACAAAGCGATGCCAAGGACCTTGCTTTGCAAAAGGCAAAACTGTCCTTTCTACAGGAAAACCGTGAAAATGGATTGTCTCACCCCTATTATTGGTCCAGTTTTATTCTTAGCGGCAATACCGCACCCTTAATTTCTTCATCACCAAACTGGTGGTATCCTGTTGGTGGTATTATTTTGATAGGGATTCTCTTTTTTTGGCTTCGTAGAAAACCTTAAGGTAGTTTTTGCAACAGGGCGACAGCTTCTTGTTGCTTATATCCTTTCTTTTTTATTAACTCTTCAAATACAGATTTTGCGTTTTCCACATCATTTTCAGCAAGATAGACCAATCCCAAATACCACAGTGCTTCTTCATTAAATTGGCCTCCACTCCTAGATTGCTTTTCAAAAAGGGATTTGGCTTTGTCCGTATTTCCAATACTGAGATAGGATTGCGCTAAATAAAAATCAATATACGCTCTTGGCTCTTGTTTTCTTATTGCTTCAAAAAGCCGAATCGCCTCGTCATGTTTATTCGCTTCATAAGCAACAAAGGCCCGGCGTTCTTGGGTATCTTCCCCATTGCTCCGTGTTATGGCAAATACGGTATTTGGATAAGTTTTATAATGTGTTGCATAGAGCTGGGCCGCATCTGAATTGCCGTTGGCCGTAAAAAAATAAGCAACAAAACCTAAAACTACAACCATAGACGCTGCAATTCCCAAAAACTTCCAAGGAAAGGATTTTTCTTCTTGTTCCGCTTCTATTTCTGTTTCCAAGTGCTTTAATTTCGATTTCAAGGTTTCCCTTTCCCTGCTCTGAATCGTCTGTCGTACTGCTTTTTCAAACTCAAACTGTTCTTTGAAATCGACATCTTCTTCCAGCCACTTTTCAAAAACCCCTGCCTCAGTCCCGTTCAGGCCTTCCAAAAAATACTTTTCCAGTAATTCATCTTTCTCCTTCATCCTACTGAGCTATTTTTAATTGCTTCTTTCAATGTTTTCAGGCATCTGGACTTTTGACTCTTCACGACATTTTCACTATTGTAATTTCCTTCTGTCATTATTTGTTTGATGCTATATTTCCTATAATAAAACAAGGTCAAAACCTTTCTACATTTCTCTCCCAACAATTCAAAGTTCTTTCGAAGCAACTGCTGTTCCGTACTTAACTCCCGCTGCACCACATCAAAGGCTTCCAATTCATTATCCCATTCAGGCATTTGTTCCATAAAATTATTCCCCAGGGCTTCTTTTTTATTTTTCCGCAACCGATCTAACATCATATATTTTCCAATACTTATGAGGTATGTACTCAAAGAACTCTTCAATTCCTTTAGTTTCCCTTTGCTGACATTTTCATAAAAAACAATGTATGCATCCTGGTATATATCGAGAACATCCTCCGTATTCAATCCGTATTTCTTCGCAAAATTTAAAAACAGGGATCTATTCTCACGATATACTTTTTTAAAGGCCACATCAGACCCTTCCTTCAGCGCTCCAAAAAGTATATGATCTGAATGCTTTACCATTTAATGTCCAATTCTAAGCTTTAGTTAACACTTAAATGTAAAAAAAAATTAGGGGCCATGTTAACCTTTCAAAGATTATATCATAAAAGGACGTAATCAAAACCTATACAAATGAAAAAACTAACGCTTCTGATATTCACGCTATTCCTTTTTTATGGCTTTAAAGGCTACGGGCAGACCGAAAGCCTTGTGTATAATGCTGAATTAAGTCAAAAAAGAAAAGGCACTAAAACCAAGCAGTTGGAGGGTCTTCAGGGAGATGTAAAACAACTTGTCCTTAAAAACCAAAAAAACCATCAGATCGAAATCGACATCACTCTTGATGGTTACGAAGACAAACATCTTAAGGTATTTGCCTTGAGCAAGTCGGGTTCCAGAAAACTCGAGATCCCCCCTTATTTTAAGAAGGTACGATCAGGCACAACAAACATTAGGGCTCGCCTTAATTTTTCGGGGTCCAAGGCTACTGATTCCGATTTCATTGAGGTTGTTTTCACGAATGGAGGACTTCGTTTCAAAGGCATTTCCCATGTGTTTGAGTTCAAAAAACACTGGACCTCAAAGGAAACCGCAGTAAAACCTTCACCTAATGACCCTACAACGAGGCCTTCGCAAATTATAGCACTCCATTTAAAACCTATAGGGGAGGCCAAAAGACGCTTCAGTCAAAACAATAGATAATTTTTAAGACAAAAACGATGAAAAAATTTAGCACATATCTTATTCTACTCCTATTTTTCCTATTGGGCAGTACTGATCTCCTAGGACAGAAAGCAGGAAAAAGTTATTACTTAAAATCAGCTTTGGAAGCTAAATGTCTGGATGTACAATGGGGAAAAACCGCCAATGGCACGCCTTTACATTTATGGCCTTCCAATAAGGGAAAAGCCCAACAATTTTCCTTAGAGGATGCCGGAAATGGCTACTTCTATTTAAAATCTGCCTTGGGCAAGTATATCCATGTTCAAAATAGATCTAGTGCCACAAAAGCCTTAGCATTATTATGGGAAGGAAAGGGAAATGATAATACCAAATGGAAATTCATTCCTGCACCAAATGGGTATTTCTATATAAAATCTAAAAAAGGCACTTATTTGGATGTCAAATGGGGGAAATCGGATAATGGAACTCCCATATGGATGTGGTCTTTTAATGGAGGGGATGCCCAAAAATGGAAATTAGAGGAAATACCCCAACTCATTCCGTACTATCAACTATCCAATGTGGTCCTTACAAGTTATTTAGGACGTGTGGCCGAAGCTCAAAAAGGAAACAAGGCCAATATACGACCGGGAGGGCCAAATTTTGATGAAGAAAATTTCCCCATTTTCTCCAATTTAAACGGAGAGCTTACTGAGCGTTTTGATCATAACGAGTCTATAAAATTCTCAAGACTCAATGCCAATTTAATTCGTGATAAAGTCCCGGGTTCAGGTGTATTTTATTACGTCCCAAACGCCTACTACCTGCATTGGGACAAAGATGTAAAAGAACATCAATTGACCATCAATTACAGCAGAAACAATGGGGACAGAGCTAACAAAAGTGCTCGTGTAAGCGCTACGCTTTCGTCAGGAATCACTTCTAAGGAAATTAATTTTATGGAAGATATGATTCGGGAAATGCTACGTAGCGAACAGGGCATCCCCAATCCTAAAGTAGAGTTAAAAGCACTTCCTGTAACCAGTCCCAGAATTGAGTTTACAGGAGGAGGGTTTGATATCAATGAAGATCAAATTACTATAGTCCCTTCTTCCAATTTTACACGTGATATTGAAATCAGCTTCACCACTTCCGATGACAATATCGATGCCTTAAAAAATGGGGAATTGCAAAACAAAATGTCATTCTTACTGCATTTCCAATCGGACAATGATACGGAGCAATCTTATGATATTCCGGCTAGTATCAGCATCATGGACGAGCCGTCCTATGGCATTTTCGAAGTAGACATCAAAAGGCTGCAAACCATTGATAACCCTACGCCCTACCCTATTATGCTTCAATACGTGCATGTATTGACCACAAAGAATAGTGCTGAAGGGGTTATTCCCTATATCTATTCCTTTAGTCTAGAAGATAAAATTGCACAACCCAATGATAAGCTCGCATTTCATAAACCGTCTGGTTTTATGATACCACGTCAATTAAGAGCTTCTGGAAAACCCTTACGTGCTTTTGTAGAATACAAACTAAGGGATTGCGATGCCTGTACACAAAAGATCATCAACGATCTCACCGGAGGCCTTACGGCAGCCACCAAACAGGAAGTTAAATTTCGTACCGTGAATCTTTTAAAATCCACTGGAGCTCAATTTATCATGGTACGTCTAAAATCAACACAATTGGACCCAGGGAAACAACGGGAAATAGAAACCTATGACCCTTTGGAAATCAATCAAGACAATGAAGAACAAAAATCGCCCACACTGTATCTCATGAATGGCGAACAACCCAATTTTGAATATAAAGTAACCTTGGTCATGCCCAACGGAGAAATGCACGAGAGCACCCAATGGATTGCAGGAAATACCCTGAAAATATTTCTAAGTACCTCCAGTTTACAGCCCTATTTTAATCGGCTGCCGCAAGTGACTTCCCAAGATTCGGAAAGTGAAAATGAAGGCGGGGAATAGGTCAATCCTTTCAAAACTAATCTTATGAAAACAGCAATCCAAACTCTCTTTTTTTTTATAGGCATGCTATACACCCTAGATGCGCAACCCAACTTGTCTTCAAGAGAAACTATGGAGGGGACCGTACTATATGGCGACCTAAAATCCCAAACAAAATTCTATTATGTCCCCAAGGGCATTCACTTAGGGGAAGATGCAGATGGAAAACCAAATTTCTCCTTTGCCAGGATGACCTACATTCCAAGTCGCGCTCGAGGAATGGAAAATTGGAAACAAACCAGCGTGCTTCAATTTACGGTAAAAAAAACAGCTATTGACCGTAGTACATTGCAACGGCTAAAGAAAAATCTAAAAGCTAGAAGTTGCGCACAATGCAGTATTGACCTTGTCCCCATTCCCATACGAAAAATGGAAGCGGCATTGATCTATACCGATTTGGATGCGGATAGCACCCAAATACTTCCGCAAGGATACGCCAACACAAAAAAAGGCTTATCACAGGGCATATGGTCCTCTAAAACCTTTACGGTACGTCCACAAAAATACACCTCACAAGCGCTATGGGATGCCTTCAAAAAAAATAAAGGATTGCTTAGTGTTGCCTACAGTATCTGGACCAAAGGCCATTTTACAGACCATATTTCATATGACTACCAAGCCCCAGAAGAACATAAGGAGCTCTTTGAACAATTGCACAAAAGAAATACGCCTGGAGATTCCTCCAAATTACAGGCCACACTTGTTCACACCGGGGTATTTCATCTAGATCTGGATCTCAAAAAATGGCCAGCGCTTTTGAAGGAAATCGACTTGGGCAGCACGTTATCTCCCCGATATGGTCTGATCGATATTTATTGCCATGATTTCAATAACAATATACGCCCCGACCTCATTGGAAAGATTGTAGAATTTGAGGCCCAAGGTGTTGGTAATGGGCCTGTAAAAGCGGAAGTGGACTTCAAAAAAAATACACCAGATCTCTATGCCCAAGCCTTAAAGTTTGAATATGCCGTTCGTCTGGACAAACCCTTTCGCTACAGGGTCACTGAGATCACAGAAAGTGGAGAAGTCCATACAGGGCAATGGCTCACCAAAGAAAACTGGTCCCATATCATTGATGTCAGTTCCCACAAAGACTTTGAAACAACCCTTAAAAACGCAAAGCAATGAAACAATTCATAAGCACCATACTAGTATGTCTAGCGTTCGGTCCCGCTTTAATGGGACAAGTACATTATGACAAAGGTCGTATCCTGATCGATAATGTTCAGCTCTTACAGGATTACAATGACTCCTTGACGTATTATTATATCCCTAGACACCCAAGACTATCCATTAATGAGAAAGGAGATTTTGAATTTCTCTGCATGAAATATGTCGGGGCAGAAAAAAAGGACAATGGAGGACTCTTCCATGCCTTATTTGAGTTTCGTATGGAAGAAAAAATCCTGCAGAAGTTAGAGAAAAAGTTAGGCGCCAAGGTGAAGGGCGCAACAATAAAAGGTCCCGTTCCCCTTATGGAAACTATGAAAGATGGGGAAGCGGCCTTAGGCAGTTTTAGGGTTATTTCCTCTATTCTAACCGATACCTTATCCAAAAATGCATTTACCCAAAACCTGATAACAAGTGGTAGAGCTCCTTTTACGCCAGGCTCCAAAGCCGTTTTAGCCGCCAAATTGAATCAAGAAGGCTCTACCCTTCTATGGGAAACCTTTAAAGGTTCTGCCTCTGATGTTTCAGTGGCCGTTAGCGGATATTATGAAGCCGTTGTAAAGGCATATAATGCCGTAGTTACTGCAGAAATGGATAGGGTGTATGAACATTTCAGCGAAGTGTCTAAAACGGAAACCTTATTCACCCATGATGAAGTAAGTAATGCCATAGACAGTCTCTACAGCAACGGGACCATAAAAATAGATGTCCTGGACAGAACCAAGGGCCTGGGCGTTAAGAGCGAATTAAAAAATATTCTCCAGATCGTCACGGATAAAATCATCAATTTGATGTTCGATACCGAAACGGGCTGGTCTGCCGAGCCAGAGCTAGAAACTCCAGCAGAAACCAAGGATAAAACCGGAAAAGGAGTTCTCAGTGGTTTTGCTTTTGGCCCAGCCAGCATGTTTATCCCGGATATCCAACATATTGTAAAGAAGCGAAAAGACATTAAGGCAAGACGTTTTCGTCTGGACCTTACCGAATCCACTACCATCAAAGTACCCTTTTATACTGCAGGGAACCTTGGCGGGCTTTATGAAAATTTCCAAGACAATCCCAAATATTTCAGGATTGTTGATATGCTCGATAATGATTTTGAAAAACAGGAAGTGATTTTCCAACTCGATGGGGATTTTGTAGAATCCTTCGAAGAACTGGTCAACTTTGTGACGGTCAACTTCAGAAAAAAATATGGTTCCGAGCGAGACGATTTTACCCATCAGCTGTATTTCAATGCAAATGACATTAAAGCAGGAAAACTCTATAAATCCATCTCATTCCCAAGACTTGGGCTAAAAACCTATGACTGGCAGGAATACGAATATCAGATTTCTTGGAGTCTTCGTGGTGCCTCAGAATTTGCAGGTAGCAATAAAGCCTGGATAAAGGCAAGAGACAAGGCCATTGTCATCTCCCCACCTTTTCAGAAAATTGAAGTCGCCATAGATATGGACAAACAGCAATTTATCGATGAAAATATTGTCACCATAGGAGTTGACTTTGCTGCTGATTTTTTAGGAAAGACCCAGATGGTGAAATCTTTGACGCTACGTACTTCGGGCGAAGAAAACAACAAGAACGCCACACTCTTTTTCGATCATCAAGGGGAGGTAGCCTATCGAACCGTGCTCTATTCCAAAAATGGAACGAAGATAAAAGGGCCACACCAATCCCTTGAAAGGGGTTATCTGTACCTCACTCCTCCTAAAAACAGTAATAACTAAATATCCCATACGATGAAAACAACATATTCATACCTATGTATTCTTTTATTCATCAGCAATTTCACAGGGCACCTTTCTGCTCAAGTCCTGATGGATCAAGGCTTACGTGTTGAAGGACTCTGGTGTTTCCCTTCCAAGGAAAATCCCTCGCACTACTACTATCTTCCTTCCGAAGCCAAGCTGGGCATAAAAAATAACAGCCCACAGTTTTCCTTTATGCGCTATGTAGATTTAGAAGCTGAAGGAAACAATAATAATAGTATTCTTCAAGCAAAGGGAGGCGGCGTACTTCATTTTCTGGTACACTATGAAACTTCTGAAGCCCAACTGGAGGCAGCACGCGAAGAACTTGCCTATAGTACTGGGAACAACAATGCCAAATTAAAAGGTCCCATTATTTTTAAGGAGGGTTCTTATGCGTTGATTTCTTCGATCATAGATCCAGAAGAAGGTGGACAATCTCGCAAGCTCATGGCAAAAGGTAGAGCTCCTGTGCTCGAAGGCAATAAGATTGCGCTCTCCTTTGAATTGAATGCCAAAGATTCCAAACTTCTTTTGGAAAGCTTTAAAATGGCCACTCCGGACATCTCTTTGGTCTTTGACCTTGCCTTTGAGGGACTTAGCAATGCTTACGACGCCACCTTGGAAATTGATTGGTCCGAAATTCAAAAACGTCATGAAGCCAGTGTTGGGGGTAGTTATCTCTTTATTGGAGCTGAAGCAGGGTTGGAAATTGATGAATTACTAAAAAATCAGAGCATTAAGCTCATTACCAACGGAGAAGATGATCAAATGGATCAATTGATGGACACGGTCATGGAAAAACTGTTGTCCATGCTGTTCGATCCGGTTCCCGAAAATCCGGCAGAAAACGAAAACTCTATTATGGATATGCTCACGGGGCTTATGAATAGTTCCAGCGAGAACAACAAACCCAGTTCCTCTCCATTTGGTATTGGTTTTAAAGCCTCTTATCAATATAAAGAAGTAAAGAAAAGCGGAAAGAGCAGTGTAGTTTTTAACTCCAGATTACCTGTAGAAAGGCATCATTTTGTGACCTTCAATATCGGAAACCTCTATAAAAAATATAAAAACGACCCTAGGGTTTTCAAGACCTTTTCTATGGAAGACGAAGATTTTCAACTTCGTGAGGTAAAAGTAGGAATAGATGGGACATTGTATCAGGAGTTCGATAAAATGGTGAACAATGTAACGGTCATTGTCCGCAAGCAGCACCAGAACCAAGAAACTACTTTGCGCTCTTTAATGGTCAATAAATCCCAATTTGACCAAAACAACGCGCAGCCGTTTTCCCTTAGCTATGGTTCCAAAGGGGATAATGATCGTTTGGAGTGGCTCAATTACGATTATAAAACCATTTGGCAATTTCAAGGAGGGGCCGTTTATGAAACAGAATGGCAAGCAGCCTCTGCTTCTATGATCAATTTATTCAGTCCTTTTGAACGCACCAAAATTCAACTTTCAGGAGACATGGCAACACTTTCCGAACAAAACTATAGGGCAGTGGCCGTACAATTGGAATATCCTTTTTTCGGAAAGACCGTCAAGCTTCAGAAAATCATACAACCGAGGGATGATTTACATCAATCTTTCTTTGAAATCACCTTACCTCTTAACAATAGGGAGTACAGCTATACCCTTACCTGGCTGGGAAAAAACAAAGAGGCCATCTCAAAAAGCAATACAGATAGTTCGGGAATCATCTTTTTAGATGAAATCCCCTCCAATAAATAATCAAATCACAAGTACTAAAAATCAATAATCATGAGAAATAAAGATAAAAGATTACGCACTGGATTAAGGCTCTTGGCCCTTACCCTATTTTTCCTGCCCCTGCTAGTGTCGGGCCAAGCCTTGGATTCCGAAAATAGGGTAGATGTAAAACTTGATGACGGCACCAATGTCATTTTATACGGGCAAAGCTCCAACATCATCGGACAAAAAACCAATCGCTTTTACATGCTGCCTACTGGCTTAAAAATAGGCACCAAACAAGACGGCACCCCAGAATTTTTATTTGCAAAATTCACCACGGAAGATCGAGCCGAACAAGGCGGACTTAGCGGAGGGTTGATTCACTTTTTAATGGAATGGGGACTTACCCCTAACCAAAAACTAGAATTGGAAGGCAAATTAAAAGCTAAAGTAAAGGGTGCAAAACTCATGGGGGCCGTACCTATGCAAATCGATGAAAAAGTGGAATCATTCCGCATTCTTTCGGCTACCTTGTCCAATTCCGAACGCACTTCCAAGGTAGTCACCTCTGGAAAAGCGCCTTTAATAGAAAGTGGCAAAGTAGCCGCTGCGGCTCAATTGGATAAATATGGCACCCAACTCTTGGCATCTACTTTTGAAAAGGCCAGATCCATCACTGACCTATCCATAGTTTTAGATTATTATTTCACCCTACAAACACCTGCCGTCAAGGGAAAAATAGTATTCGATTGGGCCAAATTGGAGCGAGAATACGATCGTATTTCGGCGGCCTATCGAAAAGTAGACAGAAGTTGCGGACTCTTATGCAACAGAACGTATAAAAGCTACAACGAAGTTAGAAGTCATTACGATTTTCTAAGAGAGCATCAAGTTATTCGCTTTGAATGGGAAGAACGTCTCAATGATGAGCGTGTAGATGTTATCCGAGAAGCCTTTTTTCAATATTTTTTGAACGCTTTTACCGAAAAATCCACGGCTAAAGATACGGATGAAAATACGCCTACTTTAGCAGATACCTTATCTGTTCCAGATATTCGAAGGGGTAACGGGTATAGATTTCGAAGCTCTTTGTCTAAAGGGTCATTCAAGCGAAAAACACAGGTCATTGATCTTAGGGAAGTGCGGTTGGCCGTAAAGCAGCCCTATCAGATTGTAGGGAATTTGGCCAGTTGGTACAATCAGGTGAAAGACAATCCCAAATGTGTTTACAGTGTAAACTTGAACGATCCTTTTTTTCAGCATCGCGACATTCGTTTTGTATTGGACCTGGAAGCTAAGGAAATGTTTGATGAAGCTGTGAATTACGTTACTGTAAATGTGAGAAAGAAGCGAAGTTCCGGCAATATGTATGACGAACGCTTGACTTTTGACCAAAATTTTATTGCAAAAAATGGAATTACCGGGGTCCTTACCTATGCCCGTGGAGAAGACAAAAACCCTTCGGCCTACGAATACAAAGCACAATGGAGTCTCAAGGGAGGGAATATTTTCCCAGAAAACCCCAATTGGACAAAAGGGTCATGGGAAGGTGTCACTTTAGAGCCTCCCGTCACCACAAGAACTATAGAACTCGAGGCTGATTTAGAAGAACTCCAAAGCAGCGATATTACCCGAATAACGGCACAAGTGCGCTATAAACAATTTGGGAAAGAAGTAGAAACCAATATTCAATTGTCTCCCACCAAAGGGGAACCCCTCATCAGCAAAAAGATTTTTTTGGATAAAGACACCAATGGGTATGTATATCGTTTGATTTTCAATCACAAGCGAAATAAAAAATTGGTCATGCCCCAATGGGAACCTATGATCAATGACAATTACATCTACGCCAATATCCCAGAAGATATGTTGAATACAGAATCCGAGGTTTTCAAAATTGCCAAGGAAACAGGTATGGAACTCGCAAAAAAGACTGGCGAAAAGGTGCTAGATAAATTTGAGGAAATTTTTAAGAACAACTAAACCATTACGTTATGAAAAATATAATAATCACGAGTGTATTTTTGTGCTTCTTTTCCTTTTCAAAGCTCCAAAGTCAAGCTATTGTTCTGGATAAACTTGTAAAGGCCGGAGATCTTAAGGTATTTCCCAGCATTTATAATGAGAATGAATACTACTATTTATCAGATCAAGTGCGTTTAGCCAAAGACAAGAATGGAAAACCGCAATTCTCCTTTCTCAGATGGGTAGAAAATGAAAGTACAACAGATAGTGAAGCGTCCTATAAGGATTCTGAAGGTGCTGGTGGCGGTATTGTTACAGCTCTGGTAGAACTACGCGTCACCGATGAACAGAGACAGGAAGCGGAGCAAGAATTACGAAGAATAAACCCCAGGGGGAAAATAAAAGGTCCTGTAATGTATCGAGGAGGTACTGTGGCTTTGGTATCTGCGTTCAATGCAGAAAACGAAGAATTCTCACAACAGGTATTAGGCCTTGGCCCTGCTCCTGTCTTGGATGGACAAAAAGCTTCTGTTTCCATTCAGCTGACCAAAAAAGGAGCCAAAATTTTGTGGGAGTCCTTTAAGACCAATACCCCTAACATTGTTTTTAAGTTCAATATGGAGATTGAAGGTTATAATTCGCCTATTTCCGCAAACATCAGTTTTGAATGGGAAAAAATATACGAGCATAAAAATTTTCAAGCAGGTATTGCCACTCCTGTACTAGCAGGAGAAGTGGAGGTTGCTGTAGAGGACATGATCAATAACAATACAATCAAAATAACGGAAATAGGGGAAGATGAAGATTTTGATGAAATCAGGACTACCGTAATGGAAATTGTCCGAACGGAGATGTTTGAATCGCAAGAAAACTCCTCTACACCCTCTTTGGCCCAATTTAATTCGAGCAGCGCCTCTAGGCCCAGTATGTTGGATAGAGCCTCTACATTGCTCAATAGGCAACGCCAAGACTACGAAAGAGACCGAAACAGAAGAGAAACCAATGCGGCAAGAAGGAATACTCCCGTACGGGAAAATAACCCTGTGGAAAACACAACAACCAATACAGAGAATGAAGATTCAGAAGATGAAGACACTGATATAGAACCCAGGGCAGGAGAAGCTGTTCGCCGTGCAAGTCCAAGTGACGAACCCTCAGAAGTACCTCCCTATGAAGGCACCAATACCTCCGATACACCGGAACCTCAAGCTCCGAGCATTGCCATTGCCGCCTCTTTTAGCTTTAAACAAATCAAAAAAACAGGGCGATTCAATTTAAGTTTAGAAAAATCATTACTCCGTAACCAGGTTATCAATTTTGATGAGGGCATAGGCCGTATCAAATGCAAAGATTGTTTTAGAATGGTCAACTTAGACGATCCTTTATACAAACAGCGGGAAATTTTAGCTTTTATAGATGGTATGAATACTGCAGATTTTGGCCAATACATCAACTTTGTCAATGTCCTTGTTCAGAAAAAGCACCAAAATGGAGATATCACCCAGCGGGAAATTCGTATTGATCGTAAAAATTTCAACCAAGGAAACAACTTCAAATTTGACCCTTATGGATGGAAAGGTGATAACAATCGCTCCAAATGGTTAGAATACAAGTATAAAACTACCTGGAGCTTTTTTGGGGGCCATGAAGTCAGTACCCCATGGACAAAACGAGAAGCGGGATCCATTGCATTGACACCTCCTTTCCAGAAAAAAGATCTTTATATAGAAACGGACAATAGTCTTGTTGAGGATTATAATGTACGCTTTGCAGAAGTAAAGATATTCTACACTCAAGGAGATAAGGAGAAAATAGAACGGGTGAGGATCGACTTTGCGAAAGAAGACCTTTCCAAACGTGTGTCCATTGTACAATTGGGAGATCAACTCGATTATCAATATGAGGTAAAATGGTTCATGAAGGGCAGAGCGCCTTTGGTACAAGAGAAAATGAAAGCATCGGACGAAACCATATACCTCAGTAATATCGGCCAATTTTAAAATCAAAAGACATGAAACAGTTTTTAAAAAAAATACAATTATGTTGTTTTTGGTGTATCGGATTTTTTTCCATAATTGCATTTTCACAAGATTCAGATGCCAATCAATTTCTTAGGGATCGCTTGATGGTCTACTATGTTGAAGACCCTTCTTCCAATCAGTATCGACTATTACAGACCAATGAAATTAATTCGGCAGAAAATCTCTTTGGGAACAATCCGCAAATGGAAGTTGCCCAAAATTTAATCCGTGACATATTTACGCCTGCCGAAGATGGGAGTTTTCAAGAAGATGTTGCACAAGCTTTAGGCAGTTACACCAAGCCTGTTGCATTATTCCTATACTATGACCAGGGTCCAGTAGACATTGAAATTGCATCGGCCAACTGGACCAATTGCATTGAACGTGGCCAATTTACCTCTTGCGTTACGGTTGAAGCCGATGACGAATATGCTGGAATCGTCCATTATGGTTCAAATCAAATGTCGCAAGAAGGATTATTGGAAACCAAAGGGCATTTGCTGCAATTATTTAATGAACTTGCCTATGGTTCTCAGCGATCAAGACCATTTGCAGCACTTTCCAACAATGTCATAGAACGAGCGCGAAGCACTGTTCATTTACCGGAAAGAGGATTTAGAATTCAAAATAGAGGACGAACCGTTCGATTCAATATTGGTCTTGCCCGATTGCGTGAGTTGGCTAGAACTCTTCAAAATCCGGAGATCCTACAACATATTCAAAGCACTATGCGTTTGTTTGAAAATGACAATGGCACAGCACATCTTTCTAGGGATGAAATTGATATGCCATTAATTTTAGCAATTGCAACGCGAGAATCTGGCTTGAGATTACCATTGGCTCGCGGAGAACGAAGATTGGTTAGTGCAGGAAGAGATGCCCATTCACGAGGGGAATCAGGCTTAGATTTTCTGTATGATCATAGAAATCACTTTCCATCAGCGATACAGTCTGAAATAATTAGGGTTAAGGGCAATTCAGCCGTCCAAGGGCATTTAATCAGGGAGAACACTAATCCTGCATATATTAAGGAGAAGCATATGTTAGCCTCTTTTATTGTAGAAATAGAAGTTCGCAAAAGAAGGTTTTTAACAAGATTTGAGCGCGCTTTCTCTGATAGTAACGGCTTTACTGCAGAGCAACGGCAAGAATTGTTGAACACCAGAAATACAGGGGCAATACGAGCCTGGACGCAAGCTGCTTTTGGAAGTAAACTTACGGAACTCCTAAATAGTATCCGCCAAGGGATACGTTCTGAACTAAGGAGTGGTGCCGAATTTTCCGCCATTATTCAAAATGATGAATTTAACCTTAATGCAATCGTCGTTAACGACAATATTATGCCTACTAATCTCAGTAGACAACGAACACGTTTATCCTTGGCCGAAGCTATGATCATAGCATCTTTTTTACCCAATAACCTCTAATAAGAAAATCATGAAACATACTATCAAGACCCATAGATTATTTCTTGTAGTCCTATTTTGTTTGATTACCATTCAAAAGGGTAGATCACAAAATGAAAACCCTCAAAGTACCATACAGGAACGCTTGAATGTGTATTATGTAGCCCAACCCAACACGGATACTAGTCCAATTCGAATAAATATAACTAATGAAGGTGATTTATTTGGTACCAACCCAAATATGAGGATTGCCCAACAATTGATTCGAGCCATATATTATGGAGAAGGAGAGCACGCCCTATTCAGGGCAAATGTGGCGCGCTTGTTGGCAGGCCGTACACAACCTATAGCACTGATCTTATATGATGACATGACTCCTTTGAGGGCAGAAATTTCGGATACCTGGACCAATTGCGTACGGAACGATCACTTTTTTGCTTGCGCTATTAATGATCCCGATCACGTATATGACCGGATTATAAATTATGGTTCCTTTCAAATGAATGAAGAGGGTTTGGAAGCAACCAAAAGAGGCTTTCTTAGACTATTCAGTGGTTCAACCAGTATTACAGGATGGTGGGATCGTTTAGAAAGGCCTGCTAGTGTTGATAGCTTAGACATTTGCTTGCCCTATAATAGAGATTATCCCACTTTTAGAAGCGCAGTAGTTTCCAACTCGGAAGAAATACGAAGGCATATGATATATCGTTCAAATCCTAATCATGCGGAAAATGTCATTGACAGAAGGCCTTATTTAAGGAATCTTCACGGGGCATATAGAGCAGCCGGAGTTCAAAACGGAGATCGTGTCTGCCTTTCTGCCATCATAATTTGGGACGAAAGGCATTATGCTGCATTTATTCGTTTTAGGCCTAGAGATATCCACACTTTTCCTGATGATGTCGTTACGGGAGAAACCAATAGAACCCAGCAAATACGAAACAGTATTGTAAATTCTCGTCGAGTTTCCCGAAGGATACCTAGAGAAAATCCAAGAATACGCATGAACTGCATGTTGGACCTCTTTGAACGTATAGGTCCAGAACGTGCCTGGAACATGAAAACCGTAAATCAAGAGGGTGTGGCCTTGTTTATTGATATGAGTGAGATGGAGAAAGGTAGAAGGTTGGCAAGAGGCATTCCACCACCAGAATATGAGTACTACCCTTTAAGGCAAATTGCAATCATGCTTCAAGGGCAAGAACGATATCGTGAAAATGATGAGCTATATCGGGAAGGGTTACAGCAAATTGAAAATAATGTCTATAATTCGGTATGGCTCTTTGAGAGAGCGGTTGCAAGCGGATCCAATATTTACGGCCCCAATTTCTATCGACTCAGAACTTGGATTAGGGAACAACAAGAGGATTCTGATCATGTATATTCTTGTTATGATCAATCCAACTGATTCATAAGTCGTATCACAATATTGATAAAAAGTGTTGAATTCCAACTGTATAATTGACTGAATACATAAATCAAAAACTGCTTTTCAACCAATTACACAGGTTTTCCCCACAACGATACAATTTTCAGTATAACTTTAGTATATTTCAATACATTTATTTGATTTTCAGTATTTTAAACACCCTATCACACCTTTTTAAATATCAAGAAAATGAAAAAAAACATTCTTATCGCATTGGGCTTTGTACTATCTATTTTTGTGACACAAGCTCAAAACTGTAGCACCTATTATCCTATGGAAGAGGGAGTAACATTCCAATATACTTCCTATAATAAAAAGGGAAAACAAGAAACTGTTGCAGATTACAAAGTTACACAGGTCAATACCGAAGGTACTTCCACAAACGCCACCATGCAAATTAGTCTTAAGGACAAAAAAGACAAAGAAATTTATGCCTCCGAATACCGGTTTTCCTGTGATAACAATACGGTTACCATTGATTATCAATCTTTGATTCCCAGTAGCATGTTCCAGCAATACGAGGGAATGGACATGGAAGTCTCCGGTACAGATATAGAGCTTCCCAACCAACTTAGTGTGGGGCAAGAACTAACTGATGCCAATGTCGCTATAAAGGTGAAAATGAGTGGCATTAACATGAATATGGCCGTAGACATGATCAACAGAAAAGTAGAGAAAAAAGAACAGGTCACCACCCCGGCTGGAACGTATGAGTGCTTGGTTATTTATAGTGACAACCGTACTAAAACCCTTGGCATCAACAAAACGTATCCGTCCAGAACTTGGATTGCAGAAGGCGTAGGTATGGTAAAGCAAGAAACGTATAACAAAAAAGGAAAAATCATAGGAAGTACTATGCTAAGTAGTTTTGGCAAATAGCTTAAAATAAAAGCTCTAATTATTTTTTCACAAAAACAGTTCCTGAGAAAATCAATTTCCGACTTTCTTAGGAGCTATCATTTCTGCTTCAAACAGCGCCCTAAAATGTTTTAGTAGTTTCTCTTTCACTTCTTCCAATGGAATTTCTCCCCGTCCAAGTTCCACGTTTAAAGAAGTTACTCCTTTCCCTTTAATCCCGCAGGGAATCATATGATCAAAATACCCCAGATCTGCATTTACATTCAGCGCAAAACCATGCATGGTCACCCATCTACTGGCACGCACTCCCATAGCGCATATTTTTCGGGCAAAAGGTGTTCCTACATCCAACCATACACCAGTTTCTCCAGGAGATCGTTCCCCTTTAAGATTGTACTCTGCCAGTGTTAAAATTACCATTTCTTCTAAGAAACGAAGGTACTTATGAATGTCCGTAAAGAAATTGTCCAAATCCAAAATAGGGTATCCTACAATTTGACCTGGTCCATGATAGGTAATATCCCCTCCTCTATTAATCTTATAAAAACTTGCTCCTTTGGCCTTAAGCTGCTCTTCCGAAACCAGAAGGTTACCCATATCCCCGCTTTTACCCAAGGTATATACGTGGGGATGCTCCACAAACAAAAAATAATTGGGGGTATGCTCCGCAGTCCCTTGCCTGCGATTATTAATCTTGATCTGTAAGATAGATTGAAAAAGGTCTTCTTGATAATCCCAAGTTTCCTTGTAATCCCTATTGCCTAAATCCTGTATTTGAATAGCCTTGTTCATCCTTGCAAAGATACAAAGACGATTTCAGTACTCAATCTTCCAACTCCACTTCAAAACTAATGGATTCTGGATCTTTAAGCATCTCTAAAAAGCTGACTTGATATACCATGGTCTTCCCATCTACTGTAAAAGTGGCATCTTTTGCTGTTGTAGATTTTACTTTGCGCGGAAAGTGGTAGCGGAAGGTATAAATAGATCCCGTTAAAAAGGTTTCCGTTTGCTTGGATTCCTCCAGGCTTTTCTGAAAGGCTTCCTGATCCGTAATGGTCACCTTTCTGCTAAAGGTATTGTTGGAAAAGGAATATGTTACCTCAGACGTGGGCTTTTGGGATTTTACAGGACTCTTGGATTGTCCATTAACGGTTTGTGTAGAGGTTATGGCACTTGCATTTTGAAAGTCGTTTAAGACGTTCCCAATATCATTGACCGATTTAAAATCAGAGAAAAGATCAAACTTCATAAGCTTTTCATCTGGGTTCATTACCATATGCATTTTAAAGTTTTCCAGTTTTTTGAGCTTATCCTGCTCTTCTTGGGGTAGTTTGGAAATACTATCTCTTTTCTCATCAAAGATCTCTTTGAAAGACATAATGGAATCTATGGGTTTTTCAAACTCATCGGAGGATGGCGCTCCCATTTCATTCATAGTTTCCAAAAGTTGTGATCCGTCAAACTTCAGGGAAATCTTTCCAGATCCATCCTCTTCCACATATATTTCTTCAGTAAAATTACAGGAAGACATTGCGATCAAAACGCCAATACAGGCAAGTAGCTTAATAAATTTCATGTTTTGGGTGATTAGTTGGTTCATTCTTTTCTCAAAAATAAGCATTAGAAATATCTTTGAATAACCCTTAAGCGCTAAAAATATTGTGTCTTTATGATCTTCTATCGTATTTAATTGGGATTGTTCAATATGACCAAGGCTGCTATTACGCCGGGCACCCACCCGCACAAGGTCAATAGAAAAACAATGATTATAGATCCGCAACCCTTTCCGATAACCGATAAGGGAGGGAAAATTATGGCCAAGACCACTCTCCAGAAACTCATAGTTGATTTTGATTTTTGATTGATGTACTAGATTAGACAACATTATGTTAATTTTGTTACACTCCATACCAAAATATCTCTTTCAAAGGAACATTCTCGCAAGAGGAGATTGAAAGATTACCCTAGAGTAGTTATATTTGCAGCCTTAAAAAACACCATTATGCAACTCTCTGAGCAAGAAGTTATCCGAAGGGAAAAATTGAGCAAATTGCGGGATTTGGGCATTGATCCATATCCTGCAGAACAATACCCTGTAAATGCTACTTCCAAAACTATTAAAACAGCTTTTGAAGAAGGAAAACAGGTGATTATCGCTGGTAGACTTATGGCTGTTAAGGTTCAGGGAAAAGCTTCTTTTGCAGAATTACAGGATAGTGAAGGCAGAATTCAACTGTACTTTAACCGGGACGAAATTTGTCCGGGAGAAGACAAAACCTTGTACAATGATGTTTTCAAGAAATTATTGGACTATGGGGATTTCATTGGTATAGAAGGAGAATTGTTTACCACTAAAGTTGGTGAAAAGACGGTCATGGTCAAGCAATTTTCCGTACTCAGCAAAGCCTTACGCCCCTTACCCCTACCTAAAGAGAAGGATGGTGTAGTTTATGATGCTTTCACAGACCCTGAAATGCGTTATCGCATGCGCTATGTGGATCTTGCCGTGAACCCACAGGTAAAGGATGTTTTTGTGAAGCGTACCAAGATTATGACTACCATTCGTAATTTTTATAATGATATGGGCTTTTTGGAAGTGGAAACGCCCATTTTGCAATCCATTCCCGGAGGAGCCGCCGCTCGTCCTTTTGTTACGCATCACAACGCCCTGAATATCCCTTTATACCTTAGAATTGCCAATGAACTCTATTTAAAAAGACTGATCGTTGGTGGTTTCGATGGTGTATATGAATTTGCAAAAGATTTTAGAAATGAAGGAATGGATCGTACCCATAATCCTGAATTTACCGTAATGGAAATGTATGCGGCCTACAAGGATTATAACTGGATGATGGATACCACAGAGAAATTGCTGGAAAAAATAGCGCTTGATCTGCATGGTTCCACTACGGTGTCTTTTGATGGTCAATCCATTGATTACAAAGCTCCCTACAAACGTGTAGGCATTCTAGATGCTATTAAGGAGCATACTGGCTATGATCTATATGGGAAATCAGAAGAGGAAATTCGTGAAGCAGGAAAAGCGCTTGGTTTGGAAGTAGATGAAACCATGGGAATCGGGAAAATGATCGATGAGATTTTCGGTGAAAAATGTGAGCATTTATATATACAACCTACCTTTATTATTGATTATCCTGTTGAGATGAGTCCGCTGACCAAAAAACACAGGACAAAAGAAGGTCTTACAGAACGTTTTGAGCTGATGGTAAATGGTAAAGAATTGGCGAATGCCTATTCCGAGTTGAATGACCCCATAGACCAAAGAGAACGTTTTGAAGATCAGTTAAAACTCTCAGAAAAAGGAGACGACGAAGCCATGTTCATTGATCATGATTTTCTTAGGGCCCTAGAATATGGAATGCCACCAACTTCGGGAATCGGCATTGGTATTGATCGACTTACCATGTTCATGACAGATAATGTCTCCATTCAAGAAGTGCTTTTCTTCCCGCAAATGCGTCCGGAGAAAAAACCTTTGGAACTTAAAGACAATGAAAAAGCCATTTTTGATTTGTTGAAGAAGGAAGAACGCATTGGATTGAACGATTTAAAACAAGCAGCAGGCTTGAGCAATAAGGCTTGGGACAAAGGCATTAAGGCCCTTACTAAATTGGGGGTCGCCAAAGTCATCAAAGAAGGGGAACAGCTTATTTGTGAACTTCAGGACCATTGAAGGACTGAGGTTCACTTATAGCATGAAGAGGGAAGCATGTTCTCTTAGAAAATGTAGGGCTTTGGACATTTGAGCTTCAACCGCTTTGATGGATATGCCCATATCCAATGCGATTTCCTTGTATTTCTTTTTTTCAAATTTGCTTTTCACAAAAACTTCCTTACAACGGGGCGGAAGCGAATCGATCAAGCTGTGCAATTTATGTAAGCGGGACTCTTGTTCGTCATTTTCGGTACTATTCATTTCAAATAACACCTCCCAACGTATCGTATCCAAGACATCCAGCCTTCTTTTTTCTTTTCTAAGGTGCATCAAAAATTGATTGTGACAAGATTTAAAAAGATAACTTTTTAAGGAAGTCGTAATAAGTATTCGTTCTTTTTTTTCCCAAATTTTAATCATGGCTTCCTGTACCACATCTTCCGATATAGCGGCGTTTCCGCTTAACTTATAAATGTAATTGTACAAATAATTATAATATTCAGAAAACAAAAATTTATAAGCCAAGGCATCTCCTGTTCGTAGTTTTTTAAGTAATTCCTGTTCGGACATTTGAGCCAATCTAAAAATCAAATCTAATAAAAAAATAAAAAAAGGTAGGGTTTTTTAAATAATCTGCATCATAGAGACAAATAGTCTTCTCAATATGCAAAAACCAGTAGTGTTAATTGATAAATTCTTGAATCATGAAATATCCGATCAGGAACGGGAAATCCTAAAAAAGTGGGTAGAAGAGAGCGATGAACATCGGATAGCCTTCAAAGAACACATTCAGACCTTTGACCTACAAGCTATGGAAAAGGTGGATTCCGACGCTGCATACCAAAAATTCCTGAAGAGCATTTCACAAAAAACAGCCAAACGGAAGGTACGTACCCCTATCTATCGTTATGCCGCTATATTTATTGCCCTGTGTTCACTGGGATGGTTTGCCCTTTACTTGATCAACTCAAATACAGATCCTGCTATAGATGCCGTTGTTATTGAAAAGGATTTTTTACCACAGGAGCAAATTGTATTGAAATTGGCCGATGGTAGCACAGAGACCATAACCACAGCTGCAAACGGCATTGTAACTGATAAAGAGGGAAATATCATTGCCAATACCAATCAAGGCATTTTAGCCCTTAATACTTCTACAGCACATTCAACTGCTCTTAACGAAATTAGCATCCCCTATGGGACCACTTACAAAATACAGCTTTCCGACAATACCGTGGTATGGCTCAATGCAGGTTCTACGCTTAAATTCCCTCAGAACTTTAAAGGTACCCCCAATAAGCGGGAAGTATTTTTGGAAGGGGAAGCCTTTTTCGATGTCACCAAGAATGAAGAAAAACCTTTTTTCGTACATGCTAGAGACCTTCAAATTGAAGTACTTGGAACGCAATTTAATGTTTCTTCCTATGAAACGGATAAGGCTATAAAAACGACCTTGGTAGAAGGGGCTGTTCATGTTTTTGAAACCAACAATCCTGAAAATCAGTTACAGCTTTCACCCAATGACCAAGCTGCATACCAAAGAGAACAGGGAACTTTGGACAAACGAAAAGTCGATCCCAATATCTATATCGATTGGATGCACAATAAATTGATCATTGATCAGCTAGAATTTTCAGAAATCCTAACCCGATTGGAACGAAGGTATAATGTTAGGATTATCAATAATGCTCAACATTTAAATCAAGAAATCTATAATGGCGAGTTTCAAAATGAATCCATAGCGGTCATTCTGAATACCATTGCCATGAGTACACCATTTACGTATGAGATAAATAATAACATCATTACCATAACAAAGTAAAAAAAGGAGAAGTGTTGCACCACCTCCCCTTTAATATTGATCATTAAAAACGAGTATTAACAATCAGACACCCTAAAATTATGAAAAAAAGTAATCATTTGGGCGATGTTCAACATGAAGAACGTCCAAACAGCATGTATCTAAAAATGAAATTGAGTCTACTTTTATGTTTTTTATTGGTATTTCAGCTTTCTGCCAATACGGTTTTCTCACAACATAAAATAGCCTTGAATTATAGTGAAACTCCCCTTAAAAGTGTGTTACAGGAAATCAAAGCACAATCGGGTTATCGTTTTTTTTATAATGTAAAAGAGATTAACGACAATCAGAAAATCTCTATAAAAGCGGATCAAGAACCACTAAAAATGGTACTGGATAAACTGGCACTCCTCGGGAATTTTGCCTTTTCCATAAACGAAAAACAAATCGTGTTGACAAAGAAGAGTGACCTTTTAAATGACACGACTGACCCTAAATCTCAGGAAAAAGAAATCAAAGGAACGGTCAAGGATGAAAATGGAGAACCCTTGGCAGGTGCCAATATTCTGGTTAAAGGAACTACCATTGGTACCCAAACCGATTTTGATGGCAACTTTACCATCGATGTTCCCGATGGCCAAGATATCCTGGTCATCTCTTTTATTGGGTACGCCTCCACGGAAGTATCCATTTCAGGGAAAGATTTTGTCACTGTAGTTTTAAAAGAAAATGCGGCCCGTTTGGACGATGTCGTGCTCGTAGGCTCTAGAAACCCTAATAGGACGTCAACGGAAAGTAGTGTTCCAGTGGATGTCATAGACGTTACGGAAATAGCATCCTTGGCTCCACAAACATCGGTTACACAGATACTGAATTACGTTGCGCCTTCGTTTACCTCCCAATCACAGACAGTTTCCGATGGAACCGATCATATTGATCCGGCATCCCTAAGAGGTCTTGGACCAGATCAGGTCTTAGTTCTCATCAATGGAAAAAGAAGGCATTCTACTTCTTTGATCAATGTGAACGGTACTGTTGGTGCGGGTAGCGTGGGAACCGATTTAAATTCTATTCCCACTGCAGCCATAGAACGTATAGAAGTATTACGCGATGGTGCCGCCGCACAATATGGTTCGGACGCCATTGCTGGAGTCATCAATATTGTTCTCAAAAAAAATACAGGCAAACTAGATTTTACCTTGACCACAGGGGCCAACTTTAGTGAGAACGGGAATCAGTTTGACGGAGGAAGTGATGGCGAAAAAGTGCAATTGGATGCCAACTATGGCCTTCCTATAGGAGATCAGGGCGGATTTATAAATTTTACCGGATCATTGGCTACGCGCCAACCTGCATTGAGAAATAGGGATTATTCCGGGGATATCTTCAGAGGATTCCATGGCGCCGAGCGTATTTTTGCCGCCAATGGTGGAAATGTTGCCGAAATGACCTTACAGGATTATGCCAATGCAGCCCAAGACATATCGTACCTTGATCAAGCAACGAAAGATCAGATTGCCGCTTTGGACTTAACCAATGCTACCGGTGTTGATAGTCTTAGGTCACTTTTGGATTTTGATGCCGATGAAGACGAGCTTGCCGCACGCGGACTTAGCAGAAGCGATTTTAGGTTTAGAGTAGGTACTTCCAAATTGCGAGAGGGAAAATTTTTCGCCAATTTATCGGTTCCTCTTGGGGAAACCACAGAATTGTACAGTTTTGGAGGCATCAGCTATCGTCAAGGTTTGGCTTCTGGTTTTTATAGAAGACCTGCACAAGGGGATGGAAGAGCCAATACTCCCGCTTTTCCCAATGGCTTTTTACCCGATATCAAATCCGATATTGTAGACCGTTCCTTCGCCTTCGGTATTCGTGGTGAAATGGAGGGTTGGAATATTGATTTTTCGCATACCTATGGACAAAATACCTTCTTTCTCACTGTAGAAAATTCCAGTAACGGAACCTTGGGGGTTTCCACACCGAGAAATTTTGATGCGGGGGGATTTGGGTTCACTCAAAATACGACCAACTTGGACATCAATAAATTCTACGAGGATATTTTTGAAGGGTTCAATGTGGCTTTTGGAGCAGAATATAAAGTGGAGAATTATGAGATTACCGCAGGGGAAGAAGCCTCGTATGCCAGTTTTGACATCAATGGAAATGTGGTAAACAGTGCCACTCCAGATGCACTTTTGGTCCGCAATAATTTCACAGGGGTACCGCTAGGTGGAGGCGCCCAGGTATATCGAGGATTTGATCCCGGGAACGCAACGGATGAATTCAGAAATAACATTTCCGCTTATATTGACTTGGAGGCAGATTTTACTGAAAATTGGTTGTTGAGTGTTGCCGGGCGTTATGAGAACTATTCGGATTTTGGGGAAACCTTCAACTATAAAATAGCAACAAGATTGGAACTGTCGGAAAATTTGGCGGTAAGGGCAGCCAATAGTAGTGGTTTTAGGGCCCCCTCTCTGCACCAACAGTTTTTTAGCAGAACCAGTACCGTTTTTGTGGACAATCAACCTTTTGAACAAGGTACCTTCACCAATGATAGTAGGGCAGCAGCACTAATAGGTATCGATCCTTTAAAGGAAGAAACTTCCAATAGCCTTAGTGCAGGATTAACCGGAACTTTTGGGAACTTTTCTATCACCGTAGATGCCTATCAGATCAATATTGATGACCGAATTATTTATAGTGGTAGTTTTGGCAACGGAGGAAACCCCGAATTAACGGCAATCTTTGATGCTGCAAATGCCACAAGCGCCCGTTTCTTTGTAAATGCGATCGACACCCGATCAAGAGGGCTGGATATTGTAGTATCCCATAAAGCCCAATTGACCGAAGATATGCGTCTCAGCAATAATTTTGCGGCTACTTTTACCGAAACCGAGGTACAAGATGTTTTTGTTCCTGAATTAATTGCCAATGCGGGTTTAAGCGGGGCCTTTTTTGACGGTCAGGAAGAAGCTTTTTTAACCTTGGCACAACCCCGTACCAAGTTAAACCTTACCAATACCTTATCGTATAAAAATTGGGAGGTGCTGTTACAAAATGTCTTTTTTGGAGAAGTCACTGATCCTGACGATTTTAATGGTGACGCCCGTGTGGCAGGAACCCAAGTCAGTGATGATGCCATTTATGGTGGAAAAGTGATTACGGACCTCTCCTTTTCCAAAACCTTCAGCGACCGCTTCCGACTAACCCTTGGAGCCAATAACCTATTTGATGTGTATCCTGATGAAAATAGAGCCGGGGGCACCTCCGGAGATCAGTTTGTATACTCCAGACGTACATCACAATTTGGATATACCGGTAGGTTCTTATTTGCGAGAGTTAATTTCTCTTTATAATCAAGTATGTTTAATTTTTGAGTCGATGGACCTCTCTTCGGAGAGGTTTTTCGTTTCCCGTGCTGGCATTAATTTTTATAGCTCATAGAAAAAACATAGTTTAGGGGGATTTTAAATTTTCCTATGGAATTAAGCAGAAAAATAGGCTTAGTATTGGGCCCCATCTTGTTTCTCAGTATTATTAACCTTCCCTTCGAATTAATTTCCCCAAAAGGAGATGCCGTTATTGCTGTTGCCCTATGGATGGTACTTTGGTGGATTACGGAAAGTGTCTCCATTTCCGTTACCGCATTACTCCCTTTGATTCTTTTCCCGCTAATGGAAGTAATGCCCATGGCCGATGTTGGTGCCAACTACGGAAGCCCCATTGTATTTTTGTTCTTTGGGGGATTTGTCATGGCCCTGGCCCTGGAAAAAGTGAATCTCCATAAACGCATTGCCCTCAACATCATTAAAATAACCGGTACCACGCCCAATAAAGTAGTACTGGGCTTCATGATCGCCACCGCTTCTTTAAGTATGTGGATCAGTAATACGGCAAGTACTGTAGTTATGCTTCCTATAGCGATGTCTGTTATTGGTCTGTTGATCAATGACGCCGACGGTTTTACCAAAGGGGATCGTAACTTTGCCCTCAGTGTGATGCTTGGGATTGCCTTTTCGGCCAATGCCGGAGGTATTGCTACGGTGATAGGAACACCTCCAAATTCTATTCTCATTGGTCTCCTTGAAAACGAATACCAGATTGAAATCAGTTTTTTGAAATGGATGGTCATAGGCCTCCCTTTTTCAATTATTATGATCGCCATTAGCTATTTTGTTTTGGTTAAATGGATGTTTCCCAATAAAAACCTACAGTTTAATGCCTCAAAGGAGGTTATTTCACAGGAATTACAAAAATTGGGACCTACTTCGAGCAAAGAAAAAATGGTGCTCGTCATTTTCGGAATTACGGTTACTTTATGGATTTTTAGAACTTTGATCAATGAAATTTTTCCCAGCCTAGGATTGTCCGATACCATCATTAGTATTTTTGCGGCCATCGCCATGTTTGCCCTACCCTATAATATGAAGCAGGGCGACTTTATTCTGGAATGGAAGGATACTCAAAAATTGGCCTGGGGCATCTTATTATTGTTCGGTGGTGGATTGGCTTTGGCCAAGGGGATGTCTGTAAGTGGTATCGTTGATTTGGTTGCTAATGCCATTGCTACCAGTGATATCAGCATTTTGTTTACCGCTTCCCTACTCATTTTGTTGATGCTATTCATGACCGAATTAATGAGCAATGTGGCTTTGGTAGCCGTCTTGGCCCCAGTAGTGGCAGGTATAGCCATTGGGTTGGAAATCCCGATACTGTATTTATTGATTCCGGTCACCATGGCCAGTAGTTGTGCTTTCATGCTGCCTATGGCCACTCCCCCAAACGCCATTGTATTTGCAAGTGGTTACATTAAGGTTCATCAAATGGCAAAAGTAGGTGTCGTTCTTAACCTTATCGCAGTGGGCTTATTGATTCTTCTTTTTCAATACGTGATCCCATTAATTTTCTAAAAAACAAATCCCTCGTTCTTCAACAAGGGATTTGAATTGACTAATTCTAAAAAAAATTTGATAAAATGAAGTTATTTTATCCGCTTTGCCCTACAAAAGGATCAAATTCTTTGTATATCACTACACCTAATTTCTAAATTCTTGCAATCAAAAAAGTAATGGGCAAAATGCACTCCTATGAAAAAAGAGTAGCCGAAATCCTTTTGGTCATATACCTTATTCTTCTGCAGTTATACTTCTAAGGCAAAGACTTACACGACTTTGCTCGTTTTTTGATTGATTGACTGATGATGTCTATTAATAAGACTAGAAAAAAAACAAAATGTTACACTCTCATTTTTATTTAACAAAATTGATTCATTTTGTCTTTTTTTGTTAACTAATTCAACATATTGACTATCAGTGATTTAAACGAGTTTTATGACAAATTCCTGAGGTATTAGCTTATGATTTCATTAACAATACTTTAGGCTTTTTTTTCAGTCCTTTGAAAAATTGTAAAAAAATCAAAAATTTAATTAAGAAATGGTTAAAAATTTACTCCCTAGAACCCTTCTTTTTATCTTTTTGGCAATTTGTTGCACTGGCACCATTGAAGCTCAAAAAAGAAAAAAGAAAAAATCAAAGACAACAACGCAGCCTGCAAAACCAAGGCCCAAAAAAGGTGCTATTTTACCTTATAATAAGGTAATCACCAAAAAGGCAAAAACAGACAAAGGTTTGTTCGATGTGCACGTTGTAGACGACAAGCACTTTTACGAAATTCCAGACTCTCTTTTCAATAGAGAAATGTTAATGGTGAGTCGTATCTCAAAAACTGCATCCAACATTGGTTTTGGTGGCGGAAAGATCAATACACAAGTCTTGCGCTGGGAAAAAAAGAACAAGAAAGTTTTTGTTCGCGTAGTTTCCCATAATGTAGTGGCTGCTGATTCTTTACCAGTTCACGAAGCGGTGGTAAATTCAAACTTTGAGCCTGTATTGTACGCTTTCGATATCAAGGCGTTCAAAAAAGATTCCCTTAGTCCTGCCACGGTCATTGAAGTAGACAATCTCTTCAAAAAAGATGTGAAAGCGCTAGGTATGCCCCAAGGTAGACGTACACAATATAGAATTACCCGTTTGGACGAAAGCAAAGGCTATATTGAAAGTTTAAAGAGTTATCCACTCAATATTGAAGCAAGACACGTTAAGACTTATATTGCAGGTAGACCTCCTTCCAATGGAAGTTTAGGAACCATTTCGGTAGAGATCAATAACTCTATGATCCTATTGCCAGAAGTACCTATGGAGCGCCGCTATTTTGATCAACGTGTGGGTTGGTTCGCACGTGGGCAGGTAGATTACGGTTTGGACGCTCAGGAAAGTAAAACAGTGCGATACTTGGATCGTTGGAGATTGGAAGTAAAAGATGAAGATGTTGAAAAATTCAAAAGAGGAGAACTTGTTGAACCTAAAAAACCTATTGTCTACTACGTAGATAGAGCTACTCCTAAACAATGGGTTCCTTACTTAAAGCAAGGTATTGAAGATTGGCAAAAAGCTTTTGAAGCTGCAGGTTTCAAGAACGCCATTATTGCTAAAGACCCTCCAACAGTTGAGGAAGATCCAGAATGGTCACCTGAGGATGTACGATATTCTGTAGTACGTTATTTAGCTTCCCCTATTCCAAATGCCAATGGGCCTCACGTAAGTGATCCTAGAAGTGGTGAGATTTTAGAATCGGATATCAACTGGTACCACAATGTAATGACCTTGTTACGCAACTGGTTCTTCGTTCAGACTTCAGCTATAAATCCTGATGCCCAAGGTGTGGCGTTTAAAGATGAAGTGATGGGACGTTTGATCCGTTTTGTTTCTGCCCATGAAGTAGGTCATACTCTAGGATTGCCCCATAATATGGGAAGTAGTGTTGCTTATCCCGTAGATTCCCTACGTTCAGCTTCCTTTACTAAAAAATATGGAACAGCACCATCCATTATGGATTATGCCCGTTTTAACTATGTGGCACAGCCAGAAGATAAAGGAGTAGCCTTGATGCCAGATATTGGACCTTATGACAAATATTCCATCATGTGGGGGTACCGACCTATCTTGGACAAAAAAGGAGCTGAAGAAAAACCTGTTTTAGATAGTTGGATCTTGGAACATGCTGGAGATCCTATGTACCGTTTTGGAAGACAGCAATTTGGTGTTATTGATCCAAGTTCACAAACCGAAGATTTGGGAGACGATGCTGTTAAAGCAAGTGAATACGGTATTAAAAACTTAAAACGTATTATTCCTAACCTAATCAAGTGGACTGCCGAAGACGGTAAAAACTATGACGATTTAGAAACATTGTACGGGCAGGTCTTGGGACAATTTAATCGGTATATGGGCCACGTTTCCAGCAATATTGGGGGTGTTTACGAATATTATAAAACCTATGATCAAGAAGGTGCAGTATATACACATGTAGATAAAGCACACCAAAAGAAGAGTTTGAAATTCATTCAAGATCAATTGTTTACCACGCCAAAGTGGATGATCGACAATGATATTCTTGGAAGAATTGAAAATGCCGGAAATACAAACCGATTGCTTAGAACGCAAGAGCGTACCTTGAATGGCATTTTAGATTTTGGACGCTTGGCACGTATGATCGAAAACGAAGCCTTGAACGGAAGCGATGCCTATACTATGGTAAACATGATGCGCGATCTTAGAAGGGGAATCTGGTCCGAATTGAATTCAGGCCGCAAAATAGATACCTATAGAAGGAATTTACAACGTGCTTATATAGAGCGTATGGAATTCTTGATGACTGGAGAGCAAAGACCATTGCCTGCTGCGTTCCGAAGGTTCTCTTCCAGAACTAATGTCAATGCTAGTCAATCTGATATCAGATCCGTGGCACGTGCAGAACTCAATATCCTTAAAAGAAGTGTAAGAGCTGCTTTAGGGAGAACAAATGACAACATGAGTCGTTATCATTTACAAGACGTTATAGAGCGTATTGATATGATATTGGATCCCAAATAAACCCTTATTTGGTGACTCCTACCATTTAAGTTGTTTTTCAACAAAGACATTGCCCTATATGGGGCAATGTCTTTGTTCTTTTATAGGTTTTTCAACGATTTCCTGCCAATCCTCGTAGGTATAACCACAATTCTAAATCCCTTCACTAGCAAAAGCGGTCATTTCACAACAATGATTCTTTTAAGGACCGTCTATGATGTACCTTAGAGTGTAACCTAATCCCCATTATCATGTCATATAAATTAAAAAGCCTTATTTACCTTGTTTGTTTTCTGATTACTGCAACTGCATATTACATTTTGGAACATGGTTCGGTGCAAGAACAGAATGCGATTGAGATAGCCGAGGCAGATTATCAAATGACAGAGAGCAACACCTCAAAAATAGAACAAGCCAACGCCTTTGATGGACTTGAATAACATTATTTTCCTCACGTTCAAATTGTTAAAAAAGGCACAAAATTAATTCCCCCTTAAACCATACCTACATCTCATAGTCTCAAAAGTATAATCTTAAAATTAGACACATGAGAAAAGTTATGTTTATTGCCATACTTCTGATCGGTACGGTCGGAATGGCGCAGCGAGGAAATAGTAGAGGACACAGAAACTTGAATCCCGAACAAGTTGCTACACTACAGACCAAGAAAATGACCTTGGCCCTAGACCTTACCGAAGTGCAACAGAACGCTGTCCAAAAACTATATCTGGAACAAGCGGAGTACCGAAAATCAAAGATGGAAGAACGCAAAGAAAGAAGAGAGAAAGAGGAAGCAAGGCCCACTAAAGAGGAGCGTTTTGAAATGGCAGAGGAAAAATTGGATAGAGCCATTGCCCATAAGGCTGCGATGAAAGAAATCCTATCCGCAGATCAATATGAAAAATGGGAAAAAATGCAAGCTCGAAAGGCCCGTCATGCTAAAGGAAAAAAGGGACAGCATCGAGGAAAATACAGATCCAAAGGCTAATGGACAATGCCTATCAATTCTCTCTGGCCTTATATACTTTTATCTATAATTCTACGTTATAACAGCAAAATATTAAGTTCAAGTAAATCATGAGAAAAATAGGTATTATATGTATTGGTGCACTCGTATTCCTTTGCACACTTCCGCTACAGGCACAAACATCTATACAGGAAGTTACCGATATCAAGGCAAAAGAAGCTACGAAGGAACAGATGACAGCACTTTCTAAAGTTGTTTCCCTTCAAAAAGAACAAAAGCGTAGTATTGAGCAGCTTTATCTTGAACACGAAAAAAGCATTTTTGCTATTATCCAGAATCCACAAGGAGAAGGTTTACAAAATAAGATTGTTGCCATGGAAACCGCTTTGGACCAAAAGATACTGGCTTTATTAACGCCACAACAAAAAGAGGAATTGAAACGTCACCGAGGAAAAACCACAACCTTGGATAAACATTAAACACTTTGTTTTATAAAAAAAGCCATGCATTGATGCATGGCTTTTTTTCATTTTTAGTTCGGCCCTTATACTAAACAGAAACCGATACTACGGCATTGTGTTGCTCCGTAACCGAGTATGAAGTGCTAGCCAAAGTATCTACAAAACGATATGATCCAGATGCGGTACCTGAAGTAAATTCTGCCAGCACATAACCTCTTCTTGCAGCATCAAAATATTGAAGATCATCAATTAACAATACAAATGCTTGTTCTATTCCTGCTATAGTTGCTGGATCATTTCCAAATAATCCTTCGAAACCAGGAGAAGAAACAGACGGACAGGCAAATTCTTCTCCAATTCTATTGCCGGCAGCATCTTTAAGTTCTGTATTCCAGGCATTATGCGTATCCCCTGCTAAAGTAATTACATTTTTGCCATTTAATGTAGCAAACAGGCGTTCGCGTTCAATAGGATAACCATCCCAAGCATCTAAGTTATACGGTACAACAGTATTAATACGTGCCAATTCGGTAGGGGTCAATGTAGGATCTCCTTGTAAACTTCGTGCCTTTAAGGTTGAAAGTTCAATAATAGTCTGTTGTAATTGTGCAAAAGTTTCCGCAGTTGCATTTCCTGAAGCTACCGTTCCAATCGCAATCAACAGTTCCGCAGGAACAAACATTCTTCCCGTAAGCACTTGTTGTCCCAATACCTGCCATTGAGCACTGCTTCCCGCAACAGCATTTCTTGCCCAGGATAGCTGTGTTGGTCCCAATAAATTTCTTTCAGGATTTAATAGAGCCGTCTCAAAGGCCGCAAAATCAAAACCTGCGGCAGTAAAAAAGTCGTTAAAACTCAACTGCTGATCTCTGGCAATAATCCTCGTATCCAACATGACCAGATTGACCAAGTTTCCAAATTCAAAGTTTCGGTAGATAATTTCACTACTATTTGATCGAAAAGGCATGTATTCATTGTACACCTGAACCGCACGCTGTCTCCTTGCCTGAAAGGATCCTTCCGAAGAATCATGATTCTCCGCTCCATCTATATAAGCATCGTTCGTCAATTCATGATCATCCCAAACAGCAATGAAAGGTTTTTTCTGGTGTGCCAATTGAAGTGCTTCATCCGATCGATACTGTCGATATCGCAAACGATAATCCTCCAAACTCAAAATTTCAGTACTCGGATCATGAACACGTCCCAGCGGAACTGTATTTTCATTAGTTCCAAATCCCCCTTCTTCATATTCGTAAATATAATCTCCTAAATGCACAATGACATCTGCTTCGCTATTGGCCATAGCATCGTATACATTAAAAAGGCCCGCTGGATAATTTGAGCAAGAACATACGGCCAATTTTACGCTATCGACTACATCTCCCGAATTAGGTAGTGTAATGGTCTCGCCAACTACAGAAGTCTCATTCAATTCTTCCTGAAGGAATCTATAATAGAACTTCCCCTTGGAAGGTAATCGGGTAACATCCTTGGCAATAGTAAAATCATTGATCATAGATGCAATTTCAGTGCCTTCCTTTACTATGGCCGAAAACCCTTCATCCTCGGCTACCTGCCATCTAATTCGTATAGATTCACTCACTTCCGTTTCTATAGGAGTAAATCGGGTCCATATAATTACAGCATTTGCCGTTGGGTCAAAACTCCCTACACCGTGTAAAAATCTCGGGACGCTATCTGGTGCATCTGCATCACCCTCAAAATCACGAACACAAGCCACTATATGCGAACTTAAGATAATACCACCAGAGGCAATCACGGATTTGGCCAAAAATGACCTTCTTGTTAATATTTTTCTTTCTTCCATTGGTTTTTAGTTTTAAACATTTAAAACTAGAAAAGCCAAGTACCTTTAGCGTTAGTGCTATATTACAATAGGTTTAAGAATCGTAGATTTCATGAAGGGTTATGTTAAGAAAAGGAAAAAAAATCTTGCCCTTAACGGCCCGCTCCCTAGAGCGTATGCTATTTTTTCCCTTTATTGCAGCACAACTCAAATAATACAACATTATCCTTTCGTTGTAATACCGTTCCCATATCCAATAAAATGATGAGAATTCCGTTATGTTTTTCGGATCCATCAATCTGCAGCACCATCATCCCAAATCAACAATACAAGATGGTACTTCGTTTTGATGAAAAGTGTTAACCCAAGTCCCTAACCTACTGCTATGAAAATTCTTCGTTTCATTCCTATTGCCCTACTCGCATTTTTTTTTAATCCAAGCCGTATTCAGGCACAAAATCAAAACAGCAGACCTGTAGTGATTGCTGAAAATGCAACCTCCTTTATAAATCAATTGGGTACTACCCAAAAAAACAATACCGGCACAGACAAGATGTCCATTAAATTAAGTGCTACCAAAACCCTAACATTAGAGGTAAACTTAGAGCGTCAAGAGGGACGTGGAGTTTCTTATATCGGAACTTTGAACGGGAATAGAAACTCTTCTTTTAGCCTCTTGCGAACCAATACTACCATTAATGGCCGACTGATTGAACGTGACTCCCAAAAGGCCTATGAAATCTTCACTACTGAAGACCAAAGGGTATATGCCAAAGAAATTAATATCCACGATGTACTTTGTATTGGTTTTGAGCATCATGAAGGTACTTTTCAACCTTCCAAAAAACGCAGCAGTACTTTAACCCAGCGTATGAATGCATCCGAATTACAAAGTAGACCCAGTGCATCTGCTGTGGTCTATTTGGATTTTGACGGAGAAGTAGTTACAGGGTCTAACTGGGACAACGGAAATACGATCAATGCAGCTTCGGCCGGCTTTTCAGATGAGGAAATTATAGAGACATGGGAGATTATGGCTGAAGATTTCAGCCCTTTTGATGTCAACATCGTTACGGATCGCGCCATCTATGAAGCTACTCCCAGAAACCAAAGAATGATGTGTATTTTTACACCTACCACTACGGCAGCCCCAGATTCTGGAGGCGTAGCTTTCTTAAATTCTTTTTCCTCCAATGCGGACAATCCATGTTGGGTGTACAATATCCGAAATGCCAAAGACGCTGGAGATACCGGTTCCCATGAAGTGGGACATACCATGGGATTAAATCACGATGGCCGTGGAAGCACAGAATATTATCAAGGGCATGGAAATTGGGCCCCGATCATGGGCTTCAGTTTATCCAGACCTGTAGCACAATGGAGCCTTGGAGAATATGCCAATGCTTCCAATGATGAAGATGATCTCCAAATCATTGGTGGAGGACGAAATAACTTTGGTTTTGTTTCCGATGAACACGGGAATGACATCAACAATTCAACTCCTATTGTTGCCGATCTAGGAGGTAATATCGATCCAGAACAGAATACGGGTATTATCGCCGATCGGAACGATATTGATGTATTTTCCTTTCTCTCCCTATCAGGACCAGCTTCCTTAACCTTTAGTCCACATGAGGAACATCCCAATTTGGATATTCAAGCCCGTATTTTAGATGAAAATGGCATTGAAGTGGCCTTGAGCAATCCAACAGGTTTAGGGGCCGAAATCTCAACAAACTTAACAGCAGGATTATATTACATAGAAATTCAAGGTGTAGGCAGCGGCAATGTAGACAATGGATATTCCGATTACGCTTCTATTGGTCAATTCTCTATTTCGGGCCAATTTGCCGTACAAACACCCGATAACGATATTCAATTGGTCAGCGCAAGTCCGGAAGCCGGAAGCTTGATATGCGGTACCCTCAATGCCACAGTTCAAGTTAAAAATGGAGGTGTTAATCCCATTTCGGGCTTTGATATTTTATATAAGTTAAATCAGGAGGCGCAGCAAACACAGTCTTTTCCAAACACTATAGCTCCCGATGAAACCATTACCGTAAGTCTACCTCCGGTTTCATTACAGAGTATTGGAGATTCCAGTATAGAGTTCATTGCAGAGATTGCCAGTGATGACCTTCCAAACAACAATACCATTACCCAAGCCTTTTTTTCCAATAGAGCCGGTATTCCAGGAACAGTGAATACCTTTGAAAGTGAAGATGACGCACTCATTGCAACAAATGCCAATGGAGGAACTCCAACCTGGGAAAGAGGTGTTCCTTCCGGAACCCGATTAAATGATGCTGTATCAGGGACTCAAGTTTATGGTACTGTTCTCAGCGGGCAGCACGGGGTAGATCAATTGGCGTATTTAACCACAAATTGTTATGACCTATCCAGCATCGCTTCTCCCGTGTTAAAATTTAGCATGGCCTATGATCTTGAACAGAATTTTGATATTGTTTATGTACAATATTCCGTGAATGAAGGTGAAAGTTGGAATCTTTTGGGCACCAACAACAGTTTACCCAATTGGTACAACAGCAATAGAACCAATGCCAGTTCCGGGGTTTCCAACGATTGCCAAAATTGTCCGGGAGGGCAATGGACAGGTACCCAAACGCAACTTACGGAATACGCTTATGACTTTACGGCCAATGCGGGTACGGAGACCGACCTAAGACAGGCAAACAATATTCTTTTTCGCTTTGTATTTCATTCGGACGCCTTTATCAACCAAGAAGGTGTGGTATTGGACAACTTAGTGGTTGAGGGTTCTTTAATCGATGACGAGGACGACGACAATGATACTATTCTCGATGTTGATGACAACTGCCCCTTGATTGCCAACGTAGATCAATTGGATACCGATAATGATGGTATTGGCGATGTATGTGACGATGACGACGATAATGATACCATTTTGGATATTAATGACAATTGCCCTTTGACTCCAAATACAAACCAGGCAGATAGCGATAATGACGGTATTGGGGATGTATGTGAAGATCCCAATGACGATGATGGCGATGGGATTCCAAATGCTACGGATAATTGTCCTACTACAGCAAATCCAAATCAGGAGGACCGGGATAATGATAATATTGGGGATGTATGTGATGACGATGATGATAATGATGGGATTGCCAATGCCGTAGATAACTGTCCCATGGTTGCTAATGCTGATCAGGCAGATGCCGATGGCGATGGGATTGGTGATATTTGTGATACCGATATTGATGGGGATACTGTTCCGAATGCTATTGATAATTGCCCCTTAACCGCCAATACCGATCAAGCCGATTTTGATAATGATGGCATAGGAGATGTTTGTGATTCAGATAGCGATGGGGATGGTGTTTCCAATACGGAAGACCAATGCCCTGCTACCCCGCTGGGTACCGACGTGGATGCAGCAGGTTGTGAAGACACCATTGCCGACACCAACTATGAAATCAGTAGTAGTTCCTTCTGTGATGGAGGCACCATCAATATCTCTGCACTGGAAAATAGAAATTATACCGTAATTCTAACGACGGATGGAATTTCAACCTCTAAAAACTTTAATACTACGACTTCTTTTGAAAATCTTGAAATAGGCACGTATGCTTTATGTTTTACCGCAGCGGAATTGCCCAATTACGAAGCTTGCTTTGAGGTGGTGATCGCAACTCCAGAACCCTTTAGTGTAAATACGGATATCCAAGTTTCGGAAAATATGTTGAATTTGTCTTTGGTCGGAAATACTTCGTATACCATTACCTTAAATGAGGAGGTATTCACGACCACGGAAAATACCTTTAGCATTCCCTTGACCCAAGCACTCAATACATTAATGGTAACTACAGGACGAGCATGTGATGAAGTCTATGAAGAAAGCTTTATTCTTAAACCCGGCATGCAAATTTCACCTAATCCTATAAATCCAGATCGTAATGAATTGGTCATTACTTTGGATGGCGGTGCGGAAACCACTTTACAAGTATCCATATTTACCTTGAGCGGGATTCAAGTGGAAGCTAAAGTTTACGAGATAAACAATGGCCAAGTGACCGTAGATATGGCCAATTTGTCCCAAGGTATCTATATCCTATATGTACAGACCTCTACCGAATTGAATACGTATAAAGTTATACGGAACTAATTTCTTTGAAAAACAAAAAAAGCGCTGTAGATGATCTACAGCGCTTTTTTTTGCTTTTGCACCACTAAAAAATAGTATCTACAGCTGCTATGGTCTCATCCAAATCGGCATAAGACAAGGCATCGTTTAAAAAGTAACTTTCAAAAGCACTTGGAGGGAGATATACCCCTTGATCCAACATCCCGTGAAAATACTTCTTAAACATATCATTATTTCCTTTGGCCGCCGTATCGAAATCAATGACTGGGTCCTCTGTAAAATGGACTGAAATCATAGAACCATATCTATTGATTTGATGTACAACACTTTTACGCTCCAGTACCTCTGCTATTCCTTGATGCAAATAAGCCGTTTTTTCTGCCAAACTGCTAAATATCCCAGCGTTATTGTTCAATTCGGTCAACATGGCAAGACCCGCACTCATCGCCAAAGGATTCCCGCTTAAGGTTCCTGCTTGGTATACCGGTCCGTCGGGTGCCAAATGATTCATAATTTCGGCTCTTGCGGCAAAAGCCCCTACGGGCAATCCGCCTCCGATCACTTTCCCAAAAGTGACAATATCCGCAGCAATGCCCAAGACCTCCTGAGCGCCTCCTTTTGCCAGTCGGAATCCTGTCATTACTTCATCAAAAATCAATAAAATCCCTTCTTCCGAGCACACCTTACGAAGTCCATGCATGAATTCGTCCGTTGGAATAATACAGCCCATATTCCCAGCAATAGGTTCTATGATAATGGCGGCTATCTCTTCTTTATTTGCCGACACCAATGCTTTGACTCCCTCTAGGTCGTTGTATTTGGCCAATAAGGTATCCTTAGCCGTTCCTTGGGTTACTCCAGGGCTATTGGGGCTTCCAAAAGTTACCGCACCACTCCCTGCCTGTATCAAAAAAGAATCGGAATGCCCGTGGTAACAACCTGCGAATTTGATGATCTTATCTTTTCCGGTAAATCCCCGGGCCAATCGGACTGCACTCATACAAGCTTCGGTACCACTATTCACAAAACGGATCTTATCGATATTCGGCACCATGGAAACGGCCAATTTCGCCAGTTCGGTCTCAATTTCGGTAGGCATTCCAAAGGAAGTTCCTTTTTTAGCCTTTTCGATGACGGCATTGATTACAGGTTCATGGGCATGCCCTAAAATCAGAGGCCCCCAAGAAGCGATATAATCGATCAAACGGTTTCCATCCTCATCATATAAATACGCGCCTTTGGCCTCTTTTACGAAAATAGGGTCTCCCCCTACTGCCTTAAATGCCCGTACAGGGGAATTCACCCCACCTGGAATATAGGTTTTCGCCGCTGCAAAGAGGGCGCTACTTCTTTGATAAATCATGCTTATTTTTTCTTATTTTCAGATTTAATGATCAATTCCTGTCCTATAGCAAGATCATTATTCTTAAGGTTGTTCAATTCTTTCAGTTCCGGAACAGAAATGAAGTATTTTCTGGAAAGGGAATATAAGGTATCTCCCTTGGCCACAATATGCGTAGCATAGGCATATTCCTTTTTGGGTGCTTTCACTACAAAATTTTTATCGCGCAATACTTCTTTATCATATTTGTACAACTCGTACTTCTCAATGAATGCGATCAGTTTTTGAGGATACCGTTTATCCGTGGCATAGCCAGCCTGGCGTAAGCCTTTTGCCCATCTTTTATAGTCATCTTTTCGATATTCAAAAAGAAAAGCATATCGCGAGCGTGTCGATAAAAAGGTGCTATGATCTCTAAAGGAATATATGGGATGGTTGTATTTCCTAAAACATTCCCCTTTACGATCATCATCGTGCAATTCGTATTCCCCGGTCCAGCCTTTATGGCACTTAATCCCAAAGTGGTTATTGGTTTTTCGCGTAAGTGTACTTCGTCCAAAACCACTTTCCAATATTCCTTGTGCCAAGGTAATACTGGCAGGAATGCCATAGGATTTCATTTCTGATTGGGCAATTTCTGAAAAGGTATCTATATATTCTTCGACCGAAGCAATAGGAAACTCAACGAATTTCCCGGAATCTTTTGGTAAAGGATAGGTCTCTCCTTTTTCATTTTTGGCCAACTCCAACCTTGGCTTTTTTTCCACGACTTCGTATTTTTTTCGGGCCTTCGCCAAAGTGGCTGCCCTCCTTTTAGAACCGCATCCGGTAAAAAAAATACTGAGTACAATTAATATCCCAATAGATTTCTTCATTTATAGTGCTTAATATGTTTGCTATTTCAATGGAGCAATGGCATTTTCTTCTGTGCCAATATCCTATTCATTCCCGCTATACCTTGCAAACCTCCTGTATGGATGACCAAAACCTTCGTTTGAGGTTTAAAATAATCATGCTTGATCATATCCAAAATCCCATACACCATTTTTCCTGTATAAATGGGATCTAATGGAATCTGGGTCTGCTTTTTAAAATCATTAATAAACCTAATAAGGTCTGGAGTGACTTTTGCATATCCCCCAAAATGATACGATGTGCATAACTCCCAATTGTCCTTACGAACAAATTTACAAATATCTTCCTTTAAAAAATCACCTTTTAAAGCTGGGAAGCCTAAAACTTTTTGACCGTCTTTCGCTGCATTTATGATTCCCGATAAGGTTCCCCCCGTACCCACACTAGTAGCAATGATATCAAAAGTATGATCTTCTACATTCAATATTTCTTCACAGCCCTTGACCGCTAAGGCATTGGTTCCTCCTTCGGGGAGCTGATAGAAATCTCCAAATTCCATGCCTAAATCTTCTAAAAAGGAACTATCCTCCTTATTCCGATAGGTTTTTCTATCAACGAACTTAAAGCGCATTCCATGTTCCGAAGCCAAACGCAGTGTTGGATTATCTTTCCATTTAAATTCCAATTCTTCTCCCCTAATAATACCAATGGTATGTAATTGATGTAGTTTTCCTGCATAGGCAGTAGCAGCGATATGATTGGAATATGCTCCTCCAAAAGTCAGCAAGGTTTTCTTTCCGGCAGTTTGGGCTGCGGCTATATTGTACTTCAGTTTTCTATATTTATTGCCAGAAATCAAAGGGTGAATCAGGTCTTCGCGTTTGATCTGGAGCGCTACCTGTTTTTCTGCTAAAATAGGAAGTTGTACGTTTTGGTTTATCAGGTTCAAGCCTTCATCTTTTCAAAATCAAAGATATTTAATAAAGCTGAAGATTTTCCGTTCTTTAAGGTAATCCATGTTCTTTTCATTATGATAGGCTTCACGTTCAAAACTAATATTTTGATACGCCTTATAACTATCGAAATAAAAGATCGATCGAAGAATCCATTCCGTGAGATAAAAAAGATAGAAAGGAAGAATAAAGAGTTCTTGTTGTTGTTTTAAATGAATCCTTTCATGATTGATCAAAACCTCATCGTCCTTTAACTGGATATCTTTTAGAATGATAAAGGGCCAAAGTGATAGGCCTACATAATTCTTGTAAAAAAAATGTCTAAATATTACAATCATTTCATCCCTTTAAACGAAGCCAAGTACATTTAATTGTTAAAATTAAAAATAATTTTTGTACTTATTTTCTGATATCCTCATAAATGTTAGCCTAGGATAAGCTCCATTTCCTGTATAATAAGTACGGTTAAAAGCGGTAAAACTGACGATTTTTTATGAAAAATGCTTTATTTTTACTTGCATGAAAAAGATTATTCCTCTAGAAGAGGGCGATTTCTATCTTTCGGAGGAAGGTTATAAGGTATTTACGGAGAAATTTCATCTTAAACGAGGTTATTGCTGCGAGAGTGGATGCAGGCACTGTCCTTATGGATATGACCCCAAAACCAATAGTCGGTGAAATACGGATATGGATTATTGGCAAATGCACCGATATATAAGGTTTTCGGCATGATTGTTGATGCTTTTCTATAGACGTTCAAAACTAGTTTAATTCCAAAAAATAATTTGTTATGAAAAAAATAAAACTTTTAGCACTTCCGGTACTTGTCCTATTATTTTTAAGCTCTTGTTCCTCTGTGCGTGTATTGTCCGATTATGATAAAGAAGCCAATTTTGGCGAATATAAGACCTATGCGTACTACAAAACTGGGATAGACAAAGCTCAAATCTCCGATTTGGACAAGAAAAGGATTTTAAATGCTATAGATGCGGAAATGACTTCTAGGGGTTTTTCAAAATCCAATAAACCCGATGTTTTGATCAGTATTTTCACCAACGAAAGAGAACAAGTGGATGTATACAACAATGCTGGATTCGGTTTTGGACCATTTGGCTTTGGTAGATTTGGTGGCTTTGGCAGATTCGGATATGGCGGATTTGGGTATGGTGGCTTTGGATATGGATTTGGCAATAATGTAAGTGTACGTACGGAGGGTTCTTTGTTCATTGATTTGATCGATGCCAACAAAAAGGAATTGGTATGGCAAGGAAGAGGTGTAGGTACATTGAACAATACCGCTAATATTGAGAAAAAAGAAGCGCGTATTAAACAATTTGTATCACAGATTCTAAAGGCGTATCCCCCTACCGTAGCAGCAAATTAAGAACTACACTTGAAATAAGACAAAAAAAGCGATTCTTTGAGAATCGCTTTTTTTGTCTTTGTATATTGTACTATAGGTTACTTGACAATACTCGAACAGATAGGTATCTATCCCCTATCTCTAAAAAATCTTTCTTAATACGCCAATACTTCCAAGATTTTCTCTTTCACTTTTTCCGTAGATGGAATCATAGTTTGTTCCAAGGTACTATTTAAAGGAATTGCTGGCATATTTTCACTTCCCAAGGTCATCACCGGACCATCCAAATATCGGAAGCATTCCTCCTGAATCTTTCCGGATAAGGCTCTTGCAAAACTATTATTGGAAGGTTCTTCCGTAACCACCAGACATTTTCCTGTTTTCTTCACCGAACTCATGACGGTGGCCTCATCCAAAGGATACAATGTGCGTAAATCGATCACTTCTACACGATCTCGCATTCCCTTGGTCGCGTTCATCGCCCAGTGCACGCCCATACCATAACTCACAATAGTCAAGGTTTCTTCATCCTCTTGTTTCCATATCTCTTGGAGCACATTGGCTTTGCCAAAAGGTAATGCGTAATCTTCGGCAGGCTCTACCGAAGTAGCTCCTTTGGTTCCAGGCACTTTACTCCAATACAAGCCTTTATGCTCTAAAATAACCACAGGATTAGGGTCATAATAGGCTGCTTTCATTAAGCCTTTTAAATCGGCTCCATTGCTGGGGTATGCAATCTTAATCCCCCGGATATTAGTAATGACACTCTCCACAGATGAAGAATGATAGGGACCTCCACTCCCATAGGCTCCAATGGGAACTCGCAGAATCATGGACACCGGCCATTTTCCATTGGTCAGATAGCAACTACGACTCACCTCGGTAAAAAGTTGATTGAGTCCCGGCCAGATATAATCGGCAAACTGGACTTCCACAATAGGCTTTAACCCAACAGCACTCATTCCAACGGTAGAACCTACAATAAATGCTTCTTGTATAGGGGTGTTAAAAACGCGGTCGTCTCCAAATTTCTGTGCCAAAGTTGCCGCCTCTCTAAAAACACCTCCCAATCTGCCCCCTACATCTTGTCCGTAGAGCAAACATTCCTTGTGTTTTTTCATCAATTCCTCAATAGCAAAAAGCGCGCAATCTACCATCACTACTTTTTCCGCTCCTTTAGGACTGCGCTCCCCTACCTCTTGGGTAATGGGCGTAGGTGCAAAATCATGGGTAAAAAGGTCTTCGGGACGGGGATCTTCAGCTTCCAAGGCACGTTCAAAATCAGAATGTACCTTGGTTACTGCTTCTTTTTCAATAGCATTGATTTCCCCATCGGAAAAACCGGCATCGGCCAGTTGCTGTTTTAATACGGGATAGGGATCTCGGCTGCGCGCCTCTTCCAAATCGTCCCGATACCATTCCATACGAACGCCTGAAGTATGGTGATTCAACAGCGGTACTTTTGCATGTACCAAAAACGGGCGACGTTCTTCCCGCATTGTTTTTATTACTTTTTCGAGTGCCTTATAGCTCTCCGTAAAATTGGCCCCATCAATGGAAATAGCCTCTAATCCATGAAATCCAGCTGCATACTCATAGGCATTTTGTGCTCTGGTTTCCGCGGCATTGGCAGAAATATCCCAACCATTGTCCTGTACCAAATACAAAATGGGCAATTGTTTCAAAGCGGCCATTTGAAAAGCTTCCGCAATTTCTCCTTCGGTAACCGAAGCATCTCCCAAAGAACATACGGCAATAGGCTTTTCCGTTCCTTCTTTTCCATTCAATATCGTATTCGGAAGGTCTTGTAGTTCCAAATATTGCATTCCCATGGCCACTCCAGTTGCAGGGATAGCCTGCATTCCTGTTGCCGAGGATTGATGCGGAATCTTGGGTTTATCCGCATCCCGTAAACTAGGATGGGAATAATAGGTGCGTCCTCCGGAAAAAGGATCCTCCTTTTTAGCGAGGAGCTGTAACATAAGTTCATAGGGCTGTACTCCAAACCCTAACAGCATGGCATCGTCCCTATAATATGGAAAAGCATAATCCTGAGGTTTCAGCTGAAGTCCCAGGGCAGTTTGTATCGCTTCATGCCCCCTAGAAGTGGCATGTACATATTTTGACACTTGTTTAAAGTTTGCTTCGTATAACTCGGTCAGTGCCTTTGCCGTACACAAATTTGCAAATCCTTTTTTAAGAATGTTCTTATCCATATATTTTACCTTGAACAGGAGCTACTTTCTGTGTTATTGATTAGTGCGACGAAGCCAAATTTTCAATCTCCTCTACTTGAACCATCCACCCCAAAGTATCTTCAATTTTTCCTGCGCGTACCCCATTGATGGTATCCAACACCATTTGTCCTACCGGATTTTCATCAGATACCGGGATAATCTCCTCTTTATATCCAATTTCCTGTATCATGGCAATACCTACAGCGGTCCCTGTTCCAAAAGCCTCTTCTAAGGTACCATTGCCAGAAGCTGTAATAATTTCCTCAATGGTAATGGGGCGTTCCGTAACCTCATATCCTTTTGATCGCAATAATTCTATAACACTCAATCGTGTAATGCCATGTAAGATGGCCCCATCCAAGCTAGGTGTAATGAAGGCCCCATTGATCTTAAAAAAGATATTCATCGTTCCTACTTCCTGGATATAATTAAAATCATGTGCATCTAACCACAACACTTGATCATACCCTTTTGCTTTTGCAATTTCCGTGGGACGTATCGCCGCAGCGTAATTTCCAGCTGCTTTAGCTTCCCCAGTACCTCCTTCTACGGCACGGATATACTTGGTCTCTGCGTACAAGCGTATGGGCTTTGTAAACAAGGGTGCTGAAGGAGAAGCAATGATGATAAATTTATAATGTGTGGCCGCACGCATTCCAATGAATGCTTCATCGGCATAGATAAAAGGCCTTAAATACAGCGCACTACCTTCCATAGGAGGAATCCACTGACTGTCCAGAGCTACCAATTGTTTCAACCCTTCAAGAAAAAGTTCTTCTGGAAATTCAGGCATTCCCATACGGTCCGCGCTTAAATTTAAACGCGCCGCATTTTTCTCTGGACGAAACAACAAGGGCTTTCCATGACTTCCCATAGTCGCTTTCATTCCTTCAAAAATTGCTTGTCCATAATGTAAGGCCATTGCCGCAGGATGTGTTGCAATAGCAGCCAAGGGTTCAATTCGGGCATTGCGCCAAGCACCATCCTCAAAATCACAGACAAACATATGATCGGTAAAGGTGGTTCCCAAAGGGATATTATTAAAATCCAACTGACTTACTTTGGATTCTTTTATTTTGTTGATTTTTATCGTGTGTGACATATCGTATATTTTAAGCTCCTATAGAAGCGTCTATTATATTTCTCTAGTGGTATTAAACTGTTCTAAATAATCGGCTACTCTTTTCAGGAAAGAACCTCCCAAATATCCATCTACGACGCGATGGTCAAAGGAAAGGGAAAGGTACATCATGCTGCGAATCGCGATTTCATCTCCTTTTTCAGTGGTAATGACTTCTGCGCGTTTTTTGATAATCCCCAAGGCTAGGATGGCTACTTCTGGTTGATTGATGATCGGCGTTCCCATGAGGCTTCCAAAAGTACCCACATTGGAAATGGTGAACGTACTTCCTTTAATATCATCGGCATTAAGTTTATTATCCCTTGCCTTTGAGGATAAAGAATTTACCTCGGCAGCAAGGACATCCAATCCTTTTTGGTCCGCATTTTTTACTACGGGAACTATTAAATTGCCACTGGGCAGGGCTGCGGCCATTCCAATATTGATATCTTCTTTTAGGATCACTGTATCTCCATCTACGGAGGCATTGATATTTGGAAAATCCAACACTGCCTTGGACACGGCTTCTACAAACAGGGGCGTAAAAGTGAGTTTTTCGCCATATTTTTCTTGAAATGCCACTTTATTTTCATTCCGCCATTGCACCATTTCCGTTAAATCGGCCTCAACATAGGCAGTAACATGGGGAGAGGTATGTTTGGAATACACCATATGATCGGCTATCATTTGCCGCATACGATCCATTTTTACTCGCTTCCCATTCCCTTTATCCAAATTCAATTGTGGGATACGATAGGCTGTGGGGTCCGGTACAACCTCAGGCTGCACAAATTGATAGGGCCTTCCTTCTTCCAAATAGGCATAAAGGTCGCTCTTACGCAAACGACCTTCATTTCCGGTTGCAGGAATACGTGCCAATTCCTCAAAACTAATGTGTTGTTCCTTTGCAATTTCCACGATTAAGGGTGAAAAGAAGGTATTGTTATTCTGACGTCCTACTTGAAGCGGCTTTGTGACCTTAGCCTTCTTAGAGGCTGCCACTTTTTTAGGAGGCTCAACCCTTTCCTTACCCGATTCTCCAGGCGCTTTGACCGCTGTTTCCACTTTTCCCTCTTCCAGGAGTTCCAGCATCGCAATCGTATTTCCTACAGGGATAACCTCTTTTTCTTGAGCGATTATTTTGAGTAAGGTTCCAGCGGCAGGAGCAGGTACTTCATTATCTACCTTATCTGTAGCTACCTCTACCAGAATATCCCCTTCTTGAAAGGACTCCCCTTCACCGACCAACCATGTTAAAATGGTTCCTTCGGTAATACTTTCTCCCATTTTGGGCATTACAAACGGAATTTCCGCCATTGTTTTTATTTTTTTAACCCTCAAAAATACGATTATGAAAAGGAAAAAAATAGAATTACACTGGTTCAGGTTTTAAAAATAGTATAAAACACTATTTTTTTATTAAATAATACATTTTTATTCTTTATTTTTACTCAAACAACAGTATAAAACTGCAAATCAACTAGAATGAAACTTGATGCTGTAGACATCCGAATTTTACAATCGCTGCAACAAAATTCCAATAGGACGGTCAAGAGCCTATCCGAAGAATTGAACCTCTCTACAACTCCTGTTTTTGAGCGCATCAAAAAACTGGAACGGGAAGGTTATATTGAAGGGTATTCCGCTCGCTTAAACCCTAAAAAATTAGGCCTAAAACAGACGGTGTTTGTGGCCATCACCCTGCAAGGCCATACCCGTAGTTTTTTGGAAAAATTTGTAAAGCAAGTCAACGACTTTCCTGAAGTCGTGGCATGTCATCGGGTAAGTGGTACTTTTGATTATTTATTAAAGCTTTTGGTAGAGGATATTGAGTCTTACGAAAAATTCATTATCACCAAACTAACCTTAATTCCATATTTGGGGAATGTGCAGAGTCTAATTACGCTTTCTACGGGAAAAGAAAGCAATGAAATTGATTTAAGTCACCTAGAACATCTTTAAGCCTTAGTGTTCCTTGCGTTTTATTTCTTGGAGGGTCTTATAAAAATCTTCCTGGATAGGTCTGTTTTTGGGTATCTCACGTAAAGGATCCACTTCTTTTAAACTTTCATGACAATCCTTGGGCAATTGCTGGTACAATGCTGTCCCGGCAGTTTTCCAAGCAATCATATCGTCCGAAACCTCTTTAATTACTTTTGCCGGATTTCCCACCACTAGGCTCCGCTTGGGAATTATGGTTTCTGCTTTGATAAACGCCATGGCTCCCACAATACTCTCGGCCCCAATATGTGCACCATCCATGACAACCGTATTCATTCCTATAAGGCAATTAGGACCTAAATTAGCACCGTGGATTACGGCGCCATGACCTACATGCGCCCCTTCTTCCAACACTATGGATTTTCCCGGGAACATATGTACCGTGCAATTTTCTTGAACATTGACACCATCTTTAAGAACAATCTCCCCCCAATCCCCGCGTATTGCCGCCCCAGGGCCTATATAACAGTTTTTTCCGATAATCACATTCCCTGTTACTGCAGCCAAGGGATGCACAAAACTACTTTCATGAACCACTGGAATATGTCCTTTAAAACTATATATCATCTTTAAATATTTATTAAATCTATAAAAATTGTTAAAAACATAGAAGACTCTTATAAAAATGTAAGTTTTGGCCGTAAATACACTACTAAAATGATATTACTTTAAAAAAATCATTATGACAAATATAACCTTATCCTGCATTGTTCAAAAAGAACAAATTCCCTCTTTACAATTTTCAAAAAAGGAAGTTCTTAAAAATCCTAAAAAGAAAGCTTTAAGAGCCCATTATTTAAATAGAGCTGCTCGCTTGGGCAATCTTCTTAAAAATAAAGTTCATATTTATTTTAAAGATAGCAACGACAAACTCATGCGCGTACATACGACCATCTGGGCCATCACTACGGATGCTGTTATCCTGAAACAAGGCGTAATCATTCCCAGAAACAGTGTTGTTTACGTAGACTGATCCGTTCTTTAAATCTATTTAAAGCGTTTCAATGTTTCTTTGGTGAATTTGGAAAGTACCAAGCGGCCGCTTATTCCTGCACGTTCCAATAATAAAGTATCCCAATCTTCGGTACCTTTCCAAAACATTTTTTTCATTTCTGCCATGGCCTCAGGGTTATAACTGCATAGGTTTTCCGCAAATTGTTGCACAGCGGTATCCAATGCTTCCGTGTCTTCAAATACTTGCGTAAATAGGCCTTTTGCCTTTGCCCATTCGGCAGGGTAAAAGCTATTGGCATCTATGGCAATTTGCGACATTCCGCTCAATCCTAATTTACGTTCCACGGCCGGCCCGACAACAAAAGGACCGATGCCAATATTAAGTTCACTTAATTTAATGGCAGCATAGGAAGAAGCCATACAGTAGTCGGTTGCAGCAGCCAATCCTACACCTCCTCCAACGGTTTTTCCTTGGATACGCCCAATGACAAATTTTGGGCATTTTCGCATAGCATTGATGACATTGGCAAAACCCGAAAAGAAAACATGACCTGTGTCTTCATCATTGATCGCAATTAACTCTTTAAAACTAGCTCCTGCACAGAACGTACGATCACCACCACTCTTCAAGACAATCACTTTGATTTCTTCATTTTCTCCAGCTGCGGTTATGGTCGCAGCCAGTTTCGCTAGAATATCGCCTGGCAACGAATTATGTGCTGGATGGAAAAATTCTATATATCCAATTCCATCTACAATTTCCTGTTTAACGTAGGGGTCACTCATGATTCTATTTTTGATTGTTGATTATTGATTTTGAGCATTGTAATTTCCAAAATCGCCAATCGTTTATTGTATTGAATAGGTTTTATTTTTTTTAATAATATGTACATCGATTTTAAAGCAGTCCAAATTGCTCAAAATGATGATTCAAATGCTTGCGTTCCAACAAATAGGTCTCATACTTGTTCAATTCTCCAAAGACGGCATTTTTCACTATTGCCTCCGGCCTTTCCTTAAAAAAGGCCAAATAACTTTCCCTCGCTTCCAAAAAAGCGGCTTTAGCCGTTTCCAGATCAGGGTGTTTAGGAATGGTCATTGTACTTTTTTCTGCCAAGGGAAACTCATAATTCGGAGGCATTTTTTCATAATTGTACAAGGTGTTATGTACTTTTTCCAATATCTTTTCTGGCGTTACAATCTCAAAATCTTGAATTTCTCCGGCGCAGATTTTATAATTAAACTCCAAGTGTTCCAACATCAATTGAGGTGTTAGCGTTCCCCATTGTGCTTTATTTTCCGTTGTTAGTTTAGCCAAGCAAGATGCAATGGTTTCCGCGGTCATTTCCACAAAGGTCGTCTGTTTTTTCTGGACCATGGTCAAAATGGTAGCTACCGCCACCAATTCGTCTTCCACATCAAAGACCTCAACAAACCACTTTACAATTCCACTGGGGTGCTCGGCACTGGCCACATCCCGATCTACTTTTTGCTTACAGGTCAAGCGCACATAGACGGTATCATTATGATAAATAGGGCGTAAAAAACGACAATCTTCCAGACCATAATTCGCGGCTACAGGTCCTTTGTTCGGGTATACGAACAATCCTGCAGCTGCCGCCAAAATAAAATAGCCGTGCGCGGTTCGTTTTTCAAAAATACTTCCCTCCAAGGAGGTAATATCGGTATGGGCATAAAAATGATCCCAGGTCAGGTTGGCAAAATTAACGATATCTCCATCGGTTATGGTACGCTTATGCGTTTTTAAAGACATTCCTGCTTGAATATCTTCCCAATGATAGGCAAAAGGATGTTCATCTATTTCGGTATAGGCACTATTGGCCTGGTATATTCCTGTTACGGCGGTCAAGGTGGTTGGGGACCCCTGCACAGCGGTACGTTGAAGGTAGTGCTTAATTCCCCTTAAACCTCCCATTTCCTCACCTCCTCCGGCACGTCCCGGACCTCCATGCACCAAATTGGGCAGCGGAGATCCATGTCCGGTACTTTCTTTTGCACTTTCCCGGTTCAGGACCAAAATACGCCCGTGATGGCTTGCTGCATTTACCACATATTCTTTTGCTATGGCATTGTCATTGGTTACAATAGAGGAAACCAATGAACCTTTTCCCATTTGGGCCAAAGTAATGGCTTCTTCGAGGTTCTTATAGGGCATTAGGGTACTTACCGGACCAAAAGCTTCTCGTTCGTGAGCTATCGTATTCTTAAAAGGATGGTCTTCGCGCAATAAAATTGGACTGATAAAAGCTCCTTTTTCCGCATCGGCGCCTACCGTCTCTATACGGTCCAAACTTCCATATACAATTTGTGCTTCTTTAGCGATATCGGTCACACTTAAACGTACGGCCTCTACTTGTTGTTTGCTAATCAAAGAGCCCATGCGGACTTCTTTTAATCTAGGATCTCCAATAGTTACTTTATCCAATTGTTTGCCCAGTGCTATCTGTACATCTTCCATATACTTCTCTGGAACAATGATACGTCTTATGGCCGTACATTTTTGGCCACATTTAACGGTCATTTCTTTACGCACTTCTTTCACAAAAATATCAAACTCAGGAGTTCCCGGAGCGGCATCTTCTCCCAAAATGGAAGCATTCAAGGAGTCAGCCTCCATCGTAAATGGCACCGCTTCCTGTATCAACTGTGGGTGTGCTTTTAGAATACGTCCGGTAGCAGCAGAACCCGTAAAAGTAACCACATCTTGGGATTGTACAGTGTCCAAAATGGTCCTAACGGTACCATTGATGATCTGTAAGGCACCTTCCGGAAGAATTCCCGAAGCAATAATTTCTTTGGCCACAGCTTCTGCCAAATACGAAGATGAAGGAGCGGGCAATACCACAGCGGGTACTCCTGCCATCCAGTTCACCGCGCATTTCTCCAACATTCCCCACACCGGAAAATTAAAGGCATTGATATGCACTGCAACGCCTTTTTTGGGCACCATAATATGGTGGGCCATAAAGCGCCCTCCCCTAGAAAGGTCTATAGGTTCCCCTTCTACATCATAGGGTTGATTAGGGAAAAGTTTCCGAAGGGAAGCGTTGGCAAAAAGATTCCCAAAGCCACCTTCAATATCGATCCAGCTATCTAGTTTGGTGGCTCCTGTTCGGTAACTGACTTCATAAAATGCCGCTTTTCGCTTGGTGAGATATAAGGCCAATTTTTTGAGCATATTTCCCCGCTCTTGAAATGTCATTTTACGTAATAGCTCGCCTCCCTTAGTGCGACCATAATTCAATATCTCCGGAATATCCAATCCTTCAATAGCGATATTTCCGATTACTTCCCCTGTGATGGAATCGTAAATTGGTGCTCCTTCTTCTGTTCCTTCGGTCCATTGACCGTTCACATAATGCTGTATTTTTTTCATATATGCTTTTTTAAGCCATTATTCTAAGAATCCTCCCTGTTATTTTTCCTTCAATGGATTTCACATAGCCATCTACTACTTTGCGCATAGGTACGGGTGTATTTCCCGGAAAATAATCTTTGTACTTTTCATAGGCATCTTCCACCAGATCGGCACAGACCGCATTGATGCGAATATTGTTTTCCAATTCCAGCGCCACTGCTTTCACAAAACTATGGATTCCCCCATTCACCATAGCAGCACTAGTTGTCATATCCACAGGATCATCTGCCAAAATCCCTGTTGATAAGGTAAAAGAACCTCCAGGATTTAGATAGGACTGACCAATACGGACAACATTTACCTGTCCCATGAGTTTACTCTTAATACCAATATAAAAATCTTCTTCGGACAGCTTCTTAAACTTATCCCATTTTGCATCTCCAGCAATAGCGACAATGGCATCCACTTTTCCTATTTTTTCAAACATTTTTTCAATGGAAGATGCCGAAGAAAAGTCTACCTTGACATCTCCTGAGTTCCTTCCTGCTATAATGAGTTCATGTTTTTCGGATAAGCGCTCGGACACCTTCTTTCCAATGGTCCCATTGCCTCCAATGACCAGTATTTTCATAAGCTCTCCTCTCAATATTAAACGCGTTCAATAATTGCCGCATACCCTTGACCTACGCCAATGCACATAGTTACTAAGGCATATTTCTTTTGTTGTTCTTGAAGTTCCAAGGCTGCGGAATAGCAGATTCTTGCCCCAGTAACGCCTAAAGGGTGTCCTATGGCAATGGCTCCTCCATTGGGGTTCAATCTTGGGTCATCATCCGCCAAGCCCCAAGCACGCGTACAGGCCAACGCCTGAGCCGCAAAGGCTTCATTAAGTTCTATGACATCCATATCGTCCATCGTAAGCCCTGCTTTTTCCAAAGCTTTATTGGCAGCTTGCACAGGCCCTATTCCCATGATTCGGGGTTCAACACCAACAACGGCAGAACTAAGAATCTTGGCCATTGGGGTCAGGTTATATTTCTTTACCGCGTCGGCAGAGGCAATAATTGTTGCCGCAGCACCGTCATTCAAACCAGAAGAATTCCCCGCTGTGACACTTCCCCCTTCTTTCTTAAAGGCAGGACGCAGTTTTACCAAAATTTCTTTGGATGTAGCTGGTTTTATAAATTCATCTTGAGCGAATTGAATGGGATCTTTTTTACGTTGCGGGATTTCCACGGTCACGATTTCCTTAGCCAAGCGACCACTTTCCTGCGCTTTGGTTGCCTTCATTTGACTCCAATACGCAAATGCATCTTGATCTTCTCTGGAAATTCCAAATTTCTCCACTAGATTTTCCGCGGTATTTCCCATACCATCCGTGCCATACAATGCATGCATTTTTGGATTGATAAAACGCCATCCAAAAGTGGAATCGTACATTTTGGAATCTCCTCCAAATGCCGTGGAGGGCTTCGCCATTACGTAAGGTCCTCTTGTCATATTTTCAACACCTCCAGAGATAAACAGATCTCCATCTCCAGCTTTAATGGCCCTGTTGGCATGAATAATGGCCGATAGACCAGAGCTACATAGGCGATTGACGGTTTCCCCCGGTACGGTAAACGGTAAGCCGGCCAATAAAAGACTCATACGGGCAACATTTCGATTATCCTCCCCTGCTTGATTGGCACATCCCATGATCACATCGTCATAGGCTTCTTTGGGAATCCCCGGATTCCGCTTTACCAATTCTGCGATCACAATAGCGCCCAAATCATCTGTTCGGACTGCCGATAAGGTCCCTTTGTAATTTCCAATAGGTGTACGAACACCGTCAATAATATATGCTTCTTTCAAAATCTTACCTTTTTAACTATAAAATAACGCCGATCTGCATCTTGTCACTTTATGGATTTTATTATCTGTCGTTTTTATTCCTACTTTCTTGTGTTGCTATGAATTTTGTGTTTCTATTTACAAAATCCGCCATTTATGCTTCAGTTTCCCAGTCCTTATTGGTTCGAAATACCACTCCTTTGAACAAGGCTACCAAATCTTCACCCCGCTTCACTTCAATAACGTTAAAGCCTACTTTGCGCTTTACTTTTTCAATCACAGATTCTGCCGTGATCACATCTCCCTCTTCCAAAGCCTCAATATGATTGATGGATGTTTCAATGGATACTGCATATTTCCCATGGGTATTGGCTGCAAAACCAAATGCAGTATCGGCCAAAGCATAAGTTATGCCACCATGGGCCTTCCCCATACTGTTCAGCATTTCTTTTCGGATAACCATCTCCAATTTGCATCGGCCCAATTCGCATTCCAAAATACGCATTCCCAACCAGGAACTATACGGATCTTGGCTTAGCATCTTATGTGGTATGCGGTCTGGTGACAAAAATTTATTTTTCTCCATTCAATCCTATATAGTATTTGAGTTATTGTGTTTTTGAATCATCTGTTTTTGCCTTTCGAATAATTTTTATAAGAGGTAATCATTTTGGATAATCCCGTTATCATACGCCTGTTAATTTCATCTTACTCCTGCGTAATAAACCCTTTAATTCTTCAAACTTGAAATAATATCTAGATTGCTCCATATCTCTATACTCCAACCTCAAACCTTAAATCTTTCTCTTTCATTTTCCGCAATAAAGGACTGCAGCGATAGCGATCTTCATGGTATTCATCGTACAGTTTATCCAAAGTGGCAACGCACCAAGGGATTCCTTTTTCATTTGCCCAAGCCAATAATCCCTTGGGGTAATTTACCCCTTTTGTCATGGCATTATCAATATCAGCTGCCGAAGCAATATTTAAAAATAGGGCATCGGCCGCTTCATTGATCAGCATTGCCAATACACGATCCAAAATACCCTGCAGCAATGCACTGTCTTGGGAAGTTTCACTTTCATCAATGACAATGCGGCCATTTTCATCATAAGTATAATAACCTCTACCTGACTTTCTACCTAAATAACCAGCTTCTGCAAAGCGTTTCTGCGTAAATGCCGGTTTGTATCTTGGATCAAAATAAAAGGCAGTGAATACCGTTTCGGTAACCGTATAGTTTACATCGTTTCCAATAAAATCCATCAACTCGAAGGGGCCCATTCGAAATCCACCCAAGCTTTTCATGGCATGATCTATGGTAACAAAATTCGCTATCCCTTCCTCATATATGCGCAAGGCTTCCCCATAAAAAGGGCGTGCTACCCGATTCACGATAAACCCTGGTGTATCCTTTGCAATAGCCACCACTTTTTTCCAATCCGCAATAGTTTGCACAGAGAGATCCAATACTTCCTGTGATGTTTGGATCGCAGGAATGACTTCTACCAACTTCATCAAAGGTGCCGGATTAAAAAAATGAATCCCCACACAACGCTCAGGACGTTTTAAAGCTGCGGCAATAGAGGCGATGGACAAGGAAGATGTGTTTGAAGCTATTATAGCATCCTCTGAGACATAAGATTCCAATTCGCGAAAAACCTTCTGTTTAATATCAAGGTTCTCAATAATAGCTTCAATAGTCAAATCGGCATTTGCCAGGCCTTTTAAATCCCCAACGTATTCAATATTGCCTTGAATCCTAGCTTTCTCATCGGCATCAATACGTCCTTTTTCCACTAAACGAGATAATATTTTTTCCAAAGCGGCTTTACTCTTGTTCAAGGCTGCCTGATTGGTATCGTATACCTTTACATGACATCCGGCCGTGGCAGCCACTTGAGCAATTCCGCTTCCCATGGTTCCAGAACCTATAATTCCTACATTGTTAATTATTGATTGTCGCGCTGTCATTTATAAAATTAAGATTTTAATGTATGTTGATGCTGTTTTAATTCCTATGGCAAAACAGCCCTATGCTTATTCTTTTTCTTTCTTCAAGGATATCAAGTCGTTTGAAGGCATGACTTAAAAAGGCAATTTTGCCAAGTCTACATTTCCACCGGAAACCACAATTCCTATTTTTTTATTTTTATAGGCCTCTTTATGCTTTAGTAAAGCAGCAAAAGGCACGGCACTTGAGGGTTCCACCACAATTTTCATACGTTCCCATATCAGCTTCATGGCCGACTTAATTTCTTCCTCTTCTACCCGAATTATTTTTTCCACATGCTTCTGAATAGTGGGAAAGTTACGATCTCCCAAATGTGTTCGCAGGCCATCTGCAATTGTATTTGAGGTTTCATTGACCTCTATTTTTCCGGAAATCAAGGAACGATACGCATCATCTGCCTCCGAAGGCTCTCCTGCCACTACTTTACAATTGTCCGCAAAATAATATGCTGCCAAAGCTGTTCCCGCCAACAATCCACCACCACCAACAGGGGTAAATATATAATCCAATGCGGTTTGCTCTTCCAAAAGTTCCATAGCCGCAGTGCCCTGCCCATAAATTACCTCATCATCATTGGATGGGTGTAGAAAAGTAGCCCCTTTTTCGCTTTGTATTTTTGCCGATACACGTTCTCTATCTTCAATGGTAGATGGACATTCTATGACTTCCCCGCCGTATCCTTTTACTGCATTTTTTTTTACTTCAGGAGCATTTTCGGGCATGACGATATAGGCTTTCACTCCTAAACTTTTGGCGGCTAGGGAAACCGCCTGCGCAAAGTTCCCCGAAGAATGGGTCACTACCCCTTTTTGTCGTTGTGCATCGGTTAAACACAGAATGGCATTGGCCGCCCCACGCATTTTAAAAGCCCCCATTTTCTGGAAATTCTCGCATTTAAAATATACTTGGGCACCGACCTTATCGTTCAGTATGGTTGATGTTAACACTGGTGTTCTATGGATATAGGGCTTTATCCGGTTGTGAACTGCTAATAGTATTTCTTTATTCATAATACTTGAAGTATTCGTAGCATTACGACTTTATCGTCCTTTAAATTCCGGTTTTCTTTTCGCTATAAATGCAGCAACTCCTTCTGCATAATCCTCTCCTTGTGCCGCTTCAATTTGATGTTTGGATTCCAATGCCAATTGTTCTTCCAAAGTATTGGTCATAGAAGCGTTCAATACTTGTTTTATGGCTCCTAAAGCCTTGGTAGGCATTTGGGCCATTTTTTGCGCTAATTTTTGAACGGCACCCTTAAAATCCTCAGAAGAAACATAGGTATAGATCATTCCAAGACGTTCGGCTTCTTGAGCACTGATTTTATCTCCCAAAAGCATGAAGGCAGATGCCTTTTGAAAACCAATAAGTCGGGGTAAGAAAAAAGTCCCCCCACTATCCGGAATCAATCCAATTTTACTGAACGCCTGAATAAAACTGGCTTTCTCATCTGCAATGACCACATCACAGGCCAAAGCAATATTGGCTCCCGCACCTGCGGCCACACCATTCACAGCGGCAATAATAGGTTTGGAAATAGCGCGAATCCTAGTGATAATTGGATTGTAATGTTCTTCCAATATCTTTTTGAAACCTGGGTTTAAATCCGGGGACGTCACTTCCTTTAAATCTTGACCTGCACAAAAGGCTTTTCCATTCCCCGTTAAGACAATCGCCCTTACTTCAGGGTCGGCTTCACAGGCATCTAAGGTTTCTTGTAAACGTAAGGCCATTTCTCTATTAAAACTATTGAACACTTCTGGTCTGTTCAAACTAATAGTGGCTACTCCCTGTTCCATGTTCAAGAGAATTGTATTGCTACTCATGCTTGTTCTTCTATTGGTATTGTTCTTTAATTTCCCCCTTGCACTCGCGGCAAAAGGATATTTTTTATTCTAATTTCTATTTCAAACATTTAAAATAATCGAAAGGCTCCAGGCAATCCCCACATTGGAACAAGGCTTTACATGCCGTAGAACCAAATTGACTCACTAAACTCGTATTCTCACTACCACAGTTGGTGCACTTTACAATTTTTTTGTTCCCCAACAAGGCGGCTTTATCGGCCTCTTCTTCCAAGGGGGCTGCAATCCCGTATTCCTCTAAGGCAGCACGACCTCTTGGCGTAATCCAATCTGTAGTCCATGCCGGGCTAAGTACCAGTTCTACTTCGGCTTGATAGCCTTCATTTTCCAAAGCCGATTTAATATCATCTCCAATGACATCCATTGCCGGACACCCACTATAGGTTGGGGTTATCTTTACCTTTACAATACCGCCTTCTTGTTGTGCTGCACGCACAACACCCATATCCATAATGGACAATACAGGAATCTCCGGGTCTGAAACTTTTTCCAGAATCGGGATGAGTTCACTATCTATTTCGGTGATTCCCCTCATCTTAATCTTAAGATTTTATGCGTATTGATATACTGCCGAAATACCTTTTCCGACATCGTACATCAACATTACCATTCCATATTGGGATATGTTCGCTGCATATATTGCAGATCGCTGAGCAAATACCCCATATGCTCTGTATGCACTCCTTTTTTTCCTCCTTTTTGAAACCATTGATTTTCGGGAACAGTCAAAGTAGCTTCTTCCAAAAGTGCAGTGACATTGGCATAATACTCTTGTTTTAGTGCTTTGACATCTACCCCTATACCTTCCGTTATCATGGCTTCCTCGGCTTCAGTCGTTTGAAAAAATTCATCCGTATACGTCCACAAATCATTGATGGCCTGCTGTATTCTGGAATGACTTTCTTCCGTACCATCTCCCAAGCGCTTAATCCAATCCGATGAAAATCGATAATGATAACTAACTTCTTTTATTCCTTTTCTCGCAATTGCAGCCAATACTTCGTCCTTACTTTCTTGTAGTCTTTTTACAAAAAGAATATGAAAGGCATCAAATAAAAACTGACGCGCAATGGTATAGCCGAAATCGGTATTGGGCTGTTCCACTAAAAGTACGTTGATATATTCCCGTTCTTTTCTTAAAAAGGCGATACTATCTTCCGTGACATCGCCCCCAGCCACCTTTGCGGCATATTGAAAATAACTGCGGGTTTGCCCCAAAAGATCCAAAGAAATATTGGTACAGGCGATATCTGTTTCCAAATTTGGGCCATGACCGCATAACTCGCCCAAACGCTGTCCCAAAATAAGGCTATTGTCCGCTATTCCCAGGATATATTGATATAGATTTTCTTTCATTTCACTTAAGATTAAAGTTGAATTCGAAATCGAAGTTGAAGTTGAAATCGACATTCTTATTTCATGTTCAACTTCATATTCAAGAGTCTTACATATGCTTTACCTCATCGGGCAAATCATAAAAGGTAGGGTGTCTGTATACCTTGTCCTGTGCTGGCTCAAAAAGCTCTCCATTATTTTCAGGATTGGAGGCCGTAATATTACTGGATTCTACCACCCAAATGCTTACCCCTTCATTTCTTCGCGTATACACATCCCTGGCATTTTCCAGAGCCATTTCGGCATCTGCCGCGTGCAAACTTCCAAAATGACGGTGTTCCAGTCCATTTTTACTTCGTACAAATACTTCCCAAAGTGGCCAATTTTTTTTCATAAAAATCACTATTATGCAATACCAATGCTTTTAGATTACTTCTTTTAATTTTCGTGCTTCTTTCTTGTCTGCATAGGCCATGGCGGCATCCCTTACCCAGGTTCCGCGTTCCCATGCACCTACTCTGGCGTTCATACGCTCTCGATTGCATGGACCATGTCCTTTTACCACCTGCCAAAACTCATCCCAGTCAATTTCACCAAAATCATAATGCCCTGTTTCTTCGTTCCATTTTAAATCCGGGTCAGGAATCGTAAGTCCTATAAGATCTGCCTGAGGAACCGTTTGATCAATAAATTGTTGCCGGAGTTCGTCATTGGTTTTACGCTTCAATTTCCATTTCATGGATTGGGCCGTATGTACAGATTCGGCATCTGTTGGCCCCAACATCATTAAAGAGGGCCACCACCATCTATTTAGGGCATCCTGTGCCATTTCCTTTTGTTCCGGTGTTCCCTGAGCCAATTTCATCATAATCTCAAAACCCTGACGTTGGTGAAAACTCTCCTCTTTACATACTCTGATCATTGCTCTGGCATAAGGCCCATAGGAGGTACTGCACAAAGGTACTTGATTGATAATTGCTGCACCGTCCACAAGCCAGCCAATAGCCCCCATATCTGCCCAGGTAATGGTTGGGTAATTAAAAATACTGGAGTATTTGGCTTTGCCCGAATGCAATTGTTCATACAATTCCTCCCTTGAAATTCCCAAAGTCTCACAGGCGCTGTATAAATAGAGGCCATGACCTGCTTCATCCTGAACTTTGGCCAGCAGTGCCACTTTACGCCGCAATGAAGGTGCTCTGGTAATCCAGTTCCCTTCGGGCAACATTCCGATAATTTCAGAATGTGCATGTTGGGAAATTTGCCGAATATGGGTTTTACGATACTTTTCGGGCATCCAATCCTTAGGTTCGATCTTCTCATCACGTGCAATACGCGCTTCAAATAACTCTTCGAGATTCTTAATTTGTTCGTCGCTCATATCGAATACATTTTAAGGAAAAAATGATGAAGTGTCGCCATCGACAATGGCTTTTCCCCAGCATTCCTGACCTGTTATTTTTTATACATCAAAATCAACAATAACTTTCTCCGTTGTCGGCACGGCCTGACAACTTAATACAAGGTTATTTCTAACCTCATCCTCTTCCAAGGCATAATTCACCTTCATTTCCACGGCTCCTTCCATAACCCTACACTTACAGGTACTACATACTCCACCTTTACAAGCAAAGGGTAAATCGGCACCCGCAGCCAAGGCTCCATCTAAAATATTGTCATGGGCATCTTCCATAGTAAAGTGAAATTCCTTTCCTCCATCAATAATAGTTACTTCCGTGCCCTCTGCCCGTTTTTCAAGAACTTCCGCTACTTTCTCGTTGGAAACAGCATCATCTCCGGAAAAGAACAGCTCGTAGTGAATTCTTTCTTTGGATAACCCCTTTGCTTCCAGATGATCCCTAATTAAGAAGATCATCTCTTTGGGTCCACAAATAAAGCAACTATCGGTATCTGCTACATCAATGAAATTATCGGTCAATACATTCAATTTCTCTTCTGTAAAACGTCCGTTGAACAGTGGGCTATCCCGTTGTTCCTTAGTGAGAAAATAAAAAATTTCCAACCTCCCGAAATAGGTGTTGCGCAATTGCTCGATCTCTTCCTTAAAAACAATGGATTTTACACTCCGATTGAGATAGAATAGCTTAAAAGTACTTTTAGGCTCTAAAGATAAATGCGTTTTTATTATAGATAAAATAGGAGTAATTCCACTACCTGCAGCAAAGGCAATATGGCTCTTAGCCTTGTCCGACTCCACATCAATATAGAAGTTCCCCGAAGGTTCCATGATCTCCAATATGTCCCCAGATTTCAGTTCCGTATTGGCATAGGTAGAAAACAGACCGCCATGAATTTGCTTTACGGCCACTTTCCATTCATTATCCACCGGACTGGAACATAACGAATACGACCTTCTCACATCTTCCCCATTGATTATTTTCCGTAAGGTAAGATATTGTCCTTGGGTAAAAGAAAAAGCTTCCCGCAGTTGTTCCGGAATATCGAAGGTAAGTACGGAACAATCATCAGTATCCTTATAGACTTCTGCAACTCTTATTTCATGAAAATCTGACATAAACTATCTTCTATTGCTTAAACCGCAAAACTAACAATTGTTAGTTTTTCATGCAAATTTACAAAATTAATTGTGAACTAGGTGTTAATTCCGTTGATCAACACTTCGCTTAAACGCTCTGCGAGTTCCTCGGTTTCCAATCCTCCTTTCTTCGGAATCCATAGGTACAGGGATCGCAAAGTGGACAAAATAGAGAACAATATGATTTCTGGATCCGTATCGATGATGTTGCCATTGACCATACCTTCCTTAATGATTTTTCTAAAATCTTCTTCATAATCCGAGCGCAATTGCAAATAATAATCCAATTGCCCTTCCAAGTGCATCCAATCATTGTTTAAACAAGCCATTTGCTCCGTATTGTTCCCAGCTATCTCCACATGCAGGGACACCACTCGCTTTAATTTTTCCAGATTGTCCACCTCGGCCGACTTTATAGTCGCTATTCCTGTTGTAAACTCCTCCGCCAACGCAATGATAATATCTTTAAGGATATCTTGCTTGGAGGTGATGTGATTATAAAGACTGGCCGCTTTTATGTTCATGACTTTAGCAATATCCCGCATAGTCACAGCACTATATCCCTTAGCTTTAAAGAGTTTTGCAGCTGTCTTAATAATTTCTTCCTTTCTAGTCTCCATTTTCATCTTTCTAAAATATAACTATTCCATGGCAAATGCTAAAATAATACGAACGCTTGTTCGTATGCCCCAATTAATCCGTAATTTTGCCCTTAAAGTAAAATTGCTGCCTACTGTCATGGAGACTATAGAATCTAATCCGTTAATCGATAGATTACCACCACATTTAAAACAGTTTATCAAGCCACAGAATTATGAGGATTATTCCCCTATAAATCAGGCGGTTTGGCGCTACGTCATGCGCAAAAACATCTCCTATCTTACTACAGTGGCACATGAGTCTTATGCCCATGGCATTGAAGTTACCGGAATCTCCATTGACGCCATTCCCAGTATGTATGGTATGAATCGTATTCTAAAAGAAATTGGTTGGGCCGCCGTAGCGGTTGATGGGTTTATCCCGCCAAATGCTTTTATGGAGTTCCAGGCGTATAAAATTCTGGTGATTGCTTCGGATATCCGACAATTGGAAAATATAGCCTATACCCCTGCTCCAGATATAATTCATGAAGCTGCAGGACACGCTCCCATCATAGCCAATCCGGATTATGCCGAATATCTCAGGCGTTTTGGGGAAATTGGGGCCAAAGCGATATTGTCGGCACATGATAATGAAGTATACGAGGCCGTGCGCAAATTATCCATCTTAAAAGAAGCTCCGACCTCTACTCCTGAAGAAATCGATGCTGCGGAAAAAGAAGTGCATCATCTTCAAAACAAGAAAGTCCCCCTGTCTGAAATGGCCAAAATCAGAAATTTGCATTGGTGGACCGTAGAATACGGATTGATCGGTACCGTAGACAATCCTAAAATATACGGAGCTGGCCTATTATCTTCTATTGGCGAAAGCAAATGGTGTATGACGAAGGAAGTGGAAAAAAGACCCTATTCCATTGATGTTGCAGAACAGGAATTTGATATCACAAAACCACAGCCCCAATTATATGTCACCCCCGATTTCTCCTATCTTATGGAAGTCTTGGAGGAATTCTCCAATACTATGGCCTTGCGCAAAGGTGGTTTCCGAGGGTTGCAGAAACTCATTGATTCCAAAAAAACAGGAACGATCGAATTAAACACCGGGCTCCAAATTTCCGGGGTTTTCACCCAAATGATCACCGACGAGGATAATAATGTGGTATTTTTTAGAACGGAAGGCCCCACAGCATTGGCCAATCGCGAAAAAGAATTGATCGGGCATGGGATAGAGGGACATTCCCACGGATTTAGTTCTCCTATTGGAAAATTAAAAGGCATTAATCTGGCTATTGAAAATATGGGACCTCGCGACTTGAAGGCCTATAATTTTTATGATAACAAACGTATCTCTTTTGAGTATGAAAGCGGCATTGTTGTAGAAGGCCTAAATATCACAGGAATTCGAAATATCAATGGAAAATTGATTTTAATTCAGTTTGAAGACTGCACGGTGACTTATAAGAATGAAATATTGTTCAAACCAGAGTATGGCACTTTTGACCTAGCTGTTGGATCTTCTATCGTATCGGCATTTGCAGGGGCAGCGGATTATCGATCTTTCCATGAATTGTATCATGTTTCGGATACAAAAACGGTGAAAGTGCGTAAAGATGAGGCCACCCTAGCTCTGGAATATATGTACCAACAAGTTCGTGATTTACGGGAGTCCGAAAAAATGGAAAGTGCGGTATTAAAAGAAATTTTCAATGCGGTTCAAGAACAACACCCTAAGGATTGGTTGCTCTCCGTAGAATTGTTTGAATTGGCAAAACAACTTGGCCAGGAAGACTTTGCATCGTCCATTCTAGCGCATTTGGAAATGGTAAAGAAACAGCATCCGAATTTGGCAGGACTCATCAATGATGGACTCGCCCTTCTTGACGATCAAAAAGAAGTACGCACTACCACTTCCTGATCCCGTTTGGATGGTCAAAGGTTGTAAAAGCAGGAAAAACAACATTAAAAAAGGACCCCTAGATTCTCTTAATCAATTCGTTTTTAGAACTTAAGACATTACCTGTCTTTAGAAAAACATTTTAAAATTTAACATCTCCAAGCTTTAAGCCTCCTCATTGGCTTTGTTCCCATAAATTCCTTACCTTTTCACAAAAAAAGTGCGCATTTTAATGAATGCCAAAATTTGCTTACATGACTCATAGAAAGAAAGTACTCCTCTACAATCCCAAAGCTGTTTTTTTTGATATGCCTCTTGCCTTACTGGCCATTGGTTCTGTTCTAGACCCAAAAAAATACGAGGTCATAATTGTTGATGGGCGCATTGATGAAAATCCGATAGCCTTGTTACAACAACACCTAACCGATGCCCTGTGTTTTGGAGTTACTGTAATTACAGGAGCTCCTATAAAGGATGCATTGGAAATCTCAGAAAAAGTAAAAACATTGGCCCCCGAACTTCCTGTTATTTGGGGTGGGTGGCACACTGCGCTTTTTGCCACACAACCCATTGAAGAACATAGGTTCATTGATATCACCGTACAGGGACAGGGCGAAGATACTTTTAAGGAATTGGTAGATCGTTTAGACACCAACACTTCATTGGAAGGATTAAAAGGTATCAGTTTTAGAAATGGGGAAAAAGCCGTAAAAAATCCTCCAAGATCTATTGTAGATATGGATTCCATGCCAAGAGTAAATTACGACCTTATTGATGTGGAAAAATACTTTGAGAAAAAAGGGAAACGCCAGTTCGATTTTATTTCTTCCATTGGCTGCTTTTTCCGATGCGCCTTCTGCGCTGACCCCTTTGTATTCAAACGCAAGTTTTCGGCCATATCTCCAAAGAAGATGATAGAAGATCTTGTCTATTATCATGACAAGTATAAGTTTGATGATCTTAATTTTCAAGATGAAACTTTTTTTACCTACGCCAATCGAATAGAAGAATTTTGCACTGAACTCATTGCCAGCGGACTTAAATTCTCTTGGGCGGCCACCATGCGTGCCGATCAAGGAGAGCGACTTTCCGATGAGGTATGGGAACTTTCAAAAAAATCGGGCCTTAGAAGATTATTGATCGGGGTAGAATCTGGATCCCAGGAGATGATGGATTGGCTAAAAAAAGATATTAAACTTACCCAAGTCTTTTATTGTGCGGACAAGTGCAAGGATTTGGGCATCGACGTTATTTTCCCATTCATTGTTGGCTTTCCAAACGAAACTCCTGAAAGTGTAAATGCAACAGTGGATGTGGTTAAAAAATTGGGTAGTAAAAGTCCAGGTTTCCAAACTCCTATTTTCTATTTTAAACCTTATCCCGGGTCTCAAATTACTCAAGATGTAGTAGCCCAAGGATACAAACTACCTGAAACCACAAGAGAGTGGGCCGATTTTGATTATATAGGTTCTTCCGGACCTTGGGTAAGCAAGGAAAAAGAACGTTTTTTTGAGGCATTTAAGTTTTACATGAAATTAGGGTATGGAAAAAACAGGGGTGCCATTTTTTATGTCTTGCGAAAATTAGGACAATGGCGCTGTAAAAAGGATCTTTTTAAATTCCCGGTAGAAAAGTTTATCATTAATCTTTTACGACCTGAAAAACAGTTATCCTAACACAAAACAGCACCCAAATGCCCTTTGGACACTATTCTAACCTTTAATGGAATCTAAGAAATAAGAATTAGGGCCTAAGTGTATTACCCTCCTCTTCCAAAAATTTCTCTAGGTCCGTAATGGTTCTATCCTTGTATACCAATTTCCAGTCCATGGAACTGGTCAATATATAATATTTGGATAACTCTGCAATAAATCGGTCTTGGGCATTTTTCAGCAAGGAAGAAGCCTCAACTTTCTGTCTTAAGGAAGCGGTTACATTTTCTTTGATGGCATTGTAGTCTTCAGCTTTAAAAGGATTGAAGTAGTCTGCAGTGACATCATAGTACTTAAAATCCGGATAAATTTTAATTTCTGCTTCAGGAATACGTTTTAAGTAAACGGTTTTAGAAGCTTCCTCTATTACAATATCGGTTTTCTTTAAATCGAAACTAACTTGCGCCTCTGCGTTGACGACAACCAAAGCTTTCTTGTCGGCCCTGATCCAATCCCCAAACAAGGCTTGTGAATCTTTATAGGTATATACTTCAGAAAAATGCCCTTCGGTAACTACCAGTTTGGCCACCTGCTGCAATTGTTCTTGTAGCAACATGGAATTTTCCTGGAGGATGGTCTTGCGCTGTTGATAATCTGTACAAGAACGATAAATTAACATTGCAGTTACTGCCAATAAAATACCTACCCCTACTTTTTTCATTTGCTCAAATGTTACTAATTATCGGATCATAAATTCCTCTCTTGCAAAATTGGGAACGCATCTATCCGCCACCCATTCTCCTTAGCAAATTTAAACATCTCTTTCAGGGAAGCAATTTTTAGTTCCCCATCTTCGTTGCTTCCTCATCGCAGCATTGAAGTGATTTAGCCCTGAAACTCCAGAAAAGCATACTCTTCTTGAAGTCTTTTAATCTTTGTCCGAATCGATCGTATAAAATCCTGATGTTGTTTCGTTTCAGGGTTGAAAGGCCGATGTTGCAATCCTTTTTGAATAGCTCGCACTTCTTTCATAACGGGAAATGCAGTTTCCGAAATCCACACTTGCTTAAACTTCTCCCAAATATAATCTATGGCTACCGTATTGGGGTGTATCATATCAGCAGCATAAAAGCGATAATCCCGCAATTCGTCCATCATAATTTCATAGGAGGGGAAATAGGAGCAATGGTCATTCTTTGTGTGGTTCCCATTTTCCAATGCTTGGTGTAGACCGACGATTAAATGCCCCTTACTGCGTTGATTTTCCACAAATCCGTCTTTTAGATGCCGTACGGGAGAAACGGTAAATATGCACTGTGCTTTTGGATTCACCTTTCGGATATTCTCCAACATTCCTGTAATACTTGCAGTAATTTTATCTACGGAAACCAACTCCTTAGTAAAGTATTTCTGGGGCACTTTATGACAATTGGCCACAAACCCACCTGTTTCCTTGTTTCTATAGGCCCATGCGGTCCCAAGGGTAATGCATAGATGCGTGGCTTCCATTATTTTTTCATGAATGCGCTTCAATGCTTGGTTAAGGGAAGCTACCAATACATCTTGAGAGGCCGCACTAAGCTCAGAATGGGCGTCGTAACAATGCCAGCGTTCATTGAACAGAAAAGTCTCCTCTTCAGTATATTCTTTTTGTGCCAAAGCTCTTTCTATGACATTTTCAATGGCCAAAGGATGAAAAAGGATACCAAAAGGGTTGCAGGTATGCTGAAATTTATAATAGGCTAATTTTTCCCCAATATTGGTCACAAAACAAGAACCTAGTAACAACAGCTGACTGCCATAGTCAATCTGCCCTGCTTCTTGCTGTAACGGAATTTGGGTTTGTAATTGCATTCATCTGTATTTTCAAGGTCAATTCATGAAGATCATTGATCAAGCTATTTTCCTATACCAAATAACTTTTTGCTTTTTCCAGGGCTTCTCCTATCCCAGCCGGGTTCTTACCTCCTGCAGTAGCAAAGAAGGCTTGTCCGCCTCCGCCGCCTTGAATATATTTCCCCAATTCCCTTACAATGGTTCCTGCGTTTAAATTTTTCGCAGCTACCAATTCCTTGGAAATATAACAGGACAACAATGCTTTTCCATTTTGATCGGTAGCTAGCAATACAAAAAGGTTTTCCTTATTTGCCCCCATTTCAAAGGAAAGATCTTTGATAGCGGCTGCATTCAAATCTACTTTTTTAGCCAGAAATTGCACCCCATTGACTTCTTCCAATTCATTTTGCAACGTTCCTTTTAAGTTTTTGGCCTTATCCTTTAACAGCCCTTCGATCTGTTTTTTAAGTTTGGCATTCTCTTCTTGGAGGACGGTAACCGACTTTACCGGATCTTTGCTATTGTTCAACAAATCTTTGATTTCAAACAAGACCCTATTGTTTTCAAAATAAAAATCTTTTACCGCATCTGAAGTTATCGCTTCAATCCTACGGATTCCGGCGGCAACAGCTCCTTCTGACTTTATTTTAAAGTGCCAGATATCCCCCGTATTCTTCACATGGGTGCCTCCGCATAATTCTATAGACTGTCCAAAGCGTATGGTGCGTACGGCATCTCCATATTTTTCACCAAACAGCGCCATGGCACCTTGATCCATGGCTTCTTGCATGGGAACATTGCGCGATTCCTCCAAAGGCAACTGCCCTTCAATCCTCGCATTAACAAAGTTTTCTACTTCGCGTAGCTCATCGACCGTCAATTTTGAAAAATGGGAAAAATCAAATCGTAAATATTTGGAATGCACCGCGGACCCTTTTTGTTCCACATGGGTCCCCAAAATTTCCCGCAATGCCTGGTGCAACAGATGCGTCGCCGTATGGTTCCGCTCTGTTCGCTGACGTTGTTTTTTATCTACAACCGCTTTTAGTGTTTCATTTAAATGCTTGGGGAGGTTTTTGGCAATATGAATAATCTCATTATTCTCTTTTTTAGTATCCAAAATATAGACGACATCACCATTGGGCACTTCCAAATACCCTTTATCTCCCACTTGTCCTCCTCCTTCCGCATAGAACGGGGTGAGATTGAATACCAATTGATATTGCTCTCCTTCCTTTTTAGAGGTGACTTTTCTATATTTTACCAATTTCACTTGACTCTCCAAGACATCATACCCCACAAACTCTTGTGTAATATCTTGTTGTAATACCGTCCAATCTTCTTTAGAAACTTCCGAAGCCGAACGAGAACGGTTTTTTTGCTGCTGCATGGCCGCATCAAAACCTTTCTGATCCAGAGTATAGCCTTTTTCACCTAATATTAGTGCGGTTAAATCTTTGGGGAAGCCATAGGTATCATATAATTCAAATGCCTTTCCTCCCTCCAATTGTTTTCCTTGAATGCTACCCAACATACTCTCCAAGAGCATCAACCCTTGGGCCAGCGTACGCAAGAAAGAATGTTCTTCCTCTTTGACTACATTTTCAATTAATTGATGCTGCTCTTTCAATTCCGGGAACGCAACCCCCATCGTTTCTGTAAGCACTTGTACAAGGCGGTACATAAACGGCTCCCTTGTTCCTAAGAAGGTATAGCCGTATCGGATGGCTCTTCTCAATATACGGCGAATAACATAGCCTGCTCCATTATTGCTGGGCAGTTGTCCGTCTGCGATGGAAAAGGCCACCGCTCTAATATGATCTGCAATAACACGGATGGCAATGTTTACTTTTTCATCATCGCCATATTTGGAATTTGTAATGGTTTCTATTTCTCGAATAATTGGAGTAAACACATCGGTATCATAGTTGGATTGCACACCCTGCAACACCATGCAAAGTCGCTCAAAACCCATTCCGGTATCCACATGCTTTTCTGGCAAGGACTCCAATGAACCATTGGCCCTACGATTATATTGCATAAAGACCAGGTTCCAGATTTCCACCACTTCCGGATGATCTTTATTGACTAAGCTGGCTCCGGAAACTTTGGCTTTTTCGGCTTTGGAGCGAATATCCACATGAATTTCAGAGCAAGGACCACAAGGACCTTGATCCCCCATTTCCCAAAAATTATCTTTTTTATTCCCCATGATGATTCGATCCACGGGAACAATAGCCTTCCACAGATTATAGGCCTCTTGGTCCATGTCCAATTTATCTGCATCATTGCTTCCTTCAAAAACAGATACATACAGACTATCTTTATCTATCCCGTACACTTCGGTCAGCAGTTCCCAAGCCCATTGTATCGCTTCTTTTTTAAAATAATCCCCAAAACTCCAATTTCCCAACATTTCAAACATGGTATGGTGGTAGGTATCCATTCCCACTTCCTCCAAATCATTGTGTTTTCCACTTACGCGAAGGCATTTTTGCGTATCCGAAATACGGGAGTTTTTAGAAATGGTATTGCCCAGAAAGAATTCCTTAAACTGGTTCATACCGGCATTGGTAAACATGAGAGTGGGATCATCTTTAATGACCATGGGGGCAGAAGCAACAATCTTATGATCCTTTGCTTTAAAAAAGTTTAAAAACTGAGCTCTTACTTCTTGAGATTTCACAGGTATTTGGTTTTGCAATCGTATCTTGTCAACATCATAAAACAAAGAGTAAATCCGTACTGTAGAACGATTTACCCCCTTTTACATCAATTAAACTGACAAGCTTTTGATAAATTTAACAGTTTATTCAAAACAATTTTTATATTTGTTTGTTTTGATACTATAAAAGCACAAAAATAGGATAAAATCCATTCATGTCTAAGGTAAAATACTATTACGATCCCGATACCCTATCTTATCGTAAGATAGAACCTAAAAAATCCAGAAAATATAGAAATATATTTCTGTTTTTATTAGGTGCGGGCATTTTTGGTTTCCTAGGGCTAACGGTATTGCTGAATACCAATTTATTAAATACACCACGAGAATTATCCTTGCTCCGGGAAAAGAAAAATTCTGATTTTCAATTAGAGATACTGAACAAGGATTTGGATCGAATGGCCCAGGTTTTGGATAATCTGGCCGAGCGGGACAATAATATTTATCGTTTGTATTTTGAAGCCAATCCCATTCCCGAAGAACAGCGCAAAGCAGGTTTTGGGGGAATTAACAGGTACAAATCCCTTGAAGGGTTTAACAATTCAGATGCTATTATCGCTACACGCAAACGCGTAGACCGCATCAAGAAGCAAATGGCCATACAGTCCATTTCCCTAGATGAAATAAAGAGATTGGCGGCAGAAAAAGAAAAATTGCTTGCGGCAATACCAGCTATACAGCCCATTAAAAATCAGGATTTAACGCGAATGGCCTCTGGTTATGGTTGGCGATCTGATCCATTTACCAAAGCCAGAAAGAAACACAACGGCATGGACTTTACAGCACCGAGAGGGGTTCCCGTCTATGCTACTGGAGATGGAAAGGTTACCCGAGCCGATAATCGCTCTTCCGGCTTTGGAAAACATATCCGTATTGAACACGGCTATGGCTATATGAGTCTATATGCCCATTTGAGCAAGTATAATGTAAAGAAGGGGCAGAAGGTAAAACGGGGAGATCTTATTGGTTTTGTAGGGAATACAGGACGTTCCCAAGCGCCGCATTTGCATTATGAAGTTTGGAAAGACAAAGATCGCATCAATCCTATAAATTTCTACTACGGCAGTTTATCTCCAGAAGAATTTGAGAATATGTTGAGATATGCGAAACAAGAAAACCAATCTTTAGATTAATGCATATTGAACTCCCAGAAAAACGATATTATGGTATTGGCGAAGTCGCCAAAGCTTTTGGGGTAAACACTTCTTTGATTCGTTTTTGGGAAAAAGAATTTGATGCGCTCAAGCCAAAGAAAAATGCCAAGGGCAATCGTAAATTTACCCCTCAGGATATTAAAAACTTACAGCTCATCTACCACTTGGTCAAAGAGCGGGGCTTTACATTGGAAGGGGCTAAAATTCATTTAAAGGAAGAAAAGTCCAAAAGCATGTCCAAATTTGAAGTAATTCAAAAACTGGAAAAAGTAAAAGCGGAGCTTATCAAAATTAAAGGGCAGTTGTAAATTGGCACCAAATAACGTCTTTTAAACTCATTGCTTAAAAACTAAACCCGGAATTTCTGGATTTCTTCCCGCCAAACTGATCAAACTTAAAGGTAAAGCTCAGCATAAAATAACGTTGCAATACCGTCCCTTGAAAATCCTGTATAAAATCGACCCCAGTAGTACGTCTGGTGTTGATATTTTGGTTCAATAAGTCATAGGCCAACACTTTTAATGTGGCATTCTTTTTTAAGAATTGATAGCCCAAACTCATGTTCCAAAATAAGGCGTCCTTGTCAAAACCTGGCCCTACGTTTCCGTTGTAATTGTAATTGATATCGTTTCCCCAAACAATGTTCTTGGGCCAATAGGTCGTTGTTTTCAATCCCACATTATGCGATATAAAATTAATATCATCCAAACCGGCGATATCCAGATTATAGGTAGTGTTATTAAAAGTTATCGAATATTCCGGTTCTACTTCCACTACTTCCCTAAAATTAAAGGAAGTACTTACTCTTGGGGTAATTCTAAATTGTTTCGTCTCCAAACGTTCCCCATTGGTAAAACCTACATTTTTATTAAGGTTAAAGAAGGGTCTAAAGTTAAATTTAGCGGTAAAAACACTATCCTTCTTTATTTGTTTGGAGTAGCTGGCCCCGCCATAGGCGTTATAATTGCCATCTACGTTGACATAACGCGTTGTTCTTAAAAAATCTGCATCTGTGGTAGTTACCGGAGATACTTGGTCGTCTTGAAAATCCACACTGGCATACACAAAGAAACCAGATCGTGTTTTCCAATCATAATTGTTATAATTCAGATAGAGTCTACGGGAAATTGAAGGATTTAAATTGGGATTACCAATAATGATATTCAAAGGATTATTGACATTTGGAATTGGTTGCAATTGATTTACCGAGGGAACACTCAGATTGGAATTGTAAAAGAAAGAAAGGCTTTTACTTCTAGAGATTTGATAAGAAAGGGATCCCCCAAAAAGGAGATTGTCATATCCATTGGAAAAGGAGGTATTCTGTAAGATATCCTGATTATCTAAATTGGTATTGATATAATCGGCCCTTATTCTAAAGCTAAACTTCTTTCCTCTTCGTCTAAACCCTAGAGATGGCCTTTGTTGGGCATTGGTAAAGTTGAAATCAGAGCTTAAAAGGTCGTTGAAGTTCGAAAATTGACCTGTAGCCGGGTCAAAATCAAAAACCAAACGTTCATTGTCCTGTGTTCTATTACGGTATTCATATTCCAAATCCAAAAAGAACTTATTGCCCAAAGACTGCCTGTAAGATACTCCCAACTCATAAAAATCATTACTATTATCCTGATTGGTACGCTGATTTCTGGCCTCACTACTGGGCGTTGTGCCAAAAACTTCTTGAAGCGTATTTAAATCCGAACGGGATTCGTTCTTTATGTTTCTATTGTCGAAGGAAAAACGAACATAACTCCCTAGGGTATCCAGTTTTTTAAAGACTCTAAGGTTGTTGGAAAAATTACGCTGTTCGTTATCATCCAAGGTAAGGGTTTCATTCTGATTAATAACAGCTTGATTCTCATCGGTGGAAACCGTGGTACTCTGATTCTCTGAATTGGTATTATTGATAGTAAGTCCTGGTTCAATGGAAATACGCAAGGTCTTATCAATATCATATTCAAATTGCCCACTCAGCTGATGGGTGTTGGTAATTCCATTAAAGATGGATTCGGTATCCGTAAAAAACCGTCCATCGGGCAAAATATTTTCCCGCGATGTTCTCTGATCATTAAAAGAATCGCTATTGGAATAGAAGTAATTCCCATTAACTTCATAAACATCCTTCTTTTGATTGGCATAACTGGCTCCCAAAACACTGGAAGTGGTAATCCCTTGACCAAATCCAAAAGAGAGGTTTCCTATGGAAAACCCACCATTGTCACTAACAGAAACACTTCTTGTACCACTGTTTCCTACAAGGTCATAAATTTCGTCAAAAGAAAAACCCGGGTTGTTGATGTTATTACTGCTTCCCAATACACTAAAGCGTTCTTTATTATCAAAGTAATTCAGTAGTCCATTGGCCTGATAGCGCTCGTCCGTACCATAGCCTGCGCTGACCCTACCCAAATAGCCTTTGTTTTTATCTTCTTTGATGGTAAGATTGATGGTTTTATTCTCCCCATCACCTTCATCCCCACTAAATTCCTCTTCTTTTGTTTTGGTGTTGGTAATCTGTATTTTACTAATGATTTCCTTGGGCAGACTTTTGGTCGCAACTTTGGGATCATTGCTAAAAAACACTTGCCCATTGACCAAAACCTGATTTACTTCTTTGCCATTTACGGTAATCTTCCCTTCATTATCCACCTCAACACCCGGCAATTTTTTCAGCACATCTTCCACAGTGGCATCCGGTCGGGTTTTAAAGGAATCTGCATTGAACTCCAGGGTATCTTTTTTTACCGTGATCGGCGTACGCTCACCCGTCACCTGCACTCCTTTCAACTCTTCCACCTGCTCATCCATTTTCACGGTTCCCAAATCTATTTCCTTCTTTAAGTCAAAGGTCATTTTTAAGGTTTTATAGCCGTTGAACGTAAAAAAGAGATTTGCTTTTTCCTGTTTTGTCTTCCCCTCCAATTCAAAAAAACCATTTGAATCGGATATGGTATAGGAAATCAACGTACTGTCCTGAATAGATTCTACATAAATGGTTGCCGCCTCCAATGGCTTTTGGGAAATCTCGTCAACAAGTTTACCAGTGATATGAAATTCTTGGGCTGATGAAACGGCACAGAGCAATAGTGCACATATCAGGCTCGGAAGTGCTTTTAACATGAAGTTACTCGTCTTTTGATTATTTGATGTTTGGTGCCGTAAAAATAACTTTTACCGCAAGACTGCGACCATGCTTAACACAACTTTAGGATTTTTTTCTTTCTTTTTTATAGAAAATAAAAATCAGGCTATTTTAGCCTTTTTAGGACATCAAAATTTACTTTTTACGCATAAACACTTTAATGGGAACACCATTAAAATCAAAATTTTCACGCAATTTATTCTCTAAAAAACGCTTATAGGGATCCCGCACATATTGGGGGAGATTACAAAAGAATGCAAATTGGGGATACTCTGTTGGTAATTGCATACAATATTTGATCTTCACATACTTTCCCTTGTAAGCTGGGGGCGGATTGTGCTCAATGATAGGCAACATCACATCATTGAATTTACTGGTAGGTATCTTTCTACTGCGATTCTCATAGACGTGAACGGCGGTTTCCACGGCTTTAAAAATACGCTGCTTGTTCAATGCAGATATAAAGAGGATGGGCACATCGGTAAAAGGTGCTATGGCTTGTTGAATACGTTGGGTATATTCCTTGGCCGCTTGGGTATCTTTTTCCACCAGATCCCATTTGTTTACCAGAATCACAATACCCTTATTGTTGCGCTGTACCAACCAAAAAATGTTTTCTACCTGTCCATCAAAACCTCGCGTCGCATCCAGAAGAAGGATACATACATCGCTATGTTCTATGGCCCGGATAGATCGCATGACCGAGTAAAATTCCAGATCTTCCTTCACTTTGGCCTTTCTGCGAATTCCTGCGGTATCCACAAGATTAAATTCAAACCCAAAACGATTGTATTTCGTATCGTTACTATCCCGGGTTGTCCCGGCAATATCGGTAACTATATATCGATCCTCCCCGATCAACGCATTGATAAACGAAGACTTTCCAGCATTGGGCCTTCCCACAACGGCAAAACGCGGTAGTTCTTCCTCTTCTTCTTCATGCTGCGGCAATACCTCTACCAAGGCATCCAATAATTCCCCTGTTCCACTTCCGTTGATACTGGAAATGGTATAATAATCGCCCAATCCCAAGGCATAAAATTCCACGGCATCCTCTGCTCGCTTGGCATTATCCACCTTGTTAATGGCCAAAAAGACAGGTTTCTTGGATTTTCTTAACAGGCGCGATACATCTTCATCCATCCCTGTAATCCCCGATTCTACATCTACCATGAAGATGATGGCATCTGCTTCATCGATGGCCAACTCCACCTGCTTATCAATTTCCTGTTCAAAAACATCATCGCTTCCCACAACGTAACCTCCGGTATCGATCAACGAAAATTCCTTTCCATTCCAATCACTTTTACCGTAATGACGATCCCTGGTCACACCACTCACTGCATCTACGATAGCTTCGCGACGTTGTATCAATCGGTTAAAAAAAGTGGATTTCCCCACATTTGGCCTTCCCACAATGGCTACAATAGCGCCCATAGTCTTGAATTTGAGCGGCAAAGATACGCTAAATGGCACAACATCGCGAAATCTGTGACACATTATAAACCTTCACCAGGAACAATGACACCTTTCCATCCATATTCCTAAAAATATCCCTTGTACAGAGCCCGTTATTTTCGTGTATTTACTATACCTTGAACACTGTATTTCCATTGCCCTTTTTTCTTTCTGGGACAGAAAAAATCAATAATAAATCCGCAACGGATTCATGATTTCCCCATCTATTCTAAAAATTAAAAATGCATAGAATTCAAAATTTTGATGCGATTTTTCAATTATTTCAGGGCATAAAAAAGTAATTACGAAATAAATGGAGTCAAAAGATAGATTTTGGGCAAAAAAATAAATACCTATTAATTTTTTATTAAGTTTATATTATCAATCTAATTTAAATACCCCCATGAATAGCTTAAAAATCGATAACGCTATTTTTATAGAACTTCTTCATAAAGGCGATGACAAAGCATTTGAAGCCCTTTATGAATTATACTATAACCGGTTACTCCATGTGGCCAAGGGGTATGTATCCAATCTTGAGGAAGCAGAAGAGATTGTGCAAGACACTTTCCTTAAAGTCTGGAAGAAACGAAAGAAAATTGATGCTAACATCAATGGGTATCTGTATACCACGGTTAGAAATTCTTGTTTGGATTTTTTAAGAAAAAACAAATCAAGGGTTCGACTGTACGACAGTTTTGATCAAAAAGAAGATTGGATCAATTATGTTTCATTAAAAGATGATGTAGCTTCCCTACTCATTGAAAAGGAGTTGGAAGCGCAAATTAAAATTGCCATTGACCTGCTTCCGGAAAAATGTCGCAACGTGTTTATTAAGAGTCGAGTAGAAGGCCTAAAACAACGTGACATCTCAGAAGAATTAAACATTTCCATCAACACGGTAGAGAATCATATTTCCAAAGCTTTAAAGCACATGCGACTTCATTTAAGGGAATTTTTAACGCTTTTTTAAAAAAAATTAACTTTTAACTAGTGGTACTTTCTTTTTTATGCGTCCTATAAGTAAAGGACACATTTAGAATATGGAAGAAAAAGCCCTTAAAAAGTATCTTGATGGTAAGGCCACTGCTGCTGAAAAACAGGCTATTTATTCATGGCTAAAAGAAAATTCATCTAATCAAAAAACATTCAGTCTTTTGAAGGCAAAGTATGTCGCTGGCACCCTAAAAAATGTGTCCAGCGGCACCGTTGCTTCAAAGTATGAGGCCTTTAATCGCAAAAAATCAAGGAAGAAAAAACTAACCTATATTTCTTCTGTTACCGCAGCATCCTTAGTATTGTTCGTGATGTTGGCGGGCTATTACAATTACACCAATAGCACATCATCCCGGAGCAATACTCCAGCTGAGCTAGCAGATGCCTTTATCCATGTAAACACGGAAAACGGGCTAAAAAAGGAAATTACGCTTCCCGATGGCAGTGTTGTCCTTTTAAATGTGGATAGTGAGTTGACCTATCCAAAAAAATTCAGGGATGATATCAGGGAAATTACCTTAGTGGGAGAAGGCTTTTTTGATATTGCCCATAACAAGGAAAAACCTTTTATCGTAAATGTCAACGATATGAAAGTTAAGGTTTTGGGAACTTCTTTCAATGTAAAATCATACCCTAATGACGAAAAGGTAGAAACTACTTTAGTCACTGGAAAAGTTGAACTCATACGGGAAAAAGAATCTCCAGTAATTCTTGAACCTTCTCAAAAGGCAGTGCTGCATAAATCCGATGAAAACTTAGAAATAGAAAAAGTGGAAACCTCAGAAGTTACCGCATGGAGGGAAGGAAAGCTCGTTTTCAATAAAACTTCCATGGAACAAGTCATCCGCGATTTAGAACGCAAATACAATACCAACTTCACCATTAACTCCCCAGATCTTCACGAATACAAATACACCGGAACATTTGACAATCTGACCCTAGATGAAGTTCTAAAACTTCTCACTATCTCATCACCGATAGAATACACTATTACAGAAGAAAAAAGAATCGTACTGAATATGAAGTAAAAAAGCAAGTAGAGTGGGTGCTGGCACACCCTCCCTACTTTTTTCAATCATTAATTATCAAAGATCTAACCTAAGTGATTAACAATTAAAAGCAATCAAAATTATGAAAAAAAACAATTCTAGGTTTTTTTCAACAAAAATTCTTTTAGTAAGAATTATGAAAATTTACACCGCACTTCTATGTATTACCATTGCAAAACTATTTGCGGGGGATGCATATGCACAGAACATTACCCTTAAACTGAGGAATGTAGAGTTAAAAACAATTTTCACCGAGATTGAGGAGAAAAGCGAATATAGTTTCTTTTACAACAATAGTTTAGTAGATGTTTCCAAGAAAAAATCCCTAAATGTAAGGGATAAGGAAATTCTTGATGTTTTAGCATCTTTACTGGACAATACGGAAATAGGGTATGAGATTTTTAAAAAACAAATCATTCTTTTTCCAAAATCCGATGATTCCATGCGAAACCTCATTATGGAGTTTCTGGATAAAAAAACGGTAGAAGAAACCGATACGGGAACCGATAAAGATGAGGGTGTCCCCATAGAGAATGTACAATCGATTTTCAAAAAAGCTGTTCAAGACCTACTTACGGGTACGGTCAAAGATAATTTGGGCAGCCCTTTACCGGGAGCATCAGTTCTTATAAAAGGAACTACAACAGGAACACAGACCGATTTTGACGGAAATTATCAGATCAACGCCAAAAAGGGAGATGTACTTGTTTTTTCCTACTTAGGTTTAGTGACCCAAGAAATTTTGGTAGGGGACGACAAGGTCATCAATGTCTCCTTACAAGAAGATATCAATGCATTGGAGGAAGTGATCGTTGTGGCCTATGGTACTGCCAAAAAAGAATCCTTTACGGGTTCGGCCACCCAAATAAATGCTGAAAGCATTGAAAAAAGAATCGTAACCAATGTAGTAAACGTACTGGATGGTGCCTCTCCCGGAGTGCAGGTGACCGCGAGTAATGGTCAACCAGGTTCAGGGCCAGCCATTCGTGTTCGTGGTATTGGTTCCATAAATGCGGGAAGAGGACCATTGATTATACTTGATGGGGTACAGTTTGACGGCTCTTTATCAAGTCTAAGTTCTAATGATATTGAAAGCATTACCGTATTAAAGGATGCTGCTTCCACCTCCCTATATGGGTCAAGGGCAGGTAACGGAGTAGTACTAATTACTACTAAAAGAGGAAGGACCGGGCAAAAAAGTCAGTTCAGCCTTAATATAAGTCAAGGTATCACTTCAAGATCAATCCCTGAATATAAAAGAGTTAATGCCCAAGAGTATTATCCTTTGTTATGGGAGGCCCTAAGAAATAGCCTTTCCATTTCCGGGAATGTTCCTGTGGCCGAAGCCAATCAACGTGCTTCGGATGAAATCTTTGGAGAACTGGGAACCAATCCTTTCAACGTCCCCAATGATCAAATTGTTGGAATAGATGGACAACTCAACCCCAATGCAGAATTGTTGTTCCCGGATGATTTGGATTTTCAAGAACCCCTGATTCGTGGAGGAACTAGAAGCAATGTAGATTTTTCGTATCGCGGAGCAAGTGAAAATACCGATTACTTTGCCTCATTGAGTTATTTGGATGAACAAGGATTTATCATCAATTCAGATTTTGAACGTATTACTGGGCGTGTGAATGTCAATTCAAAATTAAACGATTGGTTCAAAACAGGAATCAACCTTTCTTATGCTACTTCGGTATCCAAACAAGCTAATGATGGAGGATCTAACAGTATCGTAAACCCCTTCTTTAGTTCAAGGACCATAGCCCCTATATATCCTGTTTTCCTTCATGACCCCGTTACCGGAGAATTTATTTTAGACGACGCAGGAGAGCGGCAATTTGATTTAGGGGATAATAGAGTGGGCGCTTCCGCGGGTAGAAATATTGTACAGGAAACCATCCTGAACCAAGATGTTGATGAAATCAATTCTATTTCTGCGAGAACTTATGCCGAATTTTATTTTCTGAAAAACTTCACCTTTACGATGAATGCCACACTGGACAAGCGTTTCTTTTTCAGTGAAGAATTACAAAATAGAGTGGTTGGAGATGCCGCTCCGGCCGGGCGTGCAGAACGTTTGTCTACAATTACCACCAGTGTTACCTATAATCAATTACTGAACTATTCCAAAGATTTTGGAAAACATTCCCTAAATGTACTTTTAGGTCATGAAAGCAATGAGCGGGAATTCAATAGATTTGAAGGGGATCGCATGCAACAAATTGCAGACGGGAATACGGAATTGGATAATTTTGTAACTACTACCAACCTTAGTTCCAGGACCGATATTGATAGTCGAGAAGGATATTTTTCCCGTGTCAATTACGACTACAATGATAAATACTATCTTTCTGCTTCCTATAGACGCGATGGTAGTTCCCGATTTTCTCCAGATGCCAGATGGGGTAATTTCTTTTCCGTTGGAGGTTCATGGCGATTGGAACAAGAAGATTTCATCAGTGAAATCCCTTGGATCAGTCAATTAAAATTGAGAGCTTCTTATGGGGAAGTTGGAAATGATTTTGTGGATATCAATGCATTTCAAGGGAGGTTTGACCTTGGGTTCAACAATGCCGGGGAAGGTGGAATCTTAGCCTCGGATGAAGAGAATCTTGATTTAGAATGGGAAACCAATATCCAAACGGACATTGCCTTGGAGTTTGGTTTTTTCAACAACAGAATCAATGGCTCTGTGGAGTATTATACTCGGGAATCCTCTAATTTAATTTTCAACCTGCCCTTACCGAGACAAAATGGCTTGGACAATATTCCATCCAATATCGGTGCTATGGAAAATAGAGGATTTGAAATTAATTTATCCGGGGACATCATTCGTACGGAAGATTTTAGATGGAACCTCAACATCAATGCATCGACACTGACCAATGAAATTACAGAATTGCCACAAGAAGAAGTTATTGTTGGTCTTCAACGTTTGCGCGTTGGTGGTGATATTTTCTCCTTCTTTGTACGGGATTACTTCGGAGTAGACCCTGCAGATGGCTCTGCCTTATTTGTTTTAGACCCTGAATTGGCTCCTGCAAATGACCCCTCAGTAAGAACGGTGAATGGGACTGCAGTTACTATAGATCCCGATTTTGCCTTGCGCGATGAATTGGGCAGTGCCGTACCAGATCTTTTTGGAAGCTTCAACAATAGATTTACCTATAAAGGATTGGAGTTGGGAATTTTATTCACCTATCAACTAGGAGGACATACCTTTGACAATAACTATGCAGCTTTATTAAGGGCAGGACAGCCTGGTACGGCCTTACACCGTGATATCCTAAGGCGTTGGCAACAACCTGGGGACATTACAGATATTCCTCGATTAGATAGTAGCCAATTGAACAATTTTGGTGTAGCATCTGATAGGTTCCTTGTAAAATCAGATTTCTTGGCTTTACGCCAAGTAAACCTTTCGTATAACTTGGACGATCAGCTTACCGATCATCTAGGACTTTCAAGTGCCAGAATATACCTTACGGGTGAAAATTTATTTGTTGTTTCCGGAAGGACCGGGCAAGACATCGGGAACCGTTTTGATGGTACTACGAGCAATAGGTTTACTCCTGCAAGAGTAATTTCTTTGGGCCTTAATGTGACATTTTAAAAAATTAAATCATCATGAAAAAATATATCATCATTATTATTCTCATCTGCGTAAGCTCCTTTTCCGTAGCCTGCGAGGACGACTTTTTAGATCAACAACCTACCGATCAGGTATCTACCGATGCTGCGACGGCCACCACAGATAACTTATTCCTAGTTTTGAACGGAATTCACAGGGCTTTATATATCCGCTTCCAAAATGGTCAGGGAAGAGGTGGCCAAGGCGCTATGATGTTGCAAATGGAAGCCTTGGGCGAAGACTATGTGATGACTGGACGCGCCAATGGTTTTTTTATCAACGCCTATCAATGGAACGATCATACCAATTCATTTGATGCCGATGATCTATTCCCGTATAGAACACATTATCGTTACATTAGAAATGCCAATACCATTATTAATGGCGCAGCGGCTGCCGTAGGTCCGGATGCAGATCGCAATGCAGCAGTGGGGCAAGCATTGATTTATAGGGCCTGGTCCCATTTTCAAATTGTACAATTGTATGGACAACGTTATGTGCCCGGAGGAAATAACACCCAATTGGGCGTTCCCATTCGTTTGACCGTGGACGGAGAGCCTCTGGCACGAGCTACAGTTGAGGAAGTATACACACAGGTTCATGCAGATTTGGATGAAGCCATAACGCTATTGGAAGGTTACCAACGTCCCAATAAATCGCATTTAGATGTAAGCGTGGCCCAAGGCTTAAAAGCGAGAGTAGCGTTGGTTCAGGGAGATTATGCTATGGCTGCACAATTCGCACCTTTGGCGCGAGCAGAAAATACCTTATTCACCTTTGATGACTATTTCAACAATTTTAGCGATTTCTCTAGTGATGAATGGATGTGGGGCAGTTTTATCCAAGCGGATCAAACCGACGTTTTTGGAAATTATGGTGCTTTTATCTCTAGAAATTTTAGCTCTTCCAATATTCGGGGGAATCCTAAAGCCATCAGTAGTGCCTTGCACGCAACCATTCCCACTACAGATGTACGTTCACAAATTTTTGACCCTACAGGAGAACATCCCAATTTACCGGGAGGAGCAGTGATTTCCTCTAGACATTCCCGTCATCCATTTACCAATCAAAAATTTATCGCTGCAGGTACTGGAGATAGCAGAATGGATGTTCCGCATATGAGGGCTTCAGAAATGTATCTGATCGAAGCAGAGGCAAGGGCCAATATGGGCGATGATGCTGGAGCTGCCGCCATTCTATTTGAATTGGGAAGCGCTAGAGACCCGTCATACACCCTATCTACCAATACCGGGCAAGCCCTTATTGATGAGATTTTACTTCAGCGACGATGGGAACTTTGGGGAGAAGGTTTTCGGTTCTATGACCTGAAGCGTTTGGACCTTCCTTTGAATAGAAATGGATCAAACCACAATGCCAATTTAGCCGTTATTTTTGATGTGCCTGCGGGAGATCCAAGATGGCAGTGGCAAATTCCGCAAAGTGCTTTGGATAACAACCCGCTATTGGTACAGAATTAGTCCAAGTTACAATAGTTAATACTGATTGATTGTTAATTTGTCATTTAGTTAGTTTAGTGAGTTGGGGACGCTTTACGGCGTCCCCATTTTTTTTTACGGCTCTCTTTGAACCATTCCAATCATTTAATACTCTCCTACACCCTTCATTTCATAAAAAAAGAGTATGATAAAAACCATACTCTTTTGTTTTCTTCGGGACTATTGCAGTCTCTCTAAAATTCTTATTTATTTTCGTAGATCGTAACTGTACCACTATCCTCATTGCTGACCAATAATAGGTCTTTTCCCGAAGGACTATCACTTGCAGGAATCACCAATAAGCCTTCTGGAGCTTCATCATTTGCATTGGCCAAAAGCTGAATAAATTCAGGTGCTGCCGGATTGGTCATATCATATACCAATACCTGATCGTTACGTTCCAATCCCACGAACAAAATATAACGTTCATCATTTAGGTTTAAAATGGCTACCGATTCTGGTTCCGCACCTTTGGCATCACTACGCCCGTCGTTATCGTTAAATCGATCTGGGGTCAAAGCCAAAGTTCTGCTTCCTATTTCATTGCCACTATCATACACCCTATTTCCAGTTTCGTCCCAAATGGTAAAAGAACGTCCTCCAAAAGAGACAATTTGATCAAAATCGCCGTCTCCATCCGTATCTCCATTTACGGTAGTTACTTCCAATCTGCCCAAATTGGCATCCATTTGCAAATCCATCGCATTTGGAAAAATTGTGGCATCCAACAGAAGATCATCAGCGCGTTCTTCTTCGCTAAATGCATCATAATCCCTGGCATCGCCCTCATTGGCCGTCACTATATATTCCACACCATTGATGGTTGCCGATGTAATCCCATCCGGTTGAAAAATTCCCAATGCCGGAACATTTCGTAACTCCTTGATATCATCACGATCACTGGGATCGATCTCATTTCCAGGAAGGGAATAGTCCTGATACCCCAAAGGCCAAATCTCCGTAATGGTATTTGTTTCCAGATCCACCACAGCCAATCCATTATTTTCCTGAAGCGCCACATAGGCGGTTTTGGAATCCTCGGATACGGTAATAAATTCCGGCTCTATATCACTAGCAAAAGTGGCATTGGGACCGAATATACGGAACCCATTTTTTTCAAGGTTTTCCTGAAAATGACTTAGGCCGTCAAATTCCAAGGTGGTCACCGTTCCGGAAGCCACATCGATAATACTTACCGACCCATTAGGGTCCACTGTGTATTCTTCATTAGGTTCTCCTTCGTTCGCCGATAGAATAGTAGTTCCATCTGGTGTAAAGGTGACCATATCTGGCAAGGCTCCTACGGTATAAGAAGATTGTAAAACCTGCGTAGCGGTATCATATACCAATACGCTCCCCAAGGCTTGTTTATTTGGTGCCTCTACGGCCACCGCCAAAAGTCCATTGGCAACAGCCACACTATTTGGCGCTCCAATAGTACTTACATCAATACTATTTTCTTGTACAGGCGCGTTGATATTGGTAATATCATAGACCGTTATTTCGTTCAGTCCTAATTCATCGTCATTATTAACCACAAATATCTTATTGGTATTGGGGTCAAACGCGGTTATTTCCGCAGAAGCTTCACCACCGACGTCAATGGTATGGGCAAACTGAAAATTTACATTGGTATTCGTTGGGTCGGGAGTATCTGGAGTATCATCATCTCCACCTCCTCCAATAAAATCGTCAATTTTATTACAGGAACTCACACTTAGCACTAGAGCCAAAAAGGCCACTTTATAATATGTTTTCATCTAAATTGGTTTTAATTCCAAAGATGAACACCTTATATAAAGCAAAAGTTAGTAAAAGGAAAAATAATGATTATAACTGCTCACGAATTGTAACCAAAACGTTTCAGCTGATTCGGGTTGCTGCGCCAATTCTTATTTACCTTAACATAAAGTTCCAAATGCACTTGTTTATCGAAGAACTTTTCCAGGTCCTTTCTAGCCTCTACGCCCACTCTTTTCAGGGCACTTCCCTTATGTCCGATAATGATTCCTTTTTGGGAATCGCGCTCCACCATAATTACCGCACGCATGCGGATGATATCTTCATCCTCTAGAAATTCTTCAGTCTCGATTTCTACGGAATATGGAATTTCTTTTTTGTAATACTGTAATATTTTTTCGCGAATAGTTTCATTAACAAAAAAACGCTCTGGCTTGTCGGTCAATTGGTCTTTAGGGTAATAGGCCGGTGCTTCAGGCAATAATTCAATGATACGCTCAAAAACCTCTTTGATATTGAAGTTCTGCAAAGCGGAAATCAAGTGTATTTCTGCTTTGGGATATTCCTGTTGCCAGTATTGTACCTGTTCTTCCAAAATTTCCTGTTCCGTGATATCGATCTTATTTAACAGGAGTAGTACAGGGATTTTACTATTTTGTATTTTTTGGGCAAACTTCTCATCTTTCAGTGCCTTTTCCCCAATTTCAATCATATACAACAATACATCGGCATCTTCAAAAGCCGATTTTACAAAATCCATCATGGAGGATTGTAATTCGTAAGCAGGTTTAATGATTCCTGGAGTATCCGAAAGAATGACTTGAAAATCATCCCCATTGACAATTCCCAAAATACGATGGCGGGTGGTTTGGGCCTTGGACGTAATAATGGAGAGTTTCTCTCCTACAAAGGCATTCATTAAAGTAGACTTCCCTACATTTGGATTCCCTATAATATTGACAAAGCCAGCTTTATGCTTTTGCATTTTTCAGTTTTTTAAAATATTCCTTGGCGGCAACATTCACTTTAGGGGCCAATAACAATACGGCGATCATATTGGGAATAACCATCAAGGCATAAGAGAGGTCAATTAGATTCTTCACCAACTCCAAAGATGCCACCGCGGCAAAAATAATCATAATAACAAAGTATACATTATATAATTTCCCAATTCGGGCATTGGTCAAAAAGGAAAGGCATTTTACTCCATAATAAGAATAGGTAAACAATGTAGATAGGGCAAAAGCGGTAACGATAAGCATCAACAGATCATCTCCAAATCCAAAAAGCGTACGTTCAAAAGCTTCCAAGGTCATCACAATACCGCTAACATCCTCAAGATAAGCCCCACTTAGAATAATCACTACTGCCGTAAAAGTACATACCAATATCGTATCGATAAAGGGGCCCAACATGGCCACCAAACCTTCCTTGATCGGATTATCGGTTTTGGATTGTCCGTGATACATAGGAGCACTTCCCAAGCCCGCTTCATTGGAAAACATAGCCCTACGCACTCCAATGATTACCAACCCCCAAAAACCTCCCGTAACCGCAGTATCAAAATTCCAAGCTTCGGTGAAAATCAGTTTTAACGAAGGAAGCACCTGACCTGCATTCATTAACATGACTACAATAACGGCGACGAGATATATCAAGACCATAAAAGGCACAATGGCCGAGGCTACTTTGGCAATCTTAGTAAGTCCGCCAAAAATGACAAAAGAGGTGATTATAGCCAAAACAATGCCTACAGTCCACTTCCAACTTTCATCATCCATGGCGATCAAAGATTCCGAAGGCTGTATGACACTCATAAAGGTTTCCGTAAACTGATTTGCGGTAAATACGCCCAAAAACCCAAACAAACCACAAAGACAAAAGAAAATGGCTAAGGGTTTCCCCTTTTTTCCCAAGCCTTGTGTGATATAGTACATAGGTCCACCTTGTAGCTTCCCGCTAGAATCCGTACCGCGGAACATAATAGACAAGCTACAGGAATAAAATTTGATGCCCATGCCCAAAAGTGCGGTGAGCCATATCCAAAATACCACTCCCGGGCCTCCATCGTGAATTGCGATCGCCACTCCAGAGATATTTCCCAGTCCTACGGTTGCAGCCACTGCAGCAGAAAGGGCCTGAAAAGAACTAACGTCACCCTTGGCATTTTTATCATCGTATTTCCCTGCCGTAATGGCCACAGCATGACCAAAAAACCGAAAGGGCGTAAGTTTAGAGTAGCATACTAAAAATAGTCCTCCCCCAATAAGCAAGAGGAACATAGGCCATTCCGTATAGGGGAGTAAGGCAGATATAAAGTCGTTGATCGCTTCCATAAATCGAATGTAACCAATTCAATCTTCCCAACAAAAAAAGAAGCAAAAGTTGTTCTTTGTCCATAAAAGGAAATCCATCACAGTATTCGGGAAAAATGGACAATTGTAGCCAAAGGGCGTGATCTACATTTGTACTATAAAAAAAACATAAATAAAAAAGCAATTATGGAAGCAACTACGCAAGAACAAGAATTATTGGTTAAAGCAAATGAAGTAACCGCATTATTGGCCGAGGGTCAATTTATCAATGCCATGGAGACGTATTTGGCCGATGACGTACAATTATTTGAGGGAAACAATCCTGCTAAAGTAGGAAAAGCATTTTGTTTGGCCGAGGAGCAAAAATTATTGGATACGGTAACTGCGTTTCACGGGTATACAGTAACCAGTGGACCTGCTGTTAAAGGCGATACTACTTTTTACGAAGCCGTAATGGAGTTCGATACCAACGACGGTGCCAAGCATCGTTTTGAGCAAGTGGTACGCACCCAATGGAAAGATGGAAAAATCATCAATGAAAGATATTACCACGCTTAATTTTTTAAGCATAGTTTTTCAAGGTCGCTATTAGAATAGCGACCTTTTTTATTTCATCTCCTTAAAAGTTATATCTTAAGTTAAAGGTAAAGTCCCTCCCCGGATTGGGTACTGGAGCATCTTCAAATATCGTTTTCAATCTAGAAAGATGATCCACATAGGAGGTATCAAAAATATTCTTGACCGTAAAACCAAAACGGATATTCTTATTGTAACTGGCTTGGATACCCAAATTGATCAACGTATACGCTTCATTAGGCAATTCAAACTCGCTCACCCTATTTTGATCTAAATAATTCTGCATTTGCAAAAAGAGGGTATTCAGCTTAAATCGTCTTCCCAAGTTCACATCATATTGAACCCTTGAATTAAAATTAACAGGGGTAATCAAGGGTAAGGGGTTACCGTTGGAATCGTCTCCATAGGTCACCGCAGCAGTAGATTGCACCGATAGTTCCTTTAGGCCTGCGGGCACATAATTAATGGCAAATTCTCCGCCATACAATTTCGCGTCTTCCTGCAAGTAAGCAAATATGGGCAGGTCATCCTCACCGGTTTCTCCGGTCGGTGTTATAAAGATATAGTCATTAATGGTGTTGTAGAAAGGATTGATCGTAATATTTAATCCTCCTTTGGCGTAGTTTAAAGCGAAATCCAATTGGGTTGCTGCCTCACTGACCAAGTTTTGATCTCCAACCTCAATTCTACCGACCCCTCCATGTTCTCCATTGGACAATAGTTCCGAGGTATTGGGAGCCCTATACCCGGAAGCAACATTAAATCTAAAGGTAAACGCATTCAAATCATACTTTGCTCCCACGGAGTAATTTAGGGAATTATAGGATTCATTAAAATCTGCAAAATTCGTCACGCCATCAATGACCACACTTTCGGCACGAATGGTTTTGGAATCAAAACGCAATCCTGACTGAAAGGTCCATTGGGAAGAAGGCTTATAATTAAACAGGCCATAGACCCCGTTTTCAGAGGAACCTCCATCCGGTATTAAAAAAACAGTCCCTCTATTTTCGTTATCCTGAAACAAACCTTGCGCTCCCACAGAAAGGTCAAACTTTGGGGACTTGATCAATTCCGAAACTCGAATATTATAACTGAACACCCCTAAATTTAGATGAAGATCAGGAGCCGTCTCCACCTCATTAAATTCCTGACGGTCATTTACAGCATAGCCTAGAATGAGATTAAAATTTGCTCCCTGGAATTTAAAATCATTTTCAAAGGCAAGATTATGTTGGGTCACATCTTGAAAGGGAAGGATAAACTCTCGTGTAAAATCATCCGTGAAAGGCGTATCAGAGGGAATACCAAAAAAATTGTTCAAATAAGTATAGGTCAATTTAGAACTGTAATTACCCTCTCGAAAGCCTAGGGAAATCTTGGCATTTTTTTCATTGGCCCTGGTATTGAACACCCGTTGCCCTATAGCCCGTTGTTCCGCCGTTTGATCGTCATCGGAAACAGAAAAATCTCCTGCGCTATTATAGCCCAAAAAGGTATTGAATCTAAATTTTCCCAAAGCGGTCTTCACCCCTACCTTATTCTGTGAATTCCGGGCATTGGTAAAAAAACCACTTTCAGCAAAGCCTTGAGTGCCATCTTCTACAAAAGCCTCGTCTACAAAATAAAGTACACCACCAATGGCATCCGACCCATATAGTAAAGAGGCCGGACCTTTAATGACCTCTACGCTTTGTACGCCATTATTGCTAACACCCAAGCCATGTTCTGCCCCCCATTGTTGGTTTTCTATCCGTGTGCCCTGTGCATAGGTTACTACCCGATTGCTCGTTAATCCACGGATGACTGGTTTCCCGATACTGGTTCCGGTACTATTTTGCGCTACCCCGGCAATATTACTAATGCTTTCTGCCAAGGTAATCGATGAGGCATTGTACAATTCACTCAAAGCCTGTTTTTCCACTTTCACCACAAGGTCTCTCTGTAATTTACCCCCGGGTACAGCAACAACAACTTCATCCAATGCCTGACTGTTCTCTTCAAGTTCGAAATTTAGGACCGTGACCGCTTTATTGACTTGTACGGTTTTTTTCAAGCTTTTATACCCTAAAGAAGATACAATTAGGGTAATATTTCCATAGGGCACATTGTTAAGGCTATACCTACCATCAGTATTCGTAGAAGTTCCCAGGGAAGTGCCATCTATATATACAGAAACAAAAGGTTCAGGATTTCCATTATAACGGATATCTCCCTCTATAGTTCCCGTTTGTGCGATTCCGAATGCAATCCCTCCCCACAAAAAAGAAAGAAGGCCCAAAACAATTTGAAATTTCATTTCGTATTGATTATTAAAGTATTTCGGCAACAAAACTAATAAAGTTAGGTTAACCTAACAAAATAATTTAGTATATTTTTTATACTTTTACCCTCATGTTATCACTTGTAGAAGAAAATTACATCAAGGCCCTGCTCCATTTGTCCTCCACCGATCGGACCATGACACAAAAAGAAGGTGTGGGCACCAATGACCTGGCCACGTATTTAGGCGTTAAACCCTCTACGGTCAACGAGATGCTAAAGCGCTTGAAGGAAAAGAAAATGGTCTATCACGAAAAATATAAAAAAGTAACCTTGAGCGCTGACGGTGAGGCCGTAGGGCTACATATTATTCGTAAGCATCGTTTATGGGAAACTTTTTTATGCACGAAATTGGAATTTGAATGGGACGAGGTGCACGATATCGCCGAACAGCTGGAACACATTCAATCTGAAAAACTAGTAGCACAGATCGATAAATTTTTAGGGTACCCTAAATACGACCCTCACGGAGACCCCATTCCAGATAGCAAAGGAATTCTTCCACAACGGGACACCTTAAAATTATCCTTGGCCGAAAATGACAAATCGTATACCGTATTGGCCGTACGAGACACTTCTAAGGATTTCCTGCAATATCTTGAAGAATTGGGGATTCAAATTGGTACGGAAATAATGGTCAAGGAAAAAATTGCCTATGACGGTTCTTTAAAAATTAAAAAAGAAGAGGTATTCCTTAGTTTATCTAAAAAAGTATCGGACAATATCTTGGTAGGATAGTAGAAAACAGTGGACTTTGAGATCTTGACATAAAAAATCCGATAAAAATTCTTGCCGTACTTAAAAAAGGTTGTATCTTTGCCGTCCACATCGCGGGATAGCGCAGCATCCTTCGACAGGCTTAGGACAGGGTACCTACTCCAACTGAGAAATTTTATTGAAAACCTAGTATTTTAAAAATACATAAAGCATATATCGCGGGATAGAGCAGTAGGTAGCTCGTCGGGCTCATAACCCGAAGGTCACTGGTTCGAGTCCAGTTCCCGCTACTATCAAAAAAGCCTTTCAAGAAATCGAAAGGCTTTTTTATTTCTCTTATAAAACATAATGTGAAACAGATAGTTCAGAGACCATAGGTATCTTTAAATCATTACCTCCTATTCTTCCTTTCCCATCTTCTAAATTTCCCTTACGATTTACGATGTACCATACCTTTGGTTGAAACTATGATTTTAAAATCCAACTACCGGCCCCCCTTCCTAAAGTATTTGTAATATAATTGTCAAATTGTTCTGAGAATGCTAAAAAACTTACCGTTCTACTCAACCCTTTGGTCTCAAAAGTGTTCCTATTTTTGACATTCCCTTCGTCAAAATTATAATTCTTTTCTTTTAAATAGGATATGACATCATTCTTTGCTTCACTCTCAAATATTGTATGTAAACGATTGAATAAATAGGGTAAATATTTTTCTTTTTCGCTAATCGAGCAATGTTCGATTATGCCAATTATTATAGTTAAATAGCTCATTCTATTAGAATCAAAACGCCTTTTAAATGAAGCCCTTTGAATGAATTCCATAACTTGTTTTACTGATTTCATACTGATCAAACCTCCTAGCATAGCAGCTATTTCCAGATCATGCTCTCCTTTTTCAGTGTACGTATCAAAAATTATCCAATGGTCATGAACATTTTTTACGATGTTTTCCCTATTTATTGTTTTCAATCGCAACCAATGGGAAAACGAACAGTTTATCAAATTTGCGCGCGCCAAACTATCTGGACTTCGTGTAGGATCATCCAAAATACTTATATTTTCTTCCAAACCGCACCACATCATTTGCGCAATCATTGGAGATGGGCTTAGATTAGAAAATACCCCTGATAAACCAATCAAATAACCACAATTTTTAGCGATAACCGAGGAGAATTGATCTGTTATCCATTCGTTTAGTTTTTCTGATCCAGAATTAAAAGGAACCATTTGGTCCAATTCTCTACCATACAGATGAAGTTTTTTACAAACAGATTCCGACTTCAAACCATTACTGTCCACTTTTGCAGAGTCATCCCAGATTTTCAACATGTCAAGAATCAAGGCGTCTATTCTCGTTATTAGATCGCATTTTTTTGCATTGTCTCTCACATATGCAATAAAACGTTCATTGTAATCGAATTCGCAAAAGCCACTTATATTAGTTTCTGCTAAATTTCTAATTAAATCGTGTACACAACAAATATGTCCCTCTAAATTTCTATCATTAGGTTTTTCAACTACCCTAACAAAACCACGTCCTATAAGATCGTCCAACGCCCTTTTGTACGGTTTTTCGGATTTTAATACCGCTTTCAGCGAGGATAGTGTCATCCCAACATTTGAAACTTTAGATAAAATAAAAATTATTTCCTTTTTCAAGCTATCAATGCTGTCTTTAGCAACCCAAATTTTAAACAACTCTTTGGATAATTCCTCATGAGTAAAATCTCTCCCGATTAATTGAAAAACATCTTTATTATGTTCGTAGTCCAGCACTCTGTAGTTGTTGATCTGACTTAATGCCATATCCTTTACGATCTGCATAAAAATTGGAATACCACGACAAATTTCATATATGGCTTTTTTATCATTCAGTCCAATGTACTTCGAATCAATGTCTTTTAACAATTGTAATCCCTCGGATTCGGTCATTTTGTCTATGGTAAACGCCTGTTTATACCCCATAGAACTTAAAATAAAATCGTAGCAGGTGGGTTCCGAAGAGGTCAAGATAATATGATTAAAATTGACATAATTATTGTTAAGCCAATTTTCCTTAATTACTAAATGCGAACAGGAAGCTCCATCAATTACCAGTAGTTCAGCTTGCGAATTGGCCATGATCTTTTCCTCAAATAATGACTCATCCCTAACCCATCTACAATCTATCCAAACAAAATCCATCTCAGTTTGTTCGCATACATTTTTAACAATGCTGGTTTTTCCTATACCACTTACGCCTTGGACAAAGAGAATATTGGTATCCGCTATATTTTGATATAAAAAGTTATTGATATGAGCAAAATACTTTGGCCTTATAACATGATCTTTATTGGTCCCCGTAAAGTCATTTTGAAATAGCTTTTCAGATTTATAATAATGAGGGCTCAGGTGCTTTTTTATTTCATCTGATGTTACTAGATGGAACGTTCCGGCTTCATCAGCCATTTTAACGATACCAATAAAAAGTTCTCTGTGGTTATCTTTCACATAAACCGGACTTCCACTATATCCTTTGCTTACAAACTCTTTTTCTTTCCTTAAGGTATGGGAAACATCACCTATTTGTACAGTGGTATCAACAATCTCATTGCACTGCACCAAATAATCTTGAATATAATCCGCTATAATTGCTTTTTTAGATTTCAATCTATATCCATTAATATGCGCATCTATATAAACTTTACATTCTTTATTTTTATTGATTAATTTTGAAAAACTAGATACTAGTATCGGTAAATGATGCTCAGTGGATTTTAAATGATCCAGAGGTTCATTAAGTTCATAGATGATAAAGTCTCTTTCTTTTATCACCTTTTCTTTACAATTTTCATCTTCACCCTCTGGTATTAGGGTAATTGGAGGGTAATTTGAATTTGGTATTTGAAGGACTGTTTCACTCCTTTCCTTTTTAATGTGACTAATAACATGATAAGAAGTAATTATTATTTTGTTGTTGACAAGAACTCCGCAACCACGATGCACCCCCCTATCATTGATCAACCTAACAAAATGTCTGTTATTGTGATTCATTTGAGGTCCATGTTAGCTTCACTTTAAAATTAGCCTCCTGTGCAATTGAGGCAATAACAACATTGGCATTCGTATTGAATTTGATTCCAAATTCAATCTCTGTTTTGTCCGGTTTAATGTCGTTTAATTTTTCAGAGATAAGCTTGCCTACGTACTTTACGGAGTCAAGAGATTCTTCTATTTTCTTTTTGGTTGCCTTATAAACTTTGGATTCCTTAAAGGCAACATCTTCAAATGCCCCATCTTGACTATTCTCGGATAAAGCATCCTTAATCTCCAAATACATGAGGCTTTCACCTAAATTAATTTCAATTACATCATTTTTATTCATAAATAATAAGCTTTACTTTTTTAAAAGTTTAAGAAATTCGAAATATTAATATATAGTCATTCTTGGGGATAAGAACATTTAGTATACAAAACTTGACAAAATCTGTAAATCCAATATTCAAAGGCCTTTATTGAACCAACAGTATCGGAATCTTAAAATAGCCAAGAAGTACAGATTTACTCTAATTATATAAAAATCAATCCAATAACTTCTTAAAGGTAATAAAATTCCTATACAGCTAAATTATTTTTTTAGTAGGCAATCGTATTCTCTCCAGAATCCCGGGACATCTCTTTTCTGACCGTGACTTGCAAAGGTTTTTGTGTGGACAGCATTATCACTTTCTACAAATTGTAAAATTGGGATGCAATTTTTCAACGCATTTTTGAGGCTGCTCAATTACATGAGAATACTGCTATCTCTCTCCAAAATCCCGTAAAATTTGGGTAGCTTCTACTTTTTTCTTCTATCTCCTCCTTCCCATAAAAAAGCACCCTCTCGGGTGCGTTGATACAGTAGAACAAAGAAATCTAAGACTATGGGCATCCTTAAACCGTTACCTCCCTATTCTCCCTTTCTCATCTTCTAAACTTCCTTTGCGCTTACGTGCTTTCTTTACCTCCGAGTTTCCAAAACTATATTGTACATAAAAATTCACATTACGGCTATCACTTCCCCCGCGACCATCGATAGATAGATCGCCAAACTGTGTGGTCCCATTCCAAGGAATCGTGAAGAGCGCATCATTTACGCTAATCTTTCCTGTCCATTGTTTCCAACTCTTCTGAATGCCCAGATTCAGCGATCCTAAACTCTTTATTTCGTAAGTACCTCCCCATATGGATGGACTGCTATACCATCCACTGACTTCCAATTTGAAATCTTTAGGCAATAGAATGGTGTTCTGTGCATAAAATCCAAAGGTCTCTTGTGAGGTGGAAATAAAGGCATTATCCGTTGCGATGAATCTATTATAGGTTCCATATACATTGGCATAGACGCTCCACCAATTATTTACTTTAAAAGGATAGGATACACTGATATTATACACTTCTTGATCGGCAACATTACGTGTACTCAAAAAGTTTCTGGTATCCCCAATAGCTTCTGTGACCTGGGCAAAGAAGTCGCTGATATACGAATAGCTAAAACTTGTGTTCAAGGTATACTTATAGGTATGGGACAATTTTAAATTATTGGTGTATTGGGGCTGTAAAAATGGATTTCCGCGTCTAAAGCTCAATTCATCGATCTGGTATTCAAAAGGATTCAAATCTTGATAGTTGGGCCGTTGGATTCTTCGGCTATAGGTCAAGGCAAGGGAGTTATTTCTATTGGCCGCATAGGTCAATCCTGCCGAAGGAAATAGGTCGGTATACGTTCTGCTTACCGATTGATTATTGGTTTCCCTTTCTGCAATGAGATCCCCGTCAGAATCGGTAGTTTCCACACGTAATCCTCCTTGGAATTTCCATTTACCACTGCCAAAGTTGTATTTTGCATAGCCCGCATAGATCTTTTCATCATAGATAAATTCATTACTGCGATCAAGGTTTAATACATTTTCTCCATTAGTGGTATTAAAGAAGTCAAAAATATTATCGGTACGCACTTTGGAAGCCTTTAGACCAGTTTCAAAAGTTCCCTTTCCAAGGCTCTGTTGGTAATCTGCCTTAGCGGCATAAATATCAATGGTAACAGGAGTGTCCTGTAAGGTAATATTTTCATTCAATACCTCCCCTGAAGGTGCTAGATAAAAATTAGGTTGGTTGTTGATTCGATCGCGGGTATACCGCCCATAGTCCACATCGGCACTGAACATGATTCCGGTAGTATCCTGATAACGATAGTTGAGATTTACCCCTATATTTACCGTACTGTTCTCCGCACTATTTGGGGCACTTAAAATACTATCCACAACTCCTGTGGTACGGTCAATAATAGGAGTTCTGCTATTGGAAGTACTCTCGGTATCATTCAAATTTGTGGTAATCACTCCCCCAATGGTACTCTTCTTATTTAGATAGTGATCGGCACCAAAACGTATATTATTGGAAAAACCATCAAATTCAGAGGCTGTTCGAGAATCAAAAATAGTATTTCCCTGAATTCGGAAAAGATCAATAAAACTGGTGGAACGCCCCAGATAGTTGGAATAGGTGCCATATATATTCCATTTTTTTAGTCGGCTCGTAAAGGAAACGGTATTGTTGGTTCGCAGATATTCCCCAACGGTCACCGTACTAGAAACACTCCCTCTAGTACCCAATCCTTTCTCTCTCTTTAAACGGATATTGATAATTCCTGCATTTCCAGCAGCATCATATCTGGCAGAAGGTTGTGTAATGATCTCTATACTTTCAATGGTATCTGCTTGCAAAGCCTGTAAATAGGCCGTAAGATCATCTCCCTGTAAAAAACTTTGACGTCCATCTATATAGATCAACACTCCTGCTTTCCCTTCTACGATCACATTATTGTTATTATCCAAACGTACCCCTGGAGCTTTTCGCAACAACTCAATCCCATTATTACCGGCACTACTTACCGTACTCGCTACATTAAAAACGGTTTTATCAGGTTGTACCTGAATGATGGGTTTTTGGGCCACTACAGTGACATTATCCAAGGATTCGATGGCCAATTCCATTTGAATTACAGGTAATGCAAGCGGCCTTCTTGTTATCGTAATAGCTTTTTCAACAGTTTTATATCCTACAAAAGATACTACTAGCGTATACGAATTCGGAGAAAGGTCTTGTATTTTAAAAGTACCTTGTTCATCTGTAATGGCAGCTTTCACAAGATTGCCTTCCGGTGTATTTACAATAACATTTACATAAGGTAAAGGCTCTTTAGTTTCTGAAATCACCGTTCCAGTGAGCGTTTGGGCTCCTACCTGTGGTGCTCTCTGTTGCGCCCTTGCAGTAGACAGGTTGGCGAAAGTAGATACTAGTATAAGTAATGCGATAAAGAGTGTTTTAGTATTCATGATTTCTATTTGTTTGGTACAAATATGAAACACCCGATATCCATTAAAAACAAAGAACTGACGAGATGCCATATAGCTAGACGAATTGACTCAGGGCCATTCATCTGTCTATAGGACAACTCGTCGAAAGTTGTGCTGTTCCTCCATAAAATAAAGATAGTTTTGAGTATCTTTTAATAATCTATAAAGGAAATCCATCATGAAAAAAAGTATTTTCCGCATACGCGTTTCTGAAGTCCTAGCCGTTATTGGCGTCTATCTTGCACTTTCCTTTTTTTATCATGTTACCCTATATTATAATAGAGGAGGGCAAAATAATCCTTCAGATACCCTATGGAGTTTAGATGATTGGTACTTTACAAAAGGGCTACAATATACCTTAATGCTTATCGCTACTGCTATTGTTTGGTTCATCATTTTTAGAATATGTCGTACTTGGCCGCTAAAATATAGATTACTCCTCCATTTCTTAGGGCTTCCGTTTTTTGTTTTATTTGCGAAAACACTCTTCTACAAAGCTTGTGAATTCCTAGGCTATGGACATTTAGATGGAAATGCACAAATATGGGACATCTACATCCCCGCACTGTTTTATTTAATTCAGTTTGCCGTATTCCATGCCTATGAACACTATATCATTAATCAACGACGATTGCAATATGAAATAGAGCTTAAAAATGCCGCGCTCAAAAGTGAATTGAGCGCGATCAAAGCACAATTGAATCCGCACTTCTTATACAATGTGTTTAATACGATCAATGCTAGTGTTCCCAGGGAAATGGAAGAAACCCGGGAGATGATCGCGGAGCTTTCAGATCTGTTTAGATACCAGCTAAAAGCTAGTCGTGAAGATTTGGTGACGCTAAAAGAAGAGTTGGAATTTGTCAATACGTATTTAAAATTGGAGCAGCAGCGTTTTGAAGATCGACTGTCCATTAACATTTCTGTGCCTAATGAATTGCTTTCCCGAAAAATACCTCCCATGATTTTACAACCTTTGGTCGAAAATTCTGTTAAACATGGAATTTCTCCGCTCGTAAAAGGTGGACATATTGATATTATCGTTCAAGAAAAAGAGGATAAGTTGGTCTTTGAAATTAATGATACCGGTATTGGTGTAGAAGATAAGGAAGCCATTTTCAATTTAGGTGTTGGCTTAAGCAATACCCAGAAACGTTTACAAAAAATGTATCAATCTACATTGCAGCTAACCGATAATTTCCCTAGTGGACTCAAAGTACAATTTGAGCTATAAAAGAACGAATACATGAAAAAAGTAGTCATAGTAGATGATGAAAAATCCGGGCGCGCACTTATCAAAGAATATTTAGAAAATCACAACGAATTAATTCTTGTAGGGGAAGCCAACAATGGTGTAGATGCCATTAAGATCATCAATGAATTCAGACCGGACCTGGTTTTTATGGACATCCAAATGCCAGGTTTGACAGGCTTTGATGTATTGGAACATTTAGAAGAACTCCCCACTATTATTTTTAGTACGGCCTACGACAAGTATGCATTACAGGCCTTTGAAGTACATGCCGTAGATTACTTGTTAAAACCATATACGAGAGAGCGTTTTGACAAGGCAATTTCCAAACTTAAAGAAAATTCCCCACAACATATTGTTCCACTGGCCGATCAGCATATCATGTCAAAAACCGAATATCCCGATCGTATTATTGTAGAAAAAGGCACTAAATATGCAACACTTGCCACCAAAGATATTTACCATATAGAAGCCTATGGTGATTATTCCAAAATCTATGATCAAAAGGAAACCTATATCAGTAATCGAGGGATTAGTCAATTGGAAGAAAAACTAAATCCTAAACAGTTCTTACGCATTCACCGCAGTAGTATTGTAAGTTTACCAGCCATTAAAGAAATATCCAAGTATGGAAAAAGTTATTTGTTAGTGCTTAAAAATGATGCCAAAGTAAAAGTAAGTCGCGGATATGCCGATAAAATTAAGGAGTTGATCTTATAAACAACGGGATCAAAATTTGATGCTGAGTGAAGTTCAAGGTAGCCCCATTTCCGAAACCAAGCAGCTCCCCGATTTCTCAAGGAGCATTTTTCTTTTGGCTTCTATTGACATTTAAAGGAAATAAGAACAATATTAATCTTAAAGTCCTAATACAAATGCTCTGATCTTCTCTCCGATCACATCCGGATGATCTTCTTGGATAAAGTGTACGCCCTTACCAACGTTCACCGCCTCTAAATTGGGGATATGCGCTATAATCCAGTTTCTGACAGGTTCCGGCATAAAGGCTCCGGGTTCTGCATAAAAGAACAATTTTGGCAGGGAAGATTGCTCTAAGGCTTCTCGGTATGTTTTTACAATGGAAGCGGTCAATTCCGGTTTTCCGTGCAAAGGCACTTGGGATACAAATTTCCAAATGGGTTTTCTACTTTCTGTAGTTTCAAAGGGGGCTTTGTACGCTTCAAGTTCTTCTGATGTCAAATCTCTGGAAACCCAAGTAGGCAATACCTCATTTAAAAAAATATTGTTTTCCGCAATCATTTTATAGCCCTCGGGACCGCGGAGCTTATTGAAAAATTCAATATTTTCTTGAGGAAAAAATGTTCCAATATCCTGGATGATTCCTTCCATAAAGACAATGGCTTTTACATTATCCTGATGTTGCGAGAAATAATGGAACCCAAGTCCGGAACCCCAATCGTGCAAGACCAAGATAATATCCTTAAGTTTCATTTGTTCAATGAGTTTTTCAATATAGGCATACTGCTCTAGAAACGTATAATCTATAGCAGGTTTATCGGACTTCCCCATTCCAATAAGATCGGGAACTACGATGTGATGCCCCAATTCTTGTAGATAAGGGGTAATATTTCGCCACAAAAAACTATGGGATGGATTTCCATGTAAAAATACTATTGGATTTCCCGTTGCTTCCTGCCCGTATTCCAATACATGCATCTTACTGCCATATATCTCGTAATAGTTTGAATGGACTTCTTGTATATTTTTTGTCATCTTACTTGGAGTGATTTTGTCTTTCAAAAGTAAAATGATTAGACATATTAAAAAAATGAATTAATTTTATATTTTTCATAAAATTTTTGAATAATGAATGTTTCGCTACGCCATTTAAAATTGGTGAATGTCATTGTAAAAGAGGGCTCCCTGACCAAAGCAGCGGAAAAGCTATTTCTTTCCCAACCCGCTTTAAGTCATCAACTCAAAAATTTGGAAGCCGATATTGGACTAAAAGTGTTCCATCGTTTAAACAAAAAGCTCGTCCTTACCGAAGCAGGACAGCTTCTTTTTTCACAATCCGAAAAAATGCTGACCTCCTTATCCCAACTCCATTCAGAATTGAATGTATTGAAACAGGAGGGACGGAAGGAAATCAGGGTGACCACCGAATGTTATACCTGTTATCACTGGCTTCCCAATGTTGTCCAGGAATTCAGAAAAACACACCCTAAGATCCATGTCCAGATTGTCATTGAAGCTACAAAAGCCCCTCTAGATTACCTTAAGGAGGGGAAAATCGATTTAGCTGTAATGAGTAGCATCATCGATCATCCCGCTATTCATTTCCAACCCCTATTGTCCGACGAAATGGTCGTGGTTTTGGCGAAAGAAAATACCTTGGCCAGCTTAGAAAAAATAGCTCTAAGTGACCTAGCCCATCAGCATTTAATGCTGTATGATATTCCAGAAGAAAAAAACTATGTACTCACCCATATTTTAGGCCAAAATATAGGGGCAGTTGGTAGTATTCAAAAAGTACAGCTGACCGAAGCGATCATTCAATTGGTCAGTGCCAATTTAGGAATTTCCGTTATGGCAAAATGGGCTGTAACGCCTTTCCTTCATCATACGGATCTGGTTGTCCTTCCTTTACAAACTAATCTTGGAAAAAGAGACTGGTACGTGGCGAGCTTACATGAAACCTCCGAAATAGAACGTTCCTTCATCAAGGAAATCAAAAGAGAATTCAAAAAAAATAAAGCCATTTTCAAAATAAAGAAGGAAGGTACATAACCTTCCCTCGTCTCTTTCTATGGTGGTTTATGCAAACAAGTTTTCATCTGCAGATGAAACATAAGTGGCCGGAACTTTTAGATCATTCAATCGTAGGTTAACGCCCATTTGTGCTCTATGATGTACGGTATGATTTAATACCAAATTTCGTATGGCCTGATGCTTTTCTATCGTAAAAAAAGTAAAATCCCCATTTTTCATCGTCCATGGCTCCTGTAATATCGTATCATCCGCTTTCTCTAAAGCCTCAATAGCTGCGGTAACGTATTCCTGATATTGCACCACAAGTGCTTCTTTGGTTTCCATTGCTGCGGGAGGGGTATAGGCGGCCCAATCAAATTCGGATCCCTCTAGTATAGGTACTACCCAACTTGGTATAAGGAGCATGTGGTTCGCGAGATCTAACACAGTCTTGGATTTTTGATGGGGACTAAAATCCAATATCTCATTTTTAATTTCTCCAAGTACACGGAGCGTAGTAGCCGCCTCGGCCTTAAACTCCTGTAAAAGTAATGCTGTTAGATTCATAGTTTTTTTGATTAAAGTGTTGTATTAAAATTGTTTTTATCTTTATTTTAAAGCCCTTACTGTTTATAGGCTTTCAATACATGGGAAACCATTTTTCCAAAATTAGTCCCATTGCGTTGCTTTACGTTTGCCCTAAAAATTTCCTCAAAAGCCCTTTGTTTTTCCTTGGAAAGGGTCTTTAATTTTAGCCCTACCGGGGTAGCGTGAACGAATAGTATAGCTTCTTCCAGACCGCCTTTCAAACAAAGTTCCAAGCGCTGTTCTTCTATTTCAATTTTCTGAAAGCCTGCTTTTACACACAGCGCTTTTAATTCCTCTTTTGGCATATGATCAAAAGGCAGCCGCATCATTTGGGATAGTTCCGGTTCATTAATAGCCTCCAATGTTTCGCACAGAGTGCCCATAATCTCGCATTCGCTCACAGGAAGCCAAGTAGAAACAATCCATTTCCCTCCTGTATTCAACGTTCTATATACCTCTTGGGCGGCAGCAAGTTTATCTGGGAAAAATTGAAGTCCCTGCTGACACACCACAATATCCAAGGTATTGTCCTCAATAGGAATAGCTTCTGCCGGGGCATGAATAAATTCAATGGCATCATCACATCCCAATTCCTCAAATTTAGCCCTGTTGATTGCCAGCATTTCTTCATTGAGATCCAGTGCAAACACCTTTCCTTTGCAGGTTACCCTATTCAGAAGGTGCTTGGTAACGGCTCCAGTACCACAGGCCAAGTCCAACACATATCTGCTGGACCAAGCTTCATTTTCTTCCATAAGGCGTTTGGTCCAAGGTTCAAAAAGTAAAGGAACCAACACCTCATCGTAGGCCATGGCTATCTTCTGATCTGCAAAATCAAAATTCATATCATTCATTGTCGCCATACATTATATTATTTAGTCCAAGGCTAATTTTTCCCTCCAATGGGCATCTTTATTATGATTTTGATTCCAATAATCCGTTTTAATGGTCTTCAATAATTCAGCTTTTGAAGTCTGCATTTTCTTTTCGGCCCCATAACCACTGTAATGGGTATCTTCCCATCCCAATATGGTATGGGGAAAAGCAGTGGTATATCGTATGCTGAGCTTTCGCTCCAATTCCGGGTAATTCAAAATATATGTGGAGATTCCATCTTGACTTTTTTCTTGGGCGATAACTGTGTCAAAGGCCTTTGGCTCGCGATTTCGCAAACGCAAGAAAAACATCGATGGAATGAGGCGTTGCTTCCCTATTGGCAGCAATTCAGGATTTAAGCGAATCAACGACCATAGGTCATCTTCTAAAATTTCCTTTTTAAGCACCTTATTTTTAAAGGTAAAACCTTCAAAATAAGAGTTGAAATCGAAAATAAAATTATCCTCATTTTTCATTTCAAGATAGGTTGCCCCGCACCATTCTTGTAAAGAAGAGGCTATTTTCAATGAAGCATTTCCATTTTCCACGGGGAAAAAAGTACTGTTCATCATGGAATAGGGATAAATACCTGTGTTAAACTTTAGAGTCTTGTTTAATTTCAGTACGGAAATATTTTCCAGACGGCTAAAATCTGCCTTTGTATTGGATGCTGTGGAAAACGGTTCGGTCACATAGACCAAAACCGCAGTTCCCTTATGGGTCTCTCCATATCTCGCTTGTGTCAATGTGTAGCTAGAAAGCTCCGCTTTGCCGTCATACCAAAACTTTTTGGCTTCCTGCGTTACCGTTCTTTTTTCCTCTGCCACTTTAGCTACAGGATTCTCTTTGGGATACCGTGCCTTCTTGGGAGTACTGCTAAAGGATGAAATAAAACCAACACATAGCATCACTCCGATCAGCAAGAAGCCCGAAAACATTACTTTGTTTTTTTTCATATTACTTGATCTTCCCTTTGAATGTATAATGAATGGCATCTTGGCCTTCTTTGGTCCACACATAGTTTCCCGCTATGGAATTTCCATTTTTTTCACCCTTCCATACCATTTTACCGTGTTCTTTGCTCAGCATGGTACAGCTAAATTCTTGAAGCCCCTTAGCATTGGTCTTAGTGGTGTATGTGGCTTTTTTAAAACCATGCTGTACACAGATAGATCCTTCCACTTCGGTGGCCGTAAATATTAAATCTTCGGCATTGTCAAATTTGTCCCCGATATAATTATCGATTCGAAATGTTTTTCCAGCAAAGGAATTCCCTTTCTGTTCTTGGGCAATACTCTCAAAGAGCAACAGCAATACTGTTACACCGAGTAAAATGTATTTTTTCATTTTGTTATTTTTTATCTGATTCTTGTTGCATTCTAGCCCATTCGACCTCTGCTTTCTTCTTTAAATTTTCCCGATCCGCCTTCCAGTTTTCCAATTGATCGGGACAGAATAGATAGAGGGCTCCCCCATCAATGAGGAAATCTTCAGGGTCAATATCATATTTGCCATCGTACATAGCGATTCCAATGGCACAAAACCCTCCAAATTTGGGCAAGTACTGCTGCGGATTCTTTTGGAATAGTGCTCTATTTTCGGCACTACTAAAGTGATAGTACACATCCTCCACTTTTGCACTCAGCACCGAGGTTCCCTGTATGGCCCTCCCTTGGAAATAGGCCACAAGATCATAACCATGTACCGCTACTTTTTTATGGTTCACTTGTTGTCCCCGTATACTGAGTGATCCCAGTAAAATTCCGAATACGAGCAGATACCTCTTCATAATACCAATACTTAAGATCATCAACCTCCATGGACGAAGGTTGATGGTCAGTGCACGTATCATTTGCTATTCTTGAGGGTTTTCCAATTTGCATTTGCTTTCTTGATCAATGCTTTTTCATCTTTCACCCATGGATCTTTCCCATTGAAAATAGCGCCTTTGTAGGGGCCATTGTAAAAAAGATAGAGTTTCCCATCGGTGATTTGAAAAGTTTCAGGGTCTACAGGGAATTTAGCATTGGAAGTAGCTACCGCCGTGGCACAGAACCCTCCCATTTCCGGCATGTATTTTGAAGGATTTGCCTTAAACAATTTTTGGTTTTCCACACTGCTAAAATAATAGTGTATCCCATCGACTTCAACGGAGAGTTTGTCCGAACCTTGAATGGCCTGATTTTTTGTAAAATACCCTACAAGGTCATACCCTTCAAGAGCTACGGATTTCGTATTTACGCTTTGCGCAAAACTCATTGTCGACATCAGCACGCTTAGTGCAAGAACTAATTTTTTCATGATTTTCTTTTTTTAATTTCATTTTCGGATTTTCATAACCCGCTATATGGCAAAGATATAGGTGTCTAACGGCCGCTGAAATGGATAAAAAGGAACTTGACTTGTACTATTTCCCAAATAGGTTTACTGTGGCGTATGAAAAGGTCTGATCTCTAAATTTACCGGATGAAAAGATTCCGAAGATTTCAGGCAGTATAGGATACTGTCAGCCACATCATGGGGATTCATCATTGTAGTACTGGCCTTGTAATTTCTAAAATCGTCAAAGAAATTGGTTGCAATAGACCCAGGCAATATGCAACTTACTTTTATACCATGCGGACGTAATTCTTTATACAGGGATTCCGACATTCCCTTTACGGCAAATTTTGTCCCATTATAGACCGACATATTCTCGACCCCACTGATTCCGGCTATGGATGAAATATTGATAATATGACCCTTTTTTGCCTTCTTCATTAGAGGCACCGCGCATTTTGTTAGGTAAAAGATCCCAAAAACATTAGTCTCGAACATCTGTCTCATCAGGCCAGAATCCGTTTCTTCTATCTTAAAATAACTCCCAAAACCCGCATTATTGACAATAATATCTATGGAATCGTGTTTTTCAATCACTTTAGTAAAGGCCGTCTTTACGGCTTCTTCGTTTCCAATATCCAAACAATGGCCCGTAAAATTTGGATGATCAATTTTTGTTTCATTTCTACTAAAACCAACGACCTTGGCCCCTTCCTCAAGAAGTTGTTGTACAAGTATCAATCCCAATCCTTTGCTGGAACCTGTTATTATGGCTACTTTGTCTTTCATATTCATGTTTTTTCATTATGTGATTTATAATCTTATCTCCATGGTCCTTTGAATTTTCAATAAACCATTGACGGGTATTTAGTCCTCCGATAACCACTCCTGCCAAGAAAACATTGGGCGATGTAGTTTCCATCGTACTTGTATCGTATTTGGGATAGCCAGAAATAGCATCAATTTCTATCCCTAGTTTTTCTGAGAGTGTGAAATTGGGATGATAGCCGGTCATGGCATATACAAAATCGTTTTCCAAAGCAATGCGTTCTCCATTTTTTTGGAACACAAGTTGCCTTTCCTGGATTTCAAGGACGGTGGCTCTGTAATGTACTTTAATGCTTCCTTCTGCTATCCTTCCTTCAATATCTGGCCGGATCCAATATTTCACATGCTGACTTATTTCCTTCCCGCGAATCAGCAGTGTTACCTCCGCACCTTTGCGATATGCTTCCAAAGCCACATCGATTGCCGAGTTAGATCCTCCTATAACGGCGACTTTCTGGCCAAATAAATGATGTGCAGTGGTAAAATAATGGCTTACTTTAGGCAGTTCTTCCCCCGGAACCTGTAGTCTTACCGGGGTATCGTAAAAACCAGTGGCATTTACGATATAATTGCAGCTATAGCTTTCTTTAGTAGTCATTAACTTGAAGCTCATCTGCCCATCTACATCCCGGAATCTTTCAACGGATTCGAAGCTTTCATAGAGTCCTAAACTCAAATCATAATGTTGGGCCACCCTTCTATAATATTCCAAGCCTTCCTGCTTTGTTGGCCGAACTGAAAGTGACGTAAAGGGAAGGTTTCCTATTTCCAATTTTTCCGAACTGGAAAAAAAAGTCATGTCCGTAGGAAAATGGTAAAGGGAGTTTACCAGCGCACCCTTGTCAATAATTTTATAGGAAATGCCCGCTTTTTGAGCAGCGATCCCTACGCTAAGGCCAATAGGTCCCGCGCCAATAACCAGTAGCTTATAATGAGTCATTTGCATTGTTTTATGCAAACCTACAGACGATCATTGTTTTAGGGGTAGGACAGATAACACCTTGTATGGTGCTTTTGGGAATTTACAGCAATTCTGCGTATTCTTTGGGGCTATGGGAGGTTTCTTTGCGGAAAAACCGACTAAAATAAGCCGGATCTTCAAACCCTAGCTTAAAGCCGATTTCTTTAATGGAAAGTTCTTTGGTATACAGTTCCCTTTTGGCTTCTACAATCAATTTTTCCTTGATCAATTCACTTACTGTTCTCCCCAACTCCTTTTTTACCGCTTTGTTCAGGCCTTTGGGCGAAATATTTAATTCATCCGCATAAAACTGTACATTGTGTTGGCGTTCGTACTCCCTATCCAACAAATTTTGGAAATCCGTCACCACTGCAGATAATGCGGTCAAATCTACTTCTCCAAATTGCTTTAATTTAATTTTTGATGAAGAGAGCAAGAGGGTTTTTAATTGTGAAACAATAATTTCATCGTGAAAATCATTAGCTTCTTCCAATTCATTATGCATGGCCGTTATAAGATATTCCACCTTTCTTTTTTCCGAAGCATTCAAGGGAATGTACGGAGGTTTTGTAGTATTAAAAATTACCGCATCACAAAAGGTTTCACTTCTATTCAGTTTAATACAGAAGAAATCATTGGAAAAGCACACGGTTTTTCCGTGCAATTCATTCGACTCTTTTTCGACACTTAACAGTTGATTTTCCGATACAAAAATTAAGGCAGGTCCGCTCACGCTGTAATTCGAAAAATCGATTTTAAATTTTCCGCTTCCAGAAGCCACATAGATCATGCGGTATATTCGATCTCGCGAGTCCAGATAGTTAATATCGTTTTCTATTCTAAAGTCCGTGTTTTTCATGAGGCGGTAGGGTGAATACGGTATTTTTTTATTTAGGCAATACTATCGCTATTTCCTTACATAAAGATATCATGTATCTCTTATATCTTACGTTAATTTTTATTTTTTTACCGTAAAAATCCATCAATTTCACAATTCAGTTGAAACTGATGGATGCTATAGGATTGATACAGCGTGTATGCCAGGCTCCCTAGTTTTCCTTAAATCGCTTAGAAAATATTTTACTTACAATTTTCCATTCCCCATCTATTTTCAGCAGATTCATATAATCAATATAGGTGAAAGTGGGGTATTCCAGTTCTATCCTTGCATTGGCTGCATTCCCCGAAATACTGATGTCATGGATCCTATTCACCCTTTTGATCAGCGTTCCTTTCACCATTCTTTCTTTAAAAAATTCCAAAGCCTTTACTTCGGTGTATGTATCTGCTACAAATTTCATGGTAGCTGTAGGGTGAAACGCTTTTTTCAATATTTCAAAATCATTGTGTTTTCCACCTTCCATATAGTAGGTCAAGGTTTTTTCTATCAATTCCCTTTCGGATAGCTGCGCTGCTGTATTTGTGGTATATGACATAACTAAAATGGTTAAAATGATACATGCTTTCATGGATACTAGGAGGCATAAGATTGTACTACAGGACGCGAAGGATCTTGTTTCCATACCGAAAAAGATCCGTCGAAAAGACTTGATCCCACTCCCAAACTGGCCAAAGCCAGCATAGCCACAGTACCAGAATATCCAGCACCGCAAGAAGCTATAATATCATCGGTACGCCAACCTGGAACAATTACATCAAAGAAGGCCTGTAGTGCCTCTTTTCCTTGGAAAAGCCCAGTTTCTTTATCTACGATCACATTATAGGCCGCGCTGATCGCACCCGGGATATGACCTGATCGGGGATCTTCGGGTTTTCCTTGGTAACCCACTATGCCCCTACCATCCAAAACCTGGGCGTGCTCCCTTTGAATCATAAAATCGTCTAAGGAAACGCGTAAAAAGGTCTGACATTTAGGCTCAAAAGACCCTGGTTTCACTTCTGGAACCGAAGCCGTAGTGTTATACCCTTGCCCTTTCCAATGTTTCAGGCCACCATTGAGCACACGAACGTTTTCAAATCCCCAATACCGCATGGCCCACCATATCCGACCTGCGAACATATGAAAATCATCATCATATAGAATTACGGTATCCCCCTGCTCAATGCCCAAATTTTTAAAGGATTCTTGAGCTTCTTCCTTAGAAGATACTTGTGCCAAACTGGGAGGAACCCCTTGTTCTATAAATTCTTTCCTCCAATCTAAAAAGACTGCAGTGGGAATATGCGCTTCCAAATACGCTCCATAGAGGGACCTAGGGTTTGTTCCCCAAGTACCTCGTACATCAAAGACTTTAACCCCTGATTCCCTGAGCATCCCATGGAGCTCTTGGGCAGTGATAAAAGGATTACTATACTTCCCACTCTTTTCCATAGTACATTATATTTTATTCTGGTTTGTATACCTCTACTTCAATCTCGATCAAGAACTCTGGCATGGCCAACGTTTTTACACCAAGCCATGTTGATTTTGGATAACGGTTCTCCTTATAAAGGGATTTACGATATTCCAGGTTTTCAAAAAACTGGGGCATATCCGTAGTAAATATATTTTCCACGATAATATCGTCAAAAGTACAGCCATAATGGTCCAGCATTTTTTTGATATCTGCATAACAATTCTTCATTTGCTGTGCATAATCCCCAACAGCCGTAGGTGTCCCCGTCTCATCCATGCTCACTGCTCCGGAAGCTTTGATTAAATTCCCCACTTTTACCGCGAAGGAATATCCGAAACCATTTTCCGTGTCCGCAGATCGCAACTGGAAATATTCCGGTTCTTGCATCGTTATTGTTTCTCTTGACATCTTAAATTCTTGTTTTGTTTGTTTTATATTCTTTGACTCTTCAAAATTATCGGAATACCGCATCCTAAAGAATGGACAAAAGGATACTTGCATGGTACAATTGAGAATCTAGATACAAAAAAAGGACCTCTCAAATTATGGTTCAAGGACATCGCATTGCTTTTGAAATAGGTATTTGATTGCTTTTATAAACATCTTATTTTGATGCTAAAACAATAGATTAACAGAACATTAGCCTTTTAAATCCATAAAAAAATGTAGTTTATACCAAAATACCATCAAATCAATATGTCTGCATTAAATACACTTCTTTGTGGGGTAGTGCCATTCTTTTTTTATTGCTCCGTTCAGGGGCAAAAAGATTTGTCCAGCTATAAGGGTATATATGGGGATTGGATGCCCAATGGCGAAGCTTTGATCACTTCCTTGGAGTTAAAAGATAATGGACGTTTCATATTGCGAACTGTAGACCCCATTTATCCACAGACCCATACTTCATATACCAACCAAGGGCAATGGATTTCAAAAGGAAAAAAAGAAATTGTATTGAACCCCCACCTGAAGAAGCGCGAACCTCAGTTGACCTTAAAACAGCGACATATTGGGTTACAGGATTCCATTGAAATTAAAATCAATCATTATGTTGCGTTATATAAAAACCAACAATTCGTAGCGAATAAAGAGACGCCATTTGATGTGCTCACGTTGTTTTTTAACAAAAAACGGAACTATGTACACCTCACCCGGACAAATGCTGACGAACGGAGTTGCGCATGGGCACCAAAAATCCGAAATAACATTGCTATAGATAGCAGCAATCGGTTTCGTATCCCCAAAAAGGACTTGCATACCCTTGGCGTATTTACTTATGGCTTTAGGCGTTATGAGCCACTAAAGGTTACGGATAAAAAGGCAGATTATTTTGAAATAGACATTGTTCTTTCCATGGACGTGGAAAGAATGCCCAGAAATAAAAGCGTTATCATAAAAGGAAATCGAGCGTATTTCTACGAACGCCATGGAAAAGTTGCCCTTTCGGCCCTTCCCTTACGCAAAAAAAGAAATTGAAACCGTAGTTGACCCTGCTTTTTAGTAAGACAGCTCTACCAAACTGCCATTTTATTGGATATTTCTTAAATAAACCCTCCTCTTCTCTATTAGAAAAATGTTAAATAATATGATTCATTTTATAATAACTAAGCAATCACTTAGTTTTGTATTATATCAAAGGATATGGCGCGAAAAAAAGAATATGACGAAGCGGTAGTGCTGGAAAAGGCAATGACCCTTTTTTGGAGAAATGGTTATGAGGCCACTTCGGTTCGTATGCTTGAAAAGGAAATGGGAATCAATCAATTCTCCATGTATTCCAGCTTTAAGAGCAAGAACGGTGTTTTTTTGGAGAGCATTAAGGTGTATCGGGAAAAACTCCGAGAGATTACCGATGTGTTGGTCGCTTCCAATAATGGGGTAGAAGGAATACAAGAATACTTCTATAACTTTATTGATTTTTCTAGAAAAAACGAGAAGCAATGTGGTTGTTTGATCACCAATACCGCTAACGAAATCGGAGAAGAAACGGACCCTGCCATTAAGAAAGAAGTACTAAGTTTCATGACTCAAATTAGAAGTCTGTTTTTAGATAATTTAAGACAAGACACTTCCAAAAATGAAGCATTACTGGAAAAGCAGGCCAATTACTTAATTATCTCAATAGCCGGATTGGCCAATGCCACAAAAATGTTCAACCAAGAGCAATTGCATGATTACATTACATTAATATTTAAAAACATATAATTTTTTTATTTCATATCTAAGCAATTGCTTAGATATAATTATTTCATTAACATCATTACTAATAACAATTTAAAATTATGAGTACATTTAAAATTCACACGGTAGAAACAGCTCCGGAAGGGAGCAAAGCGTCCTTGGAAAATTCAATACAAAGTTTTGGGATGCTGCCCAACCTTCATGGGGTTTTATCCGAATCCCCACAGGTTCTTGAGGCCTACAAAAACCTGCATACGCTTTTTCAAGACACTTCTTTCAATGCCGAAGAACTTACGGTAGTTTGGCAAACCATTAATGTAGAACACGGATGTCATTATTGCGTACCTGCGCATACTGCTATCGCCCATATGATGAAGGTAGATGCGGAATTGATCGACGCCTTAAGAAATGGCACTCCCCTAGCCAATGAAAAACTGCAGGTATTGCATACGACCACACTTAGTATGGTGAGAAATAGAGGACATATTTCGGCATCGGAACTAGAAGCTTTTTATGCTGCCGGATACGAGCAACGTCATGTGCTTGAAATTATCCTGGGACTATCTCAAAAAGTAATCAGCAATTATGTCAATCACATTGCAAGCACTCCTGTGGATGCACCTTTTGAAAAATTTGCCTGGCAAAAAGAAAATGCGGGTGCCCACTAATTTCTGATGACATTCTAAATATACTTTACAAAGGGAATTGGAGTTTTTCTTCAATTCCCTTTTTTACTATTTGAGCCGCTCCCTTCTTTATTCTTTTTCCCGCTAAAAAATAGTTTTTCGTCCCTGTTCATGTAACCTTCTGAAAATAATGAAGTAAGCCTTATGTAAACACTTCATAAAAAAGGTCATGAAAAATACAAAATGCATACTGCTTTTACTTTTGTTGTTCACTATGGGCAATATGCTCGCTCAGTCTCAACAGCCAAGAACCATAGAAGAAAAACTTCAGTATTTTTTGCAAATTGCGGATGCCGTTCGCGTACAAGCCAATATTCCCGGGGTAGGGATTTCTATAGTCTATGACAACGAAATACTGTACACCGGCGGTTTGGGGGTTCGGGACCGGACCAAAAATCTTCCCGTTACTGAAAATACGGTATTCAGTATTGGGTCTAACACCAAGGCTTTTACGGGACTTTTGTCCACAAAACTGGTCACAAGAAAAATGTTGGATTGGAATACTCCACTCAAATCCTATATTCCCGAACTTGAATTAAAAGAACCTTATGTCACCGATCATGTGACTATGGCAGATGCTTTACGGCATAGAACAGGTCTGGGACGCCAGGATAATGTTTGGAAATATAAAAACCTAAGCAGAGGGCAGCTATTAAAATCGCTTAAGACCTTAGACTTTGCACATGGCTTCCGGGAAACCTATGATTATAATAACTTCATGTATGTTGTTGCCGGCATTGCCCAGGAAAGGATTACAGGAAAATCCTGGGAAACTTTGATCAGGGAAGAAATATTTAGTCCGCTGAAAATGAAGAACTCTTATACCACTGATCAAGAGTTTTGGCAAGCCAAAGAAAGAGCGCTTGGTTATCAAAAAGATGGATCTACTCTGGCCACACCGGTGCATCTAAGCGGGATAGCGCCTTCAGGGGCCATAAGTTCCACACCAAAAGATATGGCCAAGTGGTTGCAAATGCTGGTGGATGGCGGGCGCTTTGATGGGAAAGAATATTTAACTCCGGAAGAATACAACTATATGTTGACCCCACATGAGGATATTAGTATCCGTAATGGAAACGAACTCTGGTTCTATTATACCGGCTTGGGAGGTTTTTCCAAAAATGGGAAACGAAATGTAGGAGCCGAGGGGTCCATAGACGGACAAAACTCCAGACTTTCCATGCTATTGGATGATGGTTTTGGAATTTTTATCATGACCAATCAAGTCTCTGACTATAAACGGTTGCTCACCACCTATGCCGAAAATATTTTCGTAAAAAATGACTACAACAGGAATTGGGAATGGGAAAAAATACTGGCAGGCAGCCCCGATTTTAAAAAGTTTAAGCACTATTTATTGGAAGCTGGTATTGACAAGGCCCGTGGTTTTCATCAATCGCTTCCGGAAAAACACTTTGAAACGCAAATGAATTATTTGGGATATGAGCTACTACGGGACAATAAATTGGATAAGGCTCTTTTTGTTTTTACCTTAAATACCCTAGACAACCCCAAATCGTCGAATGCATTTGATAGTTTGGGTGAAGCTTATTTCATGGCTAAGGACTATCCCAAGGCCATACAAAATTATCAGAAGTCCTTAGATCTGGATGCTACGAACAACAACGCCAAAATGATGCTGCAGAAAATCCGGAAACAAGACAAAAAAGAACATTAGTCCCGCATTTTACTCTTTGGCAATACATCTGTTTTTTTCATTAAAAAAGCACCAAGAATTCTTGGTGCTTTTTTTAAGGAATTCGCTTTCTTTTGCTAAAGACTCAAGATTTGCCGAATCATTTGATTGGTAAATCCCCATTCATTGTCGTACCAGGTCAGTACTTTAAGCAAGGTTCCATCGACTACTTTGGTCAAGGAAAGATCCGCTATAGCTCCATAGGGACTTTTTATAATGTCCGAAGAGACCAAGGGATCATAGGTAGTAGCTAAAACCTTGCTATAACGCTCGGTAGCCGCCTCTTCTTCCAATATGTTATTAACCTCTTCTACAGTAACTTCCCTACTCGTTACAATCGTAATATCCGAGATAGACCCTACGGCCAAGGGGACTCTCACGGCCATTCCATCGAACTTGCCCTGATATTCCGGTAAAGCTTTTGTTGTTGCAATAGCAGCTCCGGTTGTCGTTGGAATCAGGTTATTCAATCCGGATCGTCCCATTCTAAAATTCTTTTTGGAAGGTGAATCCACAATGGTATTTGAACTGGTATCTGCATGTATCGTAGTCATGATCGCCTTTTCTACCCCGATGCGTCTTCCCAGGATTTCCATGACCGGGCTGATATTATTTGTGGTACAACTTGCACAAGAGAAAATACGGGTACTTCCATCTTCCGTATTTACACCATGTACTACGGTAGGTATTTCCGGGCTCTTGGAAGGACCTGAAAGCACTACGGTTTTTGCCCCTGCCGTAATATGTCTATCTGCATCATTGTAATTGGTGAATACTCCCGTACTTTCGATCACTACATCGATGTTCAGCTCACTCCAAGGCAAATCTTCCGGTTTGTACTCATTGAGAAAAAGGATGGCCTTTCCGTCTACCACCAATTTCCCTTCTTCCATACTGACACTTTTTTCATATTTCCCATGGACACTGTCGTATTGTAACAGATAAGAAATGTTTTCCAGGGAAGCGATGTCGTTTACGGCCACCAGTTCCAACCCAGGGGTATCCAATATTACTTTTAAAGAAGTACGGCCAATGCGCCCCATCCCATTTATTGCTATTCTTTTCATTTGTTGTTGCTGTTTTAAAGGTTATCGTATGATCTTGGTTTATATCAATTTCCGTTCACTCTCTTTTATGGGTAGGTCATTGATACTGGCAAATCTCTTCTGCATTAACCCATTTTCATCAAATTCCCAATTTTCATTCCCGTACGCTCTGTACCATTGTCCACTGTCTGTTCTGTATTCGTACTCAAAACGTACTGCAATGCGATTATCGGTATGGGCCCAGTATTCTTTCTTCAATACATAATCTAATTCCGTTTCCCATTTTCCTTGCAGAAAAGCCTGTATTTCTTCTCTTCCATGAATAAAAGTGGATCGGTTTCTCCATTCACTATCCACCGAGTAGGCCTTGGAAATTTTCACAGGATCTTTGCTATTCCACGCATCCTCGGCCATTTGGATTTTTTGTTTTGCTGTTTCTTCGGTAAAGGGCGGTAAAGGGTGTTTTTGTTCTTGCATAATACCACGTATTTGTTTTTAAGCTATTGTTTTTGGTATCGTACAGACCAGTCTGTACTCTAATCAACAAAATAGTCGCTCTCAGGAGAGCAACCTTACACAATTATTTTTAGCAACCTGTATCGGCCAGGGGTCTTTCTGAATTTGTGACAAGATGATCGCCCCTTCGATCAAAACCATAATCTCATCGGCCATGGCGCCTGCATCGGCCCGCTTATCGTTTTTCAAAAGCGTATATACCCATGTTCGCAATGCATTTTTGTGTTCCGCTACCTGATCGGTAATCCCCTTGTGGTCTTTGGGCAGATCTCCAATAATATTCTGAAAACCACAACCCCTAAAGGCTACTTCAGTAAGCCATTTGTTCAAATAATCAAAGACTCCCATTACTTTTTGCGTATTGGTATCATATACGGTCACAAATGCTTCCAAATTGCCCATCCATGTTAGGTGACGGGCTTCAAGATAGGCCACGGCAATAGCTTCTTTTGATCTAAAATAACGATACAAGCTATCCTTGGAAACATTGGCCTCTTCAATGATACTATTGATTCCTGTTTGATTATACCCCTTATGGTAAAACAATATAGAGGCCGCAATAACAATTCTATCCTTAACACCTTGTTTGCTCATACCTCAAAGATATAAAACAGACAGGACTGTCTGTTTACTCCTCTCTGATTTCCCTAGGCGGAACAAAAAGTCACAACAAAATAATGGCGATTTGAATCTGAATTCAAATCGCCATTTATCAGTGCCAATAATCAGCACAGATATCTAATAAAGCGGGTTAAGCTATAATTTAGGCCATCACCTTGGATTTTTCCCTGATTTTTTGCGGTTGAGCCTTCAGTTCGAACTGCTTTGAGGTATTGTTCTCTCCGGCAGCTTTTAAGGCTTTATCACCCGCAAAGAAAGCTTTGTGGTCATCCCCAAGATCCGACCCTGCCATCCGCTGATGTTTTACGCAGGACACTCCTTTACGGATTTCTTGTCGCTGTACATCCTTTACATAGGCCAACATACTTTCTTCTCCAAAATACTTTGCTGTTAAGTCATTCATATGGAGCGCTGTTGTATGATACGTAGGCAGTGTAATTAGGTGGTGGAAAATTCCGGCTTCCCTTGCCCCATCGCTCTGGAAACTTTTGATTTTTTTGTCTGCACGACGGCATAGTTCCGAACCGTCATACGCTTCATCCATTAAATTTGCTTTATCATAAGGGGTCATATCCTCCCCTTCCAAACGCATTTCTTCATAGACTTGGATACGGAAGTTTAAGGTCCAGTTAAAGGATGGCGAATTATTGTAGACCAATTTTGCATGGGGAACAGCTACTCTAATCCTATTGACCATATGGGCAATCTGTTTCACATTGGGCGTTGGTGTTTCGATCCATAAAAGGTCTGCACCATTCTTGAGACTGGTCACACAATCGAGTACCACACGATCTATATTGGAACCTTCCTTAAATTTATAGAGTCCATTCGGCAATCGCAGGGGGCGTACTAATTTACCAGCTCTCTTAAGAAGCACATCATCCTCATTAGCATCGGCAATAGTGATTTCTTCCACTTCAAGAAATGCCAAGTATTGGGAGGCCAAATCCCCGGGTTCTTTACTGACCGGTAATTTTTGGGTCAAGCCGGCCCCTTCAGAATCTGTCCGCGCTACTATAATGCCATCATCCACACCCAATTCCAAAAATGCATAGCGTATGGCATTGAGCTTTGCAATAAAATCTTCATGAGGTACAGTAACCTTTCCATCTTGATGCCCACATTGTTTGGCATCCGACACTTGATTCTCGATCTGGATTGCACAAGCCCCGGCCTCGATCATTTTTTTGGCCAACAAGTAGGTGGCCTCCTCATTTCCAAAGCCGGCATCGATATCGGCAATGATGGGAACTACATGCGTTTCAAAATCATCGATCTGCCCTTGTACATCCTCCCCGGCTTCCAATCTTCTAAACAGATCATTGAGGGCAATCGCATCCGCTTGGCGCAAGAAATCATAAATTTCCGCGATCAAGGCCGGAACTGCCGTTTTTTCGTGCATGGATTGATCGGGCAAAGGTCCAAATTCGGAGCGCAAGGCAGCGACCATCCAACCGGAAAGGTATAGATACTTCTTATGGGTGGTTTTATGGTGTTTCTTAATGGCGATCATTTTTTGCTGGGCAACAAAACCATGCCAACAACCAAGGGATTGGGTATACTTGGAAGGGTCTGCATCATACTCTGCCATATCCTTTCTCATAATGGCAGCGGTATACCGGGCAATATCAAGGCCAGTTTTAAAGCGATTTTGAGCAATCATCCGAGTAGCATTTTCTGGACGTATTCCGCTCCAAGAGTCTCCGTACTTCCTTTTAAGATTTTGCACGGTCTCCAATACGGATCCATAGCTTGTCTGCGATAAATTTTTCATAATTTTGCGATACGTTATTTTTATTAATAATTAGATCCTGTGGATTGTTGGCGCAATCCCGGGATTTTTTTATACATATTGATAGGCTGGAATCGTTAGGAATTCTTCAAACTTTTCGGATAAAACCAATTTATCAAAAAGTTCAAAAGCACGCTTAAACTCACTTTTCTTTATCTTCTCCTCACCAAATTCTTTTATGATTTTTTCCACCTCATCGTCAAATAATTCCATGTACAATTCAATAGTGAAGGTTCTACCGTCACTCAGTAGCACCTCATTTTTCAACCATTGCCATACCTGGGTCCGTGAAATTTCGGCGGTGGCAGCATCTTCCATTAAGTGGTACAAGGCCACAGCGCCATGCCCTCGCAACCAGGCTTCGATATAGAGAATACCAATATTAATGTTCTTTCTAATCCCCTCTTCAGTGACCGTTCCTTTAGGTTTTTCCACCAAATCTTGCTCCGAAATGTTGCTATCCTCCCTACTTATATGCAATTGATTTGGTCTTGGCATATGTTCGTTAAACACTTCCATGGTTACTTCAACCAGAGCCGGATGGGCCACCCATGTTCCATCGTGACCATTTTTAACTTCCCGTTCCTTGTCCTTTTTCACTTTTTCTAAAGCAGCCCTATTTGCCCTTTCATTGTTTTTAATTGGAATTTGAGCGGCCATTCCACCGATGGCAAGAATTCCGCGTTTATGGCAACGTTGAATTACAAGTTTGGAATAGGCATCCATGAAAGGAGTGGTCATAGTCACCTGATCACGATCAGGCACCACTAGATTTGAATGGTTTCTAAATTTTTTGATGTATGAAAATATATAGTCCCAACGCCCACAATTTAAACCAACAATATGTTCTTTAAGCTCAAATATTATCTCGTCTAACTGAAAACTCGCGGTAATGGTTTCGATCAGTACCGTGGCTTTTATGGTCCCGATCGGCACATTCAGATAGTTTTGGGCGAATACAAAAACGGCATTCCACCAACGTGCCTCCTCGTAGTGCTCTAATTTGGGAAGATAAAAATAAGGAGCCGTGCCATTTTTGAGCATGGCCTTCATATTGTGAAAGACATAGATTCCAAAATCAACAAGACTTCCTGAAGCTTCCTCATTGTCCAGAATCATATGTTTTTCATTGAGATGCAATCCTCTTGGCCTTACTAAAAGAACTGCTGTTTCTTCGTTTAAGCGATATGATTTTCCTCGTTTTGTATCTGTTAACGCTATGGTTCTTTCATTGGCATCCCTTAAATTTTGCTGTCCTTGAATGCTATTTTCCCAAGTAGGCGAATTGCTATCCTCCAAATCGGCCATGAAAGTTTTAGCTCCAGAATTCAAGGCATTAATGATCATCTTTCTGTCCACCGGTCCCGTTATCTCCACACGTCGGTCCTGCAGGTCTTTTGGGATATCCGTCACGCTCCAATCCCCAGTTCTTATGGCCATCGTCTCTGGCGGAAATTCGGGAAATTTCCCTTGATCAAAAATTTTCTGCTGTGCCTCTCGCTTTTTCAGCAATGCAAGACGTTGTGCATTAAAATTTTCATGAAGGGACAAAATAAAACTCAAAACTTCATCCGTTAAAATTTCAGGGTGGTAGTTCTTGACAGTCTTACTGAATTGAATTTTAGCATGCTCTAAAAGTGTGTTCTCCATAATCTTACTGTTTTATAGGGCAATATTAAAACAAAGATTGAAAAAAAACAAGCGAACGTTCGCTAAATAATTATTTTCGCAAAAAATGAAAGTTCGCAAAATAGTTTATATTTGTTATTATGGAAGAAGATTACATTAAGCTCATTTTTGGGTTAAAGCTAAAGCAGATAAGGACCGACAAGAATCTTTCTTTGTTTGGATTATCCAAACTTTCCGGTTTGTCCAAATCCTATTTGAATGAAATCGAAAACGGAAAAAAATATCCAAAACCCGATAAAATCGCCATTCTTTCCGAAAAATTAGATGTCCCCTATGATCAGATGGTTTCCTTAAAGTTGGACAAAAATTTAGCTCCTATCGGAGATTTGTTGCAATCCAAAATATTAAAGGAGATTCCTCTGGAACTGTTTGGAATTAAGGAAAGTAATTTAATAGATATTGTGGCCAGTGCACCTGCCAAAGTAAATGCATTCATTAGCACCATAATTAAGATCGCACAAAATTATAATTTCAGCAGGGAAAGCTTTTATTTGGCTTCTGTTCGTTCTTTTCAAGAAGCCAATAAAAACTATTTCGAAGATTTGGAACAAAGTGTCCTAAAATTTGCCAAAGCCTATCATATTGATTTGAACCAAAAGATAACTTCCAAAGATCTAGAAGAAATATTGATCGAAGAATATGGTTATGTCATTAAGAGTAATGAGTTGGGTAAATATGAGGCCCTAGGCAATTTGCGATCGGTTTTTGTCCCGAAAACCAACACTCTATTATTGACCAATGAAATAGACGAAGCACAACGTACCTTTATTTATGCCAAGGAATTGGCCTATCATTTTCTGGAAATCAATGAACGCTTGTATACTTTTCCATGGATAAAATTTGACACTTTTGATCAGGTTTTAAATAATTTTTATGCTTCTTATTTCGCTGGCGCCTTAATCCTGCCCAGTGCCAAGGTGAAAGCACAATTGACTGAAATTTTTGAAAAAGATAGATTCGATACTGCTCTTTTTCTGAAAACCATTGCTGCTTTCAACGCTTCTCCAGAATCTTTTTACCAAAGGTTGACCAATATCCTGCCAAAAGCCTTTAATATTCAGAACCTGTTCTTTTTAAGATTTACGCACAAAGCAAAAAGCGGCAAATTTCACCTGAAAAAGGAATTGCACCTATCCCATCAGCATTTGCCCCATGCCAATGAAACCAACGAGCATTATTGCCGGCGTTGGGTATCCCTAAAAATGTTAAAAAACATTGGCAAAAGTAGGAAGGAGCACGAATTTGATATACAAATTTCCAATTACGAAAATGATGACAGGAAGTACTTGGTGTTCTCATCCGCAACCAAAGATCCCTTTAAAGACAATCACTATCGCAGCATAACTATTGGATTGCTCATGAATAGGCAATTGGAACGAAAGATCAACTTTTTATCGGATTCCCGAATTAAAAGTGAAAACGTTGGTGTCACCTGTGAACGCTGCTTCATCAAGGATTGTAAGGTCAGACAAGTGCCTGCAACCCTTTTGGAAAAAGAAGCAAAAAATAAAAAAATAGCTTCGATCGTTGAAGAATTGAATACGAAATTTGGGTCTTAACTTCTCTTGCACACTTCTCTTTAACTCCTAGGGACGGCATAGAAAGTCCATAGATTCTTGAAAGATAAGATCAAAAGTATAACGTGATTTTACATTAAGATGCCTTTCTTGGAAGCTATTGCCGGAGGTAGATCAGTTTCCCCCAACATTTCCCTTAGATCTATTTCAATAGTCCTGCACAGGGAAAGCATAGGAATATCGTTGGCCATCCCCTGAAAAGGGTTTTCCGTATAATCCCCAATAACCTCCATCATCACGTAAACCCACCCGATCAAAGCGGAAATAGGAATGGAGAGCCAAATCCCAAAATCAGGTAATTTCATTAATTCCGGTATCATACTAAAGGGCAGTAACAGAATAAAAATACCTACAAAATACCTACTTATATTGGCATATTGCCTGGGTAATGGAAATTTTTTAATCCGTTCATTTTTGCCTTGCAAGGTGTAGAAGCTGGTCAAAATGCCCATCATTTCCATATGGCGGAAATCTTCAATAATACCCTGTTCCCTAAGTCCTCGCAGGTCCCTGGATTGCTCATTGATAATTTGGGCAGCGGTATTGGCATGGTTGATCAATCGTTGATATTCTTCTTTGGGCAGAAACGATTGTAACTCTGTTCGCGTCACATCATCATCGATCAGGCCAATGCCAAATTTTTTTTGATATTTCCGTGCCGTCCGAGCCGTATGCCCTCTTTGACTGATATGTTCCCAAGGCGTTGCTACTAAAAGTTGACTTCTATGGGCATACATCCAAGCAATATGTCGGTAAATCAATCGCTTTTTAATGGCCTGTATCTCTTTATCCGCAATCTTCTCTTCCGCAAACAGATTGCTAAGAAAGCCATCGACCATCATTCCCCATGAACGACTATCATTGACAATTCCTCCCCATATTTTGCGTGCCTCCCACATTCTGTCATAGGCCTGATTATTCTTGAACCCCACATAAAAGGCAACCGCGGTGCCAATAACGGATATGGGTAACCAAGGAATATATACATTGATGATTTTGAAATGATACAAGGTGGCAATTCCGCCCATAAAGACCAGTAGCCATAAGATATGGTGTCCGGACCACTTGATCAGTTTTACAACACTAATACTTTTGGTAACCATCATAATTCCAAATCTAAGAAATATCTTTAACTTAAATGAAGTGGAAGTTCGGTTAATCGTACATTCTTCAGTCGTCTCACTGCATTGCCAATGGCAGCACCAATTGGTCCTAAGGGAGGCTCTCCTACAGGTAGGGGCCGATCTACCCCTTGTATAAGATGCACCTCAATATCCTTGGGAGCATGTTTCATCAAGGCCATATCATAGGGACCATAGATCGTGGGATATAATTGACCCTCTTCCACAGTCATCTTTTCAAACATAGATGCGCTGATTCCCATGATGATAGCGCCTTCACACTGGGCTTTTACCTGATCGGGATTTACGGCAATACCACAATCCATGACACAAGTGACCTTGTGTACTTTTATGTTTTTACCTTCTATGGACAGCTCCACCACCTGCGCACATGGTGTTCCTGCATCTGTGGATACCGCCAAGCCCATAGCTCTTCCGTTCACTGCTTTATCCCAATATCCTGATTTTTCCACAGCGGCCTTGATAACAGCTTTAAGTCGTTCTCCTTCCTCACTGGAATCGATTTGTTCCAAACGAAATTCCGCAGGATCTTTTCCGGATTTCAATGCCATCTCATCCATAAAACTCTCAATAGCAAAAGTATTCGCCAACAAGCCCAGGCTGCGCCACCAACTGGTGGCAAAAGGCAAGCTATTATGCCATTGTACCGCCCGTATATTTGCAATGCCGCTATATTGTAATCTTCCACCTCGAATTGCCCCCATATCTGCGCCCAAAACACTGTGCAACACCGATGGAACCAATACCGAGCCGACGGCCACATTGCCACTGGCAAAATGGTGTTCCAGTCCTTCCAGCAATCCATCTTCATTCAATTTTCCTTTCATGATGTGATGCGTCGGCGGGCGGAACATATCGTGTTGAAATTCTTCTTTTCTCGAGAAAAAATATTTTACGGGCTTTTCTACTAGTTTTGACATCTTTGCCGCCCTAACGGCATGATCGGTATTCAATCGTCTTCCAAAGCCTCCTCCTAAATAGGTGGGAATAACATTGATATTTTCTGTCTTTAAGTCCAAGGCTTCCGCCACTTGCTTTTGGGTAATGCCCACGACTTGTGTGGAAAGGATAATGGTAGCACTATCGCCATCCACATGGGCCACAACGCCATTGGGTTCAATCTGCGCATGGGCTCCAATGGGACTGGTAAAAGTCAATGAGACCACTTCTTCATCTTCGACCTCCAAGGCACTCCCCTCTTTCTGGATGATCATCTCATTGCCTTTGCCTACTTGAATCATCTCCCGTATTTTTTCTTCGGTCCATTGTTGTGGAACATCCCACTGGACCTTCAATACCATTTTTGCCGCTTCTGCTTGGGCAAAAGTGGTCGCAACAACTCCGACCCAATCTTCCATTTCCACGATTTTCACCACTCCTGGCATTTTTTCGGCCGCTGCAGTATCGGCACTTTTAAAGCTGGCTCCAACATAAGGAGAACGTACCACGGCCGCGTATAACATCTCGGGCATTTCCGCATCCATACCAAAAATGGGATCTCCAAAAACTTTTGCCTCAAGGTCTACCCTGGGTATAGGTTTTCCAATGAATTGATAATCTCCCATCGCCTTCAACTCAGGCGTGTCCGGCACTTCCCAATCCGTGACACCTTTGGCAATCTCGGCATAGGTCATACTTTTGGCTCCTCCGGAGACCACCCCTGCTTTGGTACTAAGTTCCGATACGGCAACCCCCATCTTTTTTCCCGCTTCAATTTTGAGCATTTCGCGCATGGTTGCGGCCATTTCACGTAAAGGCTCCCACAATTGTGCGATGGACAAACTTCCTCCCGTACTCAATCCATCCACTACTCCAGAGATTGTAGGTGCGGCTACTATCTGAATTTGTTCCATATTCACATCCAGTTCATCCGCAGCCATCTGGGCAAGTCCTGTAAAAGTTCCTTGCCCCATCTCCATTTTGGGAGAATACAGGGTGATTTTATTATTCGCACCCACCTCAAACCATAGGTTGGGTTCTGTTCCTGTACCAGAATACGGAGCCACCAAAGAATCCATTACTCCAAATAGCGTTCTTCGTAGCGGGTTTCGAAACACATAGGTTCCAACAGCCAATACTCCAATGGTCCCTAATCCTCCCCGAACTAAAAATTTACGACGTGATAGTTTTTTTTCCATATCCTTCCTTTTTTAGTTCTCTTCAGTTTTCGGGCTCAAGGCTGCAGCTTTATGAATAGCCTTGCGCATTCTGTAATAGGTACCACAACGACACACATTGACAATATTTTTATCGATATCCTCATCTGTTGGGTTCGGATTTTCATTCAACAGCGCAGCAGTGGCCATCATAAAACCAGGTTGGCAATACCCACATTGGGGCACTACTTCCTCTATCCAGGCCTGTTGTACTGGATGGGGCTCCTCCCTTGTTCCCAAACCTTCAATGGTTGTAATATGTTTGCCTTCAGCAAATTTGGCGGCATAGGAACAAGAACGAACTGCTTGCCCATTAACATGTAAGGTACAGGCGCCACACGCAGCTTTCCCACAACCAAATTTTGTTCCCTTTAAATCTAACATATCCCGGACCACCCATAATAAAGGCGTATTTCCGTCATCGATATCAATAGTTTGCGCTATTCCGTTTATTGTAAATGAAATTTTCATATGCGTTTTATTCTGACCACTTTTATGTTGTAGCATTTCTGTTATTAGTTAATGTGTCGGAATTACCGCCCCATCCTCGAACCATTGTTCCACCGCCTCTATATATTCATCCAAGGGCACCGGGGGCTTTTCTCGCGGAGCACCACTAGCATCTACGCCAGGGTTCCAAGCCCATAACACCAATTCATGTTCCGTTAAATGGTGCAGGGTCTCTTCAGGACTGCGCCCTCCATTTCTTGCTGGATCCATTATGGATTCGGCTATTTCGATACGCGATAATCCTTCCCAAAACATTTGTGGGGGTGCCAAACTCCATTCTGGGGCTCCGGGAACCCCTGAAAAAGCATTGTTTTCATCCTGATGACAGGTGACACATCGGGTGGCCTCATACCCCAAATTGGCTGTCCCCCTGGAAACTCCAAAATAATGGGGATGACTGTCTTCTCCTTGTTTTGGGACATTGTCATTGGGGTGACAGTTCACACAGCGTTTATGCGTCAGTACGTCCATCATTTTATTAAAGTTTTCGGCATTGGCCGAAGAAGTGGTTTTCTCCTCCAAAGGGAGGTAAACATCTTTTGTTCCTTTATAATTTGCCGCAAGGAGGACACCTCCTATGAAACATAGCGGGAATATCCTTAAGAACATCTTTTTCTTAATTTCCATGGTTTGGTCGATTAACGATCTTTATAAAATTACACTAAAATAATATTGTTTACTTGTTCAAAAATGTCAAAAAACAATATCCAATGCCATAATGCTACAAATTCTTGTAAAATTGGGAAGGTGTTATGGCAAACTTCTTTTTGAATGCCCTACTGAAATGTGCCAAATCCTCAAATCCAGATTCAAGGTATACTTGGGAAGGCCGCAGTTTATTTTTCTCCATTAATTGACGCGCGTGATACAAGCGTTTTTTCATGATCCAACGATGTGGCGTATCATTAAAGATCGCCTTAAAATCCCTACGAAAGGTAGACAAACTCCTTCCCGATTGCTTCGCCAGCCATTCCAGTTTCGCTGGATACAGAAAATTATGATGCATTAGTTTATCCAGATCGGCACGTTCGCCATTTGAAAATTCCCTAAACATGTTCAAAATATTGGTATCCGCTTCGGCCAATGCCCGCAACGCTTCCAAGGTTTTCAGGCTTACAACTCCTGCATCCATATTGCCGCCTTCCTCAATATGAACGATTAAAGATTTCATAAGTTCTATAAGTTTTGGTGTGGGTGGCACCGCAAAAAATTGGCCGAATAGTCCCATCTTATTCTTTGGAAACTTAATCTGATGAATCACTTTGCGTATAAAGGTATTGGTGAGTCCAAACATATAGATTTTCGCCTCTCCTTCTTCCTCGGTCCATGTTTTAAAAATAGTGGCTTCGGTATATTTTTTCACAATTCCGAAAGTTCCCCTAGGGATTTCGTACCTATGGGTACTGGTATGTATATGAAATACTCCTTTCTCCACAAATAACAACATGGTACTGGGCAGGTATACCTCCATGACCTGATCGGAAACGGTCTCACAAGAAGCAGCAATTTGCAATTCTCCAGATAGGATATATTGTATGCGATGTTCCTCCATACTACAAATGTAACATACAAAAAATGCTTATTGCTTGACTAAAAAAGTCAAGTTTCACGGCAGCATACTATTATTTTAACTTTTTTTTACATCCTTAATTCTTGATTGTTAGTAGGGTATTGTGTTATGTTAGCTGTTTAAGTATAAACACAAACAAACAAGTAATGGTCATGAGTAATGATTCAGAAAGTGATTCTCGGCAAAATCGAAATCTTATTCCATCTACAAAATTGGTTTTCGTTAAAGGAAATCAGGTTTATCTAAAAGAAGGGGCCAACGAATGGCATCCTATTAATTTTCATTGGACTCCTGCCATCTAAAGATGTCCATTTTTTTGAGGAATCGTATGAATACGATAAGGTGTTGTTCTTGTAGCACACGCTCCAAATCCTGTTTTCAACTTATTTTGTAGCAGGTATTTTATGTTATTCCCTGCGATTTAAGTTTATTTCATACTTTAGGCACAATTTTATTGACCAATATCCGTACTTCATCATTTTTAGCCTAAAACGTAGGTATGCGCACCAAAATTTATTTCATAGCTGGACTATTTCTCATTTTTTCCTCTTGCAGAAAAGAGAACGGCCCTATTTCCTTTGATTATGGCGCTAAAAATGATTCTGCCGTTTTTTATTTTAATAAGGGCTGGGAACATATTATGGATTACGGGCAGTGGACGTTATCCGAGCGCGCATTTCGAAAAGCCGTCTCCTTTGACTCCACCTTCCTGATCGGAAAAAGTCTTGTAGGCAAGATTACCCAAAATCTTGAAGAACGGATGCAACTCTCACAGGATTTAGAGCTACAAAAACATAGCTTGTCCCATGACAATTTGCTCCTTATGGAGATTAGCCTTACCACCATAAAACTCATGAATGCCCGAGACCAGCAGCAAGTTTTGAAACCTGAGTTTTTCACAGACTTTAGAAATATAGGGGAACACAATTACCGGCAGTTTGTGCACAAATATCCTCATGAAAGTTACATGAAGGCAGAATACATTGAATTTTTACATGCCCAACACGGACCAGAATTAGCCCTGGATTCTCTACAACTACTCACTTCCGAAAAACAAAAAACACTACCTTTCTTTATCAGTTATACCGCGGTTTTGGAATCTGAATTAGGGTGGCATACCGAAGCTTTAGAGAAGGCGGCATTCTTGGAGAAAACCATCAATAACCCCAAGGTTCCCGCACCTCATATGCTCTATGCACAAATTTATGCGGACATGGATAGTTTGTCCCTTGCCAAAACTTATTTGGATAAGGTCATTGCCTTGGATCCCAATCATAGTATTGCCCAACGCCTAAACGAAAATATAACCACTAAACTTGAATCGCTCTCAAAATGAACGCGTATTTTTCTAAATTTTTGCATAAGGCCGGAAATTATACGGAACAGGAGTTAGACCTATTGAGGACCGAGCTTCAATTACGGACTTTACAGAAAGATGATCGATTATTGACCCAGGGTGAAATTTGTTCCTCCCTGTCTTTTATACTTCAAGGAGCGGCCTATCACTATACGCTAGACCATGACAATGAAAAAGCTATTATTGAATTGAGCGTCCCTGGCGATTGGATCATCAATCACAAGAGTTTTACTGGCCGAAAACCTTCTGAATATATGATCCAATGCAGCGAAATCACCACAATTTATACCTTATCCATTGATGCCATTCACAAACTCATTGCCGCATCACAATCTTTTCTTCAATTGGGCAAGGTCTTGGAAGAAGCCGTATCCCGACTTGCCTTTTTTGACCATGATTATACTCCTGATAAAAAATACCTCCATCTTTTAGAACATCGGCCCGAATTATTCCAAAAATTCTCTCAGAAGACAATTGCTTCTTATCTTAAAGTGACCCCAGAAACCTTAAGTCGCGTACGAAAACGTTTTTCAAAAACATAGCGTATTTCTTGATTTCGATCAAGTGCCATTTCTAGTATAATGACGGATCTTTGAGATTCAAAATTAACTGGAACAACCATGGAAAAACACAACTACAAAAGTACGGGAGTGGCACTTTTATTAGGTGCCTTACTCATTATAGCCACCATGACATTACATCCATCAGGAGGTAGCATGGAGCACATTATTGCCATTTCGCGAATCATTACGATTTCCCATGGGATGGCCATAGCATGCCTTCCCCTACTGGTATTTGGCTTTTATGGATTAACTCAAGAGCTTATGGATTCTGGAAAGCTATCTGTTTTAGCGCTCATCATCATTACTTTTGGCCTTATTGCAGCCTTATTCGCCGCACTGTTCAATGGCTTGGCACTTCCTTTCTTTTTAACACACTATACCGATAATCTTTCGGAGTATAAAGACATTTTACACCCCATTACCACATTTAGCTTTTCGATCAACAAAGCTTTGGATTATATCTTCATTGCGGCCAGCTGTCTTGCTATTTCCATATATTCGGTACTTATGCTTAAATCGGTCATCTTTCCCAAATGGCTTGGTTATTTTGGGATTTCCTTATTCATTTTTGTTATTATTGGAGTATTGACGGGATTTGTGTTTACCAATTTAACAGGATTTCGCATATTTACTTTTAGTCTTGCCGCTTGGGTACTATCCGCAGCTATACTACAAATTAAAACTAGAAAGCATGAATACGAATAAAATCAGGGAAGCTTATGAAGATTTGGCGGATAGTTACAATGCCTTGATAGACCATAAACCGCATAATGCTTACTACGACCGTCCCAACACGCTCCGTTTGATGGGTGCCGTTGACGGCAAAAAAATCTTGGATGCAGCCTGTGGGCCAGGAAAGTATGCCGAAATCCTAAAATCCAAAGGAGCCGAAGTCATAGGTTTTGACAACAGCGAACGAATGATTTCCTTGGCAAAAAAAAGAAACAAGGATACGAGTTCATTTTTTGTACATAATTTGGAAAACCCTCTTCATATGTTCAAAAATGGATCTTTTGATATGGTATTGTGTGCACTGGCCATGCATTACATAGAAGATTGGAATACCACCATACAAGAGTTTCATCGCGTTTTAAGGCCAAACGGAAGTTTGGTATTATCCATAGAACATCCCTTCTTTGAGTATCTGTATTTTAAATCTCAAGTCTATTTTAATACAGAGCCTGTTCAATGTACTTGGTCTGGCTTTGGGAAACCCATCACCATGCACAGTTTCAGAAGACCTCTAAGTGCGTGCATTGCCCCTTTGACCTCCAATGGTTTTTATATTGATCAATTGATTGAGCCTAAACCTGTAGCTGCATTTGAGAAGTTGGATCCCAGGCACTATAAAGAATTGAATGAGTTCCCGGCTTTTATGTGCATCAAAGCTGTTCGAAAACCATGGTAAAAGAACAGTGCATGTTCAAGACAAGTTCGTACAAATTTGCTTTTTATATATTTATAAATCATTTCTTTAATGCTTTATACTTCTGGGGATGCAAACAATATTAGGAGCCAACGGAATCATAGGTGAAGAACTGGCCAAGGCCTTACGCAAAAAATATACCTCAAATATTAGTTTGGTTGGGCGAAATCCTAAAAAGGTACACCCAGAAGATGAATTGGTCATTGCTGATCTACTTGATCCAGAACATCTAAAAATTGCATTGAAACAAACAGAAATTGCCTACCTCACTGTTGGACTACCATATTCCTCGGAAATATGGTTGCGCGACTGGCCTAAAATTCTTCAAAATGTTGTTGAAGCTTGTAAGGCCCAACAATGCAAATTGGTGTATTTTGACAACACATATGCGTATCCCCAGGATAGTCATATCCAAATTGAAGAAACGGTTCTTGCCCCAAAAGGCAAAAAAGGAAAAGCAAAGAAAATCGCGGTACAATTTGTTCTGGAAGCCATTAACAACCAAGAAATTGAAGCCGTCATTTGTAGAGCTCCCGAATTTTATGGCCCTGGAAAAACTAAAAGCATTACCAATACCCTGATTTTTGATCCCATCAAGAAAGGAAAAAAACCTAAAGTCTTTTTAAGGGATGATGTTCTCAGAACCTTAATCTATACTCCAGATGCCAGTGCTGCTATGGCTCTGTTGGGAAATACTCCTGAAGTCTATGGAGAGACCTGGCACCTTCCCTGTGATGACCAAAGGTTGACCTACAAACAGTTTATAGCAGAAATATCCCGACAGCTCAAGAGAGAAATCCCATATACTATTCTAAATACGCTGACCTTAAAAATAGCCTCCTTTTTCAATGCAAATGCAAGAGAGACACAAGAATTGCTGCCCCGATATAGGCAGGATAATATCTTTGACTCTTCCAAATTCAAAAAGCGTTTTCCCAATTTTGAGGTTACCCCATACGCCAAGGGGATTCAGACCATATTATCAGAGATGTTATGATGAATAGCAGAGGAGGTACATTCCTGTCTTAAACCTAGGCCCACAAAAAATCAGACCAAGAATACCGGTCCTAATCCTGTTGCCAATATTACCATGAATCGCATCTGTTTTAGCTCACCCTCAAAATTTCATCAGCTTTCCTTTGGACTTGGTTACAAATGGATTCAGATTTGTTCCAAAAGAAGCATATCTAAAAAATCATGAGTATATTTAGTTTATGAAATATACTTCCAAGTATCGTCGGGGAATTATTCTGGATTATGTGATCGGATGGACGCTTGCTTTTGTTTTTTTAAGTATTGTAAGAGGCTTGGGAACCGAAGAATTAGGTAAACTTAATTTCGACTTTCAATCCAGTCTCCTCATAGCAATTACTTTAGGCCCGCTTATGGGGTTAATCAGTGGCTATGTTCAGATGATTATGGAAGAACGCTTTTACAGACGGGTCTCCATCCAACGCTTCTTATTGATTCGACTCGTTTATATTTTCATATTTCTAGTGATATTGGTCCTTTTGGCGTATGGCATCTATAACTTGTACTTTCAAACCAGCATCGACCTTGTGACCTTTGCTGTAGACGCCGGTAGTGGCGCCATTTACTTTTATGTGATTACTGTTGACTTTTTTTTAAGTGTTTTACGACAAGTAAACTTAATGCTGGGTACAGGAACTTTAGGCAAACTGCTCTTGGGAAGGTACTATGAACCCAAAGTTGAAGAACGCATTTTTATGTTTTTAGATTTACAATCAGCCACTAGTTTGGCCGAAAAGCTAGGACATATCACCTATAGCAAATTGCTTCAAGATTGTTTTAATGACCTAGGAGTAGTGGTAGGGGATGAAGCCGAAATTTATCAGTATGTGGGAGACGAAGCAGTATTGACATGGAACTATAAAAATGGTATTCGACAACAAAACTGCATCAATGCCTTTTTTCGTTTCACTCAGCAACTACGGGATAACAAGGCTCATTATCTAGCTAAATATGGTTGTGAACCCTTCTTTAAAGCTGGTATTCATTTAGGAAGAATCACAGTAACGGAAGTGGGTGCCTTAAAGAAAGAAATTGCTTTTCATGGAGATACCATCAACACAGCATCAAGAATTCAATCCCAATGCAATGCATTAGGAGAAACCTTATTGATTTCAGAAGCTCTAAAGACTAAACTATCCGGAGAATCCTATACATACACCTCCCTTGGCGCCATTCCCTTAAAAGGAAAGAAAAAAGCTGTTCCGGTTTATGCCGTAAAACCTGCATAGCATAGCGCGGTCAGTTTTTGATTTGGTATGCCCAAATTTCTTCGTAAAGGCATTGGAAAAGAACTTAAACGATCATCATCTGCGTACTAAACGACTTTTTGAATGGAAGCGTCTTAATTCCGCTTTTTTTGCAAATTAGCTGCAAAAATGTTACTTTTTTTGTTCAAAATGGACAAAAAAACATTCTTTATAGAATATTTCTTGCTATTTTGGAGTTATTAATTTAGCATCAATTCCTTGTAAAGTACCTATATCTGGGCATTGGCAGTTAACAAAAGCTAATAACAATCTTAATATAAACATAATTAATCGTATAAATTTGGTACAGATTTTACGTTTAATTAATTTTACCCCATTCAAACAAAGTAAAGAATATGGATATTTTAAATGAAGCCAAAGCATTTGAAAAGGCCAAGATGAGCAATATGTCTACGAGCGATCGCGTAGTTGCTTCAAGAGAAGCCAAGCGATTGATCTTAGCCATTAATGAAATCTATAAGAACACGAAGGAATCTGAGCTTATGGATTTGATGAAAAGATTGACCGCAAAAAAGAAAAAAATAGAAGTCCGACTTAAAGGACGTCCCGATCCTGCCATCTAGACCTGAAGATTGACATGAAAAATGGGTTAACCGCGATGGGTGCAGCATTGTAATGATTCTGATTGATCCCTTCACTGGATATTTTCACAATAGTAGTATTAGGACTATTGAAGAAGATATAGCAATCCTTATGTAATCACGCTAAATTTTCCTTTTTATTTGCAATGCGCTATGCTAAGTGCATTCCTTTAAAAATAATCTCGAAGGTACTGACATCAAAAAGGAAAAAATCGGATCTATTCTTCACTATTCTCGAACACTTCAATAGAGAATAGTAAATTTTAAGAGCTTAATTTATTTTGTTTATTCTTTTTTGTAATATGTTAAACAAAAAAGAGTAATTTCGTTGCTATTGTCGCCAACAAGGCGAAAAGGCAAATCTTTAAGCACGCATCACATGAGAACCACAGTAGTAATTGGAGGAAGCAAAGGAATTGGCAAAGCACTAACGCATATCCTGATCGAAAATCAACAAGTAATTGTTATCAGCAGATCTGTTCCAGAACTTGTTCACCCCAATCTCACACATTACCCCTGTGACATCCTGACCGATGAACTTCCGAGCCTGACCCAAGTTGATAGTCTAGTATATTGCCCGGGAAGTATTAATTTAAAACCCATTTCCAGGCTAAGTTTGGATAATTTTAGGGAAGATTTTGAAATTAACGTCTTGGGGGCTGTAAAGGCCATTCAAAAATACCTCAACATCCTCAAAAAATCCGATAGTCCTTCGATCTTGCTGTTTAGTACCGTAGCCTCCAAATTGGGTATGCCGTATCACGCCAGTATCGCCACTTCAAAATCGGGCATTGAAGGGTTGGTCAAATCATTGGGAGCCGAATTGGCGCCAAAAATACGAATCAATGCCATTGCCCCTACCGTTACCGACACCTCTTTGGCTTCAAAATTGTTGCGCAATGATAAAATGATAGAAAATATCACCGCAAGACATCCGCTACAGAAATTCCTCAATCCAGAAGAAGTTGCTGAAACCGCTGCCTTTTTGCTTTCCCGAAAAGCCGCTGCATTTTCAGGGCAGATCTTTGAGATGGATTGTGGCATTGTATCCTTCAAGCTATGATTCTTCCTATACGTCCATTCCCCTAATTGGAAAGATTATCATCAGAAATCCCCAGGGCATTATATAAACTTGCATTGGCGTGGAGGTACTTCACTTCCAGCTCATTGGCTTTTATACTTGCCGTAATTAACTTTTGCTCTCTGGAATTAATAAGAAATAACGAGCTTTCGCCTAACTGAAATTTTCGTTCTTCAGCACTTAAAAGGGTCCGGTAATCTTTAACGATATCCTTAATGAGCACATTTTGAGTTTCCAAAGAATTAATTTCTGCAGTGACCGCATCTACTTTGTTCTCCAATTCCAACCCCATACTTATCCGATCAAAGTTGGCGTCTTTGAGCTTGGTATTGGCCAGACGTACAGCACCACGTTCTTTCCGTAGAAAAATAGGAACACTAAAATTTACCGAAGCTTTATAATTCGCTGTATTAAAGCCCCCAAACTGCTGTGAATCCTGTGTCAGAAAATTATAACTCAGATCTAGTCTTGGCAATAGTTTGTTTTTCTTATAAGCTCGGTCTATCCGTAGCCCGGCAATCTTGGCTTCTATCTGTTGTAACTTAGGATGCCCTGCGACCAAATCCCTTGTTGTGGTAATGCCATCCAAATAAAGAGAACTAGACAACACCTGTTCCGTAGGGCGCTCTGGAACAACCTCATCCTGTATTTGCAATGGCAGTTCATTGACCCATAAAAAATTACCTACTTTCAAAGCAGCCTTTCTTCTTTTTAGTTTTGCCGCTTCCAGCTTTAATTTTCGGTCTTGAAAGGCAATCCGGGCCTCCACCACATCAATAGCCGCTTTTTCCCCAACTTCTGCACTGCGTTCAATCCCTTTGAAACGAATTTCAGCATTATTTAGAAAATCCTTAAAAATCTGTTCTGCATTATATGCTTTCAACCACTCAAAATAGGCTTTGCTGGCCTCAAAAATCAGGGTATTGACCAAGAGATTTCGTTGTGCCTGCGTCTGATCCCGAAAAAATCGCGCTTTTCTTAGCGTCGCCATACGCTCATTGATCAAAAAACCTTCCAACACAGAAAAAGAGACTCCAGCGCTAAATAGTCCTCCATCTGGAAGGCTGTCTCTGGAATTCAAAAACTCTCCCGTATTCTCTTCAAAATCTACTTTAAATTCTATCCCATACCAGGTGGGTATTTTAAAAACAGCGTTGAATTCATCATAATATTCAATTCCCTTAAATTTTTTCCGATCAAAATCGACTTCAATTTTAGGATCAAAGCCACCTCTTGCTTTCAAAAGATTGGCCTCGCCAATAGTCAAAATCAGATTGGCCTGTTTCAGCAAAGGGTGGTGCTCTTTTACATACCCCAGATACTCCTCAAAAGAAAGGACACGAATAATCGCAGGCGCTTCTTTTTGGAGCGTTGATGTTTCTTGTCCGAATGCTCCCTGCATCAAAATCAGAAGCAAGACAATTCCCAATGGTCTTATATTCATGATTTTTTAGCTTTTGTTTCCTCAATTTTTTTTCCTTCTGGCTGATAGTAATTTGGCGGAAATCCATTGAGTTGTCGCCATAACTCGTACCATATAGGCACATCTTCCAAGAGTGCAATAGTGTAGGCACCAGATCCCACGCGTACATTTTTTGGCCATTTCACTTCATTCCCATCTGGCGCAATCAAAACGCGAAATTTTCCATTGTCACTGATAAAAGTCTCTATGGCCACTACCTTTCCTCCAAAGGTTCCAAAGGAAGCATTAGGCCATCCGCTAAAGAAAATTGCCGGCCATCCATCAAACTGGATACGGATCTTTTCATTAAGATGGATCAAGGGAAGGTCTATGGGATCTACAAAAGTTTCCACAGCAATATCATAATTGGAAGGCATAATGCCTACCAAACGTTCCCCCTCTTTAAAAGTTTCTCCTATTCCTCCTCGAATGGCTTTATTGACAAATCCATCTTGAGGCGCCTTTATATAATAGAGTGCATTTCGTATTTCATAATTTGCCGATTGGTTATCCAATTTGGTCACCTCGGCTGTAGCTTCGAATTGATTGGAAGCTGCCGTAAAGCGATCACTTTGGGCTTTAGCAATCTTATCTGCATATTGCGCCGCGACCCTACTGATTTCCACTTCCGCATTGATTGTAGCATTTTTACTGGCCAACAACTTATTTTCCTGAGAAATTTCCTTTGCCACAGTTTCCTGAAGTTTCAATCGCTTTGCTTCTACATCAGTTACCGCTTTTAATCCTTCTTCTTGTAGGGTCACTGTCCTGTTGTACTGGCGCTCTGCTATTTTTTTATTCGTTATTGCGGCCTCTAGGTCAATACTATCGGATTGCACCTTTAGCCTTGCTTGTTGCAACTTATTCTTGGCTTGTTGCAGCTTAAGGCGTTGTTCCCTCCCCAATGCTGCAATCTGATTTTCCAAAGCATTGATCTTCCCTTCATATGAAGCCACAGATTGGCTCTTAGCATCGCGTTGCGCTTTGGTCCTTTCTACTAACCGAGGATCCTGATACTCTGTTTTTATTTCGGAAATAAACAAGATCGTATCTCCTTTTTTTACAAAGTCCCCTTCTTTGACATACCATTTTTCAATACGACCGGGAATAGGTGATTGTATGGTTTGTGGACGTTGGTCCGGGGTCAGAGTGGTCACATAACCATTGCCGGTAACATTTTGGGTCCAGGGCAAAAAGGATATGATCACTCCCAAAATAGCAAAGGCCGCAAGAAACCTATTGAACACCTTAAAATGTTGTCTTTTGGAGGATTTCATAAATGCCTTATAGTGCTCAAGGGACACTTTCTTATTTAATTGATTATTGGATATATTCAGCATTTTTAATCTTTTTTAGCAATTAAACGACCTTTTTGAAGAGTAATCACTCTAGAACAAGCTGTGTTCCACAAGCTACTTCGCGTAGCGACCACAAGGGCCCAAGGACGTTCCGGAGCAGTTAGATAGGCTATAATTTTCTTAGCTTCCGAAGTTTCGAAGTATTCCAATGGATTTTTCAACAATAAGAACTTTGGTTGATTTACAATAGCCCTCGCCAATACGATACGTTTAGAGACCGTTAAAGGAATTTGCTGCCCTTCGGGATACAACATGGTATGCAAGCCATCGGGTTGTTCCTTTACAAAGTCAAAAAGACCGGTAACTTCCAACACCTCATCTAAATATTTTTTGGGAATATTGTTATCTCCCAAGGTGATATTTTCCAGAATCGTTCCCTCAAAAGGATTCTGCTCTGGCAATACCTGGCCCACTTGAGCACGATATTTATTGGCCCAGACCCCTTTTATGGACGTATGGTTCACATATAAGCTTCCTTCCGTAGGCGGCAATAGACCGGATAACATCTTCAACAAGGTAGTTTTCCCAGAACCTGAGGCGCCCTCCAACAATAAACGATCTTGGCTGCCCAACACAAAATTCAAGTCCTTCAAAATTTCTTTGCCCTTCGGTGTGGTATACCCGGCATGATCCAATTCTATTAAGAGCGTATCATTCCCCTCAAAAGGATCGATTCCCTCTTGTCCCTCGAGCTTCTTATCTACTACTTGTCCAATTTTTTCCAAGGACGTAAGCACATCGTAAAAAGTTTCCAGACCTGTAATCAGCTTTTCTACCGAGGCAATGATCAAAAGAATAATAATCTCTGCCGCTACGAATTGCCCAATGTTCATTTGTTGGTTCAACACTAACAATCCTCCAATGACCAACAAACCTGAGGTCACCAAAATTTTAAAGCCGATCATTTGAATAAATTGAAGCACCAAAACCTTAAAGTGATTTTCCCTGGCGTCCAAATAATCCGCCGTCAGATTATCATTTCGGTCCATAGCCAATTGCGTTTTCCCGGACAGTTTAAAACTTACCAAGGAACGAGCAATTTCCTGTATCCAATGGGCTACTTTATATTTATTCTTGGATTCTTCCAAACTGGTCTCCAGTCCCCTCTTTGCTGTAAACTTAAAGACTAGATAAATAAGCAATAACAGTAGAATGCCATAAATAATAAAGAAGGGGTGATAAAAGGAGAGCAACATCAATCCAAAGGCAATTTGCAGGATGGCTGCAGGAAAATCGATCAATATTTTAGACAATCCTTTCTGAACCGTCAAGGTATCGAAAAAACGATTGGCCAATTCTGGTGGATAATACTGACGTAACTCTTCCATGGTAATTTTTGGAAAACGATACACAAACTCAAAGGAAGAGCGCGTAAAAATTTTCTGTTGAATGTTTTCAAGAATACGTACTTGCATCAACTGCAATGCGCCTTGAAAAGCTACACCAAGCGTAACCAAAACCACCAGTACGATCCAGGAAGTGGACAGCTGTGCCCCTTGAATAAGGTTGATAATGGCCTGTATCCCCAGGGGTAGTGAAAGGGCCACAAGGCCTGCAAAAATAGCGTAATAAAATAATTGTTTAATATCGCGTTTATCGAGTTTTAATAGTCCAACAAAACGCTGCCAAGGAGACATAATCTCTTTCATTTAACGAAAAGTTTAAATGGTTTGCACAAGGCGCTATAGTATCTTTTTAAGAGCCCAAGATGTGCATAATAAAATTTAAGGGTATTTTGGGGCAGAACATCCATGAATATAGGATGCTCCTAAAAATAAAAACTTAGCTACATTCCGGAGGTGGAATATGAATCGTCCTATCGATCTGTAAGATCATGCCCTGTTCGTTTGCAGGTGTAGTGTTAACGCCAGACAGCATGATTAAGTCAGTCGATAGTATGAGCAGTAATTCACTTTTTTCATCCGTATTCTCATCTTCCACGCGATCCTCTTCTTCCGTATCATCCTCTCCATCATTTTGTGTCATCTCAAAAATAGGGACCTGTATAAAATAATTGCTTTGAAGTAAGGGCTGAGCCACCAAAAAACCAAGAGCCAAAAATAAAATCAGCCCTCCAAATCCTTTGCATATGTACTTCATTGATATTTTCATTTTTGAATGGTTTTAAATACCAGATCCGTATAAAATCGTACAATATTATTTTTTCCTTCCTCCACATCGGTCAGAGAAGGTAAATGTTTGGAGAAATAACGTTGGTGATGCGACCCTTCGATAACCGTAGAGATCAACATGTGTGGAAACTCAAAGGTCGGATTGACCTCTAAAACTAAATCACTTACCCGAGAAACAACTCGCTTAAAAGTCTTATAAAACCCTTTTTCATTCTCCTTATCAATGTCCTTTGTATGGTAGGCCTTAGCCGATTCTGCAATGATAATGCGATGAAGCGTCACTTCATTGATATAAGAAAAAGAGTTGTCTTCGGTAATGTTATTGGTCAGAATTTCCAAGGCAATTTGAAGCTTTCTCTTAGGTTCGGATACATTATTCGTTGCAAATACCAATTTATATTCGATCCAACTCCAATACCAGCTAACCAAGTACACCAATAAAGCATGTTTACTACTGAAGTAGCGATAAATGGAGCTTTCGTTGGAATTTATAGCCACCCCTAGCTTTTTAAAAGTAAAACTTTCAAACCCCAGGGCATCGATCATCGCGATACTTTCAGATACGATATTTTGTCCAAGCTCCGTAGATTCCGGGTTCTTGGTATAAAGCTCGGGGCTTATTTTTATATGTACCGACAGGTTTTTCATTGTAATACTCTTCAAATATAATAGTATTACTATCATATTCCAAAAGTTTAACTTTTAATTTAGATATAGATACTCTTATTTTTTATTTGTACTTTATGGTATCATCGGATTTTATGACTACAAATTTTATCATACACGAGCAGGCGAAGACCTATGAATGGGCCGGAGATTGTTTCTTATCGATAAAATCTTTCTACCATGGAACGGCGGATTACGCTATTGGAGCACGTCAGTACAAAGTAAATGAGGAAAACTTTTTGATTTTAAACGAATGCACCAAATACCGCTTGATCATTGATACTCCCACACCAACAGAATCTTTCTGCGTATTTTTTTCCCCGGACTTTGTATCCCAAACCCTTACCAATTACTGTGCAACGGACGAAGAACTCCTAGATCATTCTCCTAAAAAACAAACTGGAATTTCCATGTTCGAACGCAATTATACACATCAAGGAGCGCTCTCTTTCATTTTGCTCCAGGGAAGAAAGGCTTCCAAACTTGGGATGTCTTCCTTAGCTCGGGATGAATTTTACCTTGACCTATTGACAGCATTGTTCCGACAAAACTTTGCGTCCGGATGTACTGCCTTAGGCTTAGAGTCAAAGAAAAAATCGACCCGACTGGAAATCTATCAACGTCTTTATCACGCCAAGGATTTTATGGATAGTAACTTTCAAAAGGACCTAGGGCTCTATCAGATTGCGGCTATTGCCTGCATGTCTCCCAATCATTTCCTCAGGAACTTTAAACAGCTATTTCACCAGCGCCCTTTTCATTATCTATCCATGCTCAAGATTCGTAAAGCCAAGCACCAAATTTTAACTACGGATAAAACCATTCAGACCATTGCTCGGGATGTTGGCTATTCCAGTATGAGCAATTTTACGCACTATTTTAAAACGATTACGGGATACTCTCCTTCCCAACTCAGAAAAGGTGATATATAGGAATCCAAGCAAGCCTTTTCTTCTTTCCTTTGACCTAAAAGGAAATCATGAACATATGCCACATATTTTTAATTTTTACGCTAATTTCATCTGTATTAAAGTCCAATGACATGATCGATCGATTAAAGATCCTCTTACAAAACAAAGAAGAAGAAAAATTGCTTGCATTTATCCAAGAGCAACCTGAGGTACTCAGTATGAAGGATGACAATGGAAGTTCGGGCATCCTATTGATTGCCTATGGGGGATCAACCAGCGTTTTTTCTTCCGCCATTGCCCTGAAAACTTCCTTTACTTTCCATGAAGCCATTGTTTGTGGAAAATTGGATCTGGTAGAAGAACAACTAATAAATCAGCAATTCAAGGATATCAACACACATTCCGAAGATGGCTTTTCTCCTATCGCCTTAGCTGCTTTTTTTGAAAGAATCGCTATCGTTAAACTTTTGTTGAAACATGGGGCAGATCCAAATTTAGCTGCAAAAAACCCTTCAAAAGTAAATGCGTTACACGCCGCAGTGGCCAAAGAAAATTATGCATTGGCTCAATTTTTATTGCAAAATGGAGCTCGTCCAAATACCACTCAAATCCAAGCGGTAACACCGCTACATGCTGCCGTGCATCGGGGTAATTTAGCCCTGACCAAACTCCTGATCTCGTACAAAGCTTCCCCTTCACTTAAAATGGATAATGGGGATACTCCTTTAGCCATTGCTGAACGCGAAGGACATAAGGCTATTGCAACTTACCTCAAAAATCATACTAATACAGAGAATTAAACCTTATTCCTCTATGCTGTTAAGGCTATTCCTTAACATTGGACAGGGAATAGGGAAGTGCTTCCTTGGTTATGGCCCATTCCTTATTGGGTTTTTTATCCATCTCAAATTGTAATTCCCCTCCTTGCTGAATGGTTTCTGTACTAATCCATGTGCGATCCAATGATTTTCCATTGAGCAATGCACCCTTAATATAAGGACTACGTCTGCCATTATTCTTAGCTGAAATCATAAAGGTTTTCCCGTTTTGAAGATGTAAAGTAACCTCATCAAACAAGGGACTGCCAATTACGTATTGATTCGTGGCCGGAGCAACCGGATAAAAACCTAATGCACTAAATACATACCACGCAGAGGTTTGCCCATTATCTTCATCCCCGCAATACCCATCTGGTGCCGGAGTATATAATTTGGTCAGTACTTCTCGTACTTTTTCTTGGGTTTTCCAGGGTTGCCTTCCATAATTGTACAAATAGATCATATGTTGAATAGGTTGATTCCCATGGGCATAATTTCCCATATTGACAATTTGCATTTCCCGGATCTCATGAATGGTAAAGCCATAATAGGAATCATCATAATCCGGTGGCATCTGGAATACCCCATCCAACATATTCACAAATTCATCGGCACCACCCATTAAATCTGCTAACCCTTGCACATCATGAAAAACAGACCACGTATAGTGTAAGCTATTCCCTTCCGTAAAAGCATCTCCCCATTTCAAGGGATTAAAAGGGGTTTGAAAGTTTCCATCCTTATTTTTCCCACGCATCAATTTGGTCGTGGGATCGAACAACTTTTTGTAGTTGAGGGATTTTTCATAATAGGCATGGGCCAAACTGTCCTTCCCTAATGATTTTGCCATTTGGGCAATCGTAAAATCAGCATAGGCATATTCTAAGGTTCTTGCGGCATTTTCATTGATACCCACATCATAGGGCACATACCCCAATTCGTTATAATAGTCCACTCCGGCCCTGCCTACGCTATTTACGGGTCTTCCATCGGCCACCGTGGCATTTTTTAAGACCGCGTCCAAAAGCAATTCTTTATCAAAGCCGCTAACTCCTGTTAAGTGTGCATCCGCAATAATAGGAGCCGAATTAGATCCAATCATACAATCGCGATGTCCTGGGCTTGCCCATTCCGGGAGCCATCCCGATTCTTTATAGGTATTGGCCAATCCTTCCATGATCTGCCCATTCAATTCTGGATACATCATATTGAAAAATGGAAATACCGCTCTAAACGTATCCCAAAAACCATTGTCCGTGAACATATATCCGGGGGCTACCTTTCCATTGTAAGGACTATAGTGCATCACTGCATTGTTTGCATCCAATTCATAAAACTTCCTTGGAAATAAAAGCACGCGATAGAGGCAAGAGTAAAAGGTTTTTAAGTGATCCTTATCTTTAGAGGACACCACTATCCTATTCAACTCCTTCTCCCAAGCATTCTTTGCCTTAGTGCGCGTTTCTTTAAAGGTATCTGCGCCTATTTCCCGGTCTAAATTCAATTGTGCCTGTTCAGGGCTTATAAAAGAAGAGGCTACTTTTACGTGGACAGTCTGCCCGCGTTTGGTTTTAAATCCAATGATCGCTCCAACATGTTCCCCTTTATTTTCTGTGCTATTCTCTTGGAGTTCCCACTCATCTCCCCAAGTATGGGCGAGGTCAAAGTCCGTATCAAATTCGGCGACAAAATAATTATGAAAATTCTCGGGCACTCCGCCACTATTATTTCTACAATACCCTATAATTTTTCGTTCCTCCGGAAGAATTTTCACCATAGACCCCTTAAAAAAAGCATCTAGAAGGATATAGGCCTTCTCCGTTTCCGGAAATGTAAACCTAAAATGTGCTGCGCGTTCTGTAGGGCTTATCTCGGTCACCACATCATAATCGGCCAAATACACACTATAATAATCTGGTCTCACGGTCTCGGCCTTATGAGAAAACCACGAAGCACGTTCCTCTTCTTTGTATTTTAAATCTCCGGTCACCGGCATCAAGGAAAATGCCGCATAATCATTGATCCATGGACTAGGCTGGTGGGTTTGCTTAAAGCCCCTAATAGAGTTTTCGCGATATTTATAGGTCCATCCATCACCCATTTTGGAAGTCATGGGTGTCCAAAAATTCATCCCCCAAGGAGTGGCTATGGCCGGATAGGTGTTTCCGTTGGACAAACTAAAATCAGAATCCGTTCCCATTAAAGGGTTTACATATTCCAATAGCGATACCTCCTCGAATGATGCTGTTTTGTCCTCGATGGTTTTCTCCATTTTACATCCACTAAAAACCAGCAGTGCACCTCCAAGGATACTACTCCAGATTTTCCTTTTTTGTAACATCATATTTTTTATTTTTTTAGCAAACTCCCATTTCCAGAATTCTCAATAGTGCTTCATAGTATCGCTCTAAAATTTCACCAAGGAGCAATCTAATCTTTTACACCCCTAAAAACTAAAATCCCCAATGATTCTTTCTTATAAATGCTTATTTTTAGAAAAAATCCTGACAAGCTATTTTTAGTATTGTTTTCTACAGATAGACATCCAAAAATGAAGTGTTCGCCTGTAAAAATATTACAAATTAGTTTCAGGCTAATGAAAAAGTTGTTTTTCTATTTTGGCACCCTATTCTATGGCTATGATGAAAGTATCTTTTGTTTTAAGAAGTATTTCCTATGCTTTTTTTATTGGTATTTTGGTTATGGGTTGCAGCGAAGGCAATCCAAAAACTACTTTGATTACCAAAAATGGGGAGAATCGGCAAGTTCCGGAACACATAGATTTTACTTTTCATGTAAAACCCATTCTTTCCGATCGGTGTTTTAAATGTCACGGGCCAGATAAAAATGCTATTGAAGGGGGATTGTCCCTCCATACGGCAGAGGGTGCCTACATGATTTTAGGAGAAAAGAAAGACCATCATGCCATTGTTCCGGGAGATATTGAAAAAAGTAGCCTTGTAGAACGGATTTATACCGCTGACGAAGGTGTATTGATGCCCCCACCAGAATCTAATCTTATTTTGTCGGATTATGAAAAAGCGATTTTAAAACGATGGGTAGAACAAGGCGCTGAATATAAAGAACATTGGGCTTTTGTGGCTCCAACAGCTCCAAAAATCCCTACGGAACTCGATACCGTATGGGGCAATAATGAGATTGATAAATTTACCTTGAAAAAAATGGAAGAACAAGGGTTACGCCCTTCTTCCGATGCCTCCAAAGAAAAATTGATACGAAGGATCTATTTTGATCTAACCGGACTCCCTCCCAGTCTCTCTGAAATTGAAGCCTTTGTTAGGGACAAGGCTCCTAATGCGTACGAAAAAGTATTAGATCATATCCTTAATACTACGGATTATGCAGAACATATGGCCTCGGAATGGATGGATATTTCCCGATATGCGGACACCCATGGCTATCAGGATGATTTTGAACGAACCATGTGGCCTTGGCGGGATTGGGTGATTCACGCTTTCAAAAAAAATATGCCTTACGACGAATTTATTACCTACCAACTTGCTGGAGATCTTTTGCCCAATCCTACACGAGAGCAATTGTTGGCCACAGGTTTTAACAGAAATCATAAGATTACCGCAGAAGGCGGTGTGATCCCTGAAGAATATAGGATCGAGTATGTAGAGGATCGGACCATTACGTTTGGTACCGCTTTTTTGGGACTTACCTTGGAATGTGCCAGGTGTCACGACCACAAATACGATCCCATTAGCCAACAAGACCATTTTGAATTGTTCAGCTTCTTTAATACGATTAATGAAAAAGGTTTAATGGGCAGCCCTACGGAGATTCCGGAACCTTATATGATGATTACTAAAAAGGAAACGGAAGGTGTTCTAAATTTCGTGCAACTTCAGGATAGTGTGATGACAGAAGTACCGGTAATGATCATGAAAGAAATGGATACGCCAAGAAGCACCCATATTTTAGATCGGGGGGTATATGACCAAGCCCGTGAGGAGGTATTTCCAAACACCCCAAAAGCCATTCTTCCTTTCCCAACCGCGTATCCAAGAAATCGACTCGGCCTAGCACAGTGGTTGTTTCACAAAGACAATCCTTTAACCGCCAGAGTTACGGTAAACAGATTATGGCAACGGATGTTTGGAAATGGATTGGTAGCAAGTTCCTTTGATTTTGGGAATCAAGGTGCCCTTCCTACCCATCCCGAATTATTGGATTTTCTTGCGCTTAAACTGCAAAAAGAAAACTGGGATACCAAAAGAATGCTGAAATACATCGCATTGTCAAAAACCTATCAACAGGATACAAAAATTACCGAAGAAGCGCTGCAAATGGATCCTGAAAACAGATTTTTGGCTAGAGCTCCCAGACTGCGCCTATCTGCTGAACTTATCCGGGACCAGGCCCTGAAAATAAGCGGTTTATTATATAAAAAAGTAGGCGGACCAAGTGTAAAGCCTTATCAACCTGAAGGTATTTGGGAGGAGACTACCGGAGGTGGAGGGGGCAGTACTGCGGCATATGTACAGAGTACCGGGCAAGATCTTTATCGCAAAAGCCTGTATACCTTTTGGAAGAGAACCGTGCCCCCTCCAAGTATGATGACCTTTGATGCCTCTTCCAGGGATTTATGTTCCGTAAAAAGACAAGAAACCAACACTCCATTGCAGGCTCTAGTACTATTGAATGATCCACAACTTATTGAAGCCTCCAGGGTAATGGCGGCCCAGGCATTGCGAAAGTATAGTTCCAATATTGATCAACAGATAGCCGAATTATTTTCTAAAGCTACCTCGCGCAAACCGCGTTCGGAAGAAATGGAGGTGTTAAAAAAACAATACGCTTCCATGCTCGAAAAAATAGATCGCAAAGAAATTATTCCTTCAGAATACCTAACCATAGGAAAGTCTTCGGTGGCAGACGATATTCCTGAAAGAGAATTAACCGCATTGGCTTTAACGGCCCACACCGTATTAAATTTGGATGAAACCATTTCAAGAGGTTAGTTATGAGTGAAAAAAAGATTCTAGAAGAACGTTCCCTAATTTTAAATCGGAGGTCTTTCCTAGGAAAAACGGCATTGGGTGTTGGTGGTGTTGCCCTGGCTTCATTATTGGGTTGTAATTTTTTTCGGAAGGATGAGAATGGCATTCTTACGCCTACCGACAATCTTACCGGACCCCAAGGGATTTTAAATGGATTGCATCATCCTGCCAAAGTAAAACGGGTCATTTATCTTTTTCAAAGTGGAGGCCCCTCCCAATTAGAACTTTTTGACTACAAACCTTTATTGAATCAACGCCGTGGAGAAGATCTTCCTGAATCCATTCGCGCCGGGCAGCGATTAACAGGAATGACCTCAGGACAGGACAGTTTTCCCTTGGTAGGTTCGCTTTTTGGTTTTAAACAATATGGAAAAAACGGAACCTGGATCAGTGATCTTTTGCCCTATACCGCTAAAATGGTGGACGAATTGTGCATTGTAAAATCGATGTACACGGAGGCTATAAATCACGATCCGGCCATTACTTTTTTCCAAACGGGGAGTCAGCAGCCTGGAAGACCCAGTATTGGTTCTTGGTTGAGTTATGGCCTAGGGAGCGAAAATCAGAATCTTCCGGCTTTTACGGTACTCTTATCCAGAGGAACCGGAAGACCCAACGGACAGCCGTTGTACACGCGTTTATGGGGCAATGGTTTTTTACATTCTTTGCACCAGGGCGTACAATTCAGAGCGGCAAAGGATCCGGTGCTCTACTTAAACGACCCCAATGGCATCAGTAAGGCTACCAAACGTACCCTATTGGATAATCTGGCCGAACTGAACGACCAACAATATCAGCAATTTGGAGATCCCGAAATACAAAGTAGGATTGCACAATATGAAATGGCCTATCGCATGCAAACTTCAGTCCCAGAAGTTATGAAGACCGATGACGAACCAGATTACATCTATAAAATGTATGGGGCCGATGCTAAAATTCCAGGTACATTTGCGGCCAACTGTCTTTTGGCCAGACGCCTTGCCGAAAAAGATGTGCGCTTTATTCAATTGTATCATACGGGATGGGACCAACATGCCAACCTCCCCGGAGCCATTGAAAAACAAGCCAAGAACGTAGATCAGGCCTCCGCTGCCTTAGTAGCCGATTTAAAACAACGGGGGATGTTAGAGGACACGCTGGTGATTTGGGGCGGTGAATTTGGTCGCACCAATTACTCTCAGGGAATACTGACCGACACCAATTATGGAAGAGACCATCACCCCAGATGTTTTACCATGTGGATGGCCGGTGGTGGCGTTAAACCTGGGATAGTTTATGGAGAGACCGATGATTTTGGATATAACATTGTAAAAGACCCTGTTCATGTGCACGACTTTCAAGCTACCATGTTACATCTCTTAGGAATAGACCATGAAAAACTCACCTACAAATATCAAGGTCGTAGATTCCGGTTGACCGACGTGGAAGGAAAATTGATCAATGATATCTTAACCTAATGCATCGAAGGAGTTTTATAAAAAATACAGGCGTATTATCTACTGGCCTCCTTATGGGAAGCCCCATTTTAAGCGCTATGGAATCCTATAAAGACGCTATTATTGGGCATCGTTCCCATCAATACAAAATAGATCTGAATTGGGGAGCTCTAAATTCATCCTTCTATCCGGTAAATGATTGTCACGAAATGGTTCAAGATTCCAAAGGAAGGATCCTTTTATTGACCAACCACATTAAAAATAATGTCATCATCTATGATCGGTCCGGTAAATTATTGGAAGTATGGGGCACGGAATATCCGGGCGCCCATGGATTGACCCTTACTGTTGAAAATGGGGAAGACTTCCTCTATATCTCGGACAATACAAGACACGAAGTTATTAAAACCACTATAGACGGGAAAGTGGTACAGGTATTCCCGTATCCGGCTTCTTCGGGGAAATATAGTTCCAACGAGCAGTACATTCCCACGGAAACGGCCATAGCCCAGAACGGCGATGTATATGTGGCCGATGGCTATGGAGCACAATATATACTGCATTATAACGCTGCTGGAAAACTGGTAAATATCTTTGGCGGTAAAGGAAGGGAAGACCATCAATTTCTTAATGCTCATGGTATTTGTATAGATGATAGAGATGCGGACAATCCTTCTTTATTGATTACGGCAAGAGAGCAAAATACGTTAAAACGCTTCTCCATGGAGGGCGAGTTCTTGGAAAGCTATCATCTCCCAGGGGCCTATATTTGCAGGCCTGTAATTCATAACAAACATGTATATCTGGCCACTATTTGGTCTGGAGATAAAAGTGAAGGTTCGGGTTTTGTTGCTATACTCAACGAAGAAAACAAATTAATATCTGCCCCAGGAGGGAGTACCCCAACGTATAGCGCGGGTACATTAGAACCCATGTACCAAGCCTTAAATGTCTTTTACCATCCCCATGACGTTTGTGTGGATGATGACGAAAACTTGTATGTGGCACAATGGAATGCAGGGAAGACCTATCCCATAAAACTACTGCGCGTATGAGAAATCCTTTGCTAAAATATCTGTTGCTGTTGTGCATCACTATTCAAGGAGTGGAGGCACAGGAATTGGCCGTAGGTAAGGATTTTCAATTAGCTCCTCCCATATTGCACATAGATTCCACCTTCTTCAATAAAAATGCCCACTTGGAGATGAAATTTGAATTTTCCGGAGCAACCATACGATATACGTTAGATGGATCTAAGGTTGGACTGGATTCCCCTAAATATACCAAACCTATTGTTTTGCGGAAATCCTGCATCGTAAAGGCTCGTAGTTTTCATCCGGAGTACCGGGCAAGTGAAACACGGGAGCTGCAGATCGTGCAACAAAAAAGCGATTTTTCAAAGACTGAGATTCGCGTAAGTCCACAACCAAGTTCCAACTATGCAGCTAGGGGCACGCTCAGTTTAAAAGACAGCCAAAAAGGGAGCTTAGATTTTAGATCAGGGAACCATTGGGTAGGCTTACAGTCCAAATCAATTGCTTTTACTCTTCATTTTTCCAGTGCAACAAAAATTTCCCAAATCACTTTGAGCACCTTGATCGATCAAGAAAATTGGATTTTCTCTCCAAAGGCGGTAACGGTATTTTCGGAAGCAAAACGCATTGGACAACTTGAATTGCCCAAGGCACGGGAAATTCAAAAAAAACAATTTCAATTCATTAGCATTCCTTTAGTTTCCCAAACGTATAAAAACCTTCAAATTGTGGTGCATTCCCTTGCCGATATTCCAGACTGGCATCCCGGTTCTGGCATTCCTTGGTTTTTCATCGATGAAATTTTAGTTGAATAAAGCATGATACTATTCTCACTATCCATACAAATAGGCCACTTACATCCATTATTGGTGCATTTGCCCATCGGTATTCTGACCTTGGCCATAGTCTTGGAACTCTATGCTTATAGGAAGCCTTCTGATATTGCTACGGAAATGATTACCTTGACCTTAGCCGCTGCCGCCCTAAGCGCCTTGGTCTCTCTTGGAAGCGGATGGCTACTTGGAGAAGATGGGGGCTATGACGAAACCTTGCTTTTTAGACATCGTTGGATGGCCGTAGCCTTGACCCTGTGTTCCATTGCGCTCTTTTTCTTTAAAAAGTCCAAGTTACCCTTGTTAAAAAAGGGCTACCTTCCCCTTTTTATTGCTACCCTGGCATTACTGGGGATAACCGGGCATATTGGAGGCAGTATGACCCATGGGGAAGATTATATTTTCCAAGAGGCAGAACCACAAGCCCTAGTCATTACCGATGCCAATAAGGCACAATTGTATCAGGAAATTGTACAGCCCATATTCAATGCCAAATGCGTAAGTTGCCATAATGTTCAAAAAGCAAAAGGGGGGCTCCTTATGACGAATACCGAAACGCTTTTGAAAGGTGGGGATTCAGGGAAAATTTTGGATTCGATATCCGATAGCGAACCCGCGCTACTTCTACAGCGCATGCGCCTCCCATTGGAAGATAAAGAGCATATGCCTCCCAAAGGAAAAGTGCAACTCACCTCGGATGAAATCCTATTGCTCGAATGGTGGATGGAAAACAATCATTGTTTTGACTGTATTGCCGGAGATCTGGAAAAAAACAAAAAAATTGACAAGGCTTTAAAGGGTTTGGAAAAAGATACCTCCTTGCGCGCGCTAATCGCAGAAAAAGTGGATCCCGTATCCCAAGAATGGTTACTGGAGTTGCAACAAAATGGGGTTTCAATATATCCGATTGCCGAGACAAGCCCTTTACTCATTGTCAACATGGCGGGATTAAAAAATTTAAAAAAAGAACTTTTTGCACCACTAAAGAAGTACGCCGGGAATATTGTAGAGCTCAATCTAAGTCATTCCAACTTCGATGATGAACTCTCCCCTGTTTTGCCCAATTTTGAAAATATCACCAAACTACAGTTGCAACACACAGCCATCACCGACAAAAGTATAGTAGCCCTCAAAGGGCTGAAGTCTTTGGAATCCCTGAACGTATACCATACCGCCGTGAGTGATGTCTCCCTATCACAAATAGAGCAGATGCAACACCTGAAAAATCTTTACCTATGGCAAACCAATGTAAGTACGGCAGGGCTTTCAAAATTACAGCAAAAGCAAACCGATCTCTGGATTCAAGGCGCCATTTCCGATAGCATTTTTCCCGAAAGTACGCTAGAACCTCCCACCATATTAGCCGATACGGAATTTTTTGGAGATACCCTCACGGTACATGTAGAAGGAGTATTTGATAATGCAAAACTCTACTATACCTTGGACGGTACAATTCCGGACACCAACTCCCTTCTCTATTCCAAGCCTCTAGTGCTAGACAAATCAACAAACCTCAACGTCATTAGCTATCTGGAGGGATGGAAACAAAGTGAGATACGCCATGCCCAATTCAGAAAGAACAGTATTGAAGTATCTAAGGTTTCCTTACATAATAATCCGCATAAAAATTACACTGCACAGCAAGGAAATACATTAATAGATTTGACAAGGGGGTCTTTGGATTTTTCGGACGGACATTGGTTAGGCTATCAAGGAAGTCATTTTACCACTACCTTCCAATTGTCTCAGGAAAAGGAAGTTTCCTCCGTATCCGTGGGGGCGCTCTCCGCTCCGGGGAGTTGGATTTTTTTTCCTTCCGGTATTCGTATTTGGACCTCCTTAGATGGAAAAAAATACCATGAGACCGCAGCTGTGCAATATCCAGCAACAGAGAACACCTTTGTTGTGGAGCGTTCATTTTTTGATGTTGCTATTGAGCCGGTAAAAACAAAATATGTAAAAGTGCAAGTGCGAAGTCCATTGAGGAACCCTTCTTGGCACCCTGCAGCAGGAAAAGCCTGTTATATCTTTATTGATGAAATCGTAATCAATTGATATCAGTTGTATTTAATGTATCGTTCGGGTAATTAGCCCTTCAATTTTAGAATTGATCGCCCTAAAGGCTACATTGGCGCTTTCTGAATTAAATATATACTTGGTATCTGCATATTTCAATACCGTTACAGGTACATTATCCAGAGAATCATTGTGGCTTAGTTGCGAGGAACGATCAGCTATATATTCCAATAGGCTATTCATCTCTTGTGGGGAAATTTTAGCCTCGATCTCTGTAGTCCCTTCTTCATCGCATATGGATTTGTACACCACCGTACCATCATTGAATATCCAAAAATTTATGGAATTGCAAGTCGTATTATACTGATCTTGGAAATAGGCCAAAGCAATTTTCTTTTCCGGGACACCCGACCCGGACAGGACATCACTTGAAGGTTGGCATGCTGCCAACACTCCCAACAAAAAGGACAAGATTCCTATTTTTTTTACGTGATTCATAACTATTAATTTGTACCACAATGGTTTTTCTACTAAACATTGACGGGGGTGTCTTTTACCTCAAGGTACTACACTACCTACGAGATTTAAAATTAATTGGTTCAAATGCACAAAAAAAACCACCATCTCTATATAGAGACGATGGTTTTATCAAATTCTAAAAAAAAAGTCGCTTTTTTTATTGATTTGTTCTTACTATAGTAAAGGTTTCTTGTGAAAAATCTCCACTCAAGGCCAAACTGAGATAGGCATTCAATACAAAAATCTCTCCATTGGCCAGAGCCGCCGTTGTAGGGAATTTTTCGGCCGCTACCGGAAATGTCCCGATAAGTTCGGCATTGTGCCATTCATTATCTTCAGAGCGAAGCAATTGTGTTCCTGGGTTATTCCCAAGGCCATTCTCTACCAAAACAATATCACCATTTGCGGTAAGCTCTAGACCATCGGCACCTACGAATAGAGGGGCATTGACAGGATAAAAATTCTCTGGCTGATCAATATCCACTCTAAAAAGTCTTCCATCATCCAACTTATTTACAATAAGAAAATCTTCAATAAACACAATTCCGTTTAATCCAAATCCTCCCGGAGCAGGTGTAAAGTCCTCACCTCCGTTCACAAAAATAGAAGCTTCAAAAGTAAGGCCATCCACACGATATATTACTGGAGAAAAAGAATCCGTAACGTAAATATTCCCCTCATTATCTACTGCAATATCATTCGCAAATACTGGAGTTCCAGAGGGTAACAATGCGCCGAGGTTTACTCCTTCAATAAGCTCACCTGTAGCCAAATCATAAATTCCCAAGTAGGCCCAGGACCCTTGAGCCACACTATTGCGAGAGAACCCTAAATCTCCAGAAACGGCCAATAGGCGATTGCGGTCTTCATCGGTAAATACTCCTGTAACGCTTCTTAAATTATCCTCGGAAACAAAAGTCTCATAATCTCCAGCGGCATTCACATACCCCACTTCGCTTCTTGTAATGGATCCTACAACAAACTGTCCATTGATGGTATTAAAATCGATTCCTTCTGGATATAATCCGGTTTCCGTTATGGTAATTACATTAGGAAAACCCTCGGCAGGAGCATTGGGGTCATCCTGATTTGTGGGGTCTGTTGGGTTTTCTGCGCCTCCATTCGGATTATCCACGTTAATTTCAGGATCATTGACCGTTATGGTGGGGTCATTGATGATAAAATCATTTTCGCACGCTTGTAGTGCTGCCAATGCCACAAGGGCAAGGGCAATCTGTTTTAAATTCTTAATTTTCATAGGTATGTTTTTTGAATTTCTACAGTCGTATAGCGATTTTAAACATAACAGCTTTTGTAGGATTTAACATCGGGCATTTTTTATTTAACAAAGCTTTATTAGTATTCCATGCTACATGTGATGTCTCTGTGATACATAATGCTTTTCGTTTTGATTAAAATGCTTATTTTGGAAGAAAATTGAAGCTGAGATGAGTTGGATAAAAACAATCGGATATGATGAAGCAAAGGGCACACTCAAGAAGTTGTACCAACGCCTCAAAGGCCCTAACAATAAGGTGGACAATGTATTATCGATCCACAGTTTGCGCCCGCATTCCCTTAACGGACATATGACCTTGTACAAGAGCGTATTGCACAATACGAACAATACTTTGCCCAAGTGGTATTTGGAAGCTATTGGGGTCTATGTGAGTTATTTAAACCATTGTCCCTACTGTGTCAGTCATCACTTTGAGGGCTTAAAGCGGCTCCTGCAGGATGATGTCAAAGCTTCCCATTTCTTTACATGTATAGAAAATGATAGCTTACATACTTTTTTTGATGCTCCCTATTTTAGCGGAATTGCCTATGCCAAGCGTCTCACCCTAGAGGCCCATACAACTACCCAAGAGCATATAGAAGCTTTAAAAGCTGAAGGCTTTACGGAAGGGGAAATTTTGGAAATCAATCAAGTGACCAGCTATTTCAACTATGTCAATAGAACCGTGGTTGGTTTAGGCGTAAACACAAAAGGGGATATTCTAGGGCTTTCTCCCAATAACAGCGACGACCCCTCGGACTGGGAACATCAATAAAAAATCTACTGCTCTATATCGATAGCTTCAAAAGCAATGAGTTCATGGTTTTCAAAACGCGGCGTAACTTCCATGGGATTACAACAAACTTCACAATCTTCCACATAGGTTTGCACCCCTATTGAGGTATCCAACAACATTGAAATTTCTTCCCAGCAATACGGACATTGGAAAAAGTGTTCGTACATAGCCTTATCTTTTTTTAAAAAGCAACGTTCAACAACTGGCCTGTAAGCTGTAGCAGTTGTAACTCGGCCAGTTTTGCATCGTATTTGGCCAAATTTTTATTCGTCTGGGCATTCAATAGGTTAATTTGCGCTTGTCGGAATTCTATAGACGTAATTCTTCCCAATTGAAATTGCTCCCTGGAGCGTTCAAAATTATTCTGATTGGTTAATACATTTTGCTCTTGAATCCTAAAAATGGCCAGGCGATTCTCATATATGGATTGCGCATTGAGAATATCCCGATCTACTTCCATCCCAATCTGTTTTTTTAACATCTCCTGATTTTCATAGGCAATTTTTGCATTTTTTACCCTTACCGAGGTACCCCCACCATCAAACAGATTCCAGGTAAGACTTGCTCCCAGCGAGAAACTCTTAACATTGGAGTTTGTCCCTGGAAAAATGGCTCCTGATAAAAAGGCCGAAGGGGGGTTTTGATTCCGATTCCACCCATAGCTACCTGTTAAGCCAATCGTGGGCAGGTATCCCGATTTATTGACCTTGATATCATAGGCCGTAATGGACAAATTCTTTTCCGTCTGCAATACCGCCACATTGTTTGCTCTGGCATCTCCGGCATATTCCTCTAATTTTAATTTTGGAATAAATTGCACTATGGTGTCTACCTCAAAGGTTTCATTGAGGTTTTGATTTAGGATGACATTCAAATCCCGTTTGGCATTGGTCAATTGCTGTTCGGCATTCAGTAAACTTATACTATCATTGGTAACGTCTACTTGGGCATTTAGAATATTTAATTTTGTATTTTGACCATACTCAAAAGCGTATTCCGCTCGTTTTATCCTGTCCTTGGAAATTTGAAGTGCTTGGGCCAATACATTTCTATTCTCGGTCAACCGTGCAATTTCAAAGTAAACACTGAATAATTGAATCACCGTATTTTCAATAGTTTCTCTCGCTTGGAGTTCACTCAGTTGATATTGTTCTTTTAGGCGCTTATAGTTATAAAACCTCCCTAAGCCGTCAAAAAGTGTATAATTTAGGGCTACCGAAGCATTGTAGCGTTGACTTTCAGCTTTCTCCAAATTAATATCCGGTCTGGGGGTGCCATCGTCCAAAAACTGTCCGGGAAATTCGGTTCTTGTATCATTGTTCGTATAGGTTGCCCCAGCATTACCCGTAACGGACGGTAAGTATCCAGAATTTAGGATGCCTTTGTTATTCTTTGCTATTTCTGTTTGGTTTTTAGCTACTTTAATGCCAAAATTATGGTCCAAAGCCATTTGAACGGCTTCGTTTTTGGACAATAATTTACTTTGCGCATACAGGCCATATGATCCCACCAAAAATAGGATCGCTACCATTATTCTATGTTTCATTTGTCCTCTTCTATTTTTTCAACGATCTCCTCTTGCTGATCAAAAACGGGATAGATGGTTTCTTTATAGTTGGTATTTACCTTATCCATTTCATTGATCATGGAGTGTTTTTCTTCTTTTTGTTCTTTGATGGCTCGTTCTACCTCCTCTTTGGTAATAGCATTTCCGGTGATCAACCATTTTGTGCTTACTTTCATTTTATTGCTAAAAGACAAGAAAATGGGCAATACAATAAGTGTTAATAGCGTGGCAAAACCAATACCGTAGGCGATGGAAATGGCCATAGGGATTAAAAATTGAGCTTGCCTACTGGTTTCCAGCATTAAAGGGGCAAGGCCCGCTATTGTGGTAATAGACGTTAAAAAAATGGCTCTAAAGCGCGAGCGTCCCGCATTGAAAATAGCTTCATCAAAGCTCATTCCCGATTTTAGGTTTCCGTTGAACTTTCCAATGAGCACCAGGCCATCATTGACCATAATCCCGATGAGGGCAATAATGCCCAACATCGATAAAATATTGATTGGAAAATTGTGGATCCAGTGCCCCCAAGCCACCGCAGTTAAACTCAAAGGTACCATGAGCAACAACATTAATGGTTGACTAAAACTACGGAAGGTAAAAGCAATAGTGATATAGATCAATGCAAGTACAGAGAGCCCCACAAAATTCAGGGAGTTCGTTAATTTATTTCGTTCTCTGTTCTGACCTTCGTAGGAGGCCGAGACCGTTGGATATCTGGCCTGAATGGCCGGCATTATTTCGGTTCTTATTTCGGACACAATATCCACGGCACTCGTAGTCTTTTCGTCTTTTAAGTCTGCTGTAATCTGAATTTCCCGTTGCCCTTCTAAGTGATTGATCGCTACATCGCCCCGTTCAATGGTATAATTTGCTATTTCTTTTAAGGGAACCCTGCTCCCATTGGGCACTGCAATTCGCATTTCATCCAAATCCGTGATCGAGGAACGATTTTCCCGATCATAACGCACCCAAACCCGTATTTCATCCTGTCCGCGTTGAAAACGCTGCGCTTGTGTTCCAAAAAAAGCGGCCCTCACCTGATTCATCACAGCCCTAAGATCTAATCCCAGGAGATAGGCACTCTCCTTAAGTTCCAATCTGATTTCTTTAATTCCAGCAGGGTCGTTATCGGCAATATCTTTCAATGCCGGGTTATTTTCCATGGCCGTTTTCAATTCTTTTTTGGCAGCCTTTAGCTCTTCGATATTATATCCCAAAAGGGAAACGGAAACCGGATCGCCTCCAAAATTCCCTCCAGAACCATAAATTAGACTTTCCGCACCAATAACTGGTCCTACCAATTCGCGCAATCTATTGGTCACCACATCAGATCTAATAGCATCTGGGCGTTCTTCTCCCGGGAGCAAGTTAATGGTTAAACGCGCTGAAGAGGAACCTGGGCCAATATTTTTAATGGCATTCTCATACAACGCTTTCCCTGTACCCTGCAAATATTGCGCGGTTAATTCCTGATTGACGATTTCCGCTTTTTCCGCAATCAAACTGATAATGGAATCCGTTACTTTTTCATTGGTGCCATTGGGCATCAACAGCGTTACCTGCACCCGATCACTGGCAATTCGTGGAAAGAAGGCAGTACGAATAATTCCTCCTCGAATAGAACCAAAGGTCAGCAGCAAAGCGACGATAAAGAAGGAGAATGTCAACAACTTATATTGCAAGGCGAATCGCAATACGGGTACATATAGGGTGTCTCGTAACCAAGCCATAATGCGATCTCCCAGTTTATTGACATGTCGCAACTTTCCAAATACCTTTGCCACTCCGGTCTTAGGCACATCATTCTGTGGTTTCAAGGCCTTGGAGTGTGCTAAATGCGCTGGTAATATGATAAGGGCCTCCACCAAAGAAACCACAAGCGTTAGAATCACGATTACCGAAACCTCTCCAAAAAAGTCCCCTATTCTACCATCCAAAAACAAGAAAATGGAAAAGGCCAATAAAGTCGTAATAATTGCCGATATGATTGGAGGAATCACCTCCATGGTCCCATCTATGGCCGCTTGTATGGGCGTCTTCCCCTTTTCGTAATGTTGATAAATGTTTTCGGCAATAACAATTCCGTCATCCACCAGGATCCCAATAACGATGATCATTCCAAACAGGGATAACACATTAATCGTTACATCGAAAAAACCTGCAAAAACAAACATTCCCAAAAAGGCCACGGGGAGTCCAAAAGCTACCCAAAATGCCAAACGCGTATTGAGGAAGAGCGAAAGAAAAATCAATACCAAAATCATCCCCACGATAGCGTTTTCTGTCAATAGGGCTGTCCGCTGTGTTAAGGTTGTAGACTGATCACTGACTACATTGAGCTGTACATTGGTATATTTTTGATTAAACTCTTCGATATACTCCTTTACTTTTTCCGCAGAAGAAATCAGATCCTCTGTATTGGTACTGGTAATACTGGTATTTACAGAAAGGTCTCCATTGAAATAGGAAGCATTGGGCGTTTCGGAGAAGCGGTCCCTAATCTGAGCCACATCCTTTAAACGAATGGTTTGCCCGGAAGCATCTGCTCGAATAATCAAATTGGATAACTCACTCCCGTAATACGATCTATTATTGGCCCGAATTAAGTATTCCTCGGCACTGGTCTTTATATTTCCGCCCGTGACAAGGATATTGGCATTTCCCACCGCTTGGGAAACTTCGGCAAAAGTCAAACCATAGGCCAATAAGTTATTTTCATTGACCGCAATTTCTATTTCTTCTTCAGGGTAGCCCGAGATAGTTATTTGGGAAATTCCTTCAATAGCCCTGATATCGTTCTCTATCTGTCTCCCGATCTGCTTTAAAGTACTTAAAGGGATGTTCTCCCCACTTACTGCAAAACTAATTGTTTGCCGTACGGCTTCCTGTTTTGATACTACCAGAGGCTCCATCCCTGTAGGAAATGAAGGAACCCTGTCCACAGCATTCTTAACTTGCAACAACATGAAGTCAATATCTCTTCCCTTCTCGATTTCCACATTGATCGACCCACTATTTTCCCGGGAAGTGGAGGTGACGCGTTCCACACCTTCCAATCCCTTTAAGTTGTCCTCTATCTTAAGGACAATCCCTTCCTCCACCTCTTGAGGGGAAGCCCCAGGATAGGTAATATTGATGACCACATTTTTAGAATCTGTAAGCGGAAAAAAGGACGATTTCAACGATATTGCCCCGACAACACCAAAAACCAAGAAAGCCAAAATAATAACATTGACCGCTACGTGGTACTTGATAAAATACCCTATAATGCTCCTCATAATTTGGTGGTTTCTTTATTTTTTTCTTCAAAAATATTTACGAGCATTCCTGCATAGGCACCTACTACCGGTTTGGAAATGATCGTAATCTCGTCCGGAACATCCTTCAACACCACGGTCTTGTTCGAAAAATAGACCGGCTTTACATCTATGATATCTAAAATAGAATCCCGCACAACAAAAATCTGATTGTTTTCCAAAAGCAAACTTCTATCGATTTCTATAGCGTCTACCTCCTCTTTGGCATCCAGATTGGCTTCTAGATACATCCCTTCCTTAAGGTCTTTATCTTTCACCTCTATATAGGCCTTAATGGTCTGTGAAGCTTGGTCCACGCTGCCATTGATACGGCTTACCTTTCCCGTATAGGCTTTGGTCTTATCTAAATTTTCCAAGGCAACGGCTTCTCCCACTTTTAACAGATCACTATAGGTTTTTCCAATGGCGACTTCCAGTTCATATACGTCGGTATTGATGAATTCTCCCAATTTCTGCCCCGAACGTATTAAGGTTCCCTCGGTAACCAAAGCTTCTGTCAAGACGCCACTATAGGGTGCCTTAATGCTATACTTAGATAAGCGCTGTTCCAGGTTTTTAACATTGTAATAATTGGTCAGAATTCCTCTCCCTGAAATAAAGAACTTTTCTTTTTCAGAGGCCATAGTTGGCAATTGTGGGGTAGCAGCATTAAGGTCAAAAGCACTTAAATACGCTTGCCATTTTGGGAATATTTCAGGATAATCCAATCGCAGATCGGGCATGATAGAAGTAATTAAATTGTATAAATTACTTTTGGCAGATTGTACACTGGCATAATACTCAGAGGCGTCTACGCGAATAATGGTCTCCCCAGCCCTATAGGTTTCCCCCGGTTTAAAAAGTTTGCTCCCTTTTCTAAAAACGCCCTGAACCTCTGCATAGAGTTCCACTCTGCGTTTAGCAACCAAATTCCCATTGGCGGGAATTCTAATGGAAACTGTGCCGTTCTTTACTTTTTCAGCAAATACAGTTTTGATCACTTTTTCCACTTTGGGTTTTCTTCTTGTTTTGCTATCCGCTATCCAGTTGGAAAGAAAAACAGCCCCTACAATCAGTAGGATGCCCAGAACAGATAAAATTATTTTTCTCATAGTATTGGTATTGCCTATAGTGATGTTGTTTTTGTTTTAAAATTCTGTTGTACTTTTTTCAGCACCTTGATCATCAACCGCCTTTCTTCTTCTGAAATTCCATGTTGCATACAAGAAATGGTGCGATGGATCAATGGACGGGTTTTTGAAAAAACCTTCTTGCCCAAATCCGTTAAAAGGACTTGATTGATGCGTTTATCGCCAGCGCTTTGTTTCCGGGAGATATATGCTTTTTTTTCCATTTTGGAGAGCAAACGAGCCATCGATGACTTATCTCGAAACGTAAGTTCGGCCAGTTCATTTTGGGTTAGTCCATCCTTCTGGTGCAATTTCATTAGAACCACCATTTGCTCCTTACTCACATCAAGTCCTTCTGCACGAAATACTTCATTCAAATGATAGTCTACCATCTTAACCGTTCTTCCCAACCAAGGCCCGATAGAATCGTCAAAGTATCCCTTAAAATCTTCAGATTTCATTTTGCAAAACTAATCATAAGCCATATAGTTGCACATGCAACTAATGTTAAATATTTATTAAAGATTTTGCATAAAAAAAAGGGATACCCTCCGATATCCCCTTACAACCAATCTAATTCAAAAAAAACTATTTATTGTCGTCTTCCACATCTTCAAATTTTGTGTCCGCCATTCTTGTTTTCACTTTATTAAAGTCAACCTTCTTGAAATCTCGTTTTGCCTTGGACTTGTCGTAGTCGAAAACCAAAAATCTTTGGGCATCCATCTTTTCAAGGTTTTTAAAAGAGTTGAAATTATTATTTTGGATCTGAAAAATCTCCAAGCTCGCCAATTGTCCAAATTCGGCGGGTATCTCCCCTCCCAATTGATTGTTGGCCAATACCATCTCCTTTAGTTGCACAAGCTTACCCAATTCGTTGGGTATGGCGCCTTCCAATCTATTTTCAAACAATCCCAAGGATTCCAATTTTGTTAGGTCTCCCATAGTTTTTGGAATTTCTCCTCGAAAAGAATTACTGGACAAATTCAATATTTCCAATTTTTTCATTTTTCCAATAGTCGTAGGAATAGATCCCGATAAAAAATTATTAAAAATCGAAAGTTCCACAAGTTGTTCCAAGTCGCCAATATTTTCTGGGAGCGACCCTTTTAATCTATTCATTTCCAATTTTAATATCTTTAATTTGGTCAGTGCCGCTATTTCTTTTGGTAGTTCTCCAGTAAGTTTGTTGAAAGCAAGGTTCAGTTGTCGTAATTCTTGTAACTTTCCAATGCTCGATGGTAATACTCCCGAAAGATTATTGTGAAAAAGTGTAATGGCAATAATCTTATTGTTTACCACTTTAACACCATGCCAGCGCGATGGCGGTTGCTCGATGTCCCACTTTTTTATCCACTCTGGCCCATTGGTACTATGATATAATTCTAGCAGTACCGCCTTATCTTCTTCAGAAACTTCTGCTTTTACCATAGTGACGCATGCTAACATGCATAGCAGCAATAAAAATAGTTTCTGGGCTTCTCGTATATAATTTGGTGCGTCCATAGTTTTTTTTGATTTATTCTTCAACATCCTCAAACTTGGTATCTGCCATCCTCGTTCTATTAAACTCGAAGGTTTTAAATTGATTTTCCGTGTTATCATAATCAAACAACGCAAGGCCTATCTTTGAAGGCAGCACTCGTCGCAGTTGATACATATCAAATTTGTTTTTCTGAATTTGAAGCACATTCAATTTCTTCATGAGGAACAGGTTTTTCGGCAAGGATCCGGAAAAATTATTTTCCGCCAGTACCAACATATTCAAATTGGACAAATCCCCTATAGCCATCGGGATATTCCCCTCAACGCTATTATTACCCAATTCCAAACGTTCCAGTGCTGCCAATTTTCCCAACTCCTGTGGCAGTGTTCCACTTATGGTATTATCCGATACACATAGTACTTTTAACGCTTTTAAAGTGCCTACACTTTGTGGTAGATCCCCAGAGATATTGTTACTGAACAGATCCAAAACCTGGAGTTTTTCCAACATTCCGATATCTTCAGGTATCGTTCCGCTCAACCTATTCTTACCCAAACGTAGCACCTCTAATTTTTTCAAAGAGGTGATGCTTTCAGGTATACTTCCTTCAATATTATTGAATGCCAGATTCAAATCTCTTAAATGTTTTAATTTCCCCAAAGCAGCAGGAAGTGTCCCAGAAAGATTATTGTTAAAAAGATTGAGTGAGACAATTTTTCCCTTTTCGATACCCACACCGTACCAACTTTTAATAGGTTTGGACAAGTCCCATGTATTGGTCCATCTACTTCCATTCGTATGGTGGTATAGTTCTTCCAGAGCCTTGCGCTGTGTATTTGGGATAGGGGTTGCTAAAATGAGTTGGCAGCTAATAAGCAAGCTAAAACTAAATACTATTCTCTTCAACATATTTATTTATAAGAATTCTCCTACAAATAAAGAAATTTAATGGATTTTATTATAAATTTATCGATGAAGCGCGCCGCACAAGTCCATTTTTGTTGTGAAAGCTGTAAAAGTTGTGGTTAAAAAATTGCTCTGATTCCCGGTTTTTCCCTTTTAGGATTCCAATTCCAGGGTAATCTCTTCCCAACGTTCCATGAGCACTTCTAAATCTTTCTTTTTTTGTTGATATCCATCAAAGAAGTTGGGTTGTGCAATGGTGGCATCATAATTCATGAGTAGATCGTGATCTATGACCGCAATTTCTTTCTCCAAATCGGCAATCTTACGCTCCACGGAACTAAGCTTGTTTTTTAAGGATTTCAGTCGTTTCTGATCTTTATAGCTATTCTCCTTGGGGGCTTCTTTAATTTTTGTCGCAGCTGCCTCTTGTTGCTTTTTCTCAATGGCCCTAAAATCTTGTACCTTGCGCTGTTCCAGATAGAAATCGATATCCCCTAAATACTCTTTTATTTTTCGATCTTTAAACTCGTATACTTTGTTGGTAAGTCCTTGCAAGAAGTCACGATCGTGCGAGACCAAAATCAATGTCCCTTCAAAATTCTGCAACGCTTGTTTTAATACATTTTTGGATTTAATGTCCAAATGGTTGGTAGGTTCATCCATGACCAATACATTGAAGGGTTGCAGCAACATTTTTGCCAGGGCCAATCGGTTTCGCTCTCCTCCAGAAAGCACACGTACATATTTTTCCACCTCATCTCCCCTGAAGAGGAAGGAACCCAAAATGTCTCTCACCTTGCTTCTGTTCTTCTCGTTGGCCGCATCGATCATCGTATCCAATACGGTCTTAGTACCATCGAGATATTCGGCCTGATTTTGAGCGAAATAACCAATCTGTACATTATGTCCCAATTTCAAATACCCTTCGCATCCCAACTCCCCTACAATAATCTTCGCCAAGGTTGATTTCCCTTGTCCATTTTGCCCCACAAACGCCGTTTTACTATCCCGTTCTATAAGAAGATCAATATGGTTCAATACATTGTGATTTCCATAACTTTTGGACAAACCCTCCATTTCCGTAACTACCTTCCCAGGAGTGATGGAAACGGGAAAGCGCAGGTTCATGACACTATTGTCATCCTCATCCACTTCTATCCGTTCCATTTTATCTAACTTCTTAATCAGGGATTGGGCCATGGAGGCTTTGGTTGATTTTGCCCGGAATTTCTCAATGAGTCGTTCTGCCTGCTGTATCTGTTTTTCCTGATTCTTTTGGGCATTCAACTGCTGTTCCTTCATCTCTGCCCTTAATTTCAGATATTGGGTATAGGGCTTATTGTAATCGTATATTCTTCCAAGGGAAATTTCAATGGTCCTATTGGTTACATTATCCAAGAACATTTTATCGTGGGATACGATGACCACTGCCCCTGCATAATTCCTTAAAAATTGTTCTAGCCAAATGATCGATTCTATGTCCAAATGGTTCGTAGGCTCATCCAGCAACAATACATCATTGCTTTGCAATAGTAGTTTGGCCAATTCTATACGCATTCGCCATCCTCCGGAAAAGGTATCTGTTTTTTTATCAAAATCCGTTCGGGAAAATCCCAATCCTTGAAGAATTTTCTCGGTTTCCCCTTGATAATTATATCCTCCTAAAATCTCATAATGGGCCGTGACATCATTTAAATCTACGATCAATTGGTTGTAAGCTTCGCTTTCGTAATCGGTTCTTTCCGCCAGTTGGTGATTAATGGCATCCAATTGTAGTTCCAGGTCTTTGATCTCTTTAAACGCCTGATAGGATTCTTCGAGCACTGTTCTTCCCTGTACGAAGTCAATATCTTGTTTTAGAAATCCAATTTTCACATCTTTATCCGAAGCAATGGTTCCACTGTCCAAGGGCATTTCTTTAGATAACAATTTCAATAAGGTGGATTTTCCCGCTCCATTTTTTCCGATAAGACCTACCCTATCACCAGAATTCAAACGAAAGGATATTTCCTCGAACAAATACTCTCCGCCAAAAGCTACAGAAAGGTTATGGATATTCAGCATAATTTGTGACCTATGTTACATTAGAAAATTGGACAAAACCGTACTTTTGTACAAATACGCTGCAAATGTTAAAAAAAGGAAACAAACTCTACAGTATTTTAACAGGAAGTTGTCCAAAATGTCATCAAGAAAGCATGTATGAGGACAAAAATCCGTATCACTTGAGCAATCTCTTTAAGATGAAAGAGCGTTGTTCCAACTGTGGTATAAAATACAAAATGGAGCCTTCTTTTTTCTACGGAGCCATGTATGTAAGTTATCCCGTAGGTATTGCCTTTGCTGTTGCAGCTTTTGTGATTTCCTTTTTACTGTTGCATGCAAGTTTGATCACTACTTTTATTGTCATTGTCCTTACCATGATTATCTTTTTGCCCGTAATCATTCGTTTATCCCGTAATATCTGGATTAATTTTTTCTTTAAATACGATTCGGACGCTGTAGAAAGTTAGGGGTTGACCTATAGGTGGTAGTACTTTTTTGTACAACGTGCAATGTCCATTTCAGCATCTAAATCTGTACCATGCTCTATATGATGATACAATTGTCGGGAGGCATAAGGCGCAATTATAACCCCTCTGGATCCCAAACCGTTGAGTATATATAAGGCCTTATGTTCTGGATGTTGCCCAACCAGAGGTCTTCTATCGGCTGTAGTTGGACGTATGCCGGCCACATGATCGATCACTTCATATTCACAGTTTAGGAAACTTTCCAATTTTTGTAGTAATTCGGTTCGAGATTCCTTCGTTGGCGTATTGGTTTTGTCTTTCCATTTATAGGTGGCACCTACCCGATATAGATCATTGCCCAAAGGAATTAGGAATACGGAGGATTTAATGATACGGTCTTCTTGTAGTTTTGGCGCTTTTATGGTCAGTAGCTCTCCTTTGGTGCCATTCAAAGGAAGGTAATTGAAATATGGATTTTTCTTTAGCCCATAGCCTGTTGCAAATACAATTTTGCCTGCCGATATGCCTTGATAGCTAATATGATTTTCTTTGAATTGCAATGCCTCAAAATTGAAGGAGGCCTTACGTAAAACATTTCTTTCCTGAAGGTGTTCCTTATACTTCCTTAGCAGGATTTTGGTATCAATCCTACCTGTGAACCGCACTTCTCCATAGTCATGATCTGCGGCAATAGCGGTATTTGCATTGGGTACTAGTTTAGGCGATAAGAAATAATCCAACTGGGGCTTATCCGTGGCCTCATACCAGAGGTTTTGTTCTTCTACCGATACCAATCGGCGCAGTACTTGGATTTTATAATCCAATGGCAGTTGTAACTTTTGTTCAAGAGCGGAATAAAAAGGCATGGCCAAATCTAATTGTTCTTTGGCATTCCAAGCTAGGGTAAACCTTTTTAAAATGACGGGATTATACATTCCTCCGGCCACTTCCGATGCTTTTTGGGAATCATCATCAATGACCATAAAGCTTTTCCCATGCTTCTCCAATACCTCACAAAAAGAAAGCCCGGCAAGACCTAGACCCACAACAATATAATCTACCATAGCTGCAAAGTTAGGCATTTCTGTTCTCCGAGAGGCGGCAAATAAAAAGCGCTACATCAAAGATGCAGCGCTTTTTTATGTCATAGAATTGGAATTTCTACATTTGCTATTTTATTAATAGGCCCACATATCTTGCTCCCTATCCCGTATCACTTCTTTGATACGCTGTGCTTCCAACAATTGGAACAATGCATTATCGGCAACATAATCTTTGACCTTACGATCTCCGTGAACGTTGTCTTCTTTATAAATGGTCGCATTAAACCTTCTTGCATTTAGCAGCATATCAAATGATATGGGCTGGGCAGAGTTACGCTGATTGAACACTTTTGCTTCATGGAGTACCTCTCTAGCACTTGGATACCATACCCAAAACAAGGGTACCTTATTCGATTCAATATCTACAGATTCATCATCGATAAAGTTGACATCCGGAGCTACTGGGGCAATCCCCAATAAGCGGTATTTTAATTCTCCTTGTCGCTTGTCAAAGTACCATATGCCTTTGATCAAGTATTCTTCCAAATCTGCAGCTGAAAGCTCTCGCTCCACAACGTATTCTGGAGAAAGCTCCTCTCCTGCATTGATTTGTTCGTAACCGTATTCCAACGTATCGGTCTTCTTTAAGGTAGCTTTTAAATCATCGAAGTTTCTTTTCTCCGTGAAATAAGAGTCTACATAGATCTCATCCAATTTCCCATTTTTAATGTTTTTGATCAAAACATCGTAAAGGGAACGACGGTCAGGACCTATATCGATCGTATCCGTTGGATAGTATAATGGAAAATTAACACGCTCATCCAAGTCAACAACCTCCCATACTGTTTTAGACCAAAGGATATCCCTATCGTCTACATAACCGTATTTTAAAGGAGCGTCATTATCCTTTTCCTTCTGAGCTTCTGTTCGCACTCCAACTTCCTGCGGTTTTTTCGCATTCAGGATATTGGCTTGGGCCATTATCGATACAGGCAACAGCGTTAAAGCTCCAATTAATAAAACATTCTTCCAATTCATAATATAAAAAATCTATTTAACTCTACTATTAGTTTGTAAGCTCAACAACTACAGGAGATACTTTTTTCAACTTGTAACTCTTATTATTTGCTATTCTAGCTTGAATATCAAATATCTGTACTGCATCACCACGTTTCGCTCTCTTTAAGGCAGATTTAGCTTTACCGTTCATTCTACTTCCACTAACCACAACAGTTGGCTGTCCAGGAACTTTTAGTTTAAATCCAGTCACTGCAAGATTCAAATCAAAATCAAAGTCTTCCAATACCGCAGAAATAGTTCCAATTTCCAAGTTTTTCCTTGGTAATTTTACACTTCCAGTCTGCTTACTTATGGCACCAGATGGTCTTGGAATATCCTTGATTCGGAATTCAGATCTAGAACTTACTACTTGTCCATCAGGCAAAGTACCTGAAGCTTGAATCGTAACTGTTCTTCCTTTTCCAGGATTCATTACATACTTGCTTCCACCACGTGGTGTTAAACCAGGAGCACTAGCTTTTACTTTGTTGTCTGCAATGCCAGGAATAGAGATAGACATTGGGTTAGAAACACCACGATACACTACGTTCATCTTATCTGCAGCGATCAAAGCAGCATTTGGCTTATTGATGGTCGCAAAAGAATTGTTTACATCTACAGGGATTTCTTCTCCATCCTGCTTAAAGAACAACTGTCCTTTAATCTCATGATCTCCTGCACTTCCTGCAGATACCAACATCTTAACGCCTCCAGCTTCAATTTCATAATCTTTACCTTCGGTCAGTTTTCTACCATCAAGAGTCAACTCAGCTCTAACTGGTGTAGAAGAGTTGTCGGTTTTACTAATGATGATCTTTCCGTTGTAACGATCTCCGCTATAGAAAGCAGATTTTTCAGCTTTTAAGGATGTTGCAAATGTTTTCAAAGAAATCTGACTGCTCAACTCTCCTTCCAACATGGATTTTAAAGCATCTTGTTCTGTTGCTCTAATATCTGCTTGCATTTGGGTAATCTTCGTAACAGAAGCGATCAACGGAACTCTTTCAAAGTTGTAATTCAACCAGTTTTCCTTGATTCCATCTCTGTTCTTCACTTTATTATCCTCATCTCCGGTTTCAAAACGCGTGGCAACAGCTGACTTTACTTCAGACATATTTTCTGGTAAAATAGCCGATACTTGCGTACGGTAATTGATAATTCTATTCAAGAAGTCTTGTCCTTCTTTCTTCATTCCGTTACCTCCAAAGAACTTCTGATCTAAGAAATCACTTTTGTCCATGGTGGTATAATCCGTCTTGTCGGAAACATCCTTTTGCATGTCTACTTTAAGTTGTTCCAAATATTGGTAAAACTCATCGGACATTGTTTTAATCTGGGTCGCTTTGTCATAAAGCTTTCCATACTTTGCTGGGTTTTCTTCCTTTTTGGTTTCTAACCCATTAAAAGCCAATTGGTTGTTTTCTACAATCTTTGCATTAGACTGTTCTAGTTTGCTGTTCATAGATCCGAACGCCGCTAGAACCTCTTTTCCTATATTTAAGGCCAGCATCGCAATGAAAACCAGGTACATTAGGTTTACCATTTTCTGCCGTGGTGATAAATTTCCTCCTGCCATGTTATTTAATTAGATATTAATAATTTGATTTGGGTTTGTTGCACTAATTAAATTAGCTTTTATTCATAGCAGAAAGCATACCTCCATAAACTCCATTCAAAGAAGAAAGGTTAGTAGCCAAAGATTCCATCTGCTCTTTCAATGCACTTGCATTTTGTACAACTTCTTCGTTTACAGTAGCCTGCTTGCTTGCACTTTCCAATTGTACTTTATACAAACTGTTTAAAGATTCCATTTGAGCAGCTGCCTGAACCATTTCTTCAGAGTACTTACGTGTAGAGTCCATAGCATCTACTGTAGGAGCGATACCTTTAGCAGCACCTTCAAAGTTTCTGATACTATCTCCTAAACTTTCCATAAGTCCAGCATCGATATTAGCTTCTTTCAATAAATCGTCCAATTTTCTAGACAATAATCCTTCAGCTTCAGCAGCTTCAGCTACTTCATTCTTTCTTCCTGAAGATTCAGCTCCTGCCAATTCTGGATATACCAAAGACCAATCGTATTCGTCTTCTACGGGTTCAAATGCACTAATAGCAAATATTAAGGCTTCTGTAATAAGACCAAAGGCCAAAAGAACTCCTCCGTTAAGCGGTCCAAATTCCCAGTGCAAAATTTTGAAAAGTGCACCGATAATTACCACCGAAGCTCCCAGCCCGTAGGCCATGTTAAATAATTTTTTTGTTGTTTTAGACTGTGCCATAATTAAGATAATTTAAGTTTAAAATTAATAAATAAGTATTTGGTTAAAGTTTATTCTTGTTTAAAAAGGATTTCTTATTGTGTAGAATCTTCTTCACCTAAGTAATCCTGTACTGTTCTAAAGCCAATATAACTACGGGCCGAATCCCTATATTCATAATCTCTTGTGCTCACTTGTAAGAAATACGCAACGTCTTTCCATGATCCTCCGCGAATCACTTTTCTGGCGTTGTTGGCGTCACCGCCATTAGGATTCATGGTAGAAACATATTCGTAAGAATTGGGATCGTAACTAGAGTCTGTCCACTCTGAGACATTCCCCGCCATATTATATAAGTTGTAGTCGTTAGGCTCATAGGACTTCGCCTCTACGGTATACAAGGCCGCATCTGCTGCATAATCCCCACGTTGTGGTTTAAAGTTTGCCATAAAGCATCCTGTATCGCTAATGACGTAAGGACCACCCCATGGATACGTTCCTCCTTCAATACCTCCTCTGGCCGCATATTCCCATTCTGCCTCCGTAGGCAATCTAAATCTGTTTACGGGTTGTCTGCCTCTATCTCTTTGATCATCGTTCTTTAACTTGGTTCTCCAATTACAGAAGGCCTTAGCTTGCTGCCAAGAAATACCTACTACAGGATAATCACTATAGGCATCGTGCCAGAAGTAATCATTGTGCATGGGTTCGTTATAGGAATATTCAAAATCTTTGATCCATACCGTAGTATCTGGGTAGATTTCCAATTCTTCCTTACGGATAAAATCTTTTCTTCTTCCTGTTTTGGATCTGGCAGCGGCCTCGATATCCATCCAATTGTACTTGTATTTCAACTTGGTAACATCAATAGATCGCTGACCGTTGTAGGATTCTTCTTCAGGAATGTAAAGCGAGTCCATAATTTCGGCATAGTATTCGTCTGGATAATCCGAAGTATCCCAAATTAAATCTATATCCGTATTCAAAGCTCTACCTTCATTTGGATTATCTCCAAGCCCGGCATAGTTCTCCAATCTGTATTTTTCGTAGACCGACATATTTGTGGTGTCGTTATCTTTGAACGCATATTCTCCGATACCTCCGTCTTCCTCGGTCAAACCAAGTTGATCGGCAAGATCGGCCAGTTTCGTTCTAGCAATGGAATCTTTGACCCATTCCACAAACTGACGATACTCACTATTGGTGATTTCCGTATCATCCATGTAAAAAGAACGCACGGTTACTGTTTTCGTTGGAGCATTTAAAACCTGGGCCTGATCCTCTTCACTCTTACCCATAATGAAAGCCCCACGCGGAATAAGTTCCATTCCGTAGGGTTTTTCCGGGTACCATTTTTTTCCTCGGGCGCCGACTAGTTCTCCCTTTGTTTTGGACCCACAACTTGTGAGCAAAAAAACAAATGCTAAAGATGATAACAATAGCTTCTTCATACTTTGGTTAAATTTCGATTAAGATTATAAACAGTAAACATTATTACTACTCTCTAAAACTATATTTTGGATAGATTATTGTACAAAACCCATCCTTTTACTAATAATTTAAATCATACAAAGCCTTTCTTGTAGGCCTTGAACCACCTTTCAGGAATATTTTCGTTACATGCATCCAAATAATCCTTTTCCGTGCATGGTAATAACGCTGGTGATTTTGATTTATTATGTGAAGTTAAAATTGATGGCACTTCTATCCACCACCTTTCTGTAGTATTACTTTTATGAAAAACCAATTCTTCCATTTCCATAGGAACGATAAACTTGGTGAAATCATCCGTATTGGCGTAGGGAAACTCTGGTATCCTATAATTATACCCCTCTATAAAATACCAAATCATTTGGGCCACAAGCTGAAAAGATTGAACGGTATTTTCAATTTCGTAGATGCCAAAAACGGAAACACGATCACTTAAACCAGTATAGCGGGCGATGGCACATATTTCCCTTCCGTCGAATCCGTTGGGCGAAAATGAATTGGGCATCCCCATCTCACTCGCCTTTATGGCTCGGGCATCTATGCTCACTAGATGGGCATTGCGCAATACAGGTTCTACCAAAGTAATATCTGAGGCAATTTCTCCAAGCCGATACGCATCAAAAAAAAGACGTTCCATCAAATCTATTTCTTCCTGGGCGTTGAAATAGCTCTGGTAGCCAATATTTGAAAAATTAAACAGGTTGTTGGGCTTATCCGTTATGATCTTGCTCATATATGAATTGGAAGAAATAAGCTCCTCGGCATCCCCGAAATCGAACTTACTATCCACCACCACCATATTGATCATGTTCTTTATTCCATCAAAAGCCCTATAAGTAGGGTAGGTAATATCCTGGGTGGCTCCTATAATAATAGGAGTAACATTTTTTTGAACCAAGGCCGTTATGATCTCTTTGACCACAAAGTAGGTATCAAAAACGGTATTCCCCTCTTCAATATCGCCCAAATCGACCATGGAGACATCCCAATTGCCCAACATTAACTTATACAGTTCCAAGCGAATCCGGGAAGTGTCTAAAGGAGTGATCTTTTTTTCAAAGGCATTCCGGGATTCCTTTACTCCAATGATTGCCACAGCAGCATTGGAATAGGCGGGCAAACCTTGCTTTTGACTGTGCTTTGCTATGTTTTTTCCAAGTGTATGGGGCGATAGCAATTCACAATGTGCCAATACCTTATCTTCTACAGGTATTAAAAAATCAAATGCCATAATTATTTTTTAGCCTTTGTTTTCGCTTTTGCTTTGGTTTTTTTCTTTGGCGTTTTCTTTTCAATATGTTCTTGGGCTTGTTTTAGGGTAATCTTCTTAGGATCGATATCCTTGGAAAGTTCTACTTTGATTTTTCCCTTAATAATATTGTGCCTTCCCCATCTTGCCTTCTCAATACGAATGCCTTCTTCGGGCCATTCCTGTATTAGTTTTTCAATTTCCTTTTGTTTTTTGGCCTCTATCAATTCTTCGATATCGGCTTGGGAAAGGTTGTCAAAATCATATTTTTTATTGACATTGATAAACATTCCGTCCCATTTGATAAAGGGTCCAAAACGACCTGTGCCCTTTGTCACATCCTTGTTTTCATAGGTAGTGATAGGGGCATCTGCTTTTTGCTTTTCCTTGATGAGTTCTATGGCCCGTTCCAAGCTAATGTCCATGGCATTTTCATCTTTCCCCATGGAAACAAATTTCTTTCCAAATTTTACATAAGGTCCAAACCTTCCCACATTAGCCTCAATTTCTTCCCCTTCGAACATCCCTAACTTTCTAGGAAGTTTAAAGAGGTCCATAGCTTCTTCAAAGGTGATGGTATTTAGGGATTGGTCCGGTAATAAACTGGCAAACAACGGCTTTTCTTCTTCCTCCACGGTTCCTATTTGTACCATAGGCCCAAATCTTCCCAAACGCACAGAAAGCTGTCTTCCCGATTTTGGATCCACGCCTAAAACCCGCTCTCCACTGGCCCGATCGGCATTTTCCTCTACATCGAGTACGGTAGGATGGAAATCCTTATAAAAGGTTTTCATTACTTTTTTCCAATCCTCGTCTCCTGTAGCAATTTCATCAAAATCTTCCTCTACCTTGGCGGTAAAGTTATAATCTAAAATGGTGCTGAAATGATTCACTAAAAAGTCGTTTACAATCATTCCTATATCTGTGGGAACCAATTTCCCTTTGTCCGAACCTACCATTTCCGAGAGCTTCTTCTCGGTAACCGTATTGGCTTCCAATACCAATTGCACATAGTTTCGTTCGGTTCCTTCAACGGTACCTTTTTCTACATATCCCCTATTCTGAATAGTAGATATGGTAGGGGCATAGGTAGACGGTCTACCAATACCCAACTCTTCCAATTTCTTTACCAAGGAAGCTTCGGTAAATCTATAAGGGGCTCTGGAGAAGCGTTCCGTAGCGGTAATATATATATTCTGTAATGGATCGTTGACCTGCATGGCAGGAAGCATCCCCTCTTGTTCTTCCACAAGGTCTTCATCGTCCATTCCTTCCAAATACACCTTTAGGAAACCGTCAAATTTTATAACCTCCCCATTGGCCGTAAATTCTTCCCCATGGGAACTGGCTTTTATTTTTACATTCGTACGTTCCAATTGCGCATCGCTCATTTGAGAGGCAATGGTTCGTTTCCAAATAAGCTCGTACAATTTAGACTGATCTCGTTCCAGGGCTACGGATTGTCTTCCCAGATCCGTAGGACGTATGGCTTCGTGGGCTTCCTGCGCGCCTTTGGATTTCCCAGTAAAATTTCGAACTGTGCTATAGGATTCCCCATAATTATCGGTAATCACATTCTTTGCAGCATTAAGGGCTTCATTGGAAAGATTTACGCTATCTGTTCTCATATAGGTAATAAGTCCCGCTTCATATAGTCGCTGTGCTACTTGCATGGTTCGTCCTACTGAAAAATATAATTTTCTAGACGCTTCCTGTTGTAAGGTCGAAGTTGTAAACGGTGCAGAAGGGGATTTTTTTGCAGGCTTTTTATCTAGACTGGCCACTGAAAAATCTGCCCCCAAATTCTTTTGTAAGAAGGCTTCAGCCTCTTTTTTTGTACTAAATGTCTTATTCAGTTTGGCTTTAAAAGCGCTTCCATTTTGAGTTTTGAATTCTGCAGCGACCCTATAAGATGCCACTGGAGTAAAACCTTCTATACTGCGTTCCCGCTCCACAATTAAGCGAACGGCCACGGATTGCACCCTACCTGCGGAAAGTCCCGGTTTTATTTTTTTCCATAATACTGGGGATAACTGATACCCTACCAACCGGTCCAATACCCTTCTCGCTTGTTGGGCGTTGACCAAATTATAGTTGATTTCCCTTGGATTCTCAATGGCTTTTTGAATGGCCGATTTTGTAATGGAGTTAAAAACAATGCGTCTGGTTTTATTCTTGTCCAGTCCCAATTCTTCCGCTAAGTGCCAAGAAATAGCCTCTCCCTCCCGGTCCTCATCACTCGCGAGCCAGATCATTTCCGCTTTTTTGGATAAGTCTTTCAATTTCTTTACCAAGGCGGCCTTATCCTTATCAACGATATATTTAGGCTGAAAATCATTATCCACATCTACACCCAATTCTTTCGACGGTAAATCGGCAATATGCCCAAAACTGGACTCCACTTTAAAATCTTTTCCTAAAAACTTTTCGATTGTTTTTGCCTTTGCAGGTGACTCTACAATTACTAAATTTTTTGCCATTCATGAGTTATTTGGTGGTACAAAAGTATATGAATTTTTTTATTTAAATTGATAATCCGTCCCAGAATAGCTAGAAAAGAATGGGAGTCGCTCTACAAAAAGCAACTGTTGAAGCATACTTTACCCATTTTAAAATATGTGACAAACAACAGCTGAAAACACAAGTTCTCAGGACAAAAACATTAAAAGTTTTGATATAAGGTGGTTACAATTTCCCCTTGATTTTTGAGATAAGGTACCGTCAATATTTTTTGGGTATTTTTTGCCCCTAAATGAAAAGGAGCTTGCATTAGATCTACGCCGCTCTTCTTTTTCAACCGGATACCCTGCCCCGTAATCAGATCTTTATTAGGCACAAACGAGCCAATAGGCAAATGTTCCGTTACTACTATAAAAGGAATATGTTTTAATTTCCCTACCAAAGCTAGTATTTCTACATTGCTTAGATGCTGCATTACCTGACGTATCATTACCAAATCTGTTTTTGGCCATTCGTCCTTCACAATGTCCAGGCAATGAAATTCCAGATTTGGTTTTTGAAATAGGGCTCTATTTCGATCAATAAGATCGGGAACAATATCTATTCCTATATAGGTAGCAGCATAGGGCACTAAGGCACGGCCAACATTAAAATCGCCACAGCCCAGGTCACAGACCGAAAGTTTTTGGGGGAAACTTTGAAGGATTTTCTTAAGGGCATCAATGTAGGGCTCCGTAATCTGGGGATCATGGGAGCCTATTCCCGAATAAAAATCAAAGTTGGCCCCTCCCCAGAATTTTTTTTCATAGATCTGGGACATGACCTTTTTTGTGGGCCATCTTTTCTTTTTATGATTTTGGGACATACAAGGCTTGCTGTTTTTGTTCACATAAAAATCCATAATTAGGGAGCGAAAACAAAATAAGGGCCATCCTTTTACTTCTATGCAATACTTCTTTTCTACTGAAGAGGCAACTCACTAATCAATTCAATGGTATTCTCCAGATAACGGTATTGATATAAAATTCCAGCACCTATCATCAACAAAGATTCGCTTCTAGGAATAACATCAAAGGTGTCAATGTTTTCAAAATGATCTAAGAGCAATAGGTTTTCAACGTCGGTTTTATCATAGACTTTAAGGCCCGATGCACCATCGCAAACAAATACCTTTTCATCGCGTATCCCCAAACCATAGGGACTATCCATGGGGTACGAGGTTTTTAAGGTAGGTTGTGTGATATCCGAAATGTCTACAATAAATAATCCGCTTTCCGTAGCGCCACAATTGTTTCCTCCTCTGAGGGTAACATAAGCGTAGTCTCCATCGACCACCACGGGATCGCAAGCCGTACCATGTTGAAATTCCGACACAAAGGTCGGAGTTGCCGGAGAAGAAATATCATAAATATACATTCCTCTTTGACTCCCTAAAAAGAGGTGTTCCCCACGATTGAAAATCGTCTCTATATCAAAACCTGCGTACACTTGCTCTTTGGCTTGGGGCGCTTCCAAATTTTCAATATCAAAAGTACTGATCGTATGGCTTCCTACCGCATAGAGATGATTTTTGGCAATAACGAAACGGGCCAGCGAGCCTCCTTGTCCCACGGTTGAAGGATTATCTGCAATGGCGGGAGCTGCGATATCACCCTCGGCATTATCGAAAAAGGCATTGACTTCTTCAACAGGTCTGCGTTCCACTCGGGTTTCCCAACCTATGATGACATCATTTTCAAAATCTACTCCTGAATAATCGAAGAAATCTGCCTGTACGGGAGTTTGAAAATTCACTTCGGGCAAAGCCCAAAAATTTCCTTCCAAGACATTTTCCAAACGGTTCACCGTCTGAATATTTTGAATATCCGAAATATCCAAAACAATCAGATCGGTTAGATTATCTGCATATAAAAAATCATCTTTAATAGAGATATCTACATTTCCTGCTATTTCAATAAAGGCAATTTTTTGAGGAGCGGCGGGGATGGTATTGTCAATAACATGAATACCCTCAAACAAATCATTGACAAAGACATAGTTCTTGTAGGCATATATTTTCCCCGAAGTCTTAATTTCGGTGGGAGCAATCACAGTCACTTCTCCTTTCAGTGTCGATTTTTTAATTGTCAATGGTTTTGCAACGATAACATCTCTAAAGGCTTCATTATCGGTACAGGAAAATGTCATCAAGGCGATGACCATCATCAATAGTATAGGTTTTGTCTTCATAACAGTTTGTTTGTGTGGTATTTTACTATTAGATATCCACAAACACAATCCGTTGCGTTAAAAGTTGTATTATTTCACCAAGTAGGTATCCTCCGTATTGTTGGAAGTAGGAAAACCAACACCATCTTTATACATATAGTATATAGGTACTTTGGCCAGCATTGCTGTGAACAACACTCCAATACCGCATAATAGTATCCCTAATTGGGCCAAAAAACCCATGACGATCAACATGCCAAAAATTACACCCCAATTTTTATTTCCCAAAACAAAACTTGCTTTCACCATTTCAATAGGCGTCAAATCTTCATTAAAAGTAAAGAATGCAGGTATCAATGCTATAGGGACCATTACATAGAATGCCCCAATGAAACAAAGCAGCATCCCCAAAATGGAGATTCCGATAATCACAAGGGACAGCACAAGGGCTTTTCCAAAATAACGCCGTTTGAAATAATAAAAGTAATCATCGCTGCCTTCAAGGTTTTTGTCCACACGGGCACATATTCTGAGAAACCCGGCATTTAGCAACAATATAATGGCAGAAAACAGCACCATTATAATCGGAAACATGGTAAATGTAGAAATCAACACTATGAGGTTGGGCTCTTCATGACGCAACATTTCCGGATCTACAATAATCCCGGTCAATACGGGGGAATAAAACAACAGATAGCAAGGGAGTATACATATAAAGGTAAGAAGGAGCACAATAAATCCTTGTACCCAAACCTTTTTGAATAATTCAATAGAGTTGTTAAAAATGGCTCCAAAATCCAGAGAAGCCTTTGTGTTAATCTGTTCTTCTAAAGTAGTCAACTTCATTTTAATGTTGGTTATTCAAGGTAGTACCGAAACGGCGGCAACGCTAAAATAGTATTAAAATAAACTGTCATATTGTCACAGTTTTAAGGTTTCGTACTATCTTTGTAGTTCGTCAGTACCAAATATACATTGAATATTCAAGCCAATGGAAAAAACCATAGATGAAGCTGTACAGGGCAGTTCCCTTTCAATCCGTGAAAATAAAAACAACGATAGAAAACTTTATATAGAGAGTTATGGTTGTGCCATGAATTTTTCGGACAGTGAAATCGTGGCTTCTATTTTATCGGAGCAAGGTTTTAATACTACACAAAAATTGGAAGAAGCAGATTTGGTCCTGGTCAATACTTGTTCCATTAGAGAAAAGGCAGAGTTAACTGTTAGAAAGCGCCTGGAGAAATTCAATGCGGTAAAAAGAAATCGGCCCCATCTCAAAGTAGGCGTTTTGGGATGTATGGCAGAGCGCCTAAAAACTCAGCTTTTAGAGGAAGAAAAGATAGTGGACATGGTAGTTGGCCCTGATGCATATAAAGATCTTCCGAATCTCATCAAGGAAGTGGATGAAGGAAGAAACGCGGTCAATGTCATTTTATCCAAAGAGGAAACCTATGGCGATATTGCACCTGTACGCTTGAACAGTAATGGCATCAGTGCTTTTGTCTCTATTACCCGAGGGTGCGACAATATGTGCACCTTTTGCGTAGTTCCCTTTACGCGAGGCCGTGAACGAAGCAGAGATCCTCAATCCATTATAGAAGAAGTCAATGAACTTTGGAACAAAGGCTATAAAGAAATTACACTGTTAGGGCAAAATGTGGATAGTTATCTATGGTATGGCGGAGGGTTGAAAAAGGATTTCGACAAAGCCTCGGCCATACAAAAGGCAACGGCAACAAATTTTTCAAAATTATTGGAAATGACTGCTCTGGCACAACCTAAAATGCGCATTCGTTTTTCGACCTCCAATCCTCAAGACATGACCATGGATGTTATCCATACCATGGCGAAATACGACAACATTTGCAAGTCTATACATTTGCCTGTGCAGAGTGGTAGTGATCGTATTTTAAAAGAAATGAATCGCCTCCACACTCGAGAGGAATATTTTAAACTTATTGACCATATCCGTGAGATTATCCCGGATTGTGCCATTTCACATGACATGATTTCCGGTTTCCCCACAGAAACCGAAGAAGACCATCAAGACACTTTATCGCTCATGGAATACGTAAAATATGATTTTGGTTATATGTATGCCTATTCCGAAAGGCCCGGCACCATGGCTGCGAGAAAATTAAAAGATGATGTTCCAGAGGTAGTAAAATCCAGACGTCTAAAAGAAGTCATTGCGCTGCAACGTGAACATGGCCTTTATAGAATTCAACAATTTGTTGGAAAAACACAAGAAGTTCTCATTGACGGGACTTCCAAAAAGTCGGACAAACATTGGAAAGGAAGAAATTCCCAAAATACGGTTGTTGTGTTTCCCAAGGAACAGTACCAACTTGGAGAGTTTGTCATGGTAGAAATTACAGACTGTACTTCGGGTACCTTGATCGGTGAAGCCCGGGGATATGCTAATATTAACACCTTATAATATTGGAATCTATACAAGCCATAAAACAACGTTATGAGATTATCGGAAACGATATTAAACTCAATCGTTCTATTGAGAAAGCCATACAGGTAGCTCCAACAGATATTTCTGTTTTGGTTACGGGGGAAAGCGGGGTAGGAAAGGAAGCAATGCCAAAAATCATTCACTCACTTTCCCACAGAAAACACGCCAAGTATATTGCCGTGAACTGTGGCGCCATTCCGGAAGGAACCATAGACAGTGAACTTTTTGGTCATGAAAAAGGGGCTTTTACGGGAGCTACTTCTACACGAAGCGGGTATTTTGAAGTGGCCAACGGAGGGACCATTTTTTTGGATGAAGTTGGGGAATTGCCTTTGACCACCCAAGTCCGTTTATTGCGTATTCTTGAAAATGGGGAGTTTTTAAAAGTAGGATCTTCCCAGGTACAGAAAACAGATGTCCGCATTGTAGCAGCTACAAATGTGCAACTTTTCGATGCTATCAAAAAAGGAAAATTTAGAGAAGATTTATATTATCGTTTGAGTACTGTAGAAATTGTAATCCCCCCACTTCGGGAACGGCAAGGGGATATTCATTTACTCTTTCGCAAATTTGCATCGGATTTCGGTCAAAAATACAAAATGCCCACGATACGCTTGGATGATGGCGCCATACAGCTGTTGCAACAATACCGTTGGCCAGGAAACATTAGGCAATTGCGGAATATTGCCGAACAAATCTCTGTATTGGAAAAAGAAAGGACCATATCCCTAAATGTATTGAATGGATATCTGCCCAATGCAAGCAGCACCAATTTGCCGGCGGTCATTGATTCCAAGAAAAATGAAGGTGATTTCAGCAATGAGCGTGAAATTCTCTACAAGGTCCTGTTTGATATGAAAGGGGATCTTAACGATCTTAAAAAGCTGACCTTGGAATTATTAAAATCCAACGATACGGAAAAGGTGCAGGAAGAAAACGAAAACCTCATTCGAAAAATTTACGGCAAGAACGGAGAAGAAGTTACTGAGGAAACCCACTCCCCTTCCATGGAAGTATTACAACTTCCAGAACCTATTCCGGATACGCCTAGTATACCCACAACAATACCCCAAGAAGACAAGTATCATTTTGCCGAAGAAATAGAAGAGGAAGAAACCCTATCTTTACAGGATAAGGAAATAGAATTGATTAAAAAATCCTTGGAACGCAATCGTGGCAAACGAAAGGCTGCCGCTTCTGAATTGGGCATCTCGGAACGCACCCTATATCGAAAAATTAAACAGTACGATTTGTAATATGAAAAAAACAGCATCCATTATTATAATGCTATGTGTACTAAGTCTGCAGTCTTGCGGACTAAAAGGAGTCACCTATAACCAGACTGGAGGAGATCAAGGAGATGCCGAAACGTTTACGGTAAATTTCTTCCAGAATCTTGCAGCGCAGAGCCCTGGCTCTGTTTTTGAACCAGGGCTGGACAGGGATTTTACCCAAGCGGTACAGGAGACCATTAACAACCAGACAAGCTTGAGCTTAAAAGGTAGCGATGGAGATCTTATTTACGAAGGGGAAATTGTAGAATACCGCATTGCGCCGATGTCGGCCACTGCACAACAGACCGCCAACCAAAACCGATTGACCATGGCCGTCAATGTTCGTTTCTTCAACAAGACCAAGGAAGATGTTGATTTTGAACGTAGGTTCTCTTTCTTTTTCGATTTTGATGCAAACACACAAGTAGATGCGATACGAAGCGAAGCGCATGATGCTATTTTTGAACGTTTAACGCAAGATATCTTTAACGCCTCTCTAGCAAACTGGTAATCCTATTATGAATGTAGCGGATTTCACATATCTCTTACAACATCCTGAAAAGGTTAACTCCCCGGTACAAGCGAAGCAATTGGAGGATATTTTGGAAGAGTATCCCTATTTCCAAGCGGCTAGGGCAATTCACCTTAAGGGCTTGCGAAATTTAAATAGTTTTAAATACAACAATGCCCTTAAAATTACAGCAGCATACACCACGGATCGTGAGATTCTTTTTGATTTCATCACTTCAAAAGATTTTTTACAAAACACGATTGCGGATACCATTGGAGGAAAGACCACGGCTTTGGCCGATACGGAAACCATTGCGGAAGAAGTTTTGACGGATAAAGAAGTAGACACCACGATGATCGAGGGATCGGAAGACAACCCTCTCCCTCAAAATATTGGTGATGCGGAACAGATTCTGGATCCCACCCTCTTTAAATCAAAGGACCCCGCCATTGATAAATCGATTGCCGAGGCTAAAAAAAAAAGTGAATCGGAAATAGGGCAAGACGCTCCGGTCTCTTTTACCAAAAATGAAAAATACTCCTTTGCGCAATGGCTTCAACTTACTTCTGTAAAGTCCATTAACCGCAGTTCTCCAAAGGAAACCGCAACAGAAAAAGAACCGCCCCCATCTATGGATTTTCCATTGGAAGAAGCCGTTTTACGAAAGAAAAAATTTGAATTGATCGATAAGTTCATCAATGAGAATCCTAAAATTATTCCCTCTGATAGCTCGGCGCCAAAAGTTCCCATCAAAGCTTCTTCAAAAATTAATAAAAATGAATTGATGACGCAGACTTTGGCCAAAGTATATCTCGAACAAAAAAAGTACAAAAAAGCAATACAGGCCTACAAAATTTTAAGTTTGAAATATCCAGAAAAAAGTGGTTTCTTTGCAGACCGAATTAAGGCGGTGGAAAAAATACAAAAAGAAAATACATAGTTATAATGAGTACGTTTACAATATTTTTAATCCTCATCATCATTGTTGCACTCCTATTGGTTTTGGTGATTATGGTACAGAACCCTAAAGGAGGAGGACTTTCTTCTTCATTTGGTGGAGGTGGAAACCAAGTTATTGGAGGGGTAAAGAAAACCGGCGACTTTTTAGATAAAAGTACATGGGTTTTAGCAACATTTCTTATTGTTCTTATTTTATTGTCCAATGTGGCACTAAAAGGGAATTTTAGCGAAAGTGACTCTAAATTATTACAAGGTGATAGTGCTCCTGCAGAGGTAGAGGAAGTATTACCGGATAGCACTCCTGCTGCTGATGAAGCAAGTCCGTTGGACACGATTCAGTAAGTTTATACAACATTATAAGAATTCAAAATGCCAGCCGAAATGACAAGCTGGCATTTTTGTTTTAACAAAGTGTCAGTTTTATGCCAATGGCATAGTTTCTGCCTAACATAAGGAAGAATTTCAAAAATTAATCAATCGACCTCAACAGGTAGGTCTTAAACATTCATAGTATTATGGCTAAAGTAAACATCAAACCATTAGCGGACAGGGTACTTATAGAACCTATGGCTGCGGAAACAAAAACGGCTTCGGGTATCTATATTCCGGATACTGCCAAGGAAAAACCACAAAAAGGCAAAGTAGTTGCCGTAGGTCCTGGAACCAAAGATGAGCAGATTACCGTTAAGGTTGGAGATACTGTACTTTATGGAAAGTATGCTGGAACAGAATTAAAATTAGAAGGTGGAGATTATCTAATGATGCGCGAAAGTGACATTTTAGCAATCATCTAAAAGCAGTAATAAAACAAATCAAAAAAGCTCTTGCTTTCGCAAGAGGCACAATAAAATTCACAAATTATGGCAAAAGATATAAAATTTGATATTGAAGCACGTGATGGCCTACGAAGAGGTGTAGATGCATTGGCCAATGCAGTAAAAGTAACCTTAGGTCCTAAAGGAAGAAACGTGATCATCAGCAAGTCATTCGGAGCTCCTGCCGTTACAAAAGATGGGGTTTCCGTGGCAAAGGAAATAGAATTGGTCGATGAGTTGGAAAATATGGGCGCACAAATGGTAAAAGAAGTTGCTTCCAAAACCAATGATCTTGCCGGAGACGGAACCACTACAGCTACCGTTTTGGCACAGGCTATCGTAAAAGAAGGATTAAAGAACGTTGCCGCCGGTGCAAACCCAATGGACCTTAAAAGAGGAATCGACAAAGCGGTTGAGGCTTTGATCGCCAACTTGTCCAAGCAATCCAAAAAAGTAGGAGATTCTTCCGAGAAGATAAAACAAGTTGCTTCAATTTCTGCCAATAATGATGAAACTATTGGAGAATTGATCGCACAAGCTTTTGGAAAAGTAGGTAAAGAAGGTGTCATTACCGTAGAAGAAGCTAAGGGAACAGACACGTATGTGGATGTTGTTGAAGGAATGCAGTTTGATAGAGGATACTTATCTCCTTATTTCGTTACCGATTCTGAAAAAATGATTGCCGATCTAGACAATCCTTACATCTTGCTATTTGACAAGAAAATCTCTTCCATGAAGGATTTACTACCTGTTTTGGAGCCGGTTGCACAAAGTGGAAAACCACTAGTAATCATTGCCGAAGATGTAGATGGTGAAGCATTAGCTACTTTAGTGGTCAATAAACTACGGGGATCTTTAAAAATTGCCGCAGTCAAAGCCCCAGGTTTTGGAGACCGAAGAAAAGCCATGTTGGAAGATATCGCTATATTGACCGGAGGAACCGTGATTTCTGAAGAAAGAGGGTTCTCTTTGGACAATGCCACCATAGATATGTTGGGAACTTGTGAGAAGATTGCCATAGACAAGGACAATACGACCATTGTCAATGGATCGGGAAAAGCAAAAGATATTAAGACTAGGGTAAATCAAATTAAATCCCAAATTGCTTCTACGACTTCAGATTACGATAAGGAAAAACTACAAGAACGTTTGGCCAAATTGTCCGGAGGAGTTGCCGTACTCTATGTAGGTGCCGCTTCTGAAGTAGAAATGAAAGAAAAGAAAGATCGTGTAGACGATGCATTGCATTCTACAAGAGCTGCGGTTGAAGAAGGTATTGTTGCCGGAGGTGGTGTAGCCTTGATCCGTGCAAAATCGGCCCTTTCCAAAATAAAAGCGGAAAATGCCGATGAAGAAACTGGTTTACAGATTGTAGCGAGAGCTATTGAATCGCCTTTACGTACTATTGTTGCCAATGCAGGTGGTGAAGGATCTGTTGTAGTCGCCAAAGTATTGGACGGCAAAGGCGATTTTGGTTTCGATGCAAAATCAGAAACTTATGTAGACATGCTAAAAGCAGGAATCATTGATCCTAAAAAAGTAACTCGAGTAGCTTTGGAAAATGCAGCTTCAGTTTCTGGAATGATTTTGACTACGGAATGTGCCTTAATTGATATTAAAGAGGAAAATCCAATGCCAGCAGGTCCACCAATGGGTGGAGGTATGCCAGGTATGATGTAATCTCAATTTTATATCCGCATAAAAACCGCTTCCTAGGAAGCGGTTTTTTTATTTCTTCAAACCAATCCGCAGAGATTCAGCTTACTACTTTCTGTAAAGCGTATTGGTCATTTTAGTTTCTCTCCCACCAACTACTTTAAAAAAAGAAAATAGACTATTTTAGCTACACAGATAACCTTTACCATGTCATTCCTTAGGCTTTTTCCCTATAAAAATAGCATTTTCGCTTCAAGACCCTTCGTATTATGCCTTTGTATAATGCAGTTGTTTTTATGGAATACATCCCTCCTATTCTCCCAAGACATTCCATCCTTGAAAACAACATTGGAGCGTAGCTCGGATGCCACCGAAAAAACAGAAATAAGTCTTGAAATCTCTGGTTTATTTTTTAGATCAAATCTGGACAGTGCCCTCTTTTATTCCAATCTCGCCCGTACGTTTTCCGAAGAAACGGGAAACCATACACTTATCGCCAAGGTCCGCCTGCAGAAATCCGGAATTCTTATCAATCAAAGAGAATTTGACGATGCGGAAAAACTAATTCGAGAAGGTTTGGAAGATCCCCAAATAGATTCGATCAATCTGGCCCGAAGCTATCAGAACCTAGGCAATATCTTTAATTATAAACAAGAATATGAAAAGGCGATCACACATTATTTACAGGGGGCGGACTTTTTTGAACTTCTAAAAGATACCATCAGTCTAGCTAAGGTCTATACCAATATCGGAAGTTTAAATGCTAGGTTGGGCAATCCCCAAAAAGCCATCCAATATTTGGACAAAGCATTGGCATATGCCCGCAAGGACAATTTCCTTAGCATGCAAATCTTGACCAATTTGGCAAATGCACAATACGCCAACAACGAATTGGGACAAGCCATCCTCACTTCTCAAAAAGCAGAAAAATTGGCGGTAGAAAGCAATGCACAACGCTACCTTGGGCATATTTATTCCAACTTGTGCAATTTTTATTTGGAAGAAGGTAGTTATACTACCTCCATTGACTATGGGCGCAAAGGCTTGGCCATTAAAGAAACTTTACAACAAAATACCGATATTCTGCGAAATAATATGGGATATGCCCATTTAAAGCAAGGGCAACATCAAGAGGCACTACTACATTTTGAAAAAATTCCCAAAAAAATAAATCCTGATTTAAAAATCCTGGTATTAAATAATTTACGTCAAGCTCATGAAGGATTGGGAAATATTGCCAAAGCACTTTCTTATGCCAATCAGCATAGCATTTTAAAAGATTCGGTAAATACGGCTAGGCAACAGGCTCGGGTAGCAGAATTAACAGCGCAGCATGAATCCGAAAAGAAACAACAAGAAATTGATTTATTGCAGACCAAAGATGAGTTAAATACCCTAAAATTAGAAGAGCAAAGCAATTTTCTTTGGGTATCTGGACTTTTTGCACTTCTCATCATTATTTTAGGTATCATTTGGTATCAAAACCAGAAGACCAAACAGTCATTACAAACGGCTAGAATTCAGCAGCGCCTGTTACAAACGCAATTAAATCCACATTTTTTATTTCATGCCTTAAATAGCATACAGGCTTTTATTTATCAGAACAAGAAAGAAGAATCTGTTGGCTACCTGGGTAGTTTCAGTAAATTAATGCGTTCCATCCTAGAGAGTTCCGATCAAGATTTCATCACACTTCAAGAAGATATCGATGCCCTGACCGATTATATGGATCTTCAAAAATTAGGCGCAACAAAACCCTTTGAGCATCATATTTCCATAGATCCAGAAATTGATACGGATATCGTATTGATTCCCCCCATGTTTACACAACCCTTTGTGGAAAATGCTTTGTTGCATGGCATTAAAGAACTTGAAGATGGCGTCATAAAAATTGACTATACCTACACTGGGGATTCCCTGAGCGTGTCTATTGCTGACAATGGATCTGGATTCTCCAATAATGGTTCAAATAACGCCAATCAATTACATCGGTCCATGAGCATGGACATTCTCCATGAACGGGTACAAAACCTTAAAAAGACCTATAACTATCTGTGCAGCATTGATCTGAATCCAAAGAAAGAAGGAACCGTGGTCCTATTGACTTTTCCTGTGCGACACAAAAAATTGTAGGTATCTTTAACCCTATGGAAAATCAACTTAAATGTCTTATTATTGAAGATGACCCTGCCGCTGCAGGCCTTGCTCAAGACATTATACAACAGCATTTCCCACAAATAACACTGTTGGAACACCTTACAAGCATAAAGGATGGAGCTGCACAATTGCCACTCCTACAGCCCGATTTTGTGATATTGGATATCAATCTGGCCGATGGCAATGCCTTCTCTTTATTGAAAAACCTGAGTAGTATTGACTTTAAAATTGTATTTACTACCTCTTTTGACACCTACGCGGTAGAAGCTTTTAAATTTAGTGCATTGGACTATCTGCTAAAACCTTATACCCCTAATGAACTTATCGCCGCCGTACAGAAAGTAATTCTTGAAACCCAGAAGGAAAACTATCAGGAACAACTCCAGGTTTTCTTTCACAATTTCAATGCAAGCACACAAGAAAAGAAAATGGTGCTGAAAAATTTAGAGGCAACGCATATTGTAAATATAAATGACATTCTATATGTGCAATCAGACAATAATTACTCTTCCTTCCACATCATGGATGGGCGAAAAATTATGGTTTCAAAGACACTGAAATCCTTTGAAGACAAATTAGGAAAACATCAGTTTTTTAGGATACATCAAAGCTATTTGATCAATCTGAACCATATTCAATCCTTCGATAAAAAGAATGATACCGTACAGTGTATTCAGGGCGCCTCCCTTCCCGTTTCCCATAGTAGAAAGAAAATTCTATCTGACTTCCTCGATGCCCTATTTTAAAATTCTAGGTGCAACCATATGAATTCTAAACGCTTTATCTCAAATTCTAATTGCTCCTCAATCTGAGAAGAGGGTGCAGTATTTTAGTATGGTTATTGCAAAGTAACCAGCATAAAACAACTGCATCATGAAAAAAATTACAGCAATCCTCTGTGTGACATTCTTAACCATGGGTTTTCAAACCGCAGAAGCCCAGATTTGGAAAAAAATCAAGAAAAAAGCAGAAAAAAGAGTCGCGGAAAAAGCGGATAAAAAAATCAACGAAGTACTCAACCCCAATAAAAAAGAAGAGGAGCAAAAGAAAAAAGAGGAATCCAAAAAAACAAAGCCCGTTACCAATGGGAAAGAAGCAAAGGTAACAGATGGGGCTTCCGAGGAAATTTGGAGAAATTATAAATTCATCCCCGGAGAGAAGGTTATTTTTTACGATGATTTATTGACCGAAGAAGTCGGGGAATTTCCTTCCAGATGGGATTTGGTCAAGGGAGGTGCGGAAGTAGCACGTTTCAATGGGGAAAAAGTTATCATTGGCACCGCAAAATACAGCAATAGGGTTATCCCATTATTCAAAGAAAAGAATTACCTCTCGGATGAATTCACCGTGGAATTTGACATTTATGTTGATCATGTTTCCAAAGAAAACAATAATTCATGGGCAGATTATAATTTGTACCTCACGGCAGATAGGTATGATGCGGGTTCCAACCCTGATGTCAGCTTTAATTTAAGGCATGCCGTAACCAACGGTCATGTTGAATCGTATAATTTCCAAATAGAAAAAACGCCATTGGGTCCACTCAACGCATGGCATCATTTGGCGCTTTCCTATCATAAAGGAAAATTCAAAATGTACTATGACGACAAAAGAATCATCAACCTTCCAAAACTTACCATTGTACCAGACATTATTGCCATTGATTTTGATGGACATACCGATACGGATGAGCCTGTACAGGTAGCCATTAAAAACATAAGGATTGCCCATGGAGGCGGGCAAATGTACAAACGCATCCTGGCCGATGGAAAATACAGTACCCAAGGTATTCTTTTCGATACGGCAAAGGCCACACTAAAACCTGAATCCTACGGAATCATCACCAAATTAACAGATATGATGACCGATAATAAGGATTGGCGTTTTGAAATTGTGGGACATACCGATACTGATGGTGAAACTGCCGTTAATTTAGCCTTATCCAAAAAGCGAGCAGAAGCGGTGAAACAGGCTTTGATCAACAATGGCATCCAAGAAGAACGCCTGAGCACAGATGGAAAGGGTGAAAGTGAACCTCTAAATGCAAACAGCACTCCTGAGGAAAAAGCAAATAACCGACGTGTTGAATTTATTTTAAAAAGCGCCTAATGAAAAAAATACTATACCTTATTCTAGTTCTCCTTATAGGCACTCAAGCCTATGCACAAGAATGCAATGCTGCCGTCTTTCTTAAAAAAGGTGCAAAACTGACCTATACCGATTATACCAAAAAGGGTAAAGTAGAGAGCACTTCTGTACATGAAACTTTGGAAATAACAGAAGAGGAAGGTAGTCTAATTGCGGCCATAAAAGCAACATTGTTTAATGCTAAAGGGCAAGAACAATTTACCACAGAGTATGCGGCAGGCTGTAAAAATGGCCTTTTTTATATGGATATGCTGCGCTTCTTTGATATGGGAAAATTAGCAGAGCATGACCAAAAAGATATCGAACTTATAATAGATGGGGATGTACTTTATTTTCCGGTAAACATGCAAGCGGGAGAGGTGTTGGAAGATGGCAATATCAATATTAAGGTTAATGCCAACGATTTTACTGTGGTGACCATGACCTTTACTATTTTCAATCGCAAAATTCTTCCCAATGAAACCATTACGACAAGTGCCGGAACTTTTGATTGCCAAGTGGTGACTTTTGATTTTGAGTCAAAATTTGGAATCATCAAGGTTCGGGGATCTGGGAAAGAATGGTATAAAGAAGATAAGGCTGTGGTAAAATCCGAATCTTATAATAAGAGAGGAAAATTATTGGGGTATCATGAATTGACGGCAATTAAATAGAAGGTTAGAAGAATAAATATATTAGAGGCAAAAAATTATTATGCTTCCATAGTCAGTGTAAACAAGCTTAAGTAGCACTAATTTCTGTTTCTTCCAATTCAAAGAAATCATTCACCGGTTTTTGAAACACCATAGATAATTTTAATGATAGTACGGTTGAAGGAATATATCTGTTTTTTTCAATAGAATTAATAGTTTGACGTGATACCCCAATTTTATTTGCCAATTCTTCTTGAGTCATATTCAATATGGCTCTTTCTATTTTAAGTCTATTCTTCATTAATTATGTAGTCTTTTTAAATATTCGAAATAGAATATCTGCACACTCAGCAATAACCAAAGTATCATCCAATCCCCAATACCGTCAAATACTCCTTGTTTTTCACTAAAAACAAAATTTGCCAGATAAGAAAGTAAAGGATTGGTAATTGCGATGAATACGGCAAAAATAAAGGCAAAAGTAAAGGAATGCATTCTCAAGTTTTTTATCAACTCGTCTTCAATTTTTTCCCGAGAAATAGAAACAATCAACAGACCTATCAATAAGGAATATTTTGCAACCAATTTATAGTTGGTATCCTTGTCCGTCAAGAAAAGAGCAATAAATGCAATACCACAAATTAGCCATCCTATCTTTTTTGCTTTATTGGGCAACTGGTATTTCTTTAGTTTATCAATACTTCTCTCGTCAGAAATCATCGATGATTTAGATTCCATAATCTTAGTTTTAAGACTATCCTAAACAACGATATAAACTTGTTATTAAGGAAAGTTAAACTTACAATATGACAAATATACTTTACATTTTTGAATTTAAAAAATGATATCTCAGATTTTTGTATCCCCTTTTTAATTTTGCGTATTCTGGTCGTATTTTGTGATTTGGCGGGCATTGAATACCTTTGTAAAAAAAAGATAATGCTTCAGGAATTGCGCCCTAAAATCACAGCGATATTAGACACTCCAAATGTAGATATTGATACTCGTCTACAACAAATTTGCGACCTCTTAAAGGCTTCGGTACCGTACTACAATTGGGTGGGGTTTTATTTTAAAAACGGAGATAAAAATGAGCTAAAACTGGGTCCCTATGCCGGCCTTCCCACCGATCATGTGATTATTCCTTTTGGAAAAGGGATTTGTGGACAGGTGGCGGTATCCAATGAAAATTTTGTAGTGCCCGATGTTGCGGCACAGGACAATTACATTGCCTGTAGCATTGATGTGAAATCAGAAATTGTGGTTCCCCTATTTGTGAATGGTGAAAATATCGGTCAGATAGACATTGATTCCAACGTTGCAGATCCCTTTTCAGAAGAAGACGAACGCTTTTTGGAATTTGTAAATGAAAAAGTAGCTGAGATTCTTTAAAACTTTAACGGTTTTGTTGATAAACCAGTTATCGTTTTACGTTCAAAAAAATTACTTTTGTGTGCTTATTAACTATATGTATATCAGATGAGCACCACCAAAAAAGCAACTTCAGCCCTAATCTCAGTTTTTCACAAAGATGGTTTAGCCCCTATTGTTCAAAAATTAGATGCCCTCGGAGTTACGCTATATTCTACCGGAGGAACCGAAAAATTCATTAAAGACCTAGGAATCAATGTTGTGCCCGTTGAGGAGGTTACCAGTTACCCTTCTATTCTTGGAGGGCGGGTAAAAACCTTGCACCCCAAAGTATTCGGTGGAATCTTAAACCGACAGGACAATGAAAGTGATGTTGCACAATTGCAGGAATTTGACATTCCACAATTGGATATCGTCATTGTTGATCTATATCCTTTTGAAAAAACTGTAGCCAGTGGAGCTTCAGAACAGGACATTATCGAAAAAATTGATATTGGTGGCATTTCTTTGATTCGTGCCGCAGCTAAAAACTATAAAGATGTACTCTGTGTTTCTTCTATGGAAGATTATGATGAAGTGCTGGAATTGATCAGTACCGGAGATGGAAGTACAACATTGGAAGATCGCAAACGCTTTGCCACAAAATCCTTTAATGTTTCTTCCCATTATGATGCCGCAATATTCAACTATTTTAATGCGGCCCAAGAAGAAACTGTTTTAAAAATAAGTGAAACCCGGGGACAAGTTCTGCGTTATGGGGAAAACCCCCATCAAAAAGGAGTATTCTTCGGGGATTTTGATGCTATTTTTGACAAACTCCATGGAAAGGCACTTTCGTACAACAATCTTTTGGATGTTGATGCCGCAGTGAACCTGATTTTAGAATTCAAAGAGGACGATCCTACTTTTGCCATATTAAAACACAATAATGCCTGTGGTTTGGCCACACGATCTACAATTCATCAAGCCTATGTTGATGCACTTGCAGGGGATCCCGTATCTGCTTTTGGCGGGGTACTCATCAGTAATACGGCTATTGATGTGGCTACCGCTGAAGAAATCCACAAGTTGTTCTGTGAAGTTGTCATAGCTCCTGGCTTTAGTGAGGAGGCCTTGGAAATTCTTAAAGGGAAAAAGAATCGTATTCTTTTGACCTTAAAAGATACCCCGCTTCCCCAAAGTTCAGTTCGCACCTGTTTAAACGGTATTCTTGTACAGGATAAAGATGCCAAAACAGATGCTTTGGAAGACCTTAAAAATACAACAACAAAAACACCATCCGAAAGAGAATTGGAAGATTTGCTTTTTGCCTCAAAATTGTGCAAACACACTAAAAGTAATACCATTGTATTGGCAAAAAACAAACAATTATGCGCCAGTGGTACAGGTCAAACCTCAAGAGTTGATGCTTTAAATCAGGCCATCCACAAAGCTAACTCCTTCAAATTCAATCTAGAAGGAGCTGTAATGGCCAGTGATGCCTTTTTTCCTTTCCCAGATTGTGTAGAAATTGCGCATAAAAGTGGTATAACCAGCGTTATACAACCCGGAGGTTCTATTAAGGACCAATTAAGTATTGATTATTGTAACGAAAATGGGGTAGCCATGGTCATGACCGGCACACGCCATTTTAAGCATTAATTTGCTACTTTTACCGATAAAGTTTACTTTTAATCGAAAATCAAACGAATATATATGGGATTTTTTGATTTCTTAACAGAAGAAATAGCCATTGATCTAGGTACCGCCAATACACTGATCATACATTTAGACAAAGTAGTAGTAGATAGTCCTTCCATAGTAGCAAGAGACCGAATTAGTGGAAAGATTATCGCCGTTGGCAAAGAAGCCAACATGATGCAAGGAAAAACCCATGAAAATATAAAGACCATTCGCCCCCTAAAAGATGGGGTTATTGCCGATTTTGATGCTTCTGAAAAGATGATCAATATGTTCATTAAAAACATTCCGGCCTTAAAGAAAAAATGGTTTCCTCCCGCATTGCGGATGGTGATATGTATTCCGTCGGGGATTACTGAGGTTGAAATGCGAGCGGTAAAGGAGTCTGCAGAACGCGTGAACGGGAAAGAAGTGTATTTGATTCATGAACCTATGGCCGCTGCCATTGGTATTGGATTAGATATTATGCAGCCAAAAGGAAATATGATTGTTGATATCGGTGGTGGAACAACTGAAATTGCCGTTATCGCTTTAGGAGGTATTGTTTGTGATAAATCGGTAAAAATTGCGGGAGATGTTTTCACCAATGATATTATTTATTACATGCGTACACAACACAACCTCTACGTTGGGGAAAGTACTGCTGAAAATATTAAAATCCAAATAGGTTCTGCTACTGAGGATTTACAGGACCCACCAGATGAAATGTCTGTACAGGGAAGGGATTTATTGACAGGAAAACCAAAACAGGTACAGATTTCATTTAGGGAAATCGCCAAAGCCTTGGACAAGTCCATCTTAAGAGTAGAAGATGCGGTGATGGAAACCCTTTCACAAACACCACCAGAACTTGCGGCTGACATCTATAATACCGGAATTTATCTTGCAGGAGGCGGATCGATGTTACGCGGCTTGGACCGAAGGTTATCGCAAAAGACAGATTTACCGGTGTATATTGCAGAAGATCCCTTAAGGGCAGTAGTGCGTGGAACAGGAATTTCATTAAAAAATTTAGATCGGTACAAGAGTATATTGATCAAATAGATCACATCCTTGCGTGATGGCTCTGTACATTTTAGCACTTAAGGTATTGTTATAGTTAACTGGAAGAACAGGAAGGTGAATGCAACAGATAATCAACTTTTTATTAAGATATAAAATCTCTTTGCTTTATGTCTTTTTATTATCCATTGCCCTAGGGTTCACCTTTCATTCGCATTCCTATCACAAATCCAAATTTTTTAATTCGGCCAACTTTGTGACCGGAGGAATTTACAACACCTCAAGTAATATTACTTCTTATTTTGGATTACGGAAAGAAAATCAAAAGCTTGTAGAGGAGAATACACGTCTACGCAGGCTTTTGTTCAATAATGGCCTAAATGATAGTATGGAAATTGATACGACTAAAATCAATTTTACAGTCATGCCTGCCCATGCCATCAACAACAGTTATGCGGCCAACATGAATTATATTACTATTGACAGAGGAAAGAATGATTCTGTCGGGCAAGATATGGGCGTGATTACTTCCAAAGGAATTCTCGGCATCATTGAAGGTACTTCTGCCAAATTTGCGCGGGTTCAAAGTATTTTAAATACCAAGTCCAACATTAATGCAAAAATTAAGAATACCGATTATTCCGGTTCTTTAAAATGGAACACTGAAGCCTATAATGTGGTGCAATTGGAAGACATTCCCCGATTGGTTCCACTTCATATAGGAGACACTATTGTCACCGGGGGAAGGTCCAGTATTTTTCCGGAAAATATAGATATTGGCGTTATCAAGAAATTTGACCTAAACAGTTCCAAAAGCCTGTACAGCATAGACATTGAACTGTTTAATGATATGGCCAATATTAAAAACGTGTATATCATCAACAATATCAATAGGCCCGAAATATTACAACTGGAAGAGGAGATAAAAAATGACCAATAATTTTTACTTTATCAATGTCATTCGTTTTGTACTACTAGTACTCGTGCAAGTGCTTGTGTTCAACAACCTTAATTTTCTGGGCTATATCAATCCCATGGTTTACGTGCTCTTTTTGTATTGGTATCCGATTAAAGAAAATAAAGCAGTTTTAATCTTACTGGGTTTTTTACTAGGATTTATGGTTGACCTATTTTCCGATACCATGGCAATACATGCCGCCGCTACCGTGACCATAGCCTATTTTAGACCCGTAATCATGCGATTTTGTTTTGGTGTTAATTTTGAATTCCAAACATTTAAGTTAAGTAATACAACCACCGCACAACAAATTACATTTCTTGCGTTATTACTAATAGTACATCATTTGATTTTCTTTTCTTTAGAAATTTTCAATTTGTCAAATATCCTGTTAATTTTGAAGAAAGTTGTGGCTACCACTTCGCTGTCTTTAGTGGTTTGTATATTGTTTAGTACCCTTTTTAGCGTTAAAAAAGAATGAAGAAACTTCTGCTATCGTCCATTATCATTATCATTGGGATTACCTTTATCGGGAGGCTGTCCTATTTACAAATTTTTAGTTTTTCACCGGATCAGGTATTGAACGATACAGCCATAAAAAAAGTATATGATTATCCGGAGCGGGGTTATATCTATGATCGTAACGGAAAGCTTTTAGTGGCCAACCAACCGGCTTATGACGTTATGGTTATCCCTAGGGAAGTAAAACCCTTGGACACTTTGGAATTCTGTGGTTTATTGGGTATTGAAAAAGAGGCTTTTATAAAGAAATTGCGCAAGGCACGCGTGTACTCCCCAAGGCTCCCTTCTGTTTTGGTTCCACAATTGTCCAAAGAGGACTACGCAGGACTTCAGGAAAAAATGCGAAAATACGAGGGCTTTTATATTCAAAAAAGATCGCTGCGCTATTATGATACCGATAGTGGCGCCAATGTGCTTGGATATATCAGTGAGGTCAATGAACGCGATTTGATCAAGAACCCGGCCTATGTAGCTGGTGAATTAAAGGGCCGTACAGGTATAGAAAAGCAATATGAGGAAATTCTAAGAGGCAGAAAAGGCGTAAAGCATATTCAAAAAGACCGTTTTAATCGAGTTATTGGTCCCTACAAGAACGGAATATATGATACCCTTCCTGAGCAGGGAAAGGAAATCCAGGTAACTTTGGACAAGGTACTCCAGGAATACGGGGAAAAATTAATGCATGGCAAACGTGGTGGCATTGTAGCCATTGAACCTAGCTCTGGGGAAATACTGGCCATGATTTCCGGCCCCACCTATAAACCTTCTCTTTTGGTGGGTAGGGAACGCTCCAAAAATTATAGCAAATTACATTATGATACCATAGCCAAACCGCTTTTTGATAGAGCCTTATCTGCGGAAGGATCTCCGGGATCTCCTTTTAAAATTATGAATGCCCTTATAGGTCTGCAAGAAGAAGTGATTAATCCAAATACCACTGTCCGTTGTTTAAATGGGTTCTATGTGGGCAGAACTAAGAGAGGTTGTCATTGCGGAGGTGGGATACGCAATATGAATTCGGGAATATACAAATCTTGTAATGCCTATTTTGCAACTACTTTTCGTAAAATATATGACAAATTTCCTACTACGGATGAAGGTATGGATGTTTGGGAAAAACACGTCAAAAGTTTTGGGCTTGGGAGTTACCTAGGTTATGACCTTCCTACTGGAAGGCCTGGGCTTATCCCTAATACGGCCTATTACGACAGAGCGCATGGCGATAATGTATGGGTGCCTTCGTATATTATTTCCAATTCCATTGGACAGGGAGAAATTAATGTTACCCCTATTCAACTGGCCAATATGACTGCGGCTATTGCCAATAGAGGATACTATTTTACCCCTCATGTGCTTAAAAAAGTGGATAATACACCTATTGATAATGAAAAGTATACCACGCCTAAACATACTACGATCGACAAAAAGTATTTTGAGCCTGTTATTCAAGGCATGTTCGATGTTTACAAAAAAGGAACGGGAAGATGGGTCCAAGTAGAAGGCATTGACATCGCGGGTAAAACAGGTACGGTAGAAAATTACACCTTAATCGATGGGGTGAAGACTCAATTGACCGATAACTCTGTATTTGTGGCTTTTGCACCCGTGGACAATCCCAAGATTGCTATTGCAGTATATATTGAAAATGGCTATTACGGATCCCGTTATGCAGGCCATATAGCTTCTTTGCTTATTGAAAAGTATATTAAAGGTGAAATTACCCGCAAAGATCTTGAACAGCGTATGTTGGAAAAAACCTTGGAACATGAATATGCCAAACCCTATAGCGGGGAACCTTTCAAGATAAACGAATATGTCTGGTAAAAGCACGCTGAAACAAATTGATTGGCTTACAGTTTTCATTTATTTCTTATTGGTTGCTATTGGATGGGTCAATATTTATTCCAGTACGTTTACGGAAGGAAGTTCTATATTTGATTTTGGACAATTATATGGGAAACAATTTTTCTTTATCGGCGTAAGTACGGTCTGCATTGTCCTTGTTTTAGGAGTAGAGGCCAACTTTTATGAGCGCTTTTCCAGTCTCATTTATCTCGGCTCCATGGCTTCCTTACTGGGTTTGTTTGTTTTTGGGAAAACCATTGCAGGAGCTACTTCTTGGTATGATCTGGGCTTTTTTAACCTACAACCTTCAGAATTTGCTAAAGTAGCTACCGCCTTGGCCTTAGCCAAATACCTCAGTGATATCCAGACCGATATTCGGCGGAAAAAAGATCAGTTGTACGCTTTTTTGATTATTTTAATTCCTGCCATATTGATTATCCCCCAACCCGACCCTGGAAGTGCTTTGGTTTTCTTTGCCCTTATTTTTGTGCTGTTTCGAGAAGGGGTACCGTTGTTTTATTTGGGCCTCGGCATTTTGACCATTCTAGTTTTTGTTACCACTTTAATGTTCGGCACCGTATGGGTAAGTATTGGGCTGACCCTCTTGATCGCTCTGATTTTCCTTCTAAAACGACGTAAATTTAAAATTCCTGTGCTTCCATTGGCGGCTTTCTTTATAATTTCCATTGTTTTTTCCTTATCGGTAAATTTTGTGTTCAATAATGTTTTTGAACAACGCCACCGAGACCGTTTTAGCTTATGGCTACGTCTGGAAAAAGACCCTGAGAAGTTGGAAGAAATCAGAAAGACCATAGGATACAACACCTATCAATCAGAGCAGGCTATTGAATCCGGAGGTTTTTTTGGAAAAGGATTTTTAGAGGGCACGCGTACCAAAGGAGATTTTGTCCCAGCACAGCATACTGATTTTATTTTCAGTACGGTGGGGGAAGAATGGGGGTTTTTGGGAACTACGGCCGTAGTATTGCTATTTTCCCTACTTTTTTTACGCTTGATTTCTTTGGCAGAACGGCAACGAAACCCCTTTAGTAGAATGTATGGTTATGGGGTTATTTCCGTACTTTTTGTGCACTATTTCATTAATATCGGAATGGTAATTGGGATGTTGCCCACCGTTGGAATTCCACTCCCCTTCTTTAGTTATGGGGGATCAGGTCTCATCTTTTTCACCATCTTGCTATTTATCTTCATCAAGTTGGATGCCAATCGATTGAACGAACGTTTTTAAAATTTCCACGAGCCAATTCGGCTTTGCTTTTCCAAAGTTTCTTGGAGATGGTCTGGCATTGCTTCAAAAAAATCGATTCCCGTTAAACCTTCTAGACGATGCACAGGAACAACAAATTCCTGCAAAGGCTTTGTACTTTCTTTATGGGGGAATAGGAAGGCCAATACGTCAATATGTCCCTTGTCTTCTTTTACAAGGATTTTGTAATACCGCTGCGGCACCGCAACATCTTCTTCTCCAATACTGGGCAATCCTTTTTCCAAAACTCCTCCTGTTATCACATAGACCGTTTTATATCGTTTGGCCCAGTAACGCACCTTTTGTTCCAAACGATTCCATATACCTGCATTAAAATCGTTTTTTTGAGGGCTGATATTACTGGTATAGAATGTCTCTTTATAGGCATAGTCCGAAAAACGCCGATCTCCGGCTGGGCATAAATGCCCGCGATCATAACCAGAACCCCTATAATTTCTCCAATCAGCAGATTTACTGCTTACTTTGGGATCTTCTATAAAATAAGGGCGTTTGCGATCATCATAAGTCAACTGTTCTTTGGTGAGTTTATAGGCGACCCATTCTGCCTGTTCATACCTTTCTGCATAAGAAAGCGAAAAGTATTGATGATGAACTATAGTTCCCGATCTGGTACTCGGTATAAATTTTAATGGTATTTCCGTAGAATTGCTCTTGCCATTGGCTTCGGTATAGGTTGCCGGAGTATAAAAGTTGTCAAAAAGCCAAAAACCAATGACACAGGTAATCATCAAAACCGTATAAAGTGTTTTTTTCTTCATCCTATTCAAAAATAGTCAATATTATGAGGTCAGGACATAACGCCTACTACTGTTTATAATAAAAATAATGTCCGGAAAACATCCGGACATTATCAATGAACTATAATAGGTTTAATTGTCCAATTCTAATTTTTAGACATGGACCCAAAGACCTAATCACATGAGGGCACGCAACCACATAAGGCAGTGCTCCATTCAAAACCTATATCACAGGGGCCAAATAAAACAGGACATCCAAAACCTCCGGAAACTTCCTTTTGCGCTTCTTTATTCAAAAGTTTTACGCCATTTAAATTCTTTAAATTTTTCATCTTACTAAAATTTATAATTATATTGGCCTTGAACATTTAGGGACACTCAAGGTTTGTGTCCATCTTTCGCGAGAAGATATTGTTCACAACAAACGCCTTCCGTCCTATGACAGAAGGCGTTTTGTCTATGTATTTTTTATTGATTTTCTGCTATTACCTCTTCTATGGGTTCGGATGCTTGTTCCATTAAATCCTCTATGAAGTAACCTACATCGGACCGGTCATATATCTTGGGATATATTTTATTGTTGAGCAATAAGGCAGGTGTAAAGTTCAGGTCGTTCTCAGCACACCAGTTTTTCTGTTGTTCCAAGAGCGCATCAAAAGAAGTAACTGTGGTTTTCCCCCATTTTTCCAACCATTTTTCCAAGTCGGCATTTTCTTCATAAACTTCATGTAATGCCATAGTACAGGTTTCCGAAGATTGGGAATGGTAAATTTCCAACAAGCGGGAAGCCACGAGATAGGCTTTATTTTCTTTATCCTGGGTGCTAATATTGAAACGAATGGTCAATCGAACATTTTTAGCATCCTTCTCTAGGATTTTTTCCATGTCCATATGCGCTTCTTTACAATAGAAGCAGGCCGGGTTAGTGACCAATGTAAGATCAACTAAAGCATCTTCGTTTCCCAATACGATTTCCTTTTTTGCCGTATCTTGGGAAATTGTGGTCTTTGCTTTTTCCTTATTATAAAGCGTATAGAATAATTCAAAATTTCGAATGAATTTATAATGAACAATCTTATTCTTCTTCAATTCTTGTCGGTTTTCCAACAGTGGTTTCACAAAAGTCCAAAAAGAAATAGCCACAAAAATGCTTAGAGCAAAAAAGAATAGTTCCCCTACTTGGAACTGATAAGTTGAAATTGGATTTTCATAGAAAAACAAACTTGCACCCTGAAGCCATAGTACCCCTACAATACCAAGGCAGAGCGGGCACCATTGCTTTACAATACGCCATTGGTAATAGATAGAATAAATGGTAATAGGGAGGCTAAATAGTGTTAGCGCCACTATAACATAAGGTGTATTTGAAAAGAAAACTCCTGAAAACCAAGTCAAGAAAGTCATGGCAAAATACACAAATCCCAAATCACTCAACTTCACATTTTTATACAAAGATGCTCCTTTTGAATTCAGTACAGACTCACAACTTGCGGTTTCCTTTCCGGTACATAATTTATCTATAATCTTGGATTTAAATCCCAATTCGTGCCGAACAATCAAAGCACTAATTACAAGTCCCGCAACAGTTAGAAAGAAATGGAGTACTTGAAATAGGCTGGAAGCGTTAAAGAAGAAAACTCCTAAGGCCAGGACAGCTGTTAAACCATACAGCGTGTATATCCCTGTATTAGCTTCTGATTGGTTCCCAGTGGCATGGGTATTTACTTTTTCCACAGCAACCAGAATACCACTCCACTCTTCCAAAAATTCCGCATTAGTCAGCTTTTTTTTATCTCCATTACCGTAAATCAGTTCCACAGCATCTCGCTTTTTATTGACAATGACATAATGCTTTTGTGCACTCACCAAGGAAATAAAACTTTCCGGCAATTGCGTTAAAATCTCCATATTTGTGGGGACTTCCAAAGCGACATTTTCAATATTGAAATGGTCCAGGACTCCGGTTACAGAATGTAAACTAGGAAAGGAAGGATGACTTAATAATTGTAGCTCCAGTTCCTCATAATTGATTTGGTATTTCTCTTGTTTTAGAAACTTTTTCAAGATAATAAACAACTCATTATTCATAGCATTTTCTAATAAATGGGTTTTATTCGCACTTCAAAGTACGAAAAAATAACTGTAAAATGTAGGAACTATACATAAAATAGTTATGTATAGCTAAAAAAGTATCCAATTCTTTTCAAAACGACTCTTTTTCAAGTACTTATCTACTTATTATTTTTGAAGTCATCGACTAAGGATATCCTTAAACTGATAAAAAAAGCGTTCCAGCAAACGAAGATCCTCCGTAATAATTTCTGCGGTACCCGCCATTTCCTGTTTAAATACGATCTCTTTATTATAACTGGTTACCAATTTTTTGGGAAGGGACACATCTACCAAATAAAAACCTTCGCTATCTGGCAACAAAGAAATATAGGCTACTTTTCCTTTCAAGACCCCAAATTCGGTTTCTGGGAAATTCTGTAATTTCACGTTCACTTCCTGCTCCAGTTTTATTTTCCCCGAATTCTGAGAAGGTGCTTTTAGTTTGGCGATATAATTTGAATTCTCCGAAGGAATAATAGTAAAAATTTGATCCCCTGCGGTTACGGTTTGATTTTTGTTCCAATACCCCAAAAAGGAGACTGTACCTTCTATTTCAGATTTCAGCACATAATTGTTTTCCCAATCGCGCACGGCTTTCTTCAATTGATTGAACGCTTGAAAAGTAGTTTTCAATAGTTGGGTCTCCTCCCTTGTTCTCGTAATTTCGGTTCCCGTAGCTGTTTTACGCGCATTACTTATGGCCTCCCGCATATTGGAAATGGAAACCCCCATACTCTTTAAGTTGCGTTCTGCCGTTAAAATCTCCAATTGCTTATTTTCATAATCTTGTTGGGATATTACACCCTTGTCAAAAAGGGATTCGCTTCGTTTCAACTCGTTCTTTTTAAACTCAAGTTCTGACTCGCTCAAAGCATATTGCGCTCTTAGGCTCTCCAACCTTCCCCTAGATTCGGAAATGGAAATTTTATTGGCAAGGGCATCATTTGAAAAAGGTTGTAGGTCCCTATTTAAAATATAGGCCGCATAACTGTTCTCAAAATTGGCATAGGCAATATCGATATCCCCTAAAAATAAAATGGGCAATTCGTCCAATGGAAATTCAATAGCTCTATTCTTGATGGAGATGGTATCCAAAATAGACTTTAGATAAAACACATCCTGGGTATTGGCCGTATTATCCAAAACCGCCAGAATAGTATTCTCCGAAACATGCTGGGATTCTTGCACAAAAATACTATCAATTTTAGCCGTTATTTGGGCATATTCTTTTTGCGGAGGTATCTCCGTAGTCAATTTGGCCTCTGCCCCTATGATATCGGGATACTTTACAAACCAGGTAATGGCCAACACCAAAATAATCAGTACCAAAAACAGGGTGCTTCCCCAGCGAATCATCCATTGTGGCACCCGAGTAAGTATCTCCTGTACTTCCTCACTTCTCAATTCTATATCTTCTAAGGCTTCAGGCATATTACTTTCCTAATTCTAATTGGTTCTTTACTAAATTATAATAATTTCCTTGCTGTGCAATCAACGCTTCATGATTTCCTATTTCAACAATTTTCCCCTTGTCCAACACCACAATCTGATGCGCATTTTTTACGGTACTCAAGCGGTGGGCGATGACCACTACCGTTTTATTTTTAAAGAAAATATCCAGTTTATTCATAATTTCCCGCTCATTGTTTGCATCCAATGCCGAAGTAGCCTCATCGAAAAACAGATAATCGGGATTTTTGTATACCGCTCTCGCAATAAGCAAGCGTTGTTTTTGCCCCGTACTCAACCCAACACCTTCCATACCGATCTTTGTATTGTAAGACAGTGGCAAGGTCTCTATAAATTCTTTGATATTGGCGACGTCTACCGCATGGGCCAATTTTTGCTTATCTACATAATCTTCTCCTACGGCAATATTATTGGCAATAGTATCATTAAAAATATAACCTTCTTGCATGACTACACCACAATTTCTCCTCCAGGTCTTCTGTGAAATATTTCGGATATCATGATTCCCAACATTAATACTTCCCTTATTAGGTTCATAAAAACGCAGTAATAACTTCATTAAGGTTGTTTTTCCACTCCCACTTACACCAACAACAGCCGTAATCTTATTTGCAGGTATTTTTAGGTCTAAATCCTTGAGGACCATCTGATCCGAGCCGCTATATCGAAAGGATACCTTTTGTAAGGTAAAATCCAAATCTTTGGAAAGCTCTTCTATTTTCCGATCTCCCCTTTTTTCTTCATCTTCCTTATTATGGATTTCGGACAGACGATCTAAAGAAATCTTGGCATCCTGTACTTCCCGAATAAAATTGATCAACTGTGAAATAGGAGAGTTCAATTGCCCCACAATATAGCTGATCGCCAACATGATTCCCAAGGTGATATCGCCATCGATCACTAATTTAGCCGAAAGCACGGTAATCAGTATATTTTTTAATTCATTGATAAACTGCGACCCCACACTTTGATATTGTTCTAAGGCCAAACCTTCTATGGATATCTTAAACAAACGTGCCTGCAGGAATTCCCACCCCCATCTTTTTTGTTTCTCCGCATTATGCAGTTTTATTTCCTGCATTCCATTGATCAGTTCAATGACTTTACTTTGCTCCTGACTCACCTGGGAAAAGCGTTTGTAATCCAGATCTTTCCGTTTCTTCAAAAAGATGATGATCCATAAAAAATAAAAAAAGCTTCCCGCAGCAAAAATCCCAAAAATCAGCAAACTGTAATACGCTAACACAAAGCTGAATACAACAAGGTTCACCATAGAAAACAACACGCTCAATGATGAGGTCGTTAAAATACGTTCTATACGTTTATGGTCATTGATCCGTTGCAAAATATCTCCGGTCATCCTAGCATCGAAGAAAGCGATGGGCAAGTTCATTAACTTAATGAAAAAGTCAGAAACTAGGGAAATATTGATTCGGGTACTTAAATGCAATAAAATCCAGCTCCGAATCACCTCGATCGCCGTTCGCCCGATAAAGAGTGCCAATTGCGCAAATAAAATCAGGTAAATAAAGTTAATATCCTGATTTTTAATCCCCACATCGACTACACTTTGTGTCAAAAATGGGAAAATCAATTGTAATAAACTGGCCGCAAGAAGGCCGATCACCAATTGCCAAATAAATTTCTTATACTTAAAGATGTATTTAGAAAGAAAGGAAAAACCAAACCCCTCTTCTTCTTCCTCAAAAACGGTTTTGTATAGTTTAGGAGTCGGTTCCACCAATAAGGCAATACCTTCTTCCGTATCTGCATTGGCGTTATTCCCTATCCAATGCTTAATAAATTCCTCTTGGGTATAGGAGATCAATCCATGTGCCGGGTCCGAAATATAATAGGTGCCTTTCTTTATTTTGTAGAGCACTGCAAAATGTTCTTTGTTCCAGTGCACTACCGCAGGTAACGGCGCTTCTTCCAAAGCATTGACACTTAACTTTACCCCTAAAGATCGAAATCCGATGGCTTCCGAGGCCTCACTTAGATTCAGCAGATTGCTACCTTCACGCGTCGTCTCACTCAGGTCCCGAAGTTCTTGTATGGCAATATTCTTATCATAGAATTTGGCAATGATCTTTAAACAAGTGGGGCCGCAGTCTTTAAAATCTGCTTGTTTATAAAAGGGAAATTTTTTTGACATTTAAATTTTCTGACATGATTTTTAAGTGCTACAACATCCTCCTCTACACAAAAAACACTTACAGTATAAATCTAATTATAAAAAAGAAAAATCCTATAAATTTTTCTTTTTTTTAGCATAAAATCGCAGACAAATCATAGTCTTCCCAAATACGAGGCGTACTTTGTATTTGTGAAGCATATACTAAAAAAGCCTTTACTCCTAGAGTAAAGGCTTCCTATTCTTGTTCAATGAATTTGGATTAGAAGAACTATTCTTTTACGCTAGCCAACTTATTAGGTCTAATATTGTTGATTTTTAAATCTTGTAAAACATTGATCGCTTCTTCTACATACACGTCCTTGGCCAGATCTTTATGCCAACGATTGCGCTTCTGACGCAATGTAGAATCCTTTGTAAACAATTCTTCTTCGTATTTCAAGGATTCAAAAGTAAGTTTGGAATCGTACTCGCTCAACTTCTTAAAGTACTTGGTTTTCTCTTCCAACTTTTTTTCTTCTTTCTTAAAGTCTTCATAGTTCAAGGACACCAAATTTTCATCTTGTTGTTCCTTGATCCATTTTGCATTTTCTTCAATCAACTTTATTTGAGGGTTCAACGCCATACGCTTTTGACTATCCTCAATAGTTTTTTCAAAATCGATATATCCATCCCAAACTTCGTAGTCTGCAGGTGAAATCTTATCCCAAGCCAATGGGTTTTCCTGATCTCGTTCACCTATATCAATATAGCTATAGCGATCTGGAACCACGATATCACTTTCCACACCTTTCAATTGTGTAGACCCACCATTGATACGGTAGAATTTTTGTGTCGTCAATTTTAAGGCGCCTAAATCTCCATGTTCGTTACTTCTCAACATTTTGTTCAGAGGGTATACATTCTGCACTGTTCCTTTTCCAAAAGTCTGTTTGCTTCCAATAATAACCGCTCTTTTATAGTCCTGCATGGCCGCTGCCAATATCTCTGAGGCAGAAGCAGATAATTCATTCACTAAAATCACTAAGGGACCATCCCATTGGATACGCTCATCGCGATCGTCATATACATCTTTTCGCTCACCCGCAGATCGTACCTGTACCACTGGACCATCTTTGATGAACAGCCCGGCCATTTCTACCACTGTACGTAGAGAACCTCCTCCATTATCACGAAGGTCAAGCACAAGCCCTTCCATACCTTCTTGCTTTAAGCGCTCTATTTCTTTTGCAATATCACTTGCCGCATTTCTCTTGGTATAGTCTTCAAAATCTACATAAAACTTGGGAAGATTAATCAATCCGAATTTTTCCTTTCCTTTGATCACATTTGCAGATTTGGCATAGGACTCTTCCAGTACTACAATATCTCTTGTAACTGAAATCACCTCAATAGAACCATCTACTTTCTTTATGGTTAAATGCACAACGGAGCCTTTGGGGCCTTTAATGAATTCAATGGCATCATCCAAACGCATTCCGACAATATCAACAGGATCCTCTCCATCTTGACCTACTTTTAAAATTTCATCCCCTACCTCAATTTTCTGGTCGCGCCATACAGGACCTCCAGAAATAACTTCTACAATTTTGGTTTGATCTTTTCGCTTTTGCAAACGCGCACCAATCCCTTCAAAAGATCCGGACATGCTAGTGTCAAATTTCTCCTTATCCCTAGGGGCAAAGTAAAAAGTATGGGGATCAAATTCATCTACGATGGTATTGATATATTGTACAAACCAATCTTTTCGCTCCAAATCATCGACAAAATCAAAAAATTCATCCAACGTTCCTTTGGTAGCTTCTCTAGCCGCCATTTCCATTTCTTCAACGCTAAGCGATTTATAGGATGCATCTTCTTCCTTTTTCTTTTCATTGGTGTCCAATTCCAAATCATAGTCTCCAATGGTCGCATATTTCAATTGCTTTCTCCATCTTTCCCTCAATTCTTTTTTGGAAGTTGCAAAAGGTTGATCGTCATATTCTAAACTAATTTGCTCTTTTTTGGTATAATCGAAAGGCTCAGATAAGATGTCCTTATAAATGGATTTTGCCTCCTCCATTCTCTTGATCAAACGTTTGTGGACAAAATCAAAAAAGGTGATATCCGTATTTTTTATTTGATCATCGATTTGAAATTTATATTTTTCAAAATCGGCGATATCCTCTTCCAGGAAATAGCGTTTGGTAGGATCCAAAAGATCGATAAAATCTTCGAAAACACTTACGGAAAAATCGTCATCGATCTCTTTGGCATCATAATGCCCCTCTTTCAACACATAACTGATCAAATCAATGAGCAGCTTATCCTTATCGTTATTTTCAAATGATTTATTCGTAAAACTACACGATGCTACCGCAACCAACATTGCCAGTAATCCAATGGCCAAGTTCTTCCTCATGCGAAATTTTTATTTAGATTGTTTAATTCTCTAGATTTCCACACCCATGTCTTTGATAAAGGTATGAATCCCCTAATATACTGAAAAAACCATGCCAGTCTTCGGGCAAGGTCAATAATTTTTTGTTAAACGTTTCCTCTCCGTTAAAAAAAGGATGTACCGTAAAAACACTTTAAAAACGTATTTTTACACTATAAATTATATTATATGCAAAAACCTTTGATTCTCCTAACAAATGATGATGGTATAACAGCACCAGGTTTAAGGGCGCTGATACGTTTTATGAAAGAAATTGGAGATGTAATCGTGGTAGCACCAGACAGCCCTCAATCTGGTATGGGACATGCCATTACCTTGGACAATGCGCTCTATTCCAAAAAAGTTACTGTAGACCAAGCGGCAGGCGCACTGGAAGAATACAGCTGCAGTGGCACCCCCGCCGATTGTGTAAAACTGGGACTTCAAGAAATTTTAAATCGCAAACCGGATATCTGCATTAGCGGTATTAATCACGGTTCCAATTCCTCGATCAATGTTATTTATTCCGGTACCATGAGTGCTGCGATAGAAGCAGGTATTGAAGGTATTCCTGCCATTGGGTTCTCGCTTTGCGATTACGGGTGGAAAGCAGATTTTGAGCCTGCGAAACCCATTGTCCAAAAAATTGTGAGGGAAGCATTGACCCATAAAATTCCGGAAGGTGTAGTGCTTAACGTAAACATTCCCAAATTGGAAGGCAAACCCTTTAAAGGAATCCGAATTTGCAGACAAGCAAGGGCCAATTGGAAAGAAGAATTTGACAAACGTGTAAATCCTATGGGAAAAGAATATTATTGGCTCACCGGTACCTTTGAACTCTTGGACAAAGGTGAAGATACCGATGAATGGGCATTGGCCCAAGGCTATGTTTCTGTTGTTCCCACACAATTTGACCTTACGGCCCATCATGCCATTCAACATATTAACAATTGGAATTTACAAGAGTAAAATGACAACCAAAAAACCTTTCATAGTGAATAAAAAAGAAATAATTCTTGGATTTTTAATTGGGGTAATTGCCAATACTATTGGGTCCGTCCTATATATTTTATTATTTTCCGATTACAGTATTAAAGAAACCTATCTGAATGCCGTACAACAGGGGCATATTGGTAGTATACTGGCCCTTGGAGCAATACTCAATCTCATTGCCTTTTTTAGTTTTATTAAACTTCGGAAAGACAGTTATGCGAGAGGTGTTCTCATTGCAACAATGTTTACGGCCTTATTGATTGTTTATTATAAAATATTTTAATTCTGTACAATGGCTATTAGGGCATGTACCATACCGCATGAAATATTATATTATTGTAGGGGAAGCATCGGGTGATCTTCATGGATCTAACTTGATCAAAGCCTTAAAAATTGAAGATTCCCAGGCCAGCATTCAATGTTGGGGAGGAGATCTTATGCAACAAGCGGGAGGAGATTTGATAAAGCACTATAAAGATATGGCCTTTATGGGCTTCCTTGAAGTGCTTCGAAATCTGCCTCAAATTTTTAAGAATATTGCTTTCTGTAAAGAAAGCATCAAAGCCTTTCAACCAGATGTCATTGTTTTTATTGATTTTTCGGGTTTTAATTTGCGCATTGCTGCTTGGGCCAAAATGAATGGCTATCGTACCCATTATTACATTTCTCCTCAAATATGGGCCTCACGTGAAAAGCGAATCCATAAAATCAAAAGAGATATTGATGCCATGCATGTGATTCTTCCTTTTGAAAAGGATTTTTATGAAAAAAAGCATGGATATCCCGTTAATTTTGTAGGTCATCCATTAATAGATGCTATAGCACAATATAGCTTTTCCGAAGAAGATAACTTTAGAAAAGCGCATCAACTAGACCCTAAAAAACCCATTATAGCACTGCTCCCGGGAAGTAGAAAACAGGAAGTACAAAAAATGCTCACCGTAATGCTTTCGGTGCAACCCAATTTTGAGGAATATCAATTTGTAATTGCCGGCGCCCCAAGCTTAACTTACGAATTTTATGCCCCTTTCCTGAATACTCCAAATGTTGCATTTGTTTCCAATAAGACCTATGACTTATTGCGAATTGCACACGCTGCTTTGGTCACAAGTGGCACGGCTACTTTAGAAACAGCCTTGTTTAAAGTTCCACAAGTGGTATGTTATAAAGGCAATTGGCTCTCCTATCAAATCGCTAAACGAATTATTACTTTAAAATATATTTCATTAGTAAATTTGATTATGGACAGAGAAGTGGTCAAAGAACTCATTCAGCACGATATGAATTCAAAAAAGCTGCACCAAGCCCTTTCGGATATTCTGGAATCCAAAAACAGAGCAATTGTTTTGGCCGATTATGAGGCCTTGGAGAAAAAGTTAGGTGGAAAAGGAGCCAGTCAAAAAGCCGCTCGTTTAATTGCAAAAATGAATTAACCCCCCCCCCCCGAAATAGTAACTATTATGATTACAAAATTAAAAATCTTGACATTGGGCCTTTGTATCATTTGTGCTACAAGTTGCAAAGATGATGAAAAGCAAGCCTCCTCCCCTGAGCAAATCCAGAATGCCTCCAAAAAGCTGAACGATTGGTTTCGGGCCAATTGGGAAGAAGACATCTCATACTCTCCCGAAACGCAAACCTATATAGGTGATAAGACGGATTATGGCAAATGGGACGACCGCTCAAAACAAGCGGAAGAGGAAAATTTGAAACGCACCAAAATGCGATTACGCTATTTAAAGGATTCCGTGGATATGGACGCCTTGGATCAGGCCACAGGACTTAGTTATACTTTGGCCGTTCAGCAAATGGAAAATGAAATTGCCGACTATCAGTACCGTTTGCACAATTACCCTGTGAACCAAATGTTCGGTACGCATTCCCAGATACCTTCTTTTTTAATCAATATGCACCGCATTACGGATAAAAGTGATGCGGAAGCCTATATTTCCCGATTAAATGGTGTTGATAAGGTGATGGCACAAGCTATTACCGGATTGAAAGAACGGGAAGCAGCAGGAATTATGCCTCCAAAATTTGTGTTTCCAAGAGTTCTTGAATCTTCGCGGAATATCCTGTTAGGGCAGCCTTTTGACACCGATGAAAAAGAAAGTACGCTTTTGGCCGATTTCACAAAAAAAGTGGCCGCCCTAGAGCTATCCGAAGAAGATAAAAACACTTTGGTGGATGCTGCAAAAGAGGCTTTGATCAATTCGGTAAAACCCGGATATGAAAATTTAATTGCTTTTCTCAGCGAACAGGAAAAAAGGGCCACAACGGATGATGGTGCCTGGAAGTTCAATAATGGGGACGCCTTTTATAATAATGCCCTGGCCAGAACTACGACCACTACTATGACGGCAGAAGAAATCCACGAATTAGGACTTTCCGAAGTAGAACGCATTCACAAAGAAATGAATGCCATCAAAGAACAGGTTGGTTTTGAGGGAAGTTTACAGAAATTCTTTGGTTTTATGCGCGAAGATCAACGGTTTTATTTCCCGGACACCAAAGAAGGAAGAGAAGCGTATATGGCCGAGGCCGTTAAACTCATCGATCATATGAAAAGTCGTTTGGGAGAATTGTTTTTAACACAGCCCAAGGCGGATATGATCGTGAAACAAGTGGAAGCTTTTCGAGAAAAATCGGCGGGCAAGGCCTTTTATCAAGCTCCAGCCATAGACGGATCCAGACCGGGAACGTATTATGCCAATATGTACGATATTATGGCCATGCCAAAATATCAAATGGAAGCTTTGGCCTATCACGAAGGGATTCCCGGGCACCATATGCAATTGGCCATTGCCCAGGAATTGAAAGACATTCCTATGTTTAGGAAATTTGGACGATATACGGCCTATTCCGAAGGCTGGGGGCTATATACCGAAATGATTCCTAAGGAAATGGGACTCTACGTTGATCCGTATTCAGATTTTGGACGTTTGGCCATGGAATTATGGCGTGCCTGCCGCTTGGTGGTCGATACCGGTATCCATTATAAGAAATGGACTAGGGAGCAGAGTATTGCTTACTATAAGGATAACACGCCTAATGCCGAAAGTGACGCTATAAAAATGGTTGAACGGCATATTGTAATGCCTTCTCAAGCTACAGCATATAAGGTGGGGATGAACAAAATTCTCTCCCTTAGGGAAATGGCAAAGGAAAAGTTGGGCGATAAATTCGATATTCGGGAATTTCATGATGTTGTACTCACCAATGGTGCCGTTCCTTTAAATGTATTGGAAGATATGGTAAATGATTGGGTTGCCAGTAAATCTTAATTATAATGACAAGACTTAGGAATTCGGTCGGAATACTAAGCTAATGTTCCGACCGAATACTATTTTATATTTCAGTGGGGATATAAATTAAGATATAGATTTTTTTCTATTTCATAAATAATTGTATTTTTAGCACATCCTTTTCTCAACACCGCACTAATGATTCGAAAAATGCTCTGGCTACTGCTCTTATTGACCCTTGCTCAATGCGGCACTTCAAAACGAAAGCGGGCCAGCCTAAAAGAGCGAAAAATCATAGTTCCTGCCAAAACAGCTATTGCGTCTTCTACAAATGCCCCAAACACTACCGAAGAAACGATTCCGACCTTAACGACCAAAGCGGATGATATTATTGCGACCGCGCTAACCTTTTCCAATGTACGTTATATGTACGGCGGTACAACCAGAAAAGGCATGGATTGCTCTGGCCTAGTATACACTTCTTTTAAGGCTCATGATATTGCCCTGCCCAGAGTTTCGGCCGCCATGGCACTCGAAGGAGAAGCCGTTCCTTTGAAAAAGGTTGTTGAGGGGGACCTTTTATTTTTCAACACCAATCGCAAAAGAAAACGGATCAATCATGTTGGTCTGGTTGTCAGTACAGATCAAGGCGTTATTAAATTCATTCATGCCACAAGTTCCAGGGGAGTCATTGTTTCTTCTATTAAGGAAGGTTTTTGGAATTATGCTTTTGTAAAGGCCAAACGCATCCTTTAAGGTGGATGTTTTACGATTCATCTCTGTCAAGCTTTCCCTTGGCCTTGTTTTGGGCATTCTATTGGGCCATTGGTTTCATATTACCCCCTCGATAGCAGCTGTTAGTGTACTATGTCCCTTGATTATTTTAGTATTCTTATTCGCTCACAAGCAACAACAGAAAACAGCCTTCTTTGGCGTAATGGCAGCTTTGTTAGTAGTGGGCATAGGCATGCTCGCCATAGCACTTTCAAAACCCAAATATTCTAAAAGTCACTATTCCCATTTCAATGATTCGGAAAAACATAGCTGGCATATAAAGATTAGGGAAGTGCTAAAACCGAGTTCTTTTTCCCATAGATACCTTGTGACCATTGCACATAAGGACAGCTTGGCCCTATCTGGAAAAGTAATGCTCCGTATCCCCAATGCAAAAAATTCTGCCCCATTTGCAGTAGACGATGAGTTGCTCGTTCATGGTAGTCTTCAACCCATCGGAAAGCCCTTAAACCCACATCAATTTGATTATGCCTCCTATATGGAGCACTTAGGCGTTTACGATGAACTTAAAGCTGTGGCACCTTACCGTATGCTTCCCTCTTCTACTCAAAGTGTTTATGGTAGGGCCGCAGGATTTAGAAACAAGATTATTTCCAAACTAAAGGAAGTCCAATTTGGCCAGGAGGAAATCGCTATTATCCAAGCATTATTGCTAGGGCAACGCCATGCTATTTCGGAAGGCACCTATACCTCTTATAAGAATGCCGGTGCAGTACATATATTGGCTCTATCAGGATTACACATTGGTATTTTGTTGCTACTACTGCAATTTCTATTGACACCATTGACATATATCCCTCATGGAAAAACGATAAAACTCTTTCTTATTGTTCTTCTACTTTGGGGCTTTGCCTTTTTGGCAGGCTTATCGGCATCCATCATCCGCGCTGTAAGCATGTTTTCTTTTGTGGCGTATGCCCAATATTTAAACAGGCCTACAAATAGCTTTAATATTTTGGCATTGTCACTTTTCTTTATTTTACTCTTTGCTCCTTCACTCCTATTTCAGGTAGGATTTCAGATGAGTTATGCCGCTGTTTTTTCTATACTTTGGATCTACCCTCTGCTACTCAAATTATGGACCCCTAAATACTGGTTACTTCAAAAAAGTTGGCAATTGCTAGCCGTAAGTATTGCGGCCCAAATGGGGGTATTGCCCATAAGTCTATTCTATTTTCATCAATTCCCAGGCTTATTTTTTGTTTCCAATCTGCTGATCATTCCCTTTTTAGGTATACTATTGCTACTGGGTATTTTAATTATTTTTTTGGCCTTAGGCGAGGCCTTACCCGAATTCCTCGTGAATCTCTACAACCTTATGATTCAAACCATGAATCGCCTCATTGGGTGGATTGCCCAACAGGAAGTCTTTCTTTTTCAAAATATTTCTTTCGATCTGTTTCAGCTTTACTGCTCTTATGCTATAATCATAAGCTTGGTTCTTATTTTATCCAAAGTGAGTTTTAAGCGGTTGACCCTACTTTTTGGAAGTATCATGGCCATGCAAGTTTGGGTATGGCATACTAGCTTTATGACCCATAAAAAAACGGCTCTCATCGTCACCCATACTATTGGAAATACGGTATTGTATCATCAAGAGGGGCGTTTGCTTCACATTGCCGCTACTTTTTCTCCTTCAGAAAGAGCGGTTAATGCCTATAAGATTGCAGAACGTATCAATAAGGTACAGTACGACTCATTGGCCTATGCCTATCGGATAGGAGGCTCCCGCCTTTTGATTCTTGATAGTCTTGCCCTATACCCAAAATCCAAGACCCCCGTGGAATATCTTTTATTGACACAATCCTCTAAAATAAATCTAGATCGGGTATTGGATAGCATTTCTCCCAAACTCATCATTGCGGACGGCAGTAATTATAACAGTGCCATTCATCGTTGGAAGGCAAGTTGTGCCAAAAGAAAACTCCCTTTTCACTATACCGGTGAAAAGGGAGCTTATTCTTTTTCTATAAGGGATTTAGACTAATGGTCGGATAATTCAAATCCCTCTGTTTCGTCGTCATGCACCATTACCTCATTATCCTCTGCTCCATGCGTAAGTCGTTTTAATGGTTTTATCAATAGCACTACCAGCAAACCAAAGAGTACGGCAAAAATGAAAAGTCCGCCAAACACTTTCAACTCTCCTGCTTTTTGAGCACTTTCCCCAACAACACCTGCTACCTTGTTCCCTAGTCCGGTTGCCGCCCAGTATACCCCCATCATTAAAGCCATATACCTTGCGGGGGCCAATTTGGTGAAGAATGATAACGATACCGGTGATAAACAGAGCTCTCCAATGGTATGGAACAAATAGGCAAGAACCAGCCAATACATAGCCGAACTTCCTTCACTCTCATATTGCATAGAAGCAAATACCATATATACAAAACCAACTCCCATGATGATGGTCCCGATTCCCATTTTGAAAAGTGAGGTTGCTTCTTTTCCTTTTAATTTTCGCTTTGCCCAAAAACTGGCTATGGCCACTGCCAAGAGAATAATAAAGCCGGCATTTGCACCTTGAAACCAAGCTGTAGGTACTTCCCAACCCATTAACATTCTATTGGTCTTTTCCTCAGCATATAGATTCATTAATCCTCCCATTTGTTCAAAACAACCCCAAAAAACAATTACGATCAATAACGAAAGTAACAATACTACATACCTATCCTTTTCTACTTGTCCGTTTAGATTCTTGTAGATCATCATCATCATCCCAGTGATCAAGCCTATAAATATATAAAGTGCTCCATACCCCCAACTATCCGTTTCATAGGTAAAGCCAGAAAAAATGGCATAGGCAATAATAGCAAGAACAATTCCCAACTGCAATGGGGATTTCATCAATTGCGAGAACAATTCCCCTAAACTAATATCCGAGGATTTCTGTTCTTGGGTCGGAGCGTTTCCTACATGAACCAAGAAGCGTTGCCCGTAAAGGTAGACCAATAAACCCAATAACATTCCTATACCCGCAAGGCCAAAACCATAGTGCCAACCGTACAAAGTAGCAACAACCCCAACAGACAAGGAAGCTGTAAAGGAGCCCAAATTGATACCTACGTAAAAAATACTGAACCCTTTGTCCCTTCTAATATCATTGGGCTTATACAAGCCTCCTACCATAGTGGATATATTTGGCTTCAGCATCCCTACGCCCAGAATAACAAATCCCAATCCGGTATAATAGGCCCAGATCGCATCGATAGCCAGAACACCATGACCTATGGTCAACAAAATAGCTCCAATAGCCACTGCTTTCTTTTGACCAATTAAGCGATCTGCAATAAAACCTCCAGGAATACTCATCACGTAGACCAACATGGTATACCATCCATAAAGGGCTAGGGCTTCCGTACTCGTCCAGCCAAGTCCACTTTGAGGATCGTTCTCTAAAGTTTTAGCTACCATATAGGTCGTTAAAAGTGCCCTCATCCCATAGTAGGAGAAACGTTCCCACATTTCGGTAAAAAACAGCACGTAGAGTCCTACCGGATGTCCAAAAAGTTCTCTTTGGTGCACTGGTTTCAATGTATCAGCCATAATATATATTGATTTTTATAGATTTTCTTTAATGAATTTGGTCATTTTATGGAATAGGTGAACTCTGGTATTTCCACCAAAAATACTATGCGCTTTATCTGGGTAAACCGCCATTTCAAAATCTTTATTTGCCTGTACCAAGGCTTCTATCATGCGCATGGAATTTTGCACATGTACATTATCATCCCCTGTGCCATGCACCAATAGGTATTTTCCTTTAAGGAGTTCCGGATAATTAAAGGGAGAGTTCTCGTCATAGCCACTTGCATTTTCCTGAGGGGTCTGCATATAGCGTTCTGTATAGACCGTATCATAAAAACGCCATGAAGTTACCGGGGCAACCGCAATGGCCATCTCAAAAACATCGTTTCCTTTTAAAATACAATTGGTGGACATAAAGCCTCCATAACTCCAGCCCCAAATGCCCGTTCTGTTTTCGTCAATAAAGGGAAGTTCACTAAGTTTTTTGGCAGCCGCAATTTGATCTTCAACCTCATATTTCCCTAATTCTTTCTGGGTCACTTTCTTAAAATCGCGTCCCTTGAGACCTGTTCCCCTACCATCTACGCAAACTACAACGTATCCTTCGGAAGCCAGCATTTGGTGCCAGTAATCGTTAGCGCTGTTCCAGCTATTGCTCACCATTTGCGAGCCAGGTCCACTGTACTGGAACATAAATAGCGGATATTTTTTTGAAGCATCGAAGTTTTGTGGCTTTAACATCCACATATTTAGATCGTTCCCATTGATAGAAATCGTGGAAAACTCCTTGGGGGACATTTGGTATCCCTTTAATTTCTCCAAAAGTGCGGTATTGTCCTTGATATCTTTCACCTTTTTTCCGCTGGAGGCTTGATGCAACGTATACTTTGGAGGCGTGGTCGCGCTAGAAAAAGTATTGATAAAATAGGTGAAATTTGTGCTGAAAGCCGCGGTATTTCTCCCTGTTTCCTGAGTCAAACGTTTTTTACCTTTTCCATTGACCCCAATACTATAGACATCCCTATTGATCGATCCATTCTCAACGGATTGATAATACACTTTTTTCTTTCTTTTATCATACCCGTAATAGTTGGTGACATCCCAATTCCCTTTGGTAATCTGCCGTTTTAATGCACCCTCTTTTCCATAGAGATAGATATGGTTGTACCCATCTTTCTCACTGGTCCAAATAAAACTATCATCGTCTAAAAAAGTAAGGTTATCCGTGACATCCACATAGGCTTTATCCGTATCTTCCAATAGAAGCGATACTGCATGGCTGGTAGCATTCACTGCATGTAATTGCAGACGGTCTTGATGTCTATTGAGCGTTTGCACACTCAACGTATTGGCATCGTTCATCCATTTAATTCTTGGAATGTAATAAGGCTTCCCTAAATTGATGGAAGTCGTATTATTGCCGGCCACATCATACATATGTAAAGACACTATAGCATTGGCCTCACCCGCCTTAGGGTATTTAAATACATTCTGGCGCTGATATAATGCCGTACCGTAAATATCCATTGAAAACTCAGGGACTTCTGTTTCGTCAAAGCGGAGAAAGGCAATCTTGGTGCCATCACTATTCCAGGCAAAGGCACGTACAAATGCAAATTCTTCTTCGTAAACCCAATCTGTAACACCGTTGATAATCTTATTTTTAAGCCCGTCGGATGTGATTTTCTTTGTCGTATTCGCGGCAATATCCATCACATACATATTATTGTCATAGACATAAGCTACATGTTTTCCATTGGGGGATAGGGTAGGTTCCTGTATTTTGTAATCCGCAATTTTCACTACAGCTTTTGAAGCCGTATCATAAATATAATACACCCCTAGGCGCGAACGTCTAAAAATAGCCTCCACTTCGGTAGCCAATAAAATTTGACTTTCATCTGCACTGAAGGAATACGAACTAAAGACGGGAATAGCAGCCGCATCCGAGGAGGATACTATAGTTTCTATTTTTTGTTGCGTCTTGTAATCATATTTATCAATGGCACTAACATTCCTATCTTCCCGATTTAAAACGGTATAGTGTTTTCCGTTGTTCATAGAACGCAGTGCCTCTAAGCGTTCCGTGCCAAATTGATTTCCGTAGATTTCTTCAATGGTGATTTGTTGTTTTTGTGCTACCGTCACTGTAGATAAGACTAACACAAATACAATTAAAGGGGGTATTTTTTTCATATATTCTCAAAAAACGTTTAAAACTTTCAAGTTTACTAATAATTTCATTAAAAAATAAACTTTGAGCTATAAATATGTTGTTTTCCAGCCCTATTAACATATCTTGTCATACATGAGGCCCAAATAGGGCTGAGCTACCAGAATACCTGCATTATTACTATCTTTGAAAATCAGAAACCAATAGTATATGACCACTCCCATTGAGGGCTTCTCCAAACTTTCCAAAGTTGAAAAAATTGACTGGATAAGCTCGCATTACACGGATAATTCTGAGGAAACAAAACGTATTCTTAAACGGTATTGGAATTCCGATACCGACCTTCAAAAATTACATGATGAGTTCATTGAGAATACCATAAGCAATTATTATCTGCCTTTAGGGATTGCCCCTAATTTCTTAATTAATGATCAGCTATATGCCATTCCCATGGCTATAGAAGAAAGTTCTGTGGTAGCCGCAGCAAGTAAAGCTGCTAAATTTTGGTTGTCCCGTGGAGGATTCAAAACGGAAGTACGTTCTACTGAAAAAATTGGGCAAGTCCATTTCATGTATTCCGGGAACTTTGGCAAATTGCAAGCATTTTTTGAAGAAATAAAGCCCATATTTAAAAAAGATGCCGCCGAAATCACGAAAAATATGGAAAAACGTGGTGGTGGTATTACGGATATTATCCTAAAGGATAAAACTGCAAGTTTAGCGCATTACTATCAACTTCACTGTACTTTTGAGACTTTGGACGCCATGGGCGCCAATTTCATCAATTCTTGTTTGGAACAATTTGCCAAAACACTCACACGGGAAGCTGCTGCTTACAACGCCTTTTCCCCTTCCGAAAAACAATTGGAAGTCGTGATGAGCATTCTTTCCAACTATGTGCCCCGTTGTTTGGTCAAGGCCAGTGTATCCTGCCCGGTAGAGGCACTACAGGAAGACGCCACAATTAGTCCTTTGGCGTTTGCCGAAAAGATGGTCCAAGCAGTGGCCATTGCCAAAGCTGAACCCTATAGAGCTGTCACACACAATAAAGGAATTATGAACGGCGTTGATGCCGTAGTCCTTGCCACCGGAAACGATTTTAGAGCTGTAGAAGCAGGAGTGCATGCTTTTGCGGCAAGGGAAGGGTCGTATTCCAGTTTAACACATGCTTCTATTAAGGACGGTATTTTTTCTTTTTGGATCGAGATTCCTTTGGCCTTGGGAACCGTTGGGGGGTTGACCACATTACATCCGCTCGTGAAATTGGCTTTGGAAATTTTACAAAATCCCTCCGCCAAGGAGTTAATGCAGATTGTAGCTGTTGCAGGTCTAGCACAAAATTTTGCCGCAATCCGTTCTTTGGTAACCACTGGGATTCAGCAGGGGCATATGAAAATGCACCTGCTCAACATCCTAAATCAAATGGGCGCTACCGAAAAAGAAAAAATCGTATTGACCGATCACTTTAAGAAAAATACAGTGACGCATAGTGCAGTAGTAGCTGCATTCAACAAACTAAGAGCCCAGTAATGACCTCAGAATTCTATAGCAATGGAAAATTACTACTCACAGGGGAATACCTTGTTTTAGATGGCGCCTTGAGCTTGGCCTTACCCACGCGTTATGGACAATCCATGCACATTGAGGCCATTGCCGCTCCCCAATTGAAATGGACCAGTATTGATCATCGTGGAGAAATATGGTATGAGGCTAATTTAGACGTACATCCCCGAGTAACATCAGGAACACAAAATGAAATTTCTCTTCGTTTGGAGCACATTTTACGGGGAGCACAACACTTAAATCCTAAATTCCTAAGAGGAGCTCAAGGCTATGCTGTAAAAATGCAATTGGATTTCCCAAGAGATTGGGGATTGGGTTCCTCTTCCACCTTGATCAATAATATTGCCCAATGGGCTGGAGTAGATGCCCATGAATTGCTTTGGAATACGTTTTCCGGAAGTGGCTACGATATTTCATGTGCCCAGCATAACTTTCCTATCTACTATCAATTGCAGGATAAGATTCCGCAGGTAACAGCGGTCGCTTTTAACCCTCCATTTAAAGATGAGCTCCATTTCATTCATTTGAACAAAAAGCAGAACAGTCGCGATGGTATTGCGCATTTCAAAAAGCGCGATTTTGACCTAAAACCTGTACTTAAACGCATTTCTGAAATCACCAGAGCCATGGCAACTTGTAGTGAGATGCGCATTTTTGAAAAACTGATCTTGGAGCACGAAACGCTTTTATCTTCTATTTTAGGAGTGCCCAGCGTAAAAGAAAATAGGTTTTATGACTACCCTGGGGCGATAAAGAGTCTTGGGGCCTGGGGAGGTGATTTTATATTGGCCACCGGGCATGCCACACAAATGGCATATTTTTCGGAAAAAGGATATGCTACCATTATTCCCTACGAACAGATGATTTTATGATAAAAAACAAAAAAGGCATCCTGATCGGGATGCCTTTTTTAAGTTATAACAAGTGCTATTCTTAGTAAAAAGTAGCTCTTTTATCTTCTATCTCTGCCGCATTTTTCAATGCATTGTATACCGCACCATTTACTCTGGCCGCACCAGATTTCTGTAAGGTATTGGCATAGGTACTATAATTATCTAATTTTGTGGCTTCCTCTTTTTTGGTCACCATGACCATAAAAATACCCGTTTGCCCTTCAATGAGTCCAGACGTTGCCCCTTCTTCCAAAGCAAATGCCGTTCCCACGACCAAAGGCTCGCTTCCCGCACCGGGAATAGTTGGTGCTTTAACCGTAAGGGCCGAAGCCGTAGATACGGTAACATTGTTATCTTTTGCAAGAGCATCCAAGGATTTCCCCTGGTTAGCCGCCAAAATCTGTTCCGCTTTCTTCTTCATTCTAATTTTAGGCAATGCCGTTAAAGAAGCATCTTCCACGTCCATCAATCCTTTTTTATAAGTTGCTGTTAATTGCACTACAGCATAGCCCTGGTTTACATTGAAACGCTTAATGTCACCAATCTTGGTATCTTCATTAAAAGCCCATTGTACGATGGGACGTTGTGCAGAAAGCCCGGGAAGGTTTTCGTCCATCTCTTTTATTTTGTTTACCGGCCTAACGAGGTACTCATTCTCTTTGGCCAATTCTGCAAAATTGTTCTTATTGTCCAAGGTTGCCATTTCAAATTTGGTGGCATCCGTGAACAAGGCACTGACGGTTTCAGAAGAAGGTGCAACCTCTCTAGCCATTGTGGCCAATTGCACCACATCTTGCTTATCATCCACTTTCACGATATGGAAACCAAAATCTGTTTCTACCAATCCAATATGTCCTACATCGTTTCCAAAAGCAAAGTCATTAAACTTTGGTGTCATGACACCTTCTTGAAAATATCCCAAATCACCTCCTCTGGGTGCTGAAGGGCCGTCTGAATTCTCTCTGGCCAAATCTGTAAATACAGCATCTGTTTTAAGCGCTTCGGCCAAAATCTCTTTGGCTTTGGTTTCTGCCTCCTCCTTGGTTCTTTTGATATCAGGATTGGCACGTTGTGCACCTTCATAGGCAATAAGAATATGACTGGCCTTTACAGAACCGTTAGCTTTTTTATTGACCATTTTAGTCACTTTATAAAAATTCCCATCGCGATAAGGGCCATATATATCTCCGATATTTAAGGCCAATAGGGTATCTGCCACGCTAGTGGGCAAATCCTTTTTTGCCTTATAAATACTATCGTAAGGGATATCAGAACTATTGCTATACATAAAATCCTCATAGTTCGTTGTAGTTCTTAATCCTACTCTCCCATTTTCATCTCCATCGATCAATTCAGAAATGGCTTTTTTGATGGCCGCTTCATCTTCTAAGGAGGCCGTTTCCTGAAAATATACAAATCGAATATCCCTGGCGTTCTCCTGCTCATATTCCTTTTCATTCTCCTTAATGTAGGCCGAAATCTCTTCTTTGCTCACGGTAATGGAACTGTCCGCAATCGAGGTGTAAGGAACCCGAACATACTTTACATTTACTTTGTCATTGGCCAATTTATAATCCAACTCCCCTTCTTTTAAAGTAGCTCCAACACTAGCCTTAATAAGATTGAAATACGTCTGTTCTTTGGCTCTTTGAATGATGGCCGCTTCATTTTCCAACCAGGATTGATACAAGGCGGGATTTTCGTTATCCTTTAATCCGCGGATATATCCTCTAAACTTATCATCATCAAAAACTCCGCTTTCATTTAAAAATTCGGGATTCTGTGCGTAACCAGGATTAGATTTAATAAAGTTGATGATTTGATCTTGCTCAATATTGATGCCCAAATCTTCAAATTGCTCTCCTAAAACAGCATCTCTGACTTCCTGTTCCCAAATGGAATTCACCAACTGCATGGAAGAAGTATTCCCTCCATAACGCGATGCACTTTCCATTTTTTGGCGGAACCCATCAATAGAAATTTCGTTTCCATTTACCTCCCCTACACTGGAACCAACTTTAACACCTCCGAGGTCGCTACTGAATACCCCTGAAATCACAAATGCAAACAATGCCATCCCTATGATCAGTATTAATACTGTGGTTCTCTTTCTTATATTTTCTAAAATTGCCATTTTAATAGAATGTTTAAATCAGTTGGCGAAATTACCAATTTCTTTGAAATAAATAAAGAAAATTCGGGGAACAAATCCCCTTTATTGGAGGTCTTTAGTCGTTTTCTAGCACTTTTAGCCGTACCAGATCAATTTTAGTACTGGATACCTCCAATATTGTGAATAGAAAGTTACCGATTTTTATTTCCGTGTCTTGCTCGGGAATCTCTCCTGTTTCGTTCACGATAAGCCCTCCAAGGGTCTCATACTCGTCACTATCGGGCAGTTCCAGTTTGTAATTTTCATTGAGGTAATCTACTTCCAAACGCGCTGAAAATTTAAAACTTTCCTCATCCAACTGTTCTTCATAAAGATCTGTGGAATCGTGTTCATCCTCAATTTCCCCAAAGAGCTCTTCCACAATATCTTCCACCGTCATAATACCCGAAGTTCCGCCATACTCATCAAGAACAATAGCAATACTCTTTCGTTTTTTGGTCAATACATTTAAAATCTCATGGATCAACATGGTTTCTGGCACAAACTCTACAGGCAACAGGATACTCTTAATGGTCTTTGGTCGTTTGAAGAGTTCATAGGAATGTACGTAGCCTATGATATTATCTATGGTTCCTTTATAGACTAATATCTTGGAATAACCTGTTTCCACAAAGGTTTTGCTCAGGTTCTTGGTGGTTTCATGGAGTTCTGTAGCAACAATTTCCGTTCTCGGCACCATAACCTCCCTCGCCTTTACTTCCGAAAATTCCAAAGCATTTTGAAAGATTTGAATTTCGGAATCAATTTCATCTTCTTCTTCCACCGTCTCCATCTGCTCCGTGATGTAGTCTCCCAGTTCTATTTTACTGAAAGCCAATTGCACTTGGTCTCCATCCGTTTTAAAAAAGAGTTTTAAAATAATATCGGATATCCAAATCACAAATTCAGATACAATGTAGAACAATAGGTAAAAAAAATAGGCAGGAATAGCCAGTATTTTCAATAAACTATTGGCATAGATTTGAAACAAGACTTTTGGAAAAAACTCTGCTGTAAACAAAATCACCAATGTTGAAATAATGGTTTGGGTCAAAAGGTTAAAATCTGTCCTTAGCAGTTCCCAAAAACTTCCCGGTGCCACTTCCCAACTCATCAACCAATTCATGAGAAGATCTCCCATAAAGAATCCATAGATGACCAAAGCAATATTATTGCCTATGAGCATACTGGCAATAAATTTAGAGGGTCTTTCGGTGAGTTTTGCCAGTACTATGGCCAGAAAACCTTCCTGTTTTTTCTCAATTTCTATGTGAATTTTGTTGGCGGAAATAAAAGCAATTTCCATTCCCGAAAAAAAAGCGGAAAGCAAAAGGGAGATTACAATAATGACAATGGAAGTCTCCAATAGGTTTAAGGCTTATCTTGATTTCGTTTTTCAAATTTTTGCCGATAGCGTCTTCTGAACAAAAACATTGCCGTGGAGATTATGGCAAAGAAGATAAACAAGTACGTTCCTTCCCTATTGGTGTTCCACTCGCTAAAGATTTTGTACAGTGACAATACAGCCACGATCAAATAAAGATATTCTGTATATTTTAAAATTTTAATCATCTTGTTTTTCTTCTTCTACTTTACCTTCCTCGATGGTAGCTATTCCTTCCGTTTTATGCGCCTTAAAAAAACTGAAATCCCTTTTTAGATTCATCCCTACTCCCTTCATATCAGTACCTTCTTCCGGGTCAATAAATCTAAACTTTTCTTCCGTAAAAATCCATTCGTTGGCACGATCCCAATAGACTTGTGATGTTTCCATCCTTTTCCCGTCGTGACTTTCCATGATTACATTTCCTTGTAAATCTATAACATTTGTTTCAGAATAAATAATGCCGTAATCTGCTTTAATGATACTTTTTTTCCCTTCCTCATTAAAGAAATCCAAAGTAAGTCCTTTGGGAAAAGTGCGATAGCGAAATGTTAAATTCTCAAAATCTTCGCTCCTAGGGCTTTCGAGAATGGCCACCACACGAGAATTCGCCTTTCCTTCCCGGCCAATAACTTCCCCGGTTTCCGTATATATTAACTTAAAATTTTCCGCAATGGCTTGAGGAAAACTCTTTTTTTGTGCTTCGGCCCCCACGCGTTCATAGCGGTCCTGACACGATAAAAAAAGCATTGCCATAGTAACTACTACGGCAATGCTTTTAAAATTATATGTTAAAAATGTGTACATCCTATAGGTTGGGCACTTTTACGCTACCACCTACCCAACAAGAGAAGGTTACACTTTTACCGGCCATTCCGGCATTAAAAATGTCTGTTTTAGAAGGCGCCTTTGCATTATAACTTGCAGCGGCCGCATTTGCTCTTCCACGTAAAGAAGGATCTACTCTTCCCGCTTTACGGGCCATTTCTGCCGCTTTCCAGTACAATGCTCTTTTTTCAAAAGTGGTGCTACCACAATCGTTGGCACTCCCTGGATACAGACTTGCGATCAACAAATAGGCTTTTCCCATAGAAGGATTAGATTCGATTGCCTTACGGGCATAACTTCTTGCCGTTGACTTACTACTTCTTCTATAGATAGACGCAATCTTATACTGAATATTGGCCTTCTTATCAGAATCTGTTTCCAACTCCGTTGCCTTTGTAAAATCGGCCAAAGCTCCTTTGGTATCCTTCGCTTTTTGTTTCAACAATCCAAGGTAAAAATAGGTGTCTGCTGTTGGTGCCAACGCATTTTGAGCTTCCACCAATTGTACGAACAAAGGATCATCGGTACATTCTTTGGCAAACATTCTTCCTACGGCTCTCTTTACCCAAACTACATCATTCTTTTTAGCTTCGAAACTCTTTTGGTATAATGGAATTAAATTTTCACAATTCGCCAAATCTCCCAATTTGGTATCTATACTTCCTGAGATCTTACCAAAAGATTCAGAGTTTGTACTATAAATTCTCAAACGTCTTTTCTCCTTGGCAGATAAGGTATTTGCTTCTTCCTTAGGCAATAACTTTGCAATCTGATCGGTGAGTTTTTTGTTCTCTACTTCAATTTTCTCCGTTACATCATCATAGGTATCAAAAACCAATTGCAATTCTTTTTCACCAGCCTTGTGCAAGTTCACCAAGCTAGAGAAATACAAATATAGCGCCTTAGGGTTTTTAAAATTTTCTTTGTCTTCCGTAAAAGCTCTATGCAATCCATCGTAGATCTGTATGTCGGAAAGCATCTTATTATCATACTTGAACAATACTTCCTTCGTTATCATCGCAGCCTTGTTAAAGCGCTTGGGGAAGTACTTCATACTATTTTGATATAGCTCATCCAAATCCGCAATAGCAGCATCTTTGTCTGCAGCAGAAGCCTTCTTTATTCTATCCTTAAGGATTTTTTCTCCTTGAGAGAAAGTTGCCCTATTCAACGATGGACAATTATCGTACACCATTTTCCAAGGCTCATAGGCCGCATCAAAGTTTTTCACTTTTGCATGTTCGTTGAAAATGGAGAGATTGGTCAGACATTCTGGATTCTGATCCTGAGCATTACTTACACTCATGGCTCCTAGTAAAGCAATTGCCATTAAGTAAAGATTCGTTTTCATATCATCAATTGTTTAAAAGCGGTTAATGTACTAATTTATTAATTTAATTTCCTCTTTTGGAACCAAAAACTATCGTTTAACGATATTCCCAAGTTCACATTAAAGTAACTTTCTTTGATTAGGTTGGCATCTGTTGTCCCCCTGTTTCCTACTTCAAAACCAAGGTTAATATTAGAGAAGCCTCTACCCAATGGTAAACCAACTCCAAAAGTTATGCCAAAATCATTTATTTCCGTGTCGTTAACAATCATTCCTGACTTGGAAACGCGAGCTCCGAGTCTGTAGGTCACTCTCTTGAAATACCCTGTAAAAGTACTATAATTAGGAATATAAAACCCTCCTATAGCAAAACTACTGGCATCGTCAAATCTGAAATTGGATACGGCTAAAAAATCATTCGAAAAATCGCTCAATTGCTGAAAGCTGTATTCCGCGCCCACAAACCATTTTCTCGTTTTTCCAATACCCAATCCCAAGGTTGTTGTGGTTGGGATTTTTAAATCCGTATTCCGTAATCCTGCAGCGGCAAGGTCAACTTCGACCACTTCGATCTCTGCACCTGCAATTTGTTCAAAAGAACCTATTTCCTGTGAATTCTCCGAAGTCAAATTTGCTTGGGTACTCACCACCACTGAACCATGAAAATTAAGGTTCTTTTTTAAGGGCAAAACATAATTTGCCCCAAAATCAAAGGCTAGTCCATTTACTCTGGACTCCCTCCTGTCCAATGTTCCAAATTGAACATTCTCCACGCTTTGTATCCTGTTGGCGCGCAAGGTTCCAAAATTAAAATTTGCCGTAGCTCCAAGACTCAAGTTTTTGGTCACTTGATATCCTAAGGAGGCATATACCCTATTCAATCCGCCATCTCCTGAAAACGCATTGGTCACCGTAGCATTATTCGCGTTGGCACTTTGTGAAACGATATTATATCCTACGGATGAAAAAGGGGCCACCCCCAGTCCCAATCCTAAATTTTTTCGCAATCGAAAACCCAGAGAAAGATACTCAAGGTTGGTAATACGTGTTCGTTCCGCTGCGGTTGCGCTTTCCAAATTAATTTCACTATGCGAAATTCCAGCAGAATAGGTGGTGAGCAATAATTTGCTATACGCAGCCGGGTTTTGCAGATTGATATGGATACTATCCGCAAAGACACTAATTCCTCCCATCATCCGATTTTCTACAGTCCCCGATGATCTCAGCTCCCCAATACCAAAAAAAGAGTAAGGCGACGCTGAACTATTTTGAGCGTATATGCCACTAGCTGCACAGCATAGTATTGCAATTACGATTTTTCTTATCATTTAGTGTTTGTTGTATTCCAGTAAATAATTTAAGCCTCTAAGGAGAAAATTAGAATTCGCAAATATGGTATTTTTTAATCGTTTTGACAAAAATTGAGCGTCACCGCCTGTTAAAATAACTGTTAAATCTATAAAACGTGCACTATATTGGTTGATTACACCATCAATTTCATTGCAAATCCCATTAATTACTCCGCTATGGATTCCGGTTTCGGTAGAGTTCCCGATAATATCAATGATGTCCTCAGGAGCAAGTTTGGGCAATTTAGAAGTTTGCCGGTGTAACGCCCTGTAACGCATATGAATACCTGGAGAAATGGCTCCCCCCAAATATTCTCCATAATCGTTCACCATATCATAGGTCACACAGGTTCCCGCATCCACAATTAGAGTATTCCCGTTTGGGTTATCATAGAAAGCGGCCGTAGCCAAGGCAATGCGATCTACCCCTAAAGTTTGGGGCGTAGCATAAGAATTTTTAAAAGGGACCAAGGAACTATGGTCCAATACGTGCACCTTACAGAATAAGGACACTATTTGAATATCTTTCTTTCCCAAATTCCCCACAGAAGAAACAATGGCATGTCCAATATTAGGAAATTCTTCAAAAATAAGTTTAAGTTGACCTGAAAAATCAGAAAGCGCAATTTTCACCTTGGACAAGAGGGTATCTTTGTCAAACACAGCGAGTTTCACCATGGTATTTCCGGCATCAATGATCAGATTCATAGGGCAAAGGTCTAAAAATGTAAAAAAACAAACACCTTTTTTTGCATTTTTGTTTGTATATCCTAAAATTGAAATTATATTTGCACCCGCTTACAGCGCTGGTACCTTAGCTCAGTTGGTAGAGCAACGGACTGAAAATCCGTGTGTCCCTGGTTCGATTCCTGGAGGTACCACATAAAAAACCCGAACAAGTTGTTCGGGTTTTTTTATGGTTGATGCCCAAGCATCCTTTGTAATAATGCTAAACCGTAGTTTTCCTTAGTTTATCGGCATGCATTTTCCGCAATTTTACCAATTTAGGAGTGATTACAGCGCTACAATAGCCTTGGCTTTGGTTGTTCCTATAATAATCTTGATGATAGTCCTCCGCCTCGTAAAAAACACCCAAAGGGCTAATTTCCGTGACAATGGGATTTTCGTAATAGGACGTCATTTCCTGAGCGACTTCTAAGGCTACCTCTTGCTGTATCTCATCATGGTAATAAATCACCGAACGATATTGGGTACCACGATCCGCGCCCTGACGATTTAAGGTAGTAGGATCATGGCTCGTCATAAATACGTTCAGAATATCCTTATATGAAATTAGGCTTTCATCAAAAGAAACCTGAATGACCTCAGCATGGCCCGTTAAACCAGAACAGACCTCCCTATACGTAGGTCTTCCCGGGGCATTTCCCCCAGTATATCCCGAAACGATTTTTTCCACGCCTTTTATTTCCTGAAAAACCGCTTCCACACACCAAAAACATCCACCCCCAAGAGTGGCCATTTGTATTTTTTTTTGATTCATATTTTTTTCCTTTCTATTTGAATTGATTCAGAATTTATACAGTAACGTAATCCGCTAGGTTCCGGACCATCTGGGAACACATGTCCCAAATGCGCATCGCAGGTATTGCACATGACCTCAACACGCACCATCCCGAAAGAGCTGTCCTTTTCATATTTGATGGCATTTTCCTTTATTGGGGCCGTAAAACTTGGCCACCCACTTCCCGAACCAAATTTGATCGAGGAATCAAACAAAGGACTATTGCAACAAATACAGTGATACTGGCCTTCATCATAAACACTACAGAGCGCTCCGCTATGAGCAGCTTCAGTACCCTTCTTTCTAGTAATCCGAAATTGCTCTGGTGTCAACAATTCCTTCCATTCCTTTTCGGTCTTCACAACTCGTTTGTCCGGATCTGGGTTTCCTTTTACCGAAAAATGTATGACATCTTTCCAAGTCATCATATAAAATCTCCTTTCTGTTTTAATTACATATCAAAAGTACAAAGGAAACCTAGGAAATACCATGTACATTCTACATGAGAAATTATACATTTTACACTTCTTAAACCGGAGCAAAGCTCCAATATGGGTTTTTACGACACCCTTATATCGACTAACACAAATTGCTCAGGCATTGATAATAATAAGGATACTGCTCACCACAACGCTTGCGATAAGCAAATTAAAACTAATTTTTGGTTTTTGCTGTGATAAAATAGCGCCATTATAAAACATACAGAGTATGGTTACTATAAACAATTGTACCATATTCAATGTGGTATTTCCATTGATCAATATATACATGGCGGCAACAGAACCCAAACAGCTCTGGCCTATGATGGCCAATGGGGCATAACTCATTATTCTTTTTTGATACTCTCCGAAATAACTTTGATAGATACTCATTTTTTTATTTATTTAAAATCTAAACCTTGCATTCATATTAGTGTTGCGGTCTATTTTTCCAGATCGCCAGATATTGATTCGTAGCCATTCTTCGGGAAGCATCTTTGGCCCGCTCAGCAAGCTCACCTACGTACAATTGATCTATGGTTTGAAACCACAATTGCAGCCATTTCCCAAAATGAAGTTGATTCATGGTATAGTTTAGATGTTCATCTACCTGTCTATGGGCCCGCATTGGGTTTCCCTTGAAGCAGGCCACTCCAAACAAGGCGGTAACCCAGAAATCGGTAAGTTTTTCCAGATGGGGAGGCCATTGTTCTTCAGATAAATGCTGATTAAAAATTGGACCCAACAATGCATCTTCCCGTATCGCTTGGTAAAAGGTGGAGACCAAGAGAAAGATATCTTCCCTAGTTTCTATCTGTTTCATTTTCTCTTATGATCAAGGGAGACCGTATCTTCAACATTTTGTTTGACTCTTTCCACAGCATCTTGATGTGAAATGGACAAACGGATGATACAATCTGCAATGCAACTTAAATCATGAGGGACATGGGCATCCAAGGCAATGAGGTCTCCTTTCTTCAATACCTGCTTCTTACCCGCTACACCAAAGTAAATTGCCCCTTCCACAAGTGCTACCACAATAGGAAATGGCGCCTTGTGTTCTTTCATTATTTGGCCACTCTTCATGAGAATACGAACCTCCTTGGAACTTGCTGTTTTTAGCAAGGTTTCCACTTGCGGTCTATTTTCATTGTATACCAAGTTCTTTGTAAATGAAACCATTTGTGTTGCTGTATTATTCATCTTTTTTAGTTTTAAACATTATTTATTTTTGGGGTGTCGGAGGCCCATCTTTCTCAGCAGCGCTATTCCAAAAATCAGTAAACTGCCCAACTTGGCCACTTCCATAAGTACATACCAAAGGTGAAGCCTGTTATTGGGTACCATCTCACCTTGAATTCTCATGCTGGCCCGTACATCCAGTTCGGGGAGTAACCAAAATGTTTGAAGCCCCAACAAGAGCAATGGAACCCATAAAAACAGTAGCGTACTTTTTCTTTGCCCCCTATTTTTATAAAATCCTAGGACAGTCCCTAAGAGGATTCCCAGGCCTATCTCTACCCTATTCAGTGCCTTAAAGACCAATTGTCCTATTCCCAATCCTAATTCCGTGCTTATGCCCGGAGCTTGAAACTTTAACCAAGCTTCCATAAAGCTAATGGCCGAGACAAAGCCTATCCAGAGAAAAACAAGAGCAATGCTACATTGATATCGGTATTTCATTTTAAAAAAGATTAAAAGACCTTTTTATCCGTTATAGTTTTAAATTTTTTATCTTTTTAAGATAATTACATCCGCATTCATATCCTCGACCACAGCCTTCAAGGTGGTACTTTCCAGCATAACCTTTAAATCATTTCTTATTTCTACAAACTTATAATGTAAGGGGCATGGCGAATTCGCATCGCACTGTTTCAAGCCTAAACCACATCCGGTGTAGATGGCATCTCCGTCTAGGACGCTTACCACCTCACTCAGTTTTGTCTGCATCTTCTCCGCTTCTATCACAAAACCGCCATATGGGCCCTTGATCGATTTAACGATCTTACTTCGCGTAAGTTGCTGCAATATCTTAGCCGTGAACGCTTGGGGAGAATTGATCTCTTCCGAGATAATACGCAAACTTACCTTATTGTCTTTAAGGCTTTGCCCAGCAATAAAAATCACCGCTCTTAAGCCATATTCACAGGATTTTGAAAACATTTTCCAATAGATTATAGGGCAAAATTATAGTATTATTTTATAACGGACAAATATATCCTTTATAAAATTGCAGTAAAACCTAAAAAGCAGATCATTTTTTATTTATCTTGAACTTTTATTTCTTTTTCATCATGCCTATATCAAGTCTAAAACAACTCTATGAGCGTAATCTCGACAAACTAAGTGCCGAAATTTCCAATTATGAAGATGAAAAAGATCTTTGGAAAATCGGTACAAACATTAACAATTCCGGAGGTAATCTCTGCCTGCATCTTATTGGCAATCTAAATACCTTTATAGGAGCTACATTGGGGAATTTTGAATACCAAAGACAACGCGAGCTGGAATTTTCACTTAAAGACGTCCCTAGAGCGGAGCTCTTGTCAAAAATAGAAGAAACCAAAAGGGTGGTTCTGGAAACTTTGGATCTATTAGCACCGGAAACCTTGCAAGAAGAATATCCGCTGCAGGTATTTTCCCAAAAAACATCCATAGCGTATATGCTGATTCACCTAACCACACATTTAACCTATCATTTAGGACAAATTAATTATCATAGAAGATTAATCACCTCATAAAAGCATTGTAATTTTGACTAGTATTGACGCCCATATAGCCCCTAAAGAACTCCAGGCCTATTTACATTCCAAAAACTGGTTGCATCCCAAAGAGATCATACAGCAGGTGGCCATAGCGGGGGAGGGCAATATGAATGTGGTATTGCGGATCATTACAGATCAGCGTTCCTTTATCTTAAAACAGTCCAGACCCTATGTGCAAAAATATCAGGATATAGAAGCCCCTTTAGATCGCATTCACGTAGAACAATTGTTTTATAAAACCATTGACAGTGAAGCTATGCGCCCCCATACTCCCTCGGTCCTTCATTACGACGCTCAAAACTATCTGTTGCAATTGCAGGATTTAGGGAAATGTGAAGACATGACCCTAGTGTATCAACAAAGAAGCGTTTCGGAACAACAACAAGCGCAATTGATTCGCATCATTCACTTGGTGCATACGGCCAGTGCCCCCCAGGATTTCCCGGAAAATATAATTTTGCGCAAGCTAAACCATCAACACATTTTTGTTTTGCCTTTTCAAGAGGATAATGGATTTGATCTGGATGCCATTCAAAACGGTCTTCAGGAGTTGTCCATGAAGTATAAACAAGATCATCAACTCAAGGCGCAGATCGCCGCAATTGGGGAACATTACTTATCCAAAGGAAATGTATTATTGCACGGGGATTATTATCCAGGAAGTTGGATGAGCGCGAACGATCATATTTTCGTAATTGATCCCGAGTTCAGTTTTGTTGGTTTTGCCGAATTTGATCTAGGCGTATTGGCCGGGCATCTGATATTGACCACTGGGGAAGATCGCATCCTGAACCTGATAGAAAATCAATATCCCCTTAGTGTTGATTCTAAATTGGTCCGACAAATGGCGGGGATTGAAATGATGCGCCGATTAATTGGTCTAGCGCAATTGCCCTTGGAACGCAGCATTTCTGAAAAAACAATCCTTTTACAGATGGCGCATAAAATGATTCTGTCATGAAATATCGTATTCTACCCCTTCTTTTCTTCCTTCTATTTTCTTGTCGCGATGCGTCGTCCCCAACAATTCCCACCCCTCAAAAAAGCAGCTATGCCGCTACACCACTGAAATTGGACAAGGCCACATATTATGATAAAGTATTGGGAGCTTTGGTAGGCTCTGCCATTGGCGATGCCATGGGGGCATCTACTGAAATGTGGAATCGTTACGATATCCAAAAACAATATGGCTACATACTAGGCTTAACCCCTACCATACGCGAGCGTTCTCCCGAAGGGCCCTGGGGGCATAATTTGGTGGCAGGCGCCACTACAGACGATACCCGTTGGAAATACCTAGCTACGAAATATGTAGTACAGCATAAAAACGATTTGAATGCGAAACATTTTGCGGATTTTATTGTGGACTATTATCAATCCTTACTTCCACAATTGGCGGATGATGATGCCCTTTCCAATCCCGATATGCTGGACCAACAACTTAAAAAAGTGGATTGGATCAAAGAATGGGTCAGGGTTGCCCTTGCCTATCAAAAAGGCCCCAAAGCCTATCAAGAGGCGCAAAATAGATTTTACGGAGGAGAAATGTCTTGTGCCGGCATGCTCTATACCCCTATGTTCGGTCTATGGGCGTCTGACCCTGAAAGGGCCTACAATATTGCCTATGAACATACTCTTTTTGACTTGGGCTATGCTCGGGATATTTCGGGAATTGTTGCTGCCATGTGCAATACGGCATTGAAAACAAAAGATATGGATACCATTCTTCAAGCGGCAATTTTTGTAGACCCCAAAGGATATCAGGACAGCAGGTTAATTTCAAGACTTTCCTACTCCATTGCCGATGCTGCCCAAAAAACGGTTATTGCCTCTAAAGAAATTAACATCAATGATTCTTTACTGGTGAACGATCCTTCCGCTATTATTGATGCCGATTATCTGTTGGACAGTATTCCTCCCAAAATACCTAAAGGATACCAAGGCACCTCTTTGCAGTGGGTACAGCAGGAATTTGTTTATCGTGTATTGGAAAAAAACCAAAAAGCCATTGCTTTTCATGCCGGGGAAATCTGGGAAATTTTATATTCGGCCTTAGTATTTGGCGAAGGGGATTTTAAAAAGACCATGCAGTTCATTGTCAACTACGGAAGAGATAATGATACCGTAGCTGCCGTAGCCGGTATGATTCTAGGCGCGAAAGATGGATATTCCAAACTTCCCACCACCTTAAAACAAGAAGTTCTTCTTGTAAATAAGGAGGTATTGGGAATTGACCTGGAAGCTTTAGCCAAAGAAATGACGGATGCGATCACGGAAGAGTAAAAACAACCAAAATACCTTTGGCATGTTGTCAAAGGCATTTGGGTTTGGACTACTCGTTATTTGATTTTTTATTGCATTTGTATTTCAGTTTGTTTGGCGCTCAACATTTCCATCATCTTATAGAGCAGTATTACTTCCAATAAGACTGCAGGCAGTAAAAATATTAAACCTATCCAACTAAGAATTACGGTTAGAAAAAAGAAGGAAGCAATAAGTTCAAAAACTGCTGCAACCGCTGCCAACGAACCAATAATAGGTTGGAGACGAAAAAGTGCTATCCCAAAGAAGATAGAGATCATTCCAAAAGCGATGGATGAAGCCCCCAAAATAAAATCTACGCTAAACTCGTCAATAAAAAGGGAAAGAATATCATAGACATAAAATAAGCCACTCACAAAAATTGTAATGAAGGCAGCAATCTTCAAAAAGTAATTTTTTACAATTTTTCCAGTCAAAATGAACCCTCTCATAAAGAGAATAAAAGTCCCTAATGTAATCAGTTCTATGCTAATATATCCCACTTTGCCCAGAATCAACTCCCCTTCAAAAAATCGCGACAAATACAATCCTGTTTCAAGAAAGCCCAGCAGAAAATAGATTAATCCACATATCCAGGCAATATTTAATTGTCTTATGAGAAAACCTGCTTCCTTATCATCATCTATAGTGAACAGGAATAATTTTTTAAATTCTTGACTGACTCGGGATTCTTCAAATTGCAATTGCCCTATATCATAATCCAAAGCATTCAAAATAGATTTTACCGTATAGCTTCGAGGAATGACTTCTCCAGCCTCTATACGTTGAATGGTCCTAACACTAATATTGCATTGGGCCACCAATTCCTCTTGGGTAAGTCCCTTTTGTTGTCTCAATGCCAAAATCTTTTGGCCCAATTCCGGTTGCTTCATGATTCTATTTTTTAATGGATACTACAATACTACGATTCAGGGGCTATCCTCCCAATTTTTAAGGCCGTATTTCGCCCGCCATTCACCCGTCACTTCCGTTTAACCCTAAATTTCCTTGAATTCGCAAGAATTTGTAATCCACAATTCGTAATTATGTTTTATCCCTTAACAACATATTGACCGGCTCTTTCCAACCGAAGTTTATCCCTAAAACTCTGTTATAATTTTATGGGCCCTTCTTTCTTTTTAACGCAAAAGCGTATCTTTGTCCGTCATGGTTACGAGCAAAAAACAAAGAATCTTTATCGTAGCGGAGGAATAACTCTTGATTCTGGTTTGACGTAAGTAATGTAAAAAAAAGTTGACCAATAAAGGACAACTTACATGATGTAAACCATAAATTCTTGAAAGAAAAAAAACAAAATTTACTGCTCATATTTACACGAAACCCTGAATTGGGGAAGTGCAAAACCAGATTGGCCGCTGTAACGGGCAATGAAATTGCTTTGGACATTTATGTCTTTTTGCTGGAACACACCAAGAAGATTACCAAAAACCTCAAAGCCTCCAAGCAAGTGTTTTATTCAGAATCCATTTGGGAAGATGATATTTGGGATAATACATTTTATGACAAAAAATTACAGCTAGGAGCAGATTTGGGAGAACGCATGGATAATGCGTTCAAAGCTGGATTTCAAGATCATTTTGAAAAAATAGTAGTGATCGGCAGTGATATGTACGATTTAACGGAAGCTGATATTGCGGATGCCTTTGATCAATTGAACGATCATGACTATGTCATTGGTCCGGCAGAAGATGGAGGCTATTATCTTTTAGGATGTACAACCTATACTCCGGAGCTCTTTAAAAACAAGGAATGGGGTACAGAAACCGTATTTCAGGATACTTATAATACTTTAGCAAACAAAAATACAAAGGTATTGGAGCCCAAGAATGATGTAGACACCTATCAGGATATTGCTCATATTGAAGCATTCCAACCTTTTCTTAAAACCGTAAAGCATGACGCATAAACAGCTGGAAGAATCCACGGCCTATTTAAAAAGTAAAGGGTTCGATGCTCCAGAAATAGGAATAGTCCTGGGCACTGGCTTGGGGCAATTGGCCGATGAGATAGAAAACCCAATAGCGGCCCACTATAACAATATTCCCTTTTTTCCATTGGCGACCGTGGAATTTCACACTGGAAAATTGATCTATGGTACTATTGAAGGCAAAAAAGTAGTGGTCATGCAAGGGCGTTTTCATCTTTATGAAGGCTATGATCTTCTAGATGTTACCTACCCCATTCGTGTAATGCATCAATTGGGCATTAAAAAACTCTTCATATCCAATGCTGCAGGAGCAATCAACTTGGAGTATACCAAAGGTGATATGATGTTGATCGAGGACCATATTAATTTACAGGGAGGATCTCCTTTGGCATTTAAGAATGTTGCCGATTTTGGAGATCGTTTTGTAGATATGAGCAATCCTTATGATAGTGAAATGCGGGCCAAAATTACGGCCATTGCCCAAAGGGAAGGGATTTCTCTCCAAACAGGAGTATACGCTTCCGTAGTGGGTCCACAATTGGAAACCAGGGCAGAATACCGCATGTTAAGAACCATGGGAGCTGATGCCGTTGGAATGAGTACTGTTCCGGAAGTAATAGTTGCCAATCATTTACGACTACCTATAGTAGCCGTATCTGTCTTAACAGATGAATGCGACCCGGACAACCTTAAACCCGTGGATATTGCAGAAATTATAGCGATAGCCGGTAGCACGGAACCGAAGATGATAAAACTCTTTAAAGAATTGTTGAAAGAACTGTAACTTCTTTTCAGCTTTCTTGAAAAGAACGAACCTTGATTATTGGATCTGGCTGTCCATCCAATAGTATTGAAATTCGTCTGGAATTAGAAGTGACAGCAAATGAATTGAGAATATAACTAAAGAAAAAATATGAGTTATTTAGAAGCAACTAACGATTTGTACAAAGATGCAGCCCTAACCCCCGATGTTGGCCTTTGTTGTACAACCAACCCTATTTGGCAGTTTCCGGGATTATCTATCCCTAAAATTATGCAGGAAATGAATTACGGTTGTGGAAGCACGGTTTCCGCACAGGATTTGGTCAATGACCCCAAGGTATTATACGTTGGTGTAGGAGGGGGAATGGAATTACTTCAGTTCTCTTATTTTTCACGTCAAAAAGGCGGTGTCACCGGAGTGGATGTTGTGGATGAAATGTTACAGGCTTCCCGAGAAAATTTTAAAATTGCCGAGCTTGAAAATGACTGGTTCAAAAGTGAGTATGTAAATTTGGTAAAAGGAGATGCCTTAAATCTTCCCATTGCAGATAATAGCATGGATATAGCAGCTCAAAATTGCCTTTTCAACATCTTCAAAGCGGAAGATTTAAAGAAAGCTATGGACGAGATGTATCGTGTATTAAAACCTCACGGGCGCCTGGTCATGAGCGACCCCACTTGTGAACAACCCATGAACGATGCCCTTAGAAATGATGATAGGTTACGTGCACTTTGTCTTAGTGGCAGTATTCCGATAAAAGACTATGTAAAGGCATTGACCGATGCAGGTTTCGGGACTATCGAAATCAGGGCCAGAAAATCGTACAGAGTACTTTCTCCCAATCACTATCCAACAGATGAACTGATTTATATAGAGTCTATTGAAGTAGCTGCAATCAAGGATCCCATGCCGGAAGATGGCCCTTGTGTATTTACCGGGAAAACCGCGATTTATTACGGGGATGAAGAATATTTTGATGATAATAACGGACATGTTCTAATGCAGAATCAGCCTTTGGCAGTTTGTGATAAGACTGCAGATGCTTTGGCCAAGGCAAACGATCAAATACATATTAGCGAGAGTACCTGGCATTATAACGGCGGTGGCTGTTGCTAAATACTATTGCCTATTTTGTGCATTTAAATTTGGGGATTTTTCCATTAGGAGAGGTTCCCAAATTTTATTTTAGATGGGTTTGTAAACACTTCATCGAATTTCCGTAAGAAAATTGCAATTAACACGTCAAAATAGAAGAAGTGATTGATTTATCTATGATTTTTTCAAAACAAAGAATTATGAACGTACTTATGTTACCCGTTGCAGTGGCCCTATTCTTTTCTTGTGGCAATAACAAGGCTGCCAAACAAACCTCTACGGTCACCGAAAACACCCCTGTTGCAGTAACTAGCACGGAAGGAGCGCAAGACTCCCAAATTGTGGCAACCCCTGAAGAAATTACTGCTCCTGCCCAAGAAATTGCCCTTAGTACGGAGAATGCTGTTCAAAAGGAACTCAAAACTTCTAAAAAAGAGGAAAAGAATGTAGTTCTTGAAGATGATCGTAAAGAAATTGCAATGGAAGCAACTATAGAACCAATTGCCGAAACTGTAGAAGAAGAAGTGCAAGAACTAGAGAAGGAAAAAGAAGCCGTGGAAGAGGTAATTATTGAAACCAAAGAAGTGCAGGCCACTGAAAGTCCCAAAGAAATAAAAGCTATAGATCACGGTCCGTGGAACAGTTTGTTGAAAAAATACGTGAATGATCAAGGTAATGTAGACTATAAAGGTTTTGCCCAGGATGCCGATGCCTTAAACGCCTATTTGACCACCTTAGCCCAAAATGTTCCTGAGGAAAGTGCTCCTAAAAATGAAAAATTAGCTTACTATATCAATCTATATAATGCCGCTACGGTAAAGTTGATTATTGATAATTATCCTACTACAAGCATTAAGCGCATTAAAAGCCCTTGGGGCAAAAAAATTGTTCCTATTGGCAACGAAAAAGTTTCTTTGGGAGATATAGAACATAAAATTTTGCGAAAAATGAACGAACCTCGGATTCATTTTGCTATCAACTGCGCTTCATTCTCTTGTCCAAAATTGGTCAACAAAGCTTTTACAGCTGCTCAAATGGAACAGCAATTGGAAGCAGCTTCGATAGACTTCGTAAATGACACCACTAGAAATATAATCACTGCGGATAAAGCGCAACTTTCCGAGATTTTTAAATGGTATAAAAAAGATTTCACGGAAAAGGGAACTTCGTTGAAAGATTATATCAACAAATACGCAAAAACCACGATTTCGCCTAAGGCCAAGGTATCTTACTTAAAATATGATTGGAGCTTGAATGAAGCAAAGTAGTCCCAAAACCATCAGCATTATTATTCCCGTACTGAATGAAGAGCATCATATTGGTTCGGTAATACGCCATATTAGAGAAAATAGCGAACCTACCAATATTCGGGAGATTTTAGTCATTGATGGCGGCAGTACGGATGATACGGTTGCTATATCGGAAAATTTGGGTGCTACTGTTATCCCAGCTCCTAAAGGCAGGGCAAAACAAATGAATATTGGAGCAAACTATGCCACGGGCGACATTCTGTATTTTTTGCACGTAGATACACTACCTCCCTACAAGTTTTGTAGTCGCATCTTAAAGGCTGTTGAAGAAGGAGCCACAGTAGGTTGTTTTCGCATGAAATTCGATAGCCAAAGTCGGTTTTTAAAATTCATGGCCTGGTGGACGCGTGTGAATCACAAAATGTGCCGTGGTGGAGACCAATCCTTATTTATTACCAAAGCCTTATTTAAAGAAAATAAGGGTTTTAATGAAGATTATATCATTTATGAGGATGGGGAATTCATAGGCCGCATCTATAAAGTAGCCAAGTTTAAAGTCCTCCCACAATATGTAGTGACTTCTTCCAGGAAGTATAAAGAGAATGGTAGATTCCGATTACAATATCATTTTTCGGTAATCCATGTCAAAAAAATATTGGGCGCAGGTCCAGATTCGCTTTATGACTACTATAAAAGACATGTTATTTCCTAATTTAGGGATTGACTTGGACTAAAAGGCCACTTACTTTCCGTATTTGGGCTTATTTTCTGTTTATTTCAGTTAAAATTGTTACCTTAATTCTATGAAAGTGGTACCCTATGCCTTTTACCAACATCCCAATATTGAAAAACTACTGGTTGATGGCAGTTCTTGCATTCTGTATAAAGAAACGTTTAGCGTCGACCTCAATAACGAGCGTTACCTATCTTCCCATGCTATAACTTTGATTCTTGAAGGTTCCTTGCTCATAGAACACGATATCCATCACACAACGATAAAAAAGAATGAGCTGGTATTTTTGCCCAAAGGAATGTATATGGTCACCGACATCATTCCGGAAAAGAAACCTTTTCAAGCCTTGGTTTTCTTTTTTGATGCCGATTTAATCGATGGTTTTTTGAAGAATTTTGAGCAACGCATTCCCGATACGAATTCATCCCTCCTCAAAATACCCTATGCCGTTCCCTTACGATTATATGTAGAAAGTCTCTTAAAACTATACCGGAATGCAGAAAACCATCAATTTACGCATACCAAATTGCTGGAATTCCTTCATTTGATCGCTATTTCTCCTCAGGGAAGCGCTTTTCTTAGTAAGCTTCAGACTTTAAAACAAAGAACACGTATCGACATCATACGTTTTATGTCCGATTACTTCCATAAGCCTTTGGATATTGAAGATTACGCCTACTTAACAGGCCGTAGCATCAGTACTTTCCGTCGCGACTTTAAATCCAAATTTCATATGCCTCCCAAAAAATGGCTTATTGAAAAACGATTGAATATGGCTGCAACACTCCTCAAAACAAAGAATGAATCCATTGGAACGATTGCTTTTGCCGTTGGATATGAAAGCACCTCCCATTTCATTAAAGCCTTTCGCAAAAAATTTGGCACTTCCCCCAAAAAATACCTTATGGATCATCGGAAAAAGATGGAAATTCAATCTTTTTGACCGAAAAAGACTATTCTTGACATTCTAGTATATTTCTCTTTTGTCTTAATTTTCATTTTTGCATAAAATAAGAAACATGAAAAATATTGGTTTTATCGGGATGGGAATCATGGGTGTACGCATGGCTTCCAATCTTCAAAAAGGGGGGCATAAGCTCATTGTACATAACAGAACAAAGGACAAGGCTACATCCTTATTGGAACAAGGTGCTTTATGGGCTAAAACCCCAAAAGCAGTGGCCTTGGAAAGTGACCTCATCATCACTATGCTTTCCACGCCCGAAGTAGTGCGTCAGCTGGCTTTGGGAAAAAATGGCTTTTTAACTGCGATGAAAAAAGGGGGGCTTTGGATCAATTGTAGTACAGTAAACCCTTCTTTTGCAGAAGAGATGGGACGTATAGCTGCAGAAAAAGGTATTCGTTACATGGATGCGCCAGTAGCAGGAACAAAAGCTCCTGCGGAAAAAGGGGAACTATTGTTCCTGGTTGGAGCTGCCAAAGAAGATCTTGATCATATACACCCCCTTTTGGACCTTATGGGGCAAAAAACGGTATACTTAGGAGCTATTGGCCAAGGGTCTAATATGAAAATGCTGATCAATAGTCTTCTTGCCCAATCTATGATGGCTTTTAGTGAGGCCATGGTACTGGGCCAGGGAATGGGCATTGCAGAAAACGTTTTGTTCGATGTTTTACTAAAGACACCTGTGGTGGCTCCATTTCTCCAATTGGTGCGGTCAAAAATGGAAGCTAATGATTTAGAGGCCAATTTCCCGTTACAATGGATGCACAAAGATCTGCATCTTGCAGCAACAACAGCTTATGAAAAAGGCATTGCAACCCCTTCTTTAAACAACACCAAAGAACTCTATGCCTTAGCCATGCAACAGGGGTATATAGAAACGGACTTCTCTGGGATTTATGCTTTTTTAAAATCTAAAAAATAAATGATACGATTCCTACTTCTCAAAATCTGTTAATACCCCTTCCGAAATCCATTTGGCCAGTGCCTGTCTATTATCTGGATCTAATATTCGGCGCTGGTCTTTTGGGTTTTTAATATTCCCAATTTCAATATAGACCATGGCAGGTAGTGTATTTTTTACGAGATAGAGTGAACTGCGATCCGAAAAAGTGCCGGAGTACTTCCTGTTGGGTTGATACTTCTTGTACTTCTTTTGAAAGGTAGTATGAATGCTTTCTGCCAAACGCTTTCCATTTTTACTCTTCTCGTGATGATAAAAGAACACATCAATATTTTGTCCTTTGCTCCTACTATCGATATGGGTAACAATAAGGCGTTGGTATTTTCCAATATTTTTCCGAAACAGTTTGTTCACCGCTACAACACGTTGTTTCAATCGTTTGGTGTGATTGAGTGGAATCTTCTCCGAGGGATAGGCTCGTTCATCACGATCAATTTCCAAAATGCGTTTATCGCGTATACCATCATTGGAATCCGTAATGATAATATAAACCTTGGCTCCGTGGGACAATAATTCCCTAGCTAAACGCAGGGTGATATCATAAGCATACTCATCTTCAGCAATAGTTTTTCCCTTATATTTTTCTACGGCACCGGGATCTGGTCCCCCATGTCCTGAGATAAGATAGTACACCGCACCTTCCAAACGCTCACTCTTTTCTGAAACTTTTTCATAGGCATCGCCAAAAATTGGATGAACCGAAGTTTTCACGGTCGGCGCATTTCCCTTTACGATTTTTTTGGGGGAATCGGTAGTTATCGTGGCATCGGAAATCTTTGCCGTAGCTACAGAAACGCTATCCAAAACCCCTCTGGGTATCTTGTAAGAACGTCCAACCACTAAGGTGGTGCTATCTTTGATCCAAGCTTTGTTCAATTGTATAAAATCCTTGTAAAATTTGGTAGGATCTATTCCTTGCTTTCTTAAGATAGAATAGATGCCATCCCCTTGTTCCGCAATCGCCGTACGAAGGGAATCTTGGGAAAAAGAAGAAAATACCACACTGAGAAACAGCAGGGTCATTACTTTTTGATATCTAGGGTTTGGGAATACTTTTTTCATACTTTCATAAATGCCTCTATATAGTAAACTCCAAAAAGGGTGCCTAAATTTTATTCAAGCCTCATAAAATTAATTATTTTTCAAATAAAATAGAAAAATCGACACTTTTTCTACCCTCAAAATGAAGTCTTTAGCCTAACGCTTGGAAACAAAACAGACATTCTTAAAAATATTGTCCAATACCAAAAACAACTCCTCGCTCCGAGTCCCTGGTAATACCATACCCATAGTCTATCCTAAAAATAGCGTTGAAGATACGTTTATGAATAAAGCGCAATCCCACTCCAGGATAGATCCTCAGGTTTTGATTATCGCCAAAGTCGCTAAAGTCTCCCCCAGGATTCCGCCAGGATCCCCCATCGATAAAAACATTACTCTGTAGAACAAACCAATCTTTATCGACCAAAGTGTGTCTGTATTCGGTATTTAAGACAATAGCGGCTGTTCCACGATCAATAGTATTTCCCACCCCTCGAATATTTAGGTTATTATCTACCGCAAAGGGAGCAAAGGGGCTATCGATATTGCTGGAAATACCTAGTCGTAGACGACTGGCCCAATTTCCTTTCTCTCCTACCCTAAGGTAGTAGGCAAAATCATTGAATCCGATGGCAAACTCTGGCAAACGCTCATCGGTACTCTGAACATACTGAAAATTTAAGTCGCTTTTAAAACCCGACAGGTACTGATAGAAGTATTTAATATTGTCATAATGGTACAGCACTTTGTAGAGATACTTGTCCACAACAAGAGCTAGGGGCACTTCGGGGCTTGTTATTCCGAATAAATACGAATAGTCTTCCGTAAAAAAACTTCCGCCAAAACTAATTTTATTCCGAACATTGAATTCATGCAATGCCAAGACTTCAAAGGAAGTATTATTGTATCTATAATCTGCCGTGCCATTATCAAAGAAAACAGGTTCTTGGGTCGTCAGGTTTTGATAATTTAGTTCTATTCCCCATTTCTTTCCAAACAGATAGGGCGCCCGTATTCCCGCTCCATAGGAATTGAATACATCGTACTGATAAAAACCACCCAAGGTGATATTTCTACCCAGAAAATTAAATTCTTGCAACCCTACCCTAAAAGCAAACTCATCGTTGGTAGAGCTATACACACTGGCAAAGGGAATTAGCGTAAAATTTTCCTCAATATTATAGAATACATTGTATTGGTTATTATCTGCTGGAAATACCTGAAAATAGGCATGGGCTACGGAAGGCAATCGCAACAACCTAGCTACATCTTCCTCCAAGGCTACAGAATCCAGGACACTTCCTGCTTTCACCTTCACCAACTTTTTCACAAAGGAAGGTTTGGTTCTTTTTACGCCTTGAATTTTAACATCGGATATTCTTCCTTCTTGGGCATAGGTACCCCCAAAGAAAAATAACAATGAAAAAATCAAGAAGATTACTCTAGTCATGAGAGTTCGCGCAATTTTTCGCTAAAGATAGCGTATATGACGTATAAAGCCGTAAATATAGTATTAAATTAAGCCCTAAAAGGCTATTATTGAAGGTCAAAGTTAACTTCTGCGAACAAATTCACCCAATTATCCTCACTTACGGCCAATAGTGTAAAATTATACGAATCTTCCAATACCAATTCAGGGGGTGTTTCTTCTGTAATATTCAATACTACATTATCGAGATTATAAAATTGGAACCTCCGCTCAAAGGTATAGGTTCCGGACAGCAAATTCTCTTCGGTATCGGAAACTACATGAAAATAAATTTTTGAATCATCAAAAACACCATCTGTCCAAACAAAAGTGGGCATTAAGGGATTAGAGATATCCACCGATACATTTTCTGGAAGATACTCTGTAGGCTTCGTGCGATGTTTGAGTCGAATGGGATTGGAAAGGTGAATCTTCCCTTCTTCTTCAAAAGACACGATAATCCATTTTTCTTGAGGCAAGGCTACTTCGTATCGCAATAGATAGCCATTGAAAACATCAAGCAAAACGCCTTCCATTTCGGTATAATTTTGATAATCGTTTTTGTCTTGATCTGCCGTGCTGGTCTCAAAATATCGAATGTTGGTCACGCCTTCCCGCGGATACAGATAAATGCTTACCAAGGAAGGGTCCTCATTGCTTCCAGCACAGGCAATCACATTATCTACAACGACCTCTCGGGCATCTACCATGGCCGCTAAGGTAGTGGAAGTACCATTTTGTGTATTTACACCAGTATCATCGGTTCCATTCGTTGAACACGAAAAGAATACAAATAAGCACAAATAGACAGAATACTTCAAATTACTTTATTTTATACAATCGTTGTAACACTTTTTCCGCAGGTTTGTTTTGTGGTGTAAACCTATTATTGTCTTCCCCACCTGCTCTTTCATGATGTATGAACCATTTCCAAACAAACCCTCCAGCAAACCAATCCTCTTTCCAGAATTCCTCCAAAATTGCCTGTGTGGCATTGACCTGGGCTTCCAAGTTTACCGTGGTTTCCCTATTGGACATCCAAGGTTTCTTGGCATTATAATCCGTACTACGATACCCATATTCCGTAAACAAAACAGGTTTTCCCGTTTCCTGGGACAATGTTTTCATTTTACCTTTATGCTTCTGCCAACCCTCTTTAAGCGCCAAAACAGAAGGTGTCTTCTCTTCGGATAAGGGAAAGTAGGCATCCACTCCTATATAATCCAATGCGCTCCAAAAAGGAGTTCTTGTAAATTCGTCCCAATTTGCCGCATACGTCAGCTTTCCTTTGTAAATGCTTCTTATCTTTTTGATAAGACCTTTCCAATATTCTGGCCTATTGGCAACAAATTGTTCCAGTTCTGTACCTATACAAAAAGAAAACGCCTTTGTTTCTTGCGCCAATTCCGCATAGGTTAGGATAAATTTGTCGTAAGAACGCTCCAAAGCTTTCCATTCTTCTTCGGAATTCATCTTTAAAGTTCCGGTAAACTCCCCATGCCATATCCATATTTGGGGTTTCACCATTACTTTTATTCCATTTTTCTGTAACAGTTCTATGTACTGTTTCGCTCCTTTTTTTGTTTCTCCGAACCATTGGCGATCCGTGTTAAAAATAATTTCAGGAGAGGCGATATCCCGAATAAAACCAAAAGGCATCACTGCAGAGTGATTGGCATTGACGTTTAGTACAGCATCAACACTTTCCTGTGTAGCTGCATCCCGGGATGCCACAAAACTTACCCCATTGATCTTTTCTGTAGTTTGACTGTTACAGGACAGTTGAATAAAAAGCAAAAAAAGAAGCCCTAATTTTTTCATACGAATACGATTAAGGCTTCTAAAATAAGGTATTTAAGGATGTTTTCTAAAAAATTCCTCGTAGTCCTATGTTAAATGTTTGTCCAAGACCTGTATTCTCTCCCCGTACAAAATTGGTATATAACAATTCCAGGTTCAACGCTTTGCTCAATTGGAATTTAGCACCCCCGCCCAAAGCGGTAAAATTCTGGGTAAAATCATTTCCTAAATCCAAACGTTGTGAGTGTTGCGCCAATACCAATACCGTAAAGTTGGCACTTGGAAAATAGCTCAAAAAGAGTCCTGGATTGAGGTTAAGACTATTGTTTGCAAAACTCTCATCTTCATCACCAAAGTTCAATTCCGTGGTCAACTCTGAAAACAATTGCCAATCTCCACCTGGGAAAGTGTAATCATAGAATAAACGGTTTTGCCATACAAATCCATTCTGATCCAAGAATACATTAAAGGTGTTTTCCGTTTCATTATCGATCAAGGGGATAAAAATAGAACTCTGGATGGAAAAATTGCTCAATTTAGCAAAAGGAACAAATTTAACAGAGGGCGCAAAGGCCGTAAATCCGGAACGTGCATCTTCGGCTCCATCAAAACTAAATACATCCAAAGCACTTCTATCATTAACAACATTAGATCGAATACGTGCAATCACCCCTACATTCCATCTTTTATTCTCTCCTACACCGGTATAGATTTCAAAAGTAGACGTAAAAAAGGTTTGTCTAGGCTCTCGTCCTTCTGTAAAGGTACTTTCTGTTTGGGTATACAGGTTGTTGAACCATTTGATATCCCATTGTCCTTTCCCAATTAATTTTGAGGGAGTATACTGCTGAATATTACTTTGTCCGCTATCCTGTGTATCGTCCGTATTATCGTCTTGCGCAAATCCTATACTCGTTGCAAAAAGCAATCCAAAAAGCATTGCGTAATTTCTCATTGATCTCATTCTAGTAGTTTTAATAATTGATTATTCGTGTTTATTATTTTATTTCGTTTAAAGCCCAATCGTAAGGGTAATAGGAAACTTTTGATTTAGCCGGTAAAGGTGTAGTTCTATATTGATTGATATAATCTACCAAACTCTTTCCGTTCTTCTTAAAATCTCCGGTATACCATTCAAAAATTTGAGAGATTTTTACTTTGTTTTTGTTCACCTTGATGAAAGATGGATTGTTCAAAGCTATTTTCGTCTGCTTTTCCAATTGGCTATCCAATGTGGAAGGGAGATACGCATTATTTATTATCGGGGGACAACCTAGACCGGCACATACCAATACAAAGTGAAAACGGGCTTCGTTTGGATACACAGCGCGCAACAATTTGTTTTCAATATCATTTAATGTGGTTTTCTTACCGCCAATATTATGTTTGATCTTGTCAAAAAAGCCCGCTTTATCCAATGGGGATTTTATAGGGTAATTGTCCACTATACCTTTAATGACAGATAAATTATATCCATTGATCCAGAAAGCTTGATATTCATTGGCATTTGCCTTGGAAACCGTAATATTCTCGGCCATGGAAATTAATTCGTTCAAAGAAGCGGGGTCACTTTTTATCGCTTTATAAGCCACTCTACCATTCTTTACATGTGTCTTGAAGAAAGTATCGGCTTTGGTAAAGAATTCTGAAGTACTCTGGGCTTGTCCAAATGAGAAAGCAAATAGTACTACTGCAGTTATCGTAATCTTAATTTGTGATTTCATCTTAAATTGTTTGTTAGCATTTAATACCGGTGTAAGTCGCTATAATTTTAACAACCCTACAAAAAAGATTTATTTTTATGAATTTTTTAAGGATTTAGAAATCAGAGTTTTATATGCACATAAAATATTTGCAACCTTACAAATTATTTGCATTTTTATCATATTTAAATTCTTTCTAAATTAATTCTCTGGAATAAGTTCTTATATTTATGAGCGACATAATCCTTAACAACCTTCAATTAAACATATAAGATGGAACAGATCGTTATTATCGGTAATGGTATTGCCGGCGTTACCGCGGCAAGACATATCCGAAAACTATCCGATAAAAAAATCACCATTGTCTCAGCCGAAACCGATTACTTCTTTTCCCGCACTGCATTAATGTATGTATATATGGGGCATATGAAGTTTGAGCATACACAACCCTATGAAAATTGGTTTTGGAAAAAAAATAGGATAGACCTTGTCAAGGGCTATGTGGAAACCGTTGACCATCAAAACAAAACCCTTATTATTAAGGATGGACAAAATATTACTTACGATAAACTCATATTGGCCACTGGATCCAAACCCAATAAGTTTGGGTGGCCAGGACAAGATTTAGATGGGGTACAAGGCTTGTATTCCAAGCAGGATTTAGACGCCTTGGAAGCTAATGCCCCCAATAAAGAGGTCTGTAAGAGGGCCGTTATCGTGGGTGGAGGTTTGATCGGTATAGAAATGGCCGAAATGTTACGTACAAGAGATATTCCGGTTACATTTCTGGTTCGGGAAAGTAGTTTTTGGAACGGTGTACTTCCAGCAGGCGAATCTGCATTGATCAACGAACATATTTTAGATCATCATATTGATTTAAGGCTAGAGACCAATCTCGTAGAAATTATTGCCGATGAAAACGGCAGAGCAAAAGCAGTGACTACAGATAAAGGGGATACCATACCCTGTAATGTAGTTGGCCTTACTGCAGGAGTTTCCCCCAACATTGCCTTTCTTAAGGATTCCGGCATTGCATTGGGCCGAGGAATAAAAGTAAATCGACATTTGGAAACCAATATCCCTGATGTTTATGCCATTGGTGATTGTGCCGAGCAACATGAACCTATTGGAAATCGCAGACCTATAGAAGCGGTATGGTATACCGGCCGTATGATGGGTGAAACCGTGGCCCAGACCATCTGTGGGAATAAGACGGAATACAAACCCGGACATTGGTTCAATTCTGCGAAATTTTTGGATGTGGAATATCAAACCTATGGATGGGTATTCAGCGAACGCGGCATGAAGGAGAATGAAGTTCATTTTCACTGGAGACATGCCACCGAAAAAATTTGTGTTACCGTAGCTTTCGATAAAGTAACACGAAAGTTTTTGGGCATCAACACCTTTGGAATACGTATGCGCCATGAAATCTTTAATCGTTGGCTAACGGAAGAGCGAAGTGTAGAACACGTCATGGAATATTTAAAGGATGCCAATTTTGATCCTGAATTCTACGCACTTCACGAAGTTGCCATAGTAGCAAAGTTCAATGCAGATTTCGGCACTTCCATTACGCCAAAAAAGAAAAGTTGGAAACGTATTTTCAGTAACGCATAGGTAAGTAAAATAATATGAAAGCAATAAAAAATATAGGCCTTGTTATCTTCTTGGTAGGCCTTGGAATATTCACCGTACTTCCATTTATTGGAGAGTTTCAGGTATCTCAGGATACTTTTGAAAAATTTGTAGCGGATAATGGTATTAAAAGTGAACTCTTTATAGAACGCATACAAAAAGATGTTGTTGGCAAGGAATTTAATGGGGTTGCCGCCCTATCCCCTAAGGTCACCTCTACTTTAGAAAGTGTAAACGCCCAACACAGAAAAAATAAGGAATACGGGAAGATCATTTATAGAAAGCCCCATGAGATGGCCGCCAATGTTGCCAAAGCTGCCGGAAAAGGTTTTATTGTAGAAAACAAAGGCCTCATGTGGTTCCTAACCTTTGGATTGGGCATCATTGGAGCTTTGATGTTCATTCTTCCCAATGTGGTGCTTTTAGGAAAAAAGGGAATAAAAAACAATGGTATTTATTTGGAAAGTGCTACCAATAAAGGCTTTGTTGCCTGGCTTGTTTTTATCTTTCTGGTCTCTTTCTACCTTATCCTTTATTTCCTTCCGGAATATGCCATAAACTGGACCTATTTAGCAGATCCCATTAGTGAGAGCTTAAGTGGAAATCCTGCAGGACAATGGTTCGTCTATGGTCTTATGTATTGTGTTGTAATGGTGGTAATGGCCGTTAGAATGTATATTAAGTACCGTCACAATATGTATCAAATGGTACGTACTACCTCTGTGTTGTTCTTTCAAATCGTATTTGCGTTTTTGATTCCGGAGATTATGGTACGCCTACAATTATCATATAGCAAAGGGTACGATTTTAAAAATGCCTTTCCTTTGGATTATGATTTCTTTTTTAATTGGAACCTCAAAGAACTCATCAGTTCTGGTGGTCTAGGGTTGTTTATTTTGGTTTGGGGAATTACCCTTACCCTAGTCATTGTTCCTGTAATGGTCTATTTCTTTGGAAAAAGATGGTACTGCTCTTGGGTCTGTGGTTGCGGTGGATTGGCCGAAACACTTGGGGACCCCTACAGACAACATTCCAGCAAGTCCTTATTTTCCTGGAAAATAGAGCGCTGGTTAATTCACGGGGTATTGCTCTTTGCACTTGTGATGACGGGAATGACCCTCTATGGCTTTTTTGCCGAAACAGGTACTGTTTTAGGCATTAAGGTGCAAAGTGTTATGGACACCTATAGCTTCTTGATCGGTGCCGTATTTGCCGGTGTCATTGGAACAGGTTTCTATCCTATTTTTGGAAATCGAGTGTGGTGTAGATTTGGTTGCCCACTGGCGGCATACTTAGGTTTCGTACAACGCTTTAAATCCCGCTTTAGAATTACCACGAATGGGGGACAATGTATTTCTTGTGGAAATTGCTCTACCTATTGTGAACAAGGTATCGATGTAAGAGCCTATGCCCAAAAAGGAGAGAATATTGTGCGTTCCAGTTGCGTGGGTTGTGGTGTCTGTTCTGCAGTATGTCCTCGAGGCGTGTTAAAGTTGGAAAATGGACCCTTGGAAGGACGCATTAACCCTACTCAGGTTTTATTAGGAAATGATGTTGACCTTATGGATTTGGTAAACAACAAATAAATCCGTTAGGTCTTCTTTTTTATCGCGACCAAATAAAAAAACCAAAGGGATGTTTTCTAAACTTAGTTTAATCGTTTTCATGACACTCTTTATGGGCCATGTTTCCCCTTCAGGAAAGATGTACCACAAAGAATACCATAAAAATGGAAAAATTAAATCTGAAGGCTGGTTGGCCGGAAACCACAAAGTGGACTACTGGAAATTTTATCATATGAACGGTAAAAAATTCCAGCAAGGACATTTTAAAAATGGGCAACGAAGGGGATACTGGCATTTTTTCCATGAAAATGGAAAATTGGAAATGGAAGGGCATTACAAAAATGGAAAAAAAGCCAACTGGTGGTTATTTTATGATCAAAGTGGAAAAATAATCCATAAATGTCAGCTGCATGATGGAATAAAAAACGGATATTGCCTCAAATATAAAAATGAGAAATTGGCATCAGCTGAAAAATACAAAAACGGACAAAAAATCAAAGAGTGGTTTAGCTTCAAAAGTTTTAAAAGGGAAAACAAATTATCTGACTTAAGATAATGGCGAACATCAAAGTAATTATCCCTGCTTTTAATGAAGGTGATTCCATCGCTCATGTCATTAAGGATATTCCCGAGATCGTATCTGAAATCATTGTTGTAAATAATGACTCTACAGACGATACTGTGGTCAATGCCACAGCCGCTGGAGCTACGGTCCTTACAGAACAAAGAAAAGGATATGGTTTTGCATGTCTATGCGGTATGGAATATATTGCCAAACAATCCAAAAAGCCAGATATCATCGTATTTATGGATGGAGACTATTCTGACTATCCGGAAGAACTCACAAAAGTGGTACACCCTATTCTTTCAGAGAACATAGATTTTGTGATAGGATCTCGGACCAGTGCACTGCGTGAAGCAGGCTCAATGACCCCACAACAGGTTTTTGGGAATAAATTGGCCACCACATTGATGAAATTGTTCTTCGGGGCAAAATACACGGATCTTGGCCCTTTTAGAGCTATCCGTTATGATAAGTTGTTATCCCTTGAAATGAAGGATAAAACCTATGGTTGGACCGTGGAAATGCAGTTGAAAGCGCTAAAAAAGAAGTTGACATACACCGAAGTACCAGTACGTTACAAAAAAAGAATTGGTGTATCAAAGGTGTCAGGTACTGTAAAAGGTACTATATTTGCTGGCATAAAAATCCTTGGTTGGATATTTAAATATAGCATTAAATAAATATGGGACTAATTATTGCTTACGTTATTATTGCCATTTATAGTATTGCACTATTGTTGATATTTTTCTATAGCCTTGCGCAATTGAATTTATTAATCAACTATTTGGGCTATAAAAAAAGAAATCAGGAAGCTCCAAAATACAATTTATTGGACCCAAAGGAAATTCCGTATGTAACCATTCAACTCCCCATTTACAATGAAGAGTATGTTATGGAACGCTTATTGGAAAACATTTCCAAAATAGAATATCCTTCCAGCAAATTGGAAATTCAGGTATTGGACGATTCCACGGATAATTCTGTCGTGGATACTGCTGCACATATTAAAAAGTTACAGGAAACCGGTTTGGATATTACCCACATCCGGAGAACCAATCGTCAAGGTTTTAAGGCAGGAGCCCTCAAAGAAGGTTTGGAAATTGCCAAAGGGGATTTTATTGCCATTTTTGATGCCGACTTCCTTCCTGATCCCGATTGGTTGAAAAAAACCGTCATTTATTTTAAGGACGAAGAAATTGGGGTGGTACAGACCCGCTGGGGGCATATCAATAGAGAATATTCCACCTTGACCAGAATTCAGGCTTTTGCCCTTGATGCTCATTTTACCTTGGAACAAGTTGGGCGAAATGCCAAAGGACATTTCATCAATTTTAATGGTACCGCAGGAATTTGGCGAAAAGATTGTATTCTGGATGCAGGAAACTGGGAAGGGGATACGTTGACCGAGGATCTTGACTTGAGTTATCGTGCCCAATTGAAAAATTGGAAATTTAAATATTTGGAAGATGTGGAAACTCCGGCAGAGCTTCCCGTAGTGATCAGTGCCGCAAGATCTCAGCAATTCCGTTGGAACAAAGGTGGTGCCGAAAATTTCAGAAAGACGGTCTGGAGTGTTATCACCGCAAAAAACATCTCTTTTAAAACAAAATTTCATGGGGTAATGCACCTGTTGAACAGCTCTATGTTCCTTTGTGTATTCATTGTTGCCCTATTGAGTATTCCGATGCTGTATATTAAAAATATGTATGGACATTTGGGATGGGTTTTTCAGGTAACAAGTTTCTTTATTATCAGTACTATTATTCTGTTTATCTGCTATTGGTTCACCTACAAGAGTATTCAGGGAAGCAGTTTTGATAATTTTGTAGATTACATTAAACTCTTCTTTACCTTTTTCTCGGTAGCCCTTGGTTTCTCTTTGCACAATTCCATGGCTGTTCTGGAAGGTCATATCGGTAAACGAAGTGAATTTGTACGCACACCAAAGTTTAACATCAATAATCTCGGAGACAGCTGGAAAGGCAATAAATATCTGGCCAAAAAACTGTCCCCAAATATGATTCTAGAGGCCGCCCTCATGCTGTACTTCTTATTTGGCATGTATAGCGCCATTCCCCTAAATGACTTTGGGTTGTTCCCATTTCATTTCATGCTATTTCTAGGATTCGGATTTGTATTCTTTAAATCATTGACTGCAAAAGCATAAGAGATGTTGTCCTATTGGAAACTCCATAAATTTCCAATTCTCCTTCTGTTATTAAGCCTTGTTCTTTATAGCACCTTTGCGTATTCTTTGGATCGCACGGACTTCCCTACGCTTTTGAGTTTGTTTGTTGCCTTATTCTTTTTGTGCTACAAGCTTATCCAATTTGAAAAATGGAATTTTAAGTTTCTTTTGGTTGCAGGAATCCTGTTTCGCCTTGTTTTTCTTATCGTGGAACCTAATCTTTCTCAGGATTTTTATCGCTTTATCTGGGATGGGGAACTGGTGAGCAATGGAATTAATCCCTACCTCTATGTTCCGGATAAACTCATATTGCAAGAAGATTTGGTTATCGCCAATGCCCAGGAGCTCTACGATGGTATGGGAAGTCTAAGTGCCCGTCATTTTTCCAATTACCCTCCTTTGAATCAGGCCATTTTTGCTCTGGCCTCACTACTTTCCGGCAAAAGTGTCCTAGGTGCTGTGATTGTTATGCGGCTACTCATTATACTGGCCGATATCGGGATTCTTTATTTTGGAAGAAAGTTATTGTCGCATCTAAACCGATCCACACATAACATCTTCTGGTATTTCGTAAACCCCTTAGTGATTATTGAACTTACTGGAAACCTCCATTTTGAAGGAGTTATGTTATTTTTCTTTGTATGGTCTCTCTACCTATTGGCTAAAAATAAATGGTTATGGGCCGCTGTAGTGTATGCCTTGTCCATTTCCGTAAAGCTGGTCCCCATACTGTTCCTTCCCCTATTCCTGACCCATTTTAAATTTAAAAAGACAGTCCTCTTCTATAGTGTAATAGGAGGAACTATACTTATACTCTTAGTCCCCTTCTTTTCTTCTGAATTTATAGATAATTATTCCCAGACCATAGGGCTTTGGTTTTCAAATTTTGAATTTAATGCCGGTTTATATAATGCCATCAAATCCATTGCGGTACAGTTTGATGGAAAACCATGGATACTCATTAAAATTTATGGGAAAATAACGCCTATACTTACTATTATTGTCGCTTTACTATTGACTTTTCTTCGAAAAAATGAAAGCCTTCCCGTACTCCTTACCTCCATGCTATTGATGCTGACTTTTTATTATTTCACCTCAGCCACCGTTCATCCATGGTATATTATTTTCTTGGTAGTCCTTGGGGTTTTTTCAGAATATCGCTATGCCTTATTATGGTCATTTACGGTCATATTGAGCTATTGGGCCTATTCCAATGCCGATTATAAGGAGAATTTGTGGCTATTGACCATTGAATATATAGCAGTATATGGATTTTTGGCTTATGAAATCTTTAAATTGAAGGGTGAAAAATTAATTTTCAATAAAAATCAGGCTTCAAATTAGGTCGAAACCATTTAATTTGTACATTTGACCCATAATGAACGAACAAGTACACATACACATCACTTCTAGGACTATCGCTCCTACGTATGCTCCCGTACCCGTTCGCCGTCGTCGCCCGTAAGGGTGCTTCCATATATTGGAAATAGGTGAGTCCATTTCCGCAATCTACCACAAGACCATTTAAGTATAGTATTTATTTCAAAACAAGAATAGCAATGGAAATCTGTATTGCTAATGAATCGCATTTTAAATATGCCCCTGTGATTTGTGATACCATCGCAGAATCGGCAAAAGTCAGGGGTACAGGAATCGCCAAGCGTACGCCAGAGTACATCCTTAAGAAATTGCAAAATGGAAATGCCGTTATTGCATTGGACGGTAATGAATTTGCAGGCTTTTGCTATATCGAAGTTTGGGGACATCGAAAGTTTGTTGCCAATTCCGGCCTTATTGTTCACCCCAATTACAGAAATCAAGGCTTGGCCAAAAAGATTAAAGAGGCCATTTTTGAACTCTCCAGAACAAAATTTCCCAATGCCAATATTTTTGGGATCACTACAGGTTTAGCCGTGATGAAGATCAATTATGAATTGGGATACAAACCCGTTACATTCTCCGAATTGACCGATGACCCTGAATTCTGGAAAGGATGCCAAACCTGTAAGAATTTTGATATTCTAACACGCACAGAGCAAAAGATGTGCCTATGCACAGGAATGCTATACACGGCCGATTCTAAGAAAGGCAGTAGTAAATCCACAAAAACGAATATAAAAAAATCATCCCCCCATAAAAATTAAGAACATATGAGCCATAAATTAATATTGGCCTATAGCGGAGGCCTAGATACTTCCTATTGTACCAAATATCTGTCTAAAGAAAAAGGCTATGAAGTCCATGCCGTTAGCGTGAACACCGGCGGTTTTTCCCAAAAAGAAATCAAAACTTTAGAAGAAAGGGCCTTAGCATTGGGAGCTACCTCCTATACCTCTATAGATGCAGTGCAAACCTTTTACGAAAAGGTGGTAAAATACCTCATCTTTGGAAATGTATTAAAAAACAATACATACCCCCTATCGGTTAGCGCAGAACGTATTGTTCAGGCCGTAGAATTGATACAATATGCAAAAAAAATAGGTGCCCATTATATTGCCCATGGCAGTACAGGAGCTGGCAATGATCAGGTACGATTTGATATGATTTTTCAGATTCTTGCACCAGAAATACAAATCATTACCCCAATTCGAGATGAACAATTGTCCCGAGAAGCGGAAATTGCATATTTAAAGGAGAACGGTGTAGATTATGCCTGGGAAAAGGCAAAATATTCCATTAACCAAGGGCTTTGGGGTACTTCTGTAGGGGGAGATGAAACCTTGACCTCACATGCGCCTTTACCCGATACCGCATACCCTAGCCCCCTGAAAGAAACTACCCCAACTACGGTTAAGCTTAGTTTTTCCCAAGGAGAATTGACTGCAATTGATGGTAAAACGGATACGCCCGTGAATAACATCGTCGCATTGAACAAGCTAGCCTCTACATATGCTATAGGCAGGGATATTCATGTAGGTGATACTATTATTGGGATCAAAGGAAGGGTAGGTTTTGAAGCCGCTGCTGCCATGATCATCATAAAAGCGCATCATTTATTGGAAAAACACACCTTGACCAAATGGCAACAATTTCAAAAAGAACAACAGGGCAATTTTTATGGTATGTTATTGCACGAAGGCAACTATTTAGATGAAGTAATGCGAAATATAGAAGTATTTCTTGCCGATACACAAAAGAAAGTATCTGGAGATGTCTTTGTTGGCCTGCATCCGTACCGATTTGACTTGCACGGCATCTCTTCGCAGCACGACCTAATGAATGCCGCCTTTGGCAGTTACGGTGAGATGAACAAAGGTTGGACTGCAGAAGAGGCCAAGGGTTTTATTAAAATTGCCTCCAATTCAGGTAAAATATATCAACATATAAATCAAGAAGCATGATTACTATAGGAATTATAGGGGGATCGGGATACACAGGGGGAGAATTAATACGAATACTCCTAAATCATCCGCAAGCGAATTTGGATTTTGTATACAGTACCACAAGAGCGGGCAAACCATTATCATCTGCACATCCGGATCTATTGGGCGAAACGGACATGAATTTTTCAGGAGAAGTAAATCTTCAAGTAGATGTTGTTTTCCTATGTCTAGGCCATGGGAATTCTACTGCATTTCTAAAAAAACATCATTTCTCCGAAAACACTAAAATCATAGATCTTAGCAACGATTTCAGACTGAAAAAGGATGCTGTTTTAGACGGTAAAGCGTTCCTATACGGTCTTCCAGAACTAGCAAAAGAAGCTATTGTAAAAGCGCAATACATTGCCAATCCCGGTTGTTTTGCCACAGCAATTCAATTGGCATTACTGCCATTGGCCAAGCATAAGCTTTTAACGCATGCTACACATATCAATGCTATTACAGGAAGCACGGGAGCGGGGGTCAGTCCTTCCGCAACCACACATTTTAGCTGGCGAACCAATAATATTTCTTGGTATAAACCTTTTACCCATCAGCATTTAGGGGAAATCAATGAAAGCCTGCACAGTTTACAATCCCATACCGGAACACTGCTCTTTATGCCGAATAGAGGGAATTTTACCCGGGGTATTTTTGCCACGGCCTATACCACTTTCGGAGGAAGCCTGGATGAAGCGAAACAGTACTATCAGGAATTCTATGCAAACGCTAAATTCACCCATGTTTCTGAAGAACCCATAACCCTTAAACAAGTAGTCAATACCAATCAATGTCATATTCATTTGCATCAGCATGAAGATCAGTTATTGATTACTTCAGCCATAGACAACCTCCTTAAAGGTGCCTCGGGTCAAGCCGTACAAAATATGAATTTGATGTGCGGTTTTGAAGAAACAGCGGGACTGCAATTGAAAGCCGGTGTGTTTTAATCCAATAGTAGTATAGTCATCTCATAAAAAGAAAAAATGAAAATAGCGATAATAGGAACCGGAAATTTGGGGCTATCCATAGCCAAAGGCATTTTGCATTCCAATGGGGCAACCACCATGTATTTGACCAAAAGGAATGTAGCCGATATCAAAGATTTTGAAAAATACGGCAATGTCACCGTAACATCTGATAATAAAGAGGCGGTACAGCAGTCCGATGTGTTGATTTTTGCCGTGCAACCTGGGCATTTTTCTGCCATATTGGAGGATATTAAAGAATTGTTGACCGATAAGCATATTGTTATCTCAACCATTACAGGTTTTAGTATTGCGAAAATTGAAGCGATCATTGGAGCAGATCAGTACATCGTGCGAAGTATGCCCAATACCGCTATCTCCGTAGGGAAATCCATGACTTGCCTCTGTAGTAACCAAAAAGGGCAAAAGCGTATTGATCTGGCCAAAGCCATTTTTAATAGAATGGGACATTCTATGGAGATTCCTGAAAGTCAAATGCAAGCAGCCACTGTTATATGCGCCAGTGGTATTGCTTTTTGGATGCGATTGATTCGAGCCACGACCCAAGGAGCCATACAATTAGGTTTCGACGCTAAGGAAGCCCAAGAATTGGCCATGCATACCTGCGATGGTGCGGCAAATTTATTGATTGCATCGGGAAATCACCCCGAAGAAGAAATTGATCGTGTGACCACCCCTATGGGCTGTACGATCAAGGGCTTGAACGAAATGGAACATCAAGGCCTTAGTTCGTCCCTGATTCGCGGTGTAGTCGCTTCTTTTGATAAAATCAGCGAATTCAAGACAAAAAACTAAGCCTATAAATGCCAGTCCAAAGGACTATTAAAACAGTGATTTATGAAATTATTTGATGTATACCCCCTATATGATGTTACGCCCGTAGCGGCCAAAGGCAGTATTGTCATTGACGAAGCTGGTCAGGAATATCTAGATCTTTATGGAGGTCATGCCGTAATCGCTATCGGACACGCCCACCCCCATTATGTTTCCCGTATCAAAGACCAACTTGATCGCATTGGATTTTATAGCAATGCCGTTCAAAATCCACTTCAACAGCAATTGGCAGAAACATTGGGCAGCCTATCGGGTTGTGAAAATTATCAGTTATTCCTCTGCAACTCTGGGGCCGAGGCCAACGAAAATGCGTTGAAACTAGCCTCCTTTAAAACAGGAAAATCAAGAGTAGTTGCCTTTAAAAATGGATTTCACGGAAGAACTTCCGCAGCCGTTGCCGCTACAGACAACCCCAAAATAAATGCGCCTATAAATGCGCAACAAGAAGTTAGTTTTTTGGCCTTGAACGATTCGGAAGGCCTTAAAAGAGAATTGCAAAAAGGAGATGTCTGCGCAGTCATCATTGAGGCGATACAGGGGGTTGGGGGCTTAGATGAACCCAGTACTTCCTTTTATCAAGAAATTGCCCATTTGTGCAAGACCCATAACGCTATGCTCCTAGCGGACGAAGTACAATCGGGCTACGGACGAACAGGTAAATTCTTTGCCTTTCAGCATCATGGAATACAGCCCGATATCATTTCTATAGCCAAGGGAATGGGAAATGGTTTTCCCGTAGGTGGTGTCCTCATCCATGAAGATATCAAAGCTTCTTATGGTATGTTGGGAACCACATTTGGTGGGAATCACTTGGCATGCGCAGCTTCCCTGGCCGTACTTGAGGTTATTGAACAAGAGCAATTGGTTCAAAATGCAGCAAGGCTAGGTCAGTATTTTCATGAAAAGGCGGCATCCATTTCACAAGTAAAACGCGTAAAAGGCAGAGGCCTGATGTTGGGCCTGGAATTTGATTTTGAAGTGGCCGAGCTGCGGAAAAGAATGATTCACAAGCAACATATTTTCACTGGTGGCGCCAAAGATAAGTTTGTATTACGTATCCTTCCCGCCTTAAATATTGACACCAACACAATCGATCAATTTTTCAATGCGCTCCAAGAAGAATTGGTCTTAGACAATAGCATCTTATAAACGTATTTCACATGAAAAACTATACTTCCGTACACGATATTGCATCTTTTCCCGAATGGGTAGCTGAAGCAAGAACACTCAAAAAAAATCCGACGGCCTTTCAGGAACTGGGGAAAGGAAAAACCTTGGGACTCCTCTTTTTCAACAATAGTCTGAGAACACGTCTGAGCACCCAAAAAGCGGCATTAAATTTAGGAATGGACACGATGGTGATGAATTTTGGCAATGAAGGATGGACTTTGGAATTTGGTGATGGTACCATCATGGATCAAGGTTCTTCGGAGCATATCAAAGAGGCGGCCCAAGTTGTTTCGCAGTATTGCGACATTGTGGCCATACGAGCTTTTGCAGGTCTCACGAACAAGGAAGAGGATGAGGCCGAGATCATTCTACAGGGATTCATGGCCCATGCCAGTATTCCGGTAGTCAATATGGAAAGTTCTACCGGACATCCATTACAAGCCCTGACCGATGCCATTACACTGGCAGAACATCAAAAGCAATCAAAACCCAAAGTTGTCCTTTCTTGGGCTCCCCATCCTAAGGCATTGCCTCATGCCGTGGCCAATTCCTTTATTGAAATGGCACAAATGCAGGATGTTGATTTTCTAATTACACATCCCAAAGGTTATGAACTAGATCCAAAAATTACTAAAAATACCCCTGTGGAGTACAATCAGGAAAAGGCTTTAGAGGGGGCCGATTTTGTGTATGTAAAAAACTGGAGCAGCTATACGAATTATGGTGAGATACTATCTCAAGACGCCCAATGGATGATGACCAAAAAGAAATTGGGGAAGGCCAAGTTCATGCATTGCCTGCCCGTACGACGAAATGTAGTGGTTGAAGATGCTGTTTTGGATAGTCCACAATCTATAGTAATCGCGCAGGCCAACAACAGAACGTATGCGGCCCAACTGGTATTGAAGAAATTATTGGAAGAGGGAAACGCTAATCCCTAAATAAAAAGACAAATGAAGATGCAAAAAATTGCTATAGTTAAAATTGGGGGAAATGTCATTGAAGATCCTGTGGCCCTGACACAATTCTTAGATGCCTTTTCTAAAATGGAAGGCCCTAAAATATTGGTACACGGCGGCGGAAAACTAGCCACTTCCTTAGCGACTAAATTGGGGATACCCTCTACGCTAATCCAAGGGCGAAGAGTGACGGACGCCCAAAGTTTGGAAGTGATTACCATGGTCTATGCCGGACTCGCCAATAAAAAAATCGTAGCCCAACTACAAGCTAAAAAATGTAACGCCATTGGCTTAAGTGGTGCCGATGCCAATACGATCATGGCACACAAACGCCCAGTCCGGGAAATCGACTATGGTTTCGTGGGTGATATTGACCAAGCGAATCTAAGCGCCATTTCCAGCCTTGTTGACGGAGGATTCACCCCGGTTTTTTGTGCCCTTACCCATGATGGACAAGGACAATTGTTAAACACCAATGCCGATACTATTGCCTCCGAAATTGCTATTGCACTGAGTGCAGCCTATACCACGAGCTTGTACTATTGTTTTGAAAAAAAAGGGGTTCTCAAAGATATCAATGACCCCGATTCCGTCATTTCCGATATCAATACCGCTTCCTATAAAGAACTGTTGGCCAACAACTATATTGCGGACGGCATGTTGCCCAAAATGCAAAATTGCTTTCATGCCTTACAGCAAAACGTGGGCAAAGTGTGCATAGGAAACACGAGCATGCTTGACCCCAATACAAATTTATACACCACCATACGCCTTTAACCATTATGGAAAGAGAAACACTATACGATTACGCCATTACCCTACTGGAAGAATTAATTGCCACTCCATCATTTTCTAGCGAAGAAGACAAGACGGCTACCGCAATACAAGTATGGTTAGATGCGTTCAACATACCGCATCAAAGAGAACAAAACAATGTATATGCATTCAATAAATACTTTGACGACAGCAAGCCCAATCTCCTGTTAAATTCCCATCACGATACGGTAAAGCCCAACAAAGCCTACACCAAAGACCCTTTTCACCCTCATGTGGAAGATGGGAAATTATACGGTTTGGGTAGTAATGATGCGGGCGGATGTCTAGTTTCCTTATTGGCAACTTTCACTCATTTTTATGAACGGAAAGATCTTAATCATAATATCATCATTGTGGCTTCTGCAGAAGAAGAAAGCTCTGGGTCCAATGGCCTTAACAGTATGCTACCTTTACTTCCAGAAATTGATGTAGCTATTGTGGGAGAGCCTACTTTAATGCAATTGGCCATTGCCGAAAAGGGATTGGTTGTTTTCGATGCTACGGTGAAAGGAACACCTTCCCATGCGGCACATCCCAATGACAACAATTCCATTTACAATACTATTGAAGTACTGCAATGGTTTGAGGCCTGTAGGTTTGAGAAAATTTCAGAAGTATTGGGCGAGGTAAAACTCACTGTAACACAAATTAACGCAGGAACCCAACACAATGTAGTCCCGGCACAAGTGGAATTAGTAGTGGATGTCCGCGTCAATGATTGTTACAGCAACCAAGAGATTGCCACTTTTTTGGAAGAAAACGCACCCTGTGAAGTGCATGCACGTTCATTACGATTGAATTCTTCTTCCATAAAAAAAGATCACCCTTTGGTAGCATCGGGAATTGCATTGGGACGAACTACTTATGGCTCCCCGACTCTATCCGATCAAGCAGCGCTGTCCTGCCAGTCCCTGAAATTAGGTCCTGGGGATAGCACCCGATCTCATTCCGCCAATGAATTTATTTTCGTGGATGAAATCAAAGAAGGGATTGACCTCTACATTCAGATATTGAACGCTTTTTTAGTGGATGAGATAAGGAACAATTAAAAACTATAGGTAATATAAGGCACTAGCCGAAGTATCGCTTTAATAAATTTGAACTTGAATTTGACGCTTGAACTTGATACTTGAATTTGAACTTGAACTTGAACTTGACACTTGAACTTGAACTTGAACTTAAAAAGCAAAACACATGAAACTTTGGGAAAAAGGATTTAGTACCGATAAAAAAATAGACCATTTTACCGTAGGCAATGACCGGGAGTTAGATTTGGTCTTGGCTAAATACGATGTCATCGCTTCCATGGCACATGCCAAAATGCTAGGAAAAATAGGAATTCTAAGCACAGAAGAAACGGAAGCTTTAGTTCAGGAATTGGAGCGTATTGGAGTCAGTATCGAAGCGGGCAATTTCACGATTGAGGATGATTTTGAGGACATGCATTCCAAGATTGAGTTTCTTCTTATTGAGAAGTTAGGGGATACCGGAAAAAAAATACATACGGCGCGCTCAAGGAATGATCAGGTTTTGGTAGCAGTACATCTTTATTTAAAGGAAGAGTTATCGGATATCAAGAAAGAAGTGAAGATTTTGTTTGATCAATTGCTAGGGCTGGCGGCACAGCATAAGGATCTTTTAATCCCTGGCTATACCCATTTGCAGGTGGCTATGCCCTCCTCTTTTGGCCTGTGGTTCTCTGCCTATGCAGAAAGTTTGATCGACGACCTTTTCTTCATTGATGCCGCGTATAAAGTTGCAGACCAGAATCCGCTGGGCAGTGCTGCAGGTTATGGAAGTTCTTTTCCCATTGATCGTAGTTTTACCACAAAGGAGATGGGGTTCAACACAATGAAGTACAATGTAGTTGCGGCCCAAATGGGGCGAGGGAAAGTAGAAAAATCCGCTGCCTTTGGCATCGCTGCTGTAGGTGCTACTCTAGCCAAAATGGCCATGGATATCTGTTTGTATATGAGTCAGAATTTCAATTTTATCTCCTTCCCCGATGAACTCACCACAGGATCCAGTATTATGCCCCACAAAAAGAACCCCGATGTTTTTGAGTTGATCCGAGGGAAATGCAACAGACTACAAGCGGTACCCAATCAACTGACATTGATCACAACCAATCTACCCAGTGGATATCATAGAGATCTACAATTGGTCAAGGAAATCATGGTACCTGCCATACAGGATTTAAAGGCCTGTTTGGAGCTTATGGTCTTCAGTTTACGGAAAATCCAAGTCAATGAAAACATTTTGGAGGATCACAAATACGACTATCTCTTTAGTGTAGACACCTTAAATGAATTGGTATTATCCGGGATGCCTTTCCGGGACGCCTATAAAAAAATGGGCATGGAAATTCAGGAAGGTACTTTTACGCCCAAAAGGGATATCCAACATACCCATGAAGGTAGTATAGGGAATTTGTGTTTGGAAGAGATTCGGGAGAAGATGAATCGTATGTCATAGACGGAAAAAGATTCTTTACATTTCTGCTATTCTTTACCAGAGATTTCTTTTCCAATTCGCATATACTCTTCTAATACATCTGAAGGCATTCCTCTAGCTCCAATGGAGTTGGGAGCATCAAAACCATTCGGCCAAAAATAACTTAGGACCATAATTACTGAAACTTCGGATTGGGCTAGAGCATAGTAACTTTGAGCCACTTCGTTCATTTCATCCAATGCAATACCCCCAAATTCTCCATGAGCCTCTGAAATATAATGGGTATCCATAACGACTACAATACGCTGATGCGATGCTGACCGTTTAGATTTCAGCAATGCCCATTCCTGTTGATAAATGTTATCTTCCAAAGGATTTTGCACAAAGTAGTGATCAAACCCTAACCAATCTACAGATGTTGGTACTTGAAGTGTTGTCAACATAGGCGCGGCCTCAATAAGCATAATGGGAACATCAGGGAACTGCATTTTTACATAATGGCTTACCGCTTCTAATTCTTCAAAAGAAATACCGTTCCACGTAGGTTCTTCACCTATATAAAAAGCCCCGATTAACGCTCTCTGTTCCTTTAGAGTATTCGTAGCAACAAATCTATTCCAACGTTCCTGATAATCAATTCGTAGTCCATAGGCCGTACCCGAAGGACTATCAGTTCCTCTAATCTCAAAAAACAACTCATTCAAATGAAGGATAGCTTTCATCTCTAAATCGGAAAAAGCGTTTATCCTATGGGCAATATAGTCCTCGGGATCTACTACCAAGATATCGGCAATATTGCTAAAAGGGTATACCTCATCTTTATAATTAGCATTATGTTCGGTATCAGTAGGGTCATCCCAAAGAGTATCAACTAGAGTAAAACCAAAAAATTGGATATGGGAATTTAACGATATTTCCTCATTAGCTTCACCATCACCTCTGCATGAAATGCCCAAAAGCATACTCCAAATAAGCAGTAAATTTAGTAGTAAATATCTCATTTTCATAAAGTTAAAACAACAAGAGTTATAAAACGAATCACGAACTACAGGACAGCATGGAGCAGCCTACCTTATGCCTAGCCCATTCCGGGCGTTTGGCAAACCACTTTTCTTGCTCCGGTTGTTCGTCATAAGGCAACTTTAACAACTGGTACAATTCCTCCAACATTTCATAATCGCCCTGATCGGCTGCATCTATGGCCATTTGTGCCATATAATTCCGCAGCACATATTTAGGATTTGTCGCATTCATTGCAGCCCAACGTTCTTCATCGGTCGTAGTTTCCAATGCCAGTCTTTCCGTATAGGCTTTGAACCAATTCTTCCAGGGGGTCAGTATCGTATCTTTTATGCTTTCGGAAACATAGAACGCTTCTTGAAGTAATTCCAAAAACACTTCTTCTTTTGATGTTGCCCTTAATTTGGACAAATTCCGGAAAAAGATGGTCATATCGGTCTCCGTTAATTGCAGATTGGCCTGCAGGCTTCCTATAAGTTGAACATCTGACTCCAACGCTTCTTGCAAGCCTAATTTCTGGCGCATCATATCTCGATATCTCCCTTCATAGGTATCGTGATAGGCGTGTAAAATGGCTTCCAAAGGTTCGGCCTCTTTCACCAAAGGAAAAAGAGCATTGGCCAATTGTAATAAATTCCACAATGCAATCTGGGATTGATTTCCAAAACGATATCTTCGGTATTGTCGGTCCGTTGTATTGGGAGTCCAATTGGGATCATAACCTTCCAACCAACCATAAGGACCATAGTCAATGGTCAAGCCAAGAATGGACATATTATCGGTATTCATCACCCCATGAACAAAACCTACTCTTTGCCAATGTAATATCATATCCATGGTACGATTGGAGACTTCCTGAAAAAAAGCAATATATCCTTCTTTGGTCCCCGTCGCTATTTCAGGGTAAAATTCGGTAATCGTATAATCCACCAATGTTTTTAGGGTATCTGTATCCTGACGGCTCGCAAAAATCTCAAAATTTCCAAATCGTATAAAACTTGGTGCCGCCCTGCATACGATAGCTCCTTTTTCAAAGGCTTCGTTTCCATTATACAGTACATCTCGCAATACCTTATCTCCCGATAAGGATAGGGAAAGAGATCTTGTCGTAGGCACTCCTAAATGATACATGGCCTCGCTACACAAGTGTTCTCGAATAGAAGATCGCAATACGGCCAAACCATCTGCAGAACGCGAATAGGGTGTTTCGCCAGCACCTTTGAGTTGTATGGCCCAACCTTGCCCCTTATGCTCAACTTCTGCTAAATTGATCGCTCTACCATCCCCCAATTGTCCGGCCCAATTCCCAAATTGATGTCCTCCATAACACATCGCATACGGTTGCATCCCAGCTGGAGGGCGCACTCCTGTAACCATATCCAAAAACGCTTTGGAATTCATCTCTTTTTCATCCAAACCCAGAAGCTCTGCCATCTCATGGGAAACCAATAAAACTTTAGGTTCAGAGGGTATTCTTGGCATCACATAGGAAAAACAGGCCTTCAACACTTGTCGCCTTGTATTGGAGGTATCCACATCTGCGGGTAAATTTGTAGTGAACGTATCCTTTATCTTCAATTTCATACTGCTAAGATAATTACAAACCATGACAAGTCCCCTTGCTTTGGGATAAGCTTTGTATTTTACCCGGGAAGTTTCTGGATGGGTGCCTCGATGCTAGAAACTTCCAAAGAGAATATGACAGCCCACAAAAACAATAACCGATATAATAATTCCAATAAGAAAGGCATCGAAAGACTTTCGTAAAAGTTTAAATTTTCGGCTCATGGTCTTCCCTAGATAAAAGGTATCTTTTGCAATAATCTTATACAATTCATCCCCTTGGTATATTAAATCCGTCAATTTCTCAGTATACTCGGATTCTTCCATAGCATGAAAATTGCCATAGAACATGAGGTTATTGGTTTTTTTATCCCCATGAAAGAGCTCTGGACGGGTAGCAAAGATGGCAAAAGCGATAGAGGTAAGATTGGTGCCCAAAATGATGATCGAAGGCAGTAGAAGATGGGGGTCTTGATCCAATTCACTTAATACCGTACCAATAACAATGGATAAAATCAAGGCATTCACCGAGATAAGGATATTCGACTTTCTATCGATCATGGAATTCAGGGTATACTGATTTTTTGATACCAACCTAAATAAGGTCTCTGTACCTTTCTCGGAACGTTGTTCCACCTTGGCCAATTTCTTTTTTAAAGCTTTGAGTTTTTCTTTGTCAATATTCAATTCTTCCCTTAAAAATTGATTCTCCAGTCGCTTTTCTCCTTTATGTGCTTCCATACGATTGCTTTTAGGATTTAAAATGAGAATCCCAGAACAAAGACCACCCTACCTCCATCATCACTTCCAAAATACCCAAGGTTGGCCGTTAAAAACCCTAGGCCGTTTAACCAAAATGATCCTCCAGGGCTGTTGTGCCATTGACTGCTATTGTCATCGGAAGTCCAAACGCGGCCATAGTCAAAACTTCCTGTAATTCCATAACGCAATGGAATGATACTCGTTTTTAGTTTCCCCAGCGCTAGGCGAAGATCAGTATTGTGATAGGCCGAATACTTTCCCGTAAAGCGTTCGTTCCTAAAACCTCTAAGGTTATTGTTCCCCCCCAATGTTGCCGCGTGATAAAATTCAAAATCATCTCCAAGAATCAGATTCCCCCCTATTTTTGTAGCCAATACCAAAAAGCCACTGCTGGTAAGCTTGTGATCTAAGACCAATTGCGGTTGTACATAGGCAAAGCTATTTTCGGCAGCTCCACCATCAATATTTGTTTTATATCCGGCGCGTATTTCGGCATCAAAACCCAAGGTAGGATAACCGGCATTGTCCTTATTTTCATATTCGTAAGCTACTTCCACTCCCCCATAGGTCTGCTGATCAAAAATAGTGTTGTTGGCCGGAACCGTATTGATAAATCGGTCTTGGGTATTTTCTACTCGGAACGATTCTACCAAGGGTTTGAAATGAAAAGAACCTCCATTTCTTCCTCTGTAAATCAAGGAAACCGCCGCATCCCACTTGCGAATCCTCACGCGATTAAAATCCAGATCCACCGCATCCTTATCATATTCGGTATCATTTCCAAAACCAAAAAAGTTACGAGCAAAATTAGGGCTGTTATAGGAGGTTTCCAGCGCAAAATTCCATCGGTGAAAAATATTGGAAAATTCTCCTCTATAAGATAGGTCATAACCCGAGGTTCCCGTGTAATAGGAAGCCTTAAAGGTGTGTTTTTGCGTAAAAGGGTTCGCCTGTATCCCGTGAAAGGTATAATTATCAATGACCCCTATACGCAGACCATCATCGGGATTTGCCGCAATAATGGGTAAAACCTGATTGGCACTGTGCTTTAATTTCTTGTGGTCATAGTTATTGACCTCATAATCGTCCACGAGCCACTTCTTGGATATTTTATTGACAATCGTATTTTTCTTGCTCGCATAATCATACAATTTTACCTTCCTGGTATTTTTAAAATCATAGGTGTCATTTTTCTTGCCCCCCAATACTTTTAACTTAATCAGCTGATCTCCTTCACCAGAAACCGTGAAGGTATCCTTCCCATCCAGACCATACAACCATATTTCTTTGGTCACGTCTTTGGTAAACGTCCTATTAAAAATACCCAAATCTTTTCGGTGGATCGCAATGGAAGTCTTTCCTCCATCATGCCGCACAATCTCAAATTTGTCATCTTTTTGAGTCCCAACAATGACTTCAAACCTATTGAGATAATCAAAGTATTCCTTGGCAATGGCCACAATATTGGCGCGTCTCCCCTTTAATTTTGTTTTAATATCTTCTATAATACTTCCTTTGATTTCCTCAGGGATATTTTCAAAGGCCTTTTCTATATCTGCATCCGTTAAATTTTCCTGTAAGTGTTTTGCCTGTTTTTCCCATTCCTTCCAATCGGCATTTGTAATGAAATTCACATCGATATGATAGGGTGATAGGGCAAACCACTTGGGGCTTCTCAATTCCTCGTCATAGGTTTGCATTTTCCGCAAACCAGGAATGGCACGGGTCAAAAAGGAAATCAAGGCACCATCATATTTGGAAAAGGCCTGATCCCGATCTCTGGGAATGGGTTTGCATATTTCAGTACCGTCTTCATTCTCAAAAAGTGCCCAGCGCCACTGATCTTCATGACGATCCCAGTCGCCAACCAACATATCAAAAAGTCGGGCACGAATGTACGAGGGTTCATCAATTACGGAACGCCCAGTTTTGTGGATTTCTTGGATAACATCTGCTGTGCTCAATATTTTTTTTGGACTTCCAAAACTGACCAAATCGGTCTGTGTACTTCCAACATGTTCTTCAATCATATAGAGCTCATCCCCAAAATCCTTGTTAAACTTGCCCAATGCCGCCTGCTTCGGCACGTAAAACAGTATGGGGTTGGTATGAAAAACACCCACGGCATCCGAGAGTCCGCCCATTACAAAAGGAGTATATGGATTGGACGTCGTATAAAAATCCAATAGAAATTTATCCACTGCGGTGCCATCCAGGGCATTTCCAATATAGGTATCCTGAAAGGCGTTGGCCTGTAAGAATTTCGTTGTGCTTTTTTTCAGGGCCCGCATCACGTATTGCTTCCCACTCTTGTCTTCTATTCTTAAGGATTTGGACTGTTGCCCACCTCCTTTTTTCACAGGTTTCAATCCTCCCCATAGTGTATCTAAAAAAACCACTGGCGCATCTATCTGCTTTCCATAGAACTGCCTATAATGCTTACCCCAAAGACTCGTATAGGTTCCTCCTTTCTGGGTCTCTTCTTTAGTATATATGGACGCTTTCTTTGTTTTCCCGTAGCTTTCTTTATTCCGGAACGTATCGGCTAGGCCATTTTCTTTTTTTTCATCGAATATCATCGTGGAAAACAACATTTCACTTTTGCCTTGCACTCCCGAATGAAAACTGGTGGTCACTTTTCCATTGTCATAGATATCCAAACGGGCATAGCCGTTCTTCGTAGACGAAAATTCTCCTTCTTTCGATTTTTTTACACCTCTTGTACTTCCCGGCGCCCCGCTAATAATCTGTGCTACCCCGCTAGGGTTCATATACTGTAGGTTTTTATCGTGCGCCGATACAAAAATCACCTTTTCCATTTGCCGCGCCGAAGTAGCCAACCTATTCCTTAAACCACGGTATTGTTTGCTTTGGAAATCCTGGCTGGAAAATGCGGCAGTATTCCTAAGAAGCCCCTGTCTACTGTTGGTATAAACAGGGTGATGAACTGCAACGATCTTAATCTTATCCTGTGCTTTTTTCAGTATTGCTTCGAATTCCAAAAAGAAAAGTGTTCTATTTTTAATATCACAATCTTCATTTAAATACGTATAAGCATCCCAATCTTCCAAATACCATTGGGAGTCAATAGTAATCAAAACCACATTATCCGATAGTTCTTTTTTCTTGATTGGGCAGGATCCATCCGGATAAAACTTCGCATCACTGTTCTTTTGAATAAACTTCTCCAATTTCCGTACTCCCTTATGATCTTTTTCCTCCCATTCATTGGGTCCAGGAACAAATATTGATTTCCCTTTGAATTTCTTTACTTCGGATAATTGTGCTTCTAGGGTGGTCATGGTCAAAGGGTTGGCGAAGCCTCCTTTTTTCATGGCGTTACCCAGAATCAATAAAGTAGCTTCATCAACATTTCTGCTATCCTTCATTATTTGGGAAAGTAGCTGTTGGTGCTCTGCCTCCCCTGTATTGCCGGTAATAAAAATAGAGGTCTCTATTTCTTGCGAAAATCCCCTGTAAAAAGCTAACACCGATAAGAATACCAACATTAGTCTTATATTTTTCACTTTTTTCATTTTGATGGTCATGTATTGTGTATGTTGTTGATTGAAGAAATCTTCTCTGGAAAATACAACAATTCCAGAAGACCACAACTTCGAGCGCAAAAGTATCACAATCAAAGGTTTAGAGAAAGTAGAAAACTATAGGAAGTTACTTCGCGCGACAATACCTAAAAATAATTCCATGAAAAGAGGGGCCATAGCGGCACAAGGAGACATGCGTTTCCTTAGCTATTATGTTATCATCCCCAAATTGATCACCTCTTGTTCTGTAAGGTACCTCCAGTGTCCTCGGGGTAGATCTTTTTTACTTAAGCCTGCATAAATCACCCGATCCAATTTGACGATTTCATATTCGAGATGTTCAAAAATACGTCGTACAATATTATTTCTACTGCTAAAAATTTCAATGCCTACCTGATTTTTCGGTGCATTATCCACAAAACTGATGTCTTGGACCCGCACCACTTTATCGTCTATAGCGATTCCTTCTTGAATTGATTTTAGATCGACGCTTCTCAAATCCCGATTCAATTCCACATGATAAATTTTACGTAGTCCGTTTTTTGGGGTTCCCAGACGCTTGGTCATTTCACCATCATTGGTAAACAATAACAATCCAGTGGTATTTTTATCTAACCGATCAATGGGCAGTAAGGTAGCTTTAGAGGCATTGGATATTAATCCCATTACGGTTCTTTTCCCTCTTTCATTGCGTGTAGTTGTCGTAAAATCTTTGGGTTTGTTCAACAATACATATTCCTTTTTTTCTGGATTGAGCAAGCGACCGTCGAACTTCACCGTATCGGATAAATGCACTTTATAGCCCATTTCGGTGATAGTTTTCCCGTTTACGGTCACATTTCCAGCTGCAATAAAGATATCTGCCTCCCGACGTGAACATACGCCAGAATTTGCCACATATCTATTTAATCGAATCCTGTTGGGGTCGGAAGGTTGTTTTGGGGCCGTATTTTTCATACCCGTCTTTTTGGGAGGGTATTTTTTCTTTCCGAAATTAGCTCCCTGCTTTCCTGAAGTTTTTTTATTGAAGTCCGATTTCCCCATAATGAAATTTTCCGCAAAGGTAGCAAAGGAAATTGGATGATACTCTACAACTAGCACTTAATCATCTCTTAGTGTCAAGCAAGCCTATTAAAAAAAGGAAAACAACTGGACAATAACCCAATTTCTAGGTTCTAATTATCGTAAGTAACCGTAGCCTGTCGTTCCCTGTTAACCGTCAATTGGGTAACATCGGGTCTTGAATAATGTCCTACGGCATCAAAATTCTGGGATTCTTCATAGATTCTGTTGAAGTCCAAGATTTGGTATATTAATCCCTCTTTATGCAATACGGGTTCTATGATCCATTCTCCATCCGGACCGGCAATACAAGAACCTCCATTAGCCATAACCTCAGGAGCAACCGCAATCAATTGATCAAAATGTGGCGTTGTTTCGGGAAAATCTTCTTTTTTCATCAAAGATGAAACGGATATGACATAACTTCTGGATTCCCTAGCGATAAAACGAGTAATATCTTTGGTATTAAAGTCATTACCAGGCCAAACGGCGATATGCAAGTTCTCTCCTAAGCCGTATAGTGCAGTCCGTGGTAAAGGCATCCAATTTTCCCAGCAATTCAATCCTCCAACGGTAAACTGTTTCAATGGATGTACCTGCAAACCATTTCCATCACCGGGAGCCCATGTCAAACGCTCATCATAGGTAGGTTGTAGTTTTCGGTGTACAGATTTAGTTGCTCCAGTTGCATCGATATAGACCAGCGAACAATACAAACTATGTCCCCCTCGGTTTTTAGCACGTTCAATAATTCCCAAGTAAATAGCCATCTTATGTTCTTTCGCCAGAGCACATACGCTATCCAATTCGCCAGCCTCTATTTGTATGGCATTACGGGTGTAGTGAGCATGTATTTCCTTATTTACCTTTAAATCCCAAGCCGCCCCATTGGTCAACGCCAACCAAAATGGATATCCCGGGAGGAGAGCTTCACCAAAAACAATAAGTTCTGCCTGCGCTTCAGCAGCCTCACGAATGGAGTTTTCAATTTTTTGGAGGGTAGCCTCCTTGTTCAACCAAACTGGCGAAATTTGCGCCATAGCTACTTTTAACAGATGTTCCATTAACGTATACGATTTAAGACGAGGTCTATGTCGATCAATAAAATACTAAAGACCCCTACAACAATAATTAATTTCAAAATATTATGGAGCCAAACATAATCTTTTTTGGACTTGGATTTCCATAATAATATCATAAATAACAGCAATAAAAAAACACATCCTATAAAGTAAATATACATGTGCCCTATATTAAATCTATTGATCAACAATAGGGAAGGAATCAAAGTCAACACAATTAAGAATCCAATCCCAATTTTTGATACTTTAGGTCCATAAAGAATAGGGATGGTCTTGTAATTTTGCGCCATATCACCTGCCATATTTTCCAAATCCTTTATCATTTCCCGCGACAATATCAATAAAAAGAGAAAAATGGCATGTACAAAAATCACCGTTTCAAAATTTTTATAATAGACGAACACGGCGAAGAAAGGGGCAATGGCCAAGGTTGCGGATACGATATTTCCTAGTAAAGGCAGTCGCTTAAGTTTATGGGAATAAAACCATATTCCAAAAATGTAGGCTGAAAAAAACAACACCGCCCTAAAGGACACATAGCTTGCAAAAAAAACGGCAGAAAAGTTCAGTATAAAATAGGTGGTCAACTTTGTACGTTGACTGACCAGCCTGTCCAGCATGGTCTTCCGGGGCTTATTGATCAGATCCTTCTCTGCATCGTAAAAACTATTGATAATATATCCTCCTGCAATCACCAAGGCCGATGCAATCACCAGCATTAATAAGTTGAGATCAAAAACTACAGCTCTAAGCGATAAATTAGGCGACAGAATATAGATGGAGGCCAGATATTGGGCCAATACAATAATTAGAATATTATACCCCCTGACCACGGAAAACAAACTCAAAAACTTTAGGAGTACGAGTTTTTTTCTTCTGTCAAGCATTTGAGAAGTTGATTATACTATTAAGTAAAAATTATTTAGAAATTATAGACTACTTCTAAATTGTACCCTTTGAGCGCTTTTTTGGCCTTATCCACATCTTGCGTAAACCCAAGAATATAGCCTCCACCCCCAGATCCGCAAAGCTTTAAATAGTACTCATTGGTATCTATACCATGTTTCCAAAGTTTATGGAATTCTTTAGGAATCATGGGCTTAAAGTTATCCAAAACTACGTGGGAGAGCTGTTTTAGGTTGCCAAAAAGTGATTTTACATTTCCATTGATAAAGTCTTCCACACAAGCATCTGTATGCTTTATGAATTGATTTTTAAGCATGGAACGAAATCCTTCCTGTTTCATCTGCTCCATAAAAATACTTACCATGGGCGCTGTTTCCCCAATCGTGCCACTGTCCAACAAGAATACGGCACCTCTTCCTTCTTGATTTTGGGAAGGGATACTGGTTGATTCAATGTTATCTTTGGAATTTATAAGAATGGGTAAGCTCAAATAGCTGTTCAAGGGATCTAAACCAGAAGATTTGCCATGAAAGAAGGATTCCATTTTTCCGAAAACCGACTTCAGTTTAAGGAGTTTTTCCCGCGTTAAATTCTCTAGAACCGTTATTTTATCTTTTGCATATTTATCATAAATGGCCGCGACCAAAGCTCCGCTACTCCCTACGCCATAGCCTTGCGGGATGGAACTGTCAAAATACATTCCTTTTGCTACATCCTCCTTAAGTGCCATAATATCAAAAACAGCCCAATCCTCTTCCTCCTTGCCCATGTTTTCCAAGTAATCTGCAAATTCCCGTAAACTGGCATTGGATGCAATGGCATTATCCGAAGGATTCTTATCCGTTTTTAGTGCTCCTTTAAAGAAGTTATAGGGAATGGAAAGCCCTTTGGAATCTTTGATGATTCCGTACTCTCCAAAAAGTAAAATCTTCGCATAAAACAATGGCCCCTTCATTCTAAAAATCTATTTTGTTTAACAATTCTTCAATAAAGATAAACAATTCTATTTACCTAATCAAAAATAATACGTCCACGCTTGTCAATATATACTTTTCTAACGTGCTTCTAGGTATTTAATTATCTTCTATAGCACATTTAATTTTTGCGCCCCGAATCCTATTCTATCGCAAATATACTGTCCGTTTTCACAATACACAACTAACTCATCCTTAATAAATTGATATACCTTTTCCTTTTCCATTTCGGGATAAAGAATATGGACATTGGCCCCTGCATCCAATGTAAAGCACAGATGCGTGCCTGAACTTTTACGAAAAGCCCAGATTTTATGGATAATATGCAAGGTATTGGGCTTCATCAAAACAAAATAAGGATCGCTACTCATCATCATAGCATGCAGGGTAAGGGCTTCACGTTCTACAATCTTGATAAAAAGATCGATATCACCCTGCTCAAAAACCGATTTCAAGTGAGTGAGATGATCATGGGCCTGCTCAAATCTGGATGCCGCAAAAGGATGCCCGTGCATTAAATTGTGTCCTACTGTACTACTTACCTCTTTTTGCCCTTTGTCTACCAAAAGTATCGTATCGTGGTACTTTTTAAAGATCGCATGTACTTTAAAAGGGTATTTTGTACCATAAAGGTCAGAACTATCCAAACTATCTTTGTGGTTTCCCCATTGTACCATATCCCCTTCAATGCTGCGACATGCACTTCCCGAACCTAAGCGCGCTAAAAACGACGCTTTTCTTTTAAAGAAATCTTGCCCTATTTCCGGATTTAAACCTTGTTCCAAATCCATTAAACACAATGCCAATGCAGACATTCCACTGGCAGAGGAAGCTATACCACTACTATGGGGAAAGGAATTTGAGGTTTCAATTTTAAAATGATACTCCTTCAAAAATGGTACATAGGCTACGATTCGCTCAAAAAAAGCATGGATCTTAGGTTCAAAATCGACTTTGCGCTTTCCTTCAAAATACAAATCAAAAGAAAAATCGTTTCCTTTTTCTTCCCGTTTCTTATAATGAAGCGTAGTCGTGGTAGCACAGGCACTCAAGGTGAAGCTAATGGATGGGTTTGCTGGAATTTGGTTCTCTTTTTTCCCCCAATACTTTACTAAAGCAATATTGCTTGGAGATTTCCATCTTACTTTCCCTTCCTTTACTTCCTGTAAATATTTGGAAGGAACAAAGTCTTTTTCTGTCATGTACGATACCGTTTATACAAAGATAGTTTTTACAGTTGTAACCCTCCGCATAGATCCCAAAGTGATCTCATTTTTCAGGAGAGTCCATATTCTTAATGTATAGAGCAATGCAAATTGGGCATAAATTACTATTTTAGTTCGAAACGGGTCCTTTGAAAAAGAAACTGCGCTATATTACCATCAGTATTATCATTTGCCTACTGATAGGCTTCTTATCGAGTTTTGCCACGCAGAGCTCGGTCAATGATTGGTACCTTACGTTGAACAAACCTAGTTTTAATCCTCCAAATTGGGTATTTGCCCCCGTCTGGACCGTATTATACCTCATGATGGGCATTGCAGCAGGAATCGTATGGTCTAAAGGGTTTTATCATATTTGGGTAAAAACGGCTTTATACCATTTTGGTTTTCAATTATTGTTCAATGCCTTGTGGAGCATTTTGTTTTTTGGGCTAAAAAATCCTTTTTGGGCCTTATTGACCATATTGGTATTACTCATGCTTATTCTTATGACCATTAAATGGTTCAGGGTAGTCAGCAAAGTTGCCGCTTATTTATTGATTCCCTATTTCCTTTGGGTATGCTTTGCCACTTTGCTGAATTACAAAATATGGGAATTGAATTAGTCTCCCTTGTTTAAACCGCAGACACGATGGCCTTAGCCGCAATATAGGCTCCGGTCCAAGCATTTTGAAAGTTAAATCCTCCGGTGATAGCATCTACATTGATTACTTCTCCGGCAAAATATAACTGTGGATGGATCTTACTCTCATAAGTCTTAAAATTGATTTCTTTTAAATCTACCCCTCCGGCAGTCACAAATTCTTCTTTAAATGTACTTTTTCCAAGTACCTCAAATTCAGATTCCGTTAATTGTTCAGACAATTTTTGAAGTTCCAACTTGCTTACATCGGCCCATTTTGTCGTTTCAGAAATTCCAGCAGCTTTCACTAAATTGATCCATAATCTTCTAGGAAGGTCTACCGCATTGGTTCGCAATACGGTTTTTTTCGATTCAATTTCCTTTACCTGCATTAGGAGATGTATAATACCTCCCTTATGGTATTCCGGAAGCCAATTGACGGTTGCTTTGAACATATAATCACAATCGTGCAATATGCGCGCGCCCCAAGCCGATAATTTTAAAATTGCCGGGCCACTCATACCCCAATGTGTAATTAAGAGGGGGCCTTCCGAAGTTAATTTTATCGGTTGAATTTTTTTACTTTTCAATACTGTGGTCAACTTGCTGTTCTTGTTTTTTTCAATACTGACGGAGACCCGTACCTCTGTGCTTATTCCTTGGATGCCCTTGATACGGGGATCTTTGATATTAAACGTAAATAATGAGGGAACCGGAGGTACAATTGTATGACCAAGGGCTTCTAGCATTGTCCATACTTTAGGACTACTCCCAGCGGCCACTATAACTTTTTTGGCATGAAAATCTTTTCTGATCGTTTCGATTTTCCAATACGCCCCTTGTTCATTCTCCAACTTTTCAGGCGGAAAAATTCCAGTCACAGCGGTACTCTTTATGACCTTTACTCCAAGGCGTGCTGTCTCATTTAAAAAACAATCTATAATGGTTTGGGAAGAATTACTCGTTGGGAATATCCTACCATCCTCCTCAATTTTAAGGGTGATTCCCCTTCTTTCAAAAAAATCGACCGTATCTCCCGTGGCATAGGTATGAAAAGGCCCCATCAATTCTTTTTCTCCCCTGGGATAATTCTTCACAAGTTCCGTAGGAACAAAGGTAGCATGCGTGACATTACAACGCCCTCCCCCAGAGACCCTTACTTTGGACAGCACTTGCTTCCCCCGCTCAATGATGGCCACCTTTAGACTAGGGTTTTCTTCCGCGATGTGGATTGCAGCATAGAAGCCAGCAGCTCCTCCACCTATAATTACAACGTCGAACATCAATGTATACGGTCTGGATAATTGGTAAAAATACCATCTACCCCCATCCGTTTTGCTTTCATGATATCCTGTTCTTCATTGACCGTCCATGTGTACACTTTAAAACCAGCATCGTGCACAATGTTAATATTGTCTTGTGTAAGTAACGCAAAGTTTGGATTTATGGCCACTGCAACAAGCTCCTGAGCTAGGGGGATAGCATCTTTGGGATCTTCTTCGGTCAATACAGCAATGGCCACCGTATCATTTAATTTGCGCATCTTGCGCAATTCATCCCAATTAAAGCTTGAAATCAGAAAATCATCGGTAGACCATCCTTTTTCCTTGATATAATAGGACATAATGGCATTTACCTCTTCAGCAGTGTTCGCCCCTTTGAGTTCAATATTGAGGGGAACCTTATGATCGATCAATTTCAAAACATCCTGTAATAGTGGAATTTTATGATTCCCATCGAGAATAAGTTTTCTCAGATCCAAGAGGTTATAACTTTCTATGGCTCCTCCGCCATTGGCCAATCGATCGACTTTTTCGTCGTGGAACACCACAATCTCTCCACTTTCAATTTTAAACACATCAATTTCAATCATATCTACATTGAGATCTAGTGCTTTTTGAACAGAGGCTAAAGTATTTTCGGTTTCGTAGCCCATAGCCCCTCTATGGCCTATAACAAGGGGGTTGTCATTCATCATAGTACAACTTAAAAAGCTTAGAAACCAAAGAGATAAGAGAAGCTTAGGTAGTCTTTTTATCATACAGTCGGTTTTTCTGCTAAATTAAGGAATTCTAAAGATAAAAGATTCCAAAGGCTGTATTTCCAAAGCAATTTTACCTACCCCTTTTTCAACAGTAAGTATTTTCTTTTTTTGACCATAGATTTCTTCTGACAAGGCATACACACCATCTTTCAAGGCCCAAATTTCAATGATTTCTGCCGGGATTTCCAAAGAGAAGTGATACTTTTCATGGGCATCAAAATTGGCCAAAACGATTAATTTTTCATCTTCGGACCAACGCACATAGGACAATACTCTATGATTGTAATTTTCGGTTCTTTCTTTATTGTAGTAATGAATGTCTCTATATGCCCCCATTAAGGCGCTACTCTTTATGGTAAAATTGAGCAGTCGCTTGTAAAAATCCCGTAATTCCTTTTCTTCATCGGACAATTGCCCTCCATCGAATTTTTTATGGTTCATCCATCGTTGATGGTGCGGTACGCCGATGTAATCAAAAATTGATGTTCTGGTAGGTTTTCCAAATCCGGCATCCTCCGCTCCTGGCTCTCCGACTTCTTGTCCAAAATAAATCATGGTTGGTGAAGTGCTAATGGTCGCGGAAACCACCATGGCCGGTTTTCCCCTTTGCGCATCACCTGCAAATTCCGGACTTGCAATACGCTGCTCGTCATGATTCTCCAGAAAATGCAACATATGATGTTCAATATCCTTTAATCCATCTTGTACAACAGGAATATGATCTGTCCAACCATGCCCCTGCATAATATGCTTAATACTATCGTATAATTCTACTTTATCATACAGATAATCCATCTTTCCTTTACGGAGATAATCCCGATATAGTGAAGGTTGATAGACTTCCGCTAAAAGAAAAGCATTAGGATTTTCCATTTTTATGGAAGAATTCATGTAGCTCCAGAATTCTACAGGAACCATTTCCGCCATATCAAAACGAAAACCATCTACTCCCATACGGAGCCAATACAGTGCAATATCCTTAAATTTTATCCAAGAATCCGGTACGGTTTTCGTTTTCCAAAAATTGTAGTGTGCCGTGTAGTCTTTGCTATCAAAATCGTCTGGCAATCGGTCAAAATCATAGGTGCCATCGGGCCGGACCCCATAGTTGATTTTTACGGTTTCGTACCAATCGTTGTAATGGGGTTGGGACAACCTAGATCCATTTCCCGTCCACTTCGCGGGAACTTCCTTAAATTTCCCATCAACCAGCACTGGGTCATCTCCTCCCAAAGGAAGATAATCATGGTTCCAAGCAGGAACTTCAAATATTTCTCCTGGATTGTAATAAAAGTTGTTATCCTTATGATATTGTACTGTGGTATCATCATCCACGCCAAAGGGTTTCAATCCTTTTGGGGTTGTACTACCCTCATAATTACGGGCCACATGATTGGGAACAATATCGATCAACACGTTCAAACCAGCATCGTGTGTACGCTGGACCAAGGCTTGAAACTCCTCCAATCTTTTTTTCGGATCATTGGCCAAATCTGGATTTACGTTGTAATAATCTTTGACTGCATAGGGAGACCCCGCTCTTCCTTTTACGATATCCGGATCGTCCATAGAAATTCCATAAGCAGTATAATCCGTAATCACATCATGATGCGGTACGCCCGTATACCAGATATAGGTGATTCCCAATTCTTTTATTTCTTGTAAGGCCTTTTCATTGAAGTCCGAAAATTTACCGACGCCATTTTCTTCAAGTGTTCCCCAAGCTTTATTGTTAGTATTGGTATTCCCAAACAAGCGGGTAAAGACTTGGTAAACCACTTCTTTGCGCTTCCCTTTATGTTTGTTTTCCATTGGTGATTTTTCTTTTTTCTCCTGACATCCAACGAACGACAGAATGGTGCATATTAAAAAAAGGGGAGATCTCTTCTTCATCTTAAGCGGTTACCACCTTTTCCGGGGATAATACCACCCGTTCCCCATTGACGCGTATGGACATTTCCTCCTTGCCTTCCAATTCAAAACTCGTTTTTTCCGCGGTAACCTTTACGTTCAAGGTCCTATTTCTAAAATTAATTTTAAAGGAATAAGCTTTCCACTGCTCTGGTATTCTCGGGCTAAATGAAAGTTTGTCCTCTACGACTCTCATCCCACCAAAACCTTCTACCACACTCATCCAGGTACCTGCCATGGAGGTAATATGCAGCCCTTCTTCCACTTCCTTATTGTAATCATCCAAATCCAGACGCGAAGTACGCAGATAAAAAGTATATGCCTGTTCCATTCTATTCAGCTTTGCTGCTTGTATGCTATGTACACAGGGCGAAAGGGAAGATTCGTGTACAGTGAAAGGTTCGTAAAAGTCAAAATGGCGTTGCAATTCTGCCAAAGAAAAATGATCTTCAAACAAATAAAATCCTTGTAGGGTATCGGCCTGTTTTATGTATGGAGATCTTAATATACGGTCCCAGCTCCATTTTTGATTGATCGGACGATCGGATTTTTCCAAATCTTGAACTGGAGTTAATTCTTTATCTAAAAATCCATCTTGCTGCAAAAAGACCTTATGCTCCTCAGAATAGGGAAAATACATCATATCTGCGACGGTCTTCCAGGCTTCCATTTCGGTTTGGGATAGTTTGGTTGCCCCCCAAATACGATGATAATCTTCCGGATAACCTTCTTTTACCTTTCCAATCTGCTCCAAACAATATGCAATGCACCATTGGGCCAGATAATTGGTGTACCAATTATTGTTGACATTATTTTCATATTCGTTAGGGCCGGTGACCCCTAAGATAACGTACTTCTGCTTATTGGTGGAGAACGTAGCTCTCTGATGCCAAAATCGTGCAATGGCAATGAGTACTTCCAGTCCCATTTCGGGGACAAAGGAATAGTCTCCGGTATAGCGGTAATAGTTGAATATGGCAAAGGCAATGGCGCCATTCCTATGAATTTCTTCAAAAGTAATTTCCCACTCATTGTGACATTCCTCGCCATTCATCGTTACCATAGGATATAGTGCTGCCCCATTGGTAAAGCCTAGCTTCTCCGCATTTTCAATTGCTTTTTCTAAGTGATCGTAACGATATTTCAATAAATTTCGGGCAACTTGCTGATCTTTTGTGGCCATATAAAATGGAATACAATAAGCTTCGGTATCCCAATACGTACTCCCGCCGTATTTTTCTCCGGTAAAACCTTTGGGTCCAATATTCAAACGGGAATCTTTGCCCGAATAGGTTTGGTTCAACTGAAAGATATTAAAACGGATACCCTGCTGTGCGCTCACATCGCCTTCTATCACAATATCGCTCATGTTCCAAACATTTGCCCAGGCTTCTTTCTGTTTTTCCAATAATACGTCAAAACCAAAATGACTTGCCTTGGAAAGCACTTCTTCAGAAGCCTTCACCAAGGCTTCCTTGGCATGATGTAAGGAGGTAGTATACCCTCCATACTTAACTAAACTTGCTGTGCTTCCCTTTTTCAATTGGAATTGATATTCCGCGCTGATCTTAGATTCTGATTTTATTTCCTTGGGCGTTGTTTTATCTAACTTCCCATCAATAAACAGTTGATTCCTCATCGCGGTACAAGCGTGAAATTCTGTCTTCATGGTCTTGGCCGATACGTAGTGCATAGCCCCTTGACCACCCACTTCATAGATATCCCAGAACGCATCGTCCCAATTGGAATCTTCATTGGTTATGTTACCATCAATATAAGGCTGAAAAACAATGTTTAGGTCTCTGTTTTTAGGGGTAATAGCGTAGTCAATAGCGCCAACTTCATCCATATCAAGGCTAAGGAAACGCACCACCTTCACTTCAATAATAGCATTATTCTGCAAGGTTGCAGTAAAACTTCTGCCATACCAACCTTCCTTCATATTGAGCTCTCTGCGGAAGTTGGCTACTTCTTTACACTGATTCAAATCCAATTCTTCCCCATCAATGACAAGTCCAATCCCAATCCAATTTGGAGCATTAAGTACTTTGGCAAAATATTCGGGATATCCGTTTTTCCACCATCCTACCCTAGTTTTATCCGGATAATAAACCCCGCCGATATAACTCCCTTGAAAGCTGTCTCCCGAATATGATTCTTCAAAATTTGCACGTTGTCCCATAGCGCCATTGCCAATACTAAAAAGGCTTTCCGAGGATTTTATGCGCTCTTTATCAAATCCTTCCTCAATAATGGACCAAACATCCGGTTTTATATAGTTTTGATTCATTGGTTTGTTTTGTTTGGGTTATAGTTTTAGCTATTTATGCTGAAATGGTTGCGATTAAACCTTCTACGAAAGGCACATCAATTTCCTTAAACTGGTTTACGATATGGTCTGCCTCGCCCAGTACTTCTGCTTCTCCAATACCTATACTGGTCATTCCTGCCGCATTGGCAGCACCTATACCGGCAACCGCATCCTCAAAGACTACACAAAGCTTGGGCGCAACACCTAATTGCTCCGCTGCCAGCAAGAATACTTCAGGATCAGGCTTAGCCTTTGTCACATGATTCCCATCTACTACAGCATCAAAATACTGGAGTAAATTGACCTTCTCCAATATGGGAACCGCATTCTTACTTGCAGACCCCAACGCCATGGGAATACTATTTTCTTTCAAGTATCTTAGAATTACTTCAACCCCGGGAAGAATTTCCGAAGCATCCATTTTTTCAATATATCTTAAATAATCCTCATTCTTTTCTACCAACCACGCATCAAACTGTTCCTTGGAAACTGTTATTCCACCTATTTCCAATAGAATTTCGAGACAACGCACCCGGCTGACCCCTTTAAAAAGTTCGTTATGTGCCGGTGTAAATTCAAATCCCAATTGCTGGGCCAATTTTTTCCAAGCTTGATAATGATATTTGGCAGTATCCACGATAACACCGTCCAAATCGAATATAAATCCAGTGGTAGTCATTTTAATAGTTAAGGTTGAAGTAGTTAGTTGATTGTAGATTCTCTTTCTATGAGTGTTGCTTGAAGTATTTCAGTTTTATAGGTTTCTTCTTCATCTTCACTTTCCACTTTTTCAATGAGCATGCGTGCCGCTATTTCTCCCATTTCCTCGCCTCGCTGATCAATAGAGGTCAACGTTGGGGTGGCATATTTAGATAAAAGGCCATCTGTAAAACCAATGACAGCAATATCATCGGGCACTTTATGTCCGTTTTCCTGCACCAATTTCATACAGTGGATCGGAAAAATCTCGTTGACGCACAATACTGCATCCACCTCTCTCGTATGGAAAAAATCAGCAATGGCAGCCTCATCGATTTCCATATCCGAAAGACGTAAGATTAGATTTTCGTCAACAGGAATGTGGTGATCTTCCAAGGCCTTTCTGTATCCTGCTGCCCTTTCTCTGCTCACACTGAAATAATCTTCGGTAGTTACCAATGCAATCCTCTTTCGCTTATTCCCAATAAGTTTCTTAACGGCATTATAGGCCGCTTCCTTATCATTGATAATCACCTTATCGCATTGGATTTCATCGGTTACCCTATCAAAAAGCACTAAAGGAATTCCCTGCTCCGTCACTTCCTTTAGGTGATTGTAATCTCCTTTCAATTGTGTTTCTGTAGATAGGGCCATAATAAATCCATCGATACTGGAATTCTCCAGCATTTCCATATTGATCACTTCTTTGTCAAAAGATTCATCAGAAACACATACAATAACATTGTATCCCATATTATTGGCATACTTCTCAATACCCCTAAAAGCCGTTGTAAAAAAATGATGTACAATATCGGGAATGATAACCCCGATATTTTTGGTTCTTTTGTTCTTTAGGCTAATGGCAATATTATTGGGCTTATAGTTATACAATTTCGCAAAAGCTTGTATCCTTTCCTTGGTATCCCTACTTATTTCTTCACTATTCTTCAATGCCTTAGAGACAGTGGATATGGAAACTTCCAATTCTCTTGCAATATGCTTCAATGTTATTTTCTTTTTCAAATCTCAAAAAAGTGTTTAGATAAATGTTTTTTTGGCATGCAGATTTTCAAATAAAAAAGTAATGATATAGAAAAATGCTTTTTTGGGCAACTAAAATTATACGAATTAATTTTTGGCAAAAAGCCTGCAATACCAATTACTAAATTACATAAAATTAAAAATAGTATATTTGTTTAAATGTTGTTAAAATCACAGAAAGAGCATCATATATTTGTCAATCACATAACGAGAGCAACAAAAGATTATCATTTTCTTAAAATCAAAAAGTTATTAACACGAAAACGGTTTCGTTATTCATTATATATGCCCTATTTCGATTTTAACATTTTTTTTATATATGTTTAACGATTAATTGAAATTAACTAAACTTTTAAATTAACAATCTATGAAGATTACACTACTGAAAAGCTTTTTGCTTATCGGGGCATTTTTATGTTTTGGTATAGCAAAAGGACAAGAAGTATCAGGTACGGTTTCTGACGCAAATGGCCCATTGCCTGGGGCTAGCGTACTGGTAAAAGGAACTTCGAATGGTACGCAAACAGATTTTGATGGTAATTACACTTTAAGTAATGTTGCCAGTGATGCTGTTTTGGTATTTAGCTATATTGGATATAGTACTCAAGAAATTCCAGTGAACGGGCAAACGACCATTAATGTAACTTTACAGGAAAATGCTGATGAACTTGATGAAGTTGTAGTTGTTGGATATGGTACCACGACCAAAAGAAGTACCGTAGGTGCCGTAGAAAGCGTAAAAGCTGAAGAGTTCAACAAAGGGGTAATCGTAAACCCACAACAATTGATTCAAGGTAAAACCGCTGGGGTGCAGATTTCAGCAACGAGTGGTGAACCTGGAGCTGCCGTTAATGTGCGTGTGCGGGGTACAGCATCTGTACGTTCGCAAAACAATCCGCTTTACGTTGTGGATGGTGTGCCACTGAATGGTGGAAATACATCCCCCGGAACAGGTGGTGGAAATACGGATATTGGTTCAGCAGGTTCTTTGGACCCTTTGAGTTTCCTAAATCCAAATGATATTGCCAGTATAGACATCTTGCAGGATGCAGCTTCTACAGCCATTTATGGATCCAGGGGAGCAAATGGTGTTGTAATCATTACTACGAAGAGAGGAACAACGGGAAGAAGTATTTTAGAGTTTTCTTCTACGATGTCCGTGGGTTACATTCCTAACCAACCTGATTTATTGAGTAGAGAGCAATTTTTGGAAGCGCAAAATATCATTTCTGGCGGTACTTTTACCGATAGAGGGTTTAATACTGACACCAATGATGTTATTTTTAGAACGTCTTTTACGCAAAATTACAACCTTGCATATGGAGGAGGGGGAGAAAATGGAAATTACCGTCTTTCTTTCGGATATCAGGATCAAGAAGGTGAAGTTGAAGACAGTAGTTTCGATCGACTTACAGCAAGATTCAATGCAACACAACGTTTCTTTGATGATAAGTTGACTTTGAATACGCAGGCAACAATTTCAAATATTGAGACGCAAAGACCTCCGATTACCAATAATCCGAATGCTCGTGGAGATTTATTATCTGCTGCCATTGGGTTTGCTCCGGATCAATCTCTTTTTACCGAAGGAGATCCTGGTGGTTTCACGCAACCTTCTGCAGAACGAAGAAATCCCTTAGCCTTATTGGAATTAAATAGAAACGTTTCCAGTACATTAAGAAGTCTTGTGAACATCTCTGGAAACTATAAATTTACGGAGAATTTAAGTTTAAATACTTTAGTAGGGTTAGATAAATCTACATCTGCCGGAAGTAGTGCTACTTCGCGAAACTTCAACTCTGGGCCAACTTTAAATACAGGACGGGTTACTTTGCAAGAATTTGATCTTACCAATGTTACTTGGGAATCTTATTTAAATTATAATAAAGGTTTTGGCGAAGATATCTTGGATGTCGTATTAGGTCATTCCTACCAAGAATTTGTCACTAGAACATCATTCATAGAAGGTGCTGGTTTTGAAACCACGGACTTGTTCTTAATGGTGAACAATATAGCTAGAGCAGAGGGCTTTGCAGCAAACACTTCTTTGCAAAGAGATGAATTACAGTCCTTCTTTTTGAGAACAAATTATTCTCTCAACAATAAATTTAACTTCTCGGGCACCATACGTGTTGATGGTTCTTCCCGTTTTGGTGGAGATAATAGATATGGTACGTTTGGAGCTGTAGGAGCATCTTGGGCGTTAGATCAAGAGGAGTGGTTTCCAGAATTCTTTGATAGATTTAAATTGCGCGCGAATTGGGGGGTAACCGGTAATCAGGAAGGCCTAGGTTCCAATCAGTTTACGCAACGTGAGCGATTCAATACTGGAAATACTGATGGCACAAGAGGTAATGTTGGATTCGTGGCCTTTGACAATCCCGCCTTGAAATGGGAAGAAAACAGACAATTAAGTATTGGTGTTGATTTTGCTTTCTTAGATAGTAGGGTAAGTGGATCACTATCTTATTTTAATAGAACTACTACTGATTTCTTATTACAAGTAAACAGTGCTCAACCAGCGCCTCAGCCATTTATCTTTGGTAATGTTGATGGAGATATTGTCAACAAAGGGGTAGAACTTACCTTAAACGCAACACCAATTCAAACTGACGAATTCAATTGGGACCTTAATTTTAATATTGGTTATACCGATAATGTTTTGGAGAACTATGATGGACCTGCAATTGACGCAGGACAGATTAATGGTCCTGGACTTACAGGAGCTTTCTCTCAAAGATTGGCAAACAATCAGCCACTATTTAGTTTCTTTGTTCGAGATTTCCAAGGGTTAGATGCCGATGGCGCAAACATCTTCTCTAACAATGGTTCTCAAATTTTCGTAGGAGAAAGTGCTTTACCAGATGTTACTTTAGGGTTTACCAACAATTTCAGTTATAGAAATTGGGATTTAAGCCTATTCTTTAACGGCCAGTTCGGACAATCGATCTACAACAATACCAGAAATGCATTTCAAACCATTCCAAACCTTTCTCAAGGTAGAAATGTTACCACTGATGTATTGGCTCTTGTTGGTGTAGAAAATAGCTTTAACCCACAATCCGTTTCATCTCGTTTCCTTGAGAATGGATCATTTTTACGATTACAAAATTTAACTGTAGGTTACAATTTTGATATCACGGAAGATAGCGTTTTTAGTGCTTTCAGACTGTTCCTCAATGCTCAAAACTTATTTGTAATTACAGATTACAGTGGACAGGATCCAGAGGTTTCCACTGATAGAACTTTGAATAACTTACCATCTTTAGGTATTGATCTTACTTCATATCCAAGACCAACCACCATTTCATTTGGAGTTAATGCAAGTTTTTAAATAAAAAAAAGAAATCATGAGAAAAGAAGTTTTTAAAAATAATTTTACAAAAGGGCTTGGGATATGTATTCTCTTGCTCTTAGGACAGAGCTGTACGGATTTAGAACCTACATTTTTAGATTCTGAAACAAGACAGACTACCATTGGTGAATTCGCAGGAGTTGCCAATACAGCAAGTACACTTTCTGCATTATATACCAGTGGAGCAAGTAATGGTCTAGGTTTATCGGGATCAACAACTCAAGCGGATGATTATGCACTTACAGAAGTTGCAGCAGATAATATCGCTGTATTGACTCGTGGAGCGGATTGGGGAGATAATGGAGTATGGCGTACCTTACACAATCATACTTGGGACCCTAATCACCTTTACGTATTGCAGACTTGGAACAAACATAATGCTGCGGTGCTTTTAGCGACACAGTTATTGGATTCCAGATCCAATCCTACCGCTCAAGAAGCGGCGCAAGCAAGGGTTATACGAGCCTTTCACACATATTCCCTTCTTGACTTTTACGGTCAGGTTCCTTTTAGAGGTGTGGATGATGGGGCAGATGTAAATCCGGTTGTACGAACTCCGCAAGAATCTTTTGATTTTATTTTGGACGATTTAAATTCCGCTATATCTAGTGGTGATTTATCCGATAACGGGCCAAGCGTTCCCTTACGTGGTGATGGAGACGATCGCTTTGGTACACTAAGCGGTGTAGGGCAGGCATTCGCTCTATTTTTACGCGCAAGAGTTAATCTAAATGCTATGCATTTAGTAGGTTCCCAAGGAGATATGAACCAAGTTATTGCAGATGTCAATGCTATTGAATCGTTGGGCTTTACTCTCGATAATAGTGCTGACTATTTTGACATCTGGAATTTGGCAGAAAATGATAATCAAGAAGTTATATTAATGTTGGATGGCGATGCCAGAACAAGAATGTACAATCAATTACACCCTAATCAAGGTGGATGGAATGGTTTTGTCACCCTTACGGAGACCTTTCGCCTCTTTGGAACAGACGATGAAACTCAAGATGCCAGATTAGGGCTTCCAGGAGAAGATGTTGCGGGTATTTCTACTGGGTATATAAGAGGCCAGCAAAGACGTCCAGATGGCACAAATTTAAACGATAGACAGGAAAATCCATTGATTTATGAAGATGTTATCTTGACCAATTTAGAAGTTAACAATGAACGTAATGGAATTCGTATTGTAAAATATCCTGTAAGACAAGCAGATGGAAGTCTTCCCGGTGATGGGTTTAGGGATTTTGTATATGCTCGTTTCACCGATGCCCTGCTCATGCGTGCTGAAGCCGCTTTAAGAGGAGGCGCAGGTGGTGACCCCTTGGCCGATGTTAACGCTATTCGTTCAAGAGCAGGAGCCGCTCCATTAGCCGCTGTAACATTAGATGACATGCCAGATATTATTGCGAGAGAATTAAATGGAGAAGGTGTTGCCGGAGGACGTAGAGCTGTTCAATTACGTTTTGGAACGTTCACGAGCACCACTTGGGAGATGAAAACCGTTCAGGATGATTTTAGAAATAAATATCCAATTCCTGCTTCGGCTTTAGCTACCAACCCTAACTTGGTACAAAATCCAGGGTACTAATCATTTCTATATACAAGTTTAAGTTTAAGAGAAAAAGAGGGCGATATCGCCCTCTTTTTTAATAAGGATTATTTCAATCTTATCCTGCTATTCAACCCCTGCATTTTCAATACTCCATATTTTTAGCAGAAATTAAAAAGGGAATTGTAAAAAAGTAAATATCTTTAGTTTTCCGTAAATCTACTGCCAAAATGATTCAAACTTCCAAATTCAATTACCCCTTATTTTTTACCTTATGGATCATTCTTTTAATGTCCTGCGCCGAAAGTAAAAAGGAAGAAATACCCGATAAAATTCAAGAAACGCTATTTACAAAAATAGACCCAGCCGCTATCGGTATTGATTTTGAAAATAAAATAGAAAACGAAGAGGATTTTAATATTTTCCTTTATCGCAATTTTTATAACGGTGGCGGAGTGGCCATTGGAGACATCAACAATGATGGTCTTCCCGACCTATACCTTACCGCCAATCGAAAGAAAAATAAATTGTACCTAAACAAAGGTGATTTCACTTTCGAGGACATTAGTGAAACTGCCGGAGTTTTAGGCACCAAAGCATGGTCTACCGGAGTTGTGTTCGTAGACATCAATAGTGATGGTTTTTTGGATATCTATGTCTGTAATGCGGGAAATATTGAAGGAGATGATCAAAAAAATGAACTCTTTATCAATAATGGCGACCTAACTTTTACCGAAAGTGCGGCACAATATAATCTTGCTGATAGTGGATTTACAACACATGCCGCATTTTTTGACTATGACAAAGATGGAGATCTGGATGTCTATATGTTGAACAACAGCTTTATATCCGTGGCTAGTTTAGGATATAACAATAAAAGGGATCTTAGAGCCAAGGACTGGAACATGCCGGAAAAAGTAAAAGGCGGTGGCGATAAACTACTCCAAAACAATAATGGCGTTTTTACCGATGTTAGCGAGGAAGCAAATATTTATGGTAGCTTAATCGGTTTTGGTTTAGGAGTTACCATTGGCGATGTCAATAATGATACCTATCCTGATATATACGTCTCCAATGATTTCTTTGAACACGATTATCTCTACATCAACAATCAGGACGGAACTTTTAAAGAAGATATTAGGAATTGGGCCTCACACCTCAGCTTATTCTCCATGGGTGCAGATATGGCAGATATCAATAACGACGGAAAGTCCGATATTTTTGTCACCGATATGCTTCCCAAAGACGATCAGCGCCTAAAGAACACAACCACTTTTGAGACCTATGATACCTACCAACGTAAGCTGCAGAACGATTTTTATCATCAATATATGCAGAATACCCTTCAAGTAAATTTAGGAAATAGCTTTTCCGAAATTGCGCACTATAGTGGGGTATCCAGTTCCGATTGGAGCTGGGGAGCACTGCTGTTCGATATGGATAATGATGGCTATCGCGATATCTATATCAGTAATGGGGTGTATCACGATTTGACCAATCAAGATTTTATTGATTTTTTCGATGATGTTGCCCGTCAACAATCGGCCTTAACGGGAACAAAAGATAAAAAGGAGGCTGTAATCAATGCTATGCCCTCCACTCCTATTGTTAATTACGCTTTTAAAAACAACCAAGACCTTACGTTCACTGACGCTACTGCTATCTGGGGCTTTGACGAACCTAGTTTTTCCAATGGGGCTGCATATGGGGATATGGACAATGATGGCGATCTGGATTTGATCGTCAATACGGTCAATCAAGAACTGTTGGTGTATAAAAATAATGCAAATACCTCTGCGAACAACTTTATAAAATTAAGTTTAAAAGGGGAGCGTCCCAATACCTTTGGCGTAGGCAGTATCGTTGAAGCCTATATGGGGGATAAAATCCTGAAACAAGAATTGATTCCTTCACGAGGTTTTCAATCTTCCGTGGAATATACGATGACCCTAGGTATAGGGTCGCATCAAAAAATAGATTCCTTAAAAGTAATATGGCCTAATAACAAAACCCAGTCCATTATTGAACCTGCTATAAATACAAGGCTTGTTTTAACGCAAACTGATGCGAAAACAACGTATGTTCCCAAAACGAAATCCCGCCCAACCCTACTTCAGGAAATTAAAACCCCGTTGTCCAAGCACGTGGAAGACAAACATATTGATTTTGATTATGAAGGTCTTATTTCCCAAATGCTTTCGCAAGAAGGCCCTGCCATGGCGGTTGGAGATGTCAATAATGACGGGCACGAGGACGTTTTTATTGGCGCTGCCAAAGGCGGAATAGCTTCACTATATCTGCATCAGGGCAAGGGCAGCTTAAAACCAAGCCCAACACAAGATGTATTCAGGGAAGATCGCTTGACAGAAGATACCGCTGCTGCTTTCTTTGATGCCGACGGAGATGGAGATTTAGATTTGGCCGTAGGATCTGGAGGAAATGTCCCAGATGATAGTAAAGCGTATAAAAATCGACTTTATATCAATGATGGAAAAGGCAATTTGACGCGTAGTCCCGAAGCTTTGAAAAGTACCGGACACAATGTGGCGGTCATTGCCCCTTATGATTTCGATCAGGATGGTGATATAGATCTTTTTATCGGGAGCAGAAGTGTTCCGGGTATATATGGCTTAAACCCTAAACACCTCTTACTGGAAAATGATGGTAAGGGGGTATTCTCTGATGTTACCGAAAGTAAAGCCTTTGCCTTGAAGGACCTTGGCATGGTCACCTCAGCTACCTGGGCAGATATCAATGGGGATTCCAAAAAGGATCTGGTATTGGTTGGAGATTGGATGGCGCCAACGGTTTTACGAAACAATGGACGCCGTCTGAGTATCATGGACATCGGTTTAAGCACTGCTACGGGATGGTGGAATGCTGTAGCGGCTGAAGACATCAATGGAGATGGTGCCATTGACCTCGTGTTAGGAAATCAAGGTACCAATACCACATACATTACTTCAGAAAAGGCTCCCACAAAAATGTACATTAACGATTTTGACGACAATGGTACCATAGAACAGATTTTAACGCGAAATATTGAAGGGCGTGATGTCCCTATAGTCTTAAAACGAGAGTTAACCGCTCAGCTGGTTTCCCTGAAAAAGGAAAATTTGAAGTTTTCTGACTATGCTACCAAAAGCATTGGTGAGCTGTTGAGTCCTGAAGTTCTTGGAAATGCTATTGTGAAAACAGTTAGCACAGCAAAAAGTAGTATTGCTTTAAATCAGGGTAATGGCACTTTTACGCTTCAGGAACTTCCCAAAGAGGCCCAGTTTTCCTGTATTTGTGATATTGCCTGCACGGATATTGATAATGACGGACAAATGGATATCTTATTTGGAGGAAACAACTTTGAGTTCAAACCGCAATATGGCAGATTAGACGCCAGTTATGGTGGCCTTTTATTGGGCAACAAGGACGAAGCTTTTCAATGGCAGCCCTATGATATTTCAGGCTTCTATATGAAAGGGGAGATAAAACATATTCTCCCGTTTTCGGATAAGGCTGGCCAGCTGTTCTTTATGGTCGGTAGAAATAATGCCAGTCCCAAAGTATTTTCAAAAACGCCTTAAACTTATAATCGGGTTAGATTGATGAAAATATTTTCAATAATAAAATGTAAACGTTTACATTTTATTTGTATGTTTGTCGCGTTATTACAATGAACTTAAAACCAGCCATATACATCATAGGGGCTATTGTCCTTTTAGGTATTCTTTTTGGATACGTTAGCCCAGCAATTGCTTTGTTGATTGGGATGGTTGTAGGGATTTCAAAAATTTGCAATACGGATATCGTTCAGCGGCACCCCAAGGTGCAATCCAAATTATTACAACTCTCTGTCATAGGATTAGGTTTTGGTGTTCCCATAAAAGAAGCACTCACCTTAGGATCTAGTAGTTTCTTTATAAGTCTTATCGCTATTACATTAACTTTTGTCATAGCTTTTACCATCGGCAGGATTCTTGGTTCCGAAAAAATTACCACCATATTGGTGGCCTCGGGAACGGCGATCTGTGGGGGGAGTGCCATTGCGGCGGTTAGTCCTAGTGTCCAGGCCAATTCCAATCAGACATCCATAGCCTTGGCCATTGTATTTCTATTGAATGCCGTTGCCCTATTTATTTTTCCAACCATAGGACATTTTTTTGACCTGAATCAGACGCAATTTGGACTTTGGTGTGCCATTGCCATCCACGATACCAGTTCCGTAATTGGTGCCAGTTCACAATTTGGCGAAATTGCACTTAATGTTGCCACCACGACCAAATTGATACGTACACTATGGATCATTCCTTTGGTTCTCATTATTTCTTTTGGATCGGATTCCAAAGAAAAATTCAATTTCCCTTGGTTCATTTTAGGCTTTCTCGCTACGATGATTCTGTCTTCCTATATTCCCGAAATGTCAGCCTTTAGTGAAAAAATGGTATGGATTTCCAGAAAAATATTGATTTTCACCTTATTTCTTATCGGCTTGCAAATCAATATGGGCAGTTTGAAAAAAATTGGTGCAAATATCCTGATTGTAGGTAGTTTTACCTGGATCGTACTAGCGGTAATTTCGCTACTCTATATTGTCAATTATACGTAAAAGACAATCAAAACAAGGCTTATTTTTTACCTTTGATACGAGCTCCTATAACTATAATGCTCAGGAAAACATTCATAATATGGCTGGAATAAAGGATATTGCCAAGATTACGGGGCTATCATTGGCCACGATATCGAGAGTGCTCAATGACAGTCCTCTGGTTTCTCCCAAGACTAAAAAGAAGGTTTTGGATGCTGCCAGGTCACTGGATTACCGTCCTAATATGATGGCCGCAGCATTGCGTAGTGGAAAAAGCAATATTGTAGGGGTAATCGTTCCTGAAATCAATAATTCGTTTTTTAGTAGCATTATTAATGGTATTGAAAGAGAATTAAGCGCGGTTGGTTACAACATCATCATTATTCAATCTCATGAGTCCCAAGAAAAAGAAAGTGCTGCCATAGAATCTTTTATACAGCTCAAGACGGATGGCATTCTGATGTCCCTCTCCAAGAATACCAAAGAATTCTCCTTTATCCGGAAATTGTCCGAATTGAGCATCCCATTGGTGTTTTTTGATCGAGGACCATCTTTGGAGGATGCCACTACCGTTGTCTTGAATGACTATAAAGGTGCCTTTTTAGCAACGCAACATCTTATTGACAATGGATGCACAAAAGTATTTCACATCGCTGGAAATCTCAATGTCCCTATATTTCAAGAGCGCAAAAAAGGTTTTCTCGATGCGTTGAAAAAAAATGACCTACAAGTTACAAAGGAGCATATTATTCAACTTTCCTATGATACGGATAAAGATGAAAAATTGCTTCAAGATTACTTGGATGCTTGTCCAAGAACAGATGGCTTCTTTGCACATGGAGATGATAGCTGCCTCTATACCATTAATCTCTTGAAACGTCTTGGAAAAGCCATTCCGGAGGAAATTAAGGCCGTTGGATTTGGAAATACGGATTTCTGTGTGCATGTAGACCCCCAAATAAGCACTATCGATCAAAAATGTGATATTATGGGTACCACTGCTGTTTCCCTTCTTTTACAGCAATTCGATAAGGAACGGCCACTGCCTTCCAAAGAAATATTGTCTCCTGAATTGATTGTCCGAAAATCCAGCAAATAAGCGCTCCCTAAAAAGCCAGCAGTTGATCCATTTGTTTTGACAAGGTCATTTGAGTTCCTTCGTCCACCAGCTCATATGTTTCATCCAACAATTTATAAATAGAGGATATGGGGTTTTTATTCGGATGCACACAGATACCGAGGTGACTCAATACATCACAAAGGTGATCCATTCCCCTTAAGTTTCCAGCTCTTCCAGAAGCTATTCCCGTAATACAGGCTTTCTTATCCAAAAAACTTTTGTCTTTATCGCGTACGGAAATACCATCCAGCAGTAATTTTACAATGCCGGGATAACTCCCATTGTACTCAGGTACCAAGAACCAAAACTTCTCCGAAGGCGTAAAATATTCGTCCTGAACCTGCTGTATCATCTCAGGCTGACTGGTATACATTTGTTTACTTAGTACTACTTCATCCATTTCTGATAAATCCAACAAACGAATGGGTTCGTCGGTCTTATGTTGAAGCTCCCGATGTATGTATTTGGCAAAGTGTAATGTCTTATTGTCTGCCCTATGGGAACCTGAAATAATTGTAATCATTCTGAGGGTGATTTAAGCTGTTACTGATTTTTCTCTTTATAAGGTGTAAAAATATCATTTTTTTAAATGTAAACGTTTACATTTTTCATATTTTTAATTATATTTGACTCTAAACCAGAATGTTTTGGGACGCTTAAGTCCCATTTCCAAACAAAAAGAGAATGGACAACACTAAAATTACCATAAGGTCGCCACACTTGGACGGAGCAGAAGTATCATGGTTTGCTCCTATTTGCAACGGCGATGATCGTTATTTGGGAGAGCGCAATATGAAGTACAAGAGTACTTTTGAAAACACTTCTGAAATTCTATTGACCGCCGATCGCAATGGCTACCGCAATATCTTGTGTCCATCCTCATATCAAGTAGGACAAGACACTTTGCCTTTCGTTGCCGCAGTTGCCCCTATGACGGAACAGATTAATTTATTGGCCGCCATACGTTGTGGGGAAGTCCACCCTCCCATGTTGGCACGGACACTGGCAACTATTGATCATATTTTAAAAGGGCGTTTGACCATTAATATTATATCGTCCAATTTGCCCGGGGAAGATTTATCTTCTGCCGATCGTTATCAACGTTCTCGCGAGGTTATTGAAATCTTAAAGCAAGCATGGAGTCAAGATGAAATCGATTTCAAAGGACAATTTTATACTCTTAAATTGCCTTCCCTTCCTACCAAAACATACCAAAAAAATGGCCCCCTATTGTATTTTGGTGGATACTCCCCTCCTGCTGTAGATCTATGCGCCGAACATTGCGATGTATATTTGATGTGGCCGGAAACCGAGGAGAACTTAAGAACTTTAATGGAGAACATGAGTGCCAAAGCGGCTTCCTATGGGCGTACGGTAGATTTTGGCCTCCGAGTTCACGTTGTTGTCCGGGAAACCGAAGAAGAAGCACGGGAATATGCAGATAGCATTATTTCCAAACTGGAAGAAGAGCAAGGGAAGGAAATGCGGGAAAGAGCATTGGATGCGAAATCTTATGGGGTTAGCCGACAAGCACAAATGCGGGAGATTTCCAAAGATGACGGATATGTTGAAGATCATATGTGGACAGGCATAGGAAAAGGGCGTTCAGGATGTGGCGCGGCTTTAGTGGGAAATCCAGATCAAATCGTGGCAAAATTAAATCGTTATATGGATATGGGGATACGTTCCTTTATATTTTCTGGCTACCCCCATAAAGAAGAGTGCGAAAATTTCGCAAGATTGGTCCTTCCTAGATTAAAGACCGTTTCCCTACCTATTGAACAAGGGAAAGTAAGTGCAGAAGAACCCGATTCTCCTTTAGCCGCTGGAATCCGTATTTAAACAGTTGGGAATCACATTTTTTAAAAACAAAATCTTATATTACATGCAGAAAATGGCATAGACAATTGCTGATTCCGTATTAGCACCTACAATTGGTAGATGGCCATTACCATACCGATCAAAACCTAATTAAAAGAGTAAGTTCATGATTGATTTACTAATTGTTTGCGCATACTTTGTCATTGTTTTTGTAACCGCCCTTTCTGGAAGAACCCCTAAAAATGCCACTACTGAAGAATACTTCTTAAGTTCACGGAACTTACGCTGGCCCTCCATTGCTTTCTCTACCATTGCCACCAATGTACAGGGTTATCAATTTTTGGGCTTCATGGGGTCTGCTTATCTCTACGGTTTGGCACAGGCCAGTTTGGAAATCAATGCTATCCAGGGCTTACTTATGGCGGCATTCATTTTTGTCCCTATGTATTATCGGGAAAAGATCATCACCATTACCCAGTTTATTAAAACAAGACTGGGAAAGACAGTGTCCCTGCTCTATTCCGTATCCAATATTTTACTGTTCTCCACCATTACCCTTGGCGCTGCTTTGTTTTGGGGTGCGTATTCCGTAGATATCGTTTTTGCAGAATATTTATCCTTTATTCATGAAGACCGGTTTATCCGAATTGCTATACTCATTATATTTCTGGGCCTCTTTTCTGCCACTTATACCTATTTTGGCGGACTGGCCGCTGTGGTGCGTACCGATGTAATACAATTTGCCATTCTCCTTACTGGAGGTATTGTTGTTTTACTCGTAGCTATTCATCACTTAGGGGGCTGGTCCGAATTATATAATAAAACAGGAGATCTTATGCACCTGCACTTGCCTGCGGATCATGAGAAACTCCCCTGGATTCATATTTTTGGTTTGTTTTTGCTGAATATTAATTATTGGTGTGCCAACCAATCCGTAGTGCAACGATCTTTAGCGGCGAGAAGCCTTAAAGATGTGCAAATCGGCTTAATGGTAGGAGGAGTAATGAAGTATTTTATGGCCGCCATCATTATTCTTCCTGGGATTGCCTTGGTAGGGATATTAGGTTCCAATGGTCTGGCCGATCCGGATGCTGCTTTCCCATACTTGGTAAACACGTATCTTCCCGTAGGTTTAAAAGGCTTGATCTTATGTGCCCTCTTCGCCTCCTTGATGAGTACCGTGGACTCTACCTTCAATTCATTGGCCACTTTATGGTCCATTGATATCTACAAACCTTATGTCAATAAATCTGCTACAGATCAACAAGTAGTGCGATCGGGTAAAAAAGCCATTCTAATTGCCTTTATTTCAGGCTCTTTAATTGGAATCGTGCTCCTGTATATTAAAATCCAAAACTCCGGCGAAGCCTTTACGCACACCCTTAATGAGCTACGCTATTACATTAACAGCGGTATTGTTGTGCTCATTTGTGCTGCGGCCTTTTTAATGGCTCCAAAACACAGGGTGGCCCTATTTGCTTTTATCGCCACGGTGCCTCTTCAATTATTCTTTGCCTATGTTTTTCCCGATATGAACTATTTTGTGCGTGCCATGTGGGTGATCCTAATTGGTTTTGCCATTATTTTAGTAGGTTCAAAAGGAGGCTTTATCAAGGGCAAATTATACTTGGAACCCGCAACACCTTTGATGTCAAAAATAGGATTGGGAATGATTCTTTCCCTCATCGCATTGCATGTCATATTTCATTAATGGCTATATTTTAAATGATTTTAAAAAAATTTAAGATAGCATGTCATCGGAAGAAAATTTCAGAAAGCAAGTAAAAGCCTTATATCATAGAATCATACTCCTATTTTGTGGCATTGGTATTATTTTCATTGGAGCGCTATACCTGCAACAGCGTACTTCCGGAATACCCAAACTAGATACGCCAGAAGAAAGTATACTTTTAAAAATACCCTCTGAAGAGCTACAGATCGAAAACGGAATCCATACCCCTACCGGATTCAAGAATGGTACGGGGTTAACACAAGTGATTCAAAATTGCACCAACTGTCATTCTTCTGCCCTTGTCATTCAAAATAAAATGAGCAGGGAAGCATGGGGCTCCACCATTAAGTGGATGCAGGAAACACAAAATTTATGGGATCTTGGGGAAGACGAAGCTATAATATTGGATTATCTGGCTACCTATTACGCCCCCGATCAAAAGGGCAGGCGCGAAAATTTAAGTGATGTGGATTGGTATGAATTAAAATAGGCACCGGTCATAGGCGCATTCCTTTGCTTCTAAATGGGTTCAAAACATAAGCATATCGTAATTGAGATCAAGGATCGTGAAATACGATTCCCGAAAGGATATTTCTTTAGCTGTAGCCCTATCCACCTAATTCGGCATATTGCTGCCGAGGACATTGCCGAAATTAACTTAAGCATACATCCTCCTGCTCTCATTTACCAGAAAAAGGAATTCATTTTTATCTCCTCTGAACTAAAAACCGCACTGGAACATTTTGCCAAAAGAAATCGCATTCCCCTTGTCGATCGGTTTGACATTTGGGAACATCTTAATCATACTTTTTTGGATACTGAATTTGACCAAGAGGAAAAACAAAACACTCAAAAACTACTTTCCGAAAATGGTATTTCGACCCTGGAACTCCGGCGTATTCGAAAACGAATTGGACGCACCATGTGGTTAAACGCCTTGGTTTGGGAATGGACGTATTTGGGCCTTTTTGATTATTTGAAATGGACCTTTCTAACGCCAAAAAAGTATTGGTGGGCCATGGAAATAGCCCTTCGAAATTATACCAAAATTCCGAAAACTTAAATTTCGTCATTATTGCGGAAAATGAATAACTTCTGTTCTTTTTTTGCAATATCCACATTGTAAGCTCTATTAAAAATTGATATCTTCATTCTTTATAAAACAAAGGTATTTATGTATGCTATTGGGTATGATATTGGCAGCTCTTCCATTAAAGCGGCCTTGATTTTGACGGATTCTGGCGAACAGCTAGATCTGATCAGTTTACCCGAGGTAGAAATGGAAATTCATACCCCCCACAAAGCGTGGGCAGAGCAAGATCCAAATATTTGGTGGAAATACGTTTGCGAAGCCACCAAGCATCTATTGCAGCGTAATCAGGTGGATGCAAAGGATATTACCGGGGTCGGCATTGCGTATCAAATGCACGGATTGGTTATTGTAGATGATAAAGGCACTCCACTACGTGACGCCATTATTTGGTGCGACAGCAGAGCGGTTTCTATTGGAGAAAAAGCCTTTAACGCCTTAGGTCCTGAGCAATGTTGTACCCATGCCTTAAATTCTCCGGGAAACTTTACTGCCTCCAAATTGCGCTGGGTAAAGGAAAATGAGCCGGATAACTATGCCAAGATAGCCAAGTTTATGCTTCCCGGGGACTATATTGCCTATAAGTTAACCGATCGCATCTGCACCACAATTCCAGGTTTGTCCGAAGGTATTTTCTGGGATTTTAAAACGAATGATATTGCCACATGGCTGTTGGACCACTATGCTATAAGTTCGGATTTAATCCCTGATATTGTATCTACATTTGACATTCAAGGTAGGGTTTCCGTGGAAGGAAGTAAAGCAACAGGCCTAGCGGTAGGCACTCCCATTCTATACCGGGCAGGCGACCAGCCTAATAATGCCCTAGCGTTAAATGTCTTTGAACCTGGAGAGATAGCGGCCACCGGAGGTACTTCGGGGGTAGTTTATGCGGTAACCGAAAAAAGCATTACTGAAGATGGTCAAAGAATCAACAATTTTGCGCACGTCAATCATACTTCCGAAAATCCACGTATTGGCAAACTGCTCTGCATCAATGGTTGTGGCATTCAATATCGCTGGTTACTAAATAACCTTAGTGTTTCTTCTTATGAAGACATGAATGCACTGGCAGCTGAAGTTCCCATTGGTGCCGATGGCGTAACGATTTTGCCCTTTGGCAACGGAGCGGAACGCATGTTGGACAATAAGCATATAAATACCCATTTTTTTCATATTGACCTCAATAGGCACGATAAAAAACAACTGTGCAGAGCGGCTTTGGAGGGAATTGCATTTGCTTTTGCCTATGGCATAGAAATGATGTTGACCGAAGGGGATAAGGCACGAGTCATCAGAGCGGGAAATGACAATTTATTCCGTTCCGAAATTTTTTCCAAGACCCTGGCTACCTTGACCGGACAAGAAATTGAAATTTATAAGGTTACCGGAGCTGTTGGCGCTGCAAGGGCATGCAAATTTCATCATAAAGATTTTAAAACGTACCGCGAGGAAATGAATACTACAGATTATGTAAAATCATTCTTCCCGGACACTTCAAAAGAACAGTATAATACGGCCTATGCGCGCTGGAAAAAGGCATTGCATTCCGTCCTAAAATCAAATTAAAATGGCATTAGTAGGAAACAAAGAATATTTCAAAGGTATTTCGTCCATTCCCTATGAAGGGAAGGCATCGGACAATCCGTTGGCGTTCAAATATTATAATCCGAATCAGGTGGTTGCCGGAAAAACCATGCGGGAACATTTTAAGTTTGCCGTAGCCTATTGGCATACCTTTGGTGGTGTAGGCGCAGATCCTTTTGGGCCCGGAACACTAAACTTTCCTTGGGATAGCGCCACCGACCCTCTCATTGCTGCTAAAGAAAAGGCAGATGCCGCTTTTGAATTTATAACCAAACTAGGTTTCGATTACTTCTGTTTTCATGATTTTGACCTTATTAAGGAAGCAAGTACATTTTCAGAATCCGAACAACGTCTAGCTGCTATTATCGACTACATTAAGGAGAAAAAAACTGCTTCGGGAGTGAAGTTGCTCTGGGGAACAGCCAATTGTTTTTCCCATCCAAGATATATGAACGGTGCTGCCACAAATCCTGATTTCCAAGTACTGGCGCGGGCAGGGGGACAAATAAAATTGGCCATGGACGCTACTATAGCTTTAGATGGCGAAAACTACGTTTTCTGGGGAGGACGGGAAGGCTATATGTCCTTATTGAACACCAATATGAAACGGGAATTGGACCATATGGGCCAATTTTTGGCCATGGCAAGGGACTATGCCAGAGCCCAAGGGTTTAAGGGTACTTTTTTCATTGAACCCAAACCTATGGAGCCTATGAAACATCAGTATGATTTTGATGCAGCTACCGTTATTGGTTTTCTGCAACACTATGGACTACAAGATGATTTTAAACTCAATTTGGAAGTAAACCACGCTACTTTGGCCAACCATACCATGCAACACGAAATGGAAGTGGCTGCGGCACATGGGCTATTGGGCAGTATTGATGCCAATAGAGGAGATTATCAAAATGGATGGGATACGGATCAGTTTCCCAACAATATTAACGAGGTTACTGAGGCCATGTTAGTTTTCCTAAAAGCTGGGGGACTTCAGGGTGGCGGTATTAATTTTGATGCTAAACTCAGAAGAAATTCCACCGATATGGAAGATGTTTTCTATGCGCATATCGGAGGGGCCGATACTTTTGCCCGGGCCCTTATCATAGCAGATAAAATCATCTCCTCCTCAGCCTATGACCAACTTAGAAAGGAACGCTACCATTCTTTTGATCAAGGATCTGGAGCCGATTTTGAAGTTGGAAAACTAAACTTTCAAGACCTGTATAAGATTGCCAAAGAACAGGGGGAAATCACCTCAAAAAGTGGAAAACAAGAACTGTTTGAAAATATAATCAACCAATACATCTAAGGCTTCATTCTTTAGGAAAGAATCCCTATATTACTCCAGTTTAGCCTATTCCTATGAAGTATTTTCTTGGTATATTCCTCCTTCTATTTTTGCTTGTTTCCTCATGTAAGAAGCAGGAGAAACGCTTTGTAAAAGTGGCTCCAGAGGTATCCAACATTGGTTTCAAAAACGAATTAAAAGATACTCCAGAACTCAATATTCTCACCTATCTCTATTATTATAATGGAGCTGGAGTAGCTGCAGCGGATTACAACAATGACGGATGGATCGATCTCTATTTTACCTCCAATCAGGGCAAGGATAAGTTATACTTGAACAAAAAAAATCTGAGTTTTGAAGACATTACGGATACGGCTTTGATCAACAATGCATCGGGTTGGACCACCGGTGTTAGCCATGTAGATATCAATAATGATGGCTTATTGGATATTTATATCTGCAAAGTTTCGGGTTATTTACATCTTAAAGGACACAACCTATTGTACATCAATCAAGGTATGGATGCCGATGGCATTCCTAGTTTTAAGGAAGAAGCTAAAAAATACGGTCTGGATTTCTCCGGACTTTCTACCCAGGCCTCCTTTTTCGATTATGACCTGGATGGAGATTTGGATATGTATCTCATGAACCATTCCACCCATCCCAATAGATCCTATGGAAGGGGAAGTCAACGCAAATTGGTAGATTCGATCTCGGGTGATCGCCTCTATCGGAATGATGAAGGAAAATTTATGGATGTCTCTGCCGAAGCCGGAATTTATCAAGGGAATATTGGGTATGGCCTTGGTCTAGGGGTAAGTGATCTAAACAATGATGGTTATCCCGACATTTATGTAGGCAATGATTTTTTTGAAAATGATTATCTCTACCTCAACAATCAAGATGGTACCTTTCAGGAAATCATAAGTACGGACGCAAAAAAGTTAGGGCACACCACGCATTTTTCCATGGGCAATGATATTGCAGATATCAATAATGATGGCCGCACAGACATCGTTTCTATGGACATGCTTCCCGAAAACTTGGAAACCTATAAAAGTTCTGGATTGGAATTTCCATTTCCCACCTATCAATACTACCTTAAAAATGGCTATGCCCCCCAATATATCCAGAATACCTTGCACTTGAATCTGGGCAATTTAAATTTTAGTGAAATCGGAAACCTAAGTGGTATTGCGGCCACCGAATGGTCCTGGAGTCCTTTATTGGCCGATTTTGATAATGATGGCCTCAAAGATTTATTTGTTTCCAATGGAATCAAAGGGGCAACCAATGATATGGATTTCATTAGTTTTATTGCCAATGAGAATATCCAAAAACGCATTAGTAATGGGATGAGCCCTACAGATATGGCATTTATCCAGGAAATTCCACAAAAAAAAGTTCCCAACTACTTCTTTAAAAATACAGGAGATCTGCAATTTAAAGACATGACTTCTATCTGGCACAAGAAAGAAGATTCCTTTAGCAATGGATCGGCCTATGCCGATCTGGATAATGATGGGGATTTGGATCTGATCGTAAATAATGTGGACGAGCTGGCTTATCTTCTTGAAAATAAACCGCTGAAAGAAGAAGAGGAAGGCCACTTTATGCATATTGCTTTTAAAGGATCTTCCCGCAATCCTTTTGGAATAGGAGCAAAAGTTATCGCATATCATAGGGGAACAGTCATCACCCAAGAAAATTTCACGTCTAGAGGCTATCTTTCAGCCACCTCTCCAAGGATGCATCTCGGATTGGGGAAACAAAAATTTCCAGATTCCCTAACTGTAATTTGGCCAGGAGGGCGTTATCAGACCTTGCAACAATTTAAAACGGCACAGTTGACCCTGCGCCAAAGTGATGCACAGGGAAACTTTTATAAAAAAGCGCAGGCTAAGATTCTAAACCCTCTGGGCGTTACGGGGAATTTAAATGATTTTACCCATAAAGAACCTGCAACAACGGAGTTTGATCGCAATCCTCTAATTCCTTTTGCTTCTACCAATGAAGGCCCGTCCATCTCCGTTGCAGATGTTAATAAAGACGGCAGGGACGATCTTTTTATCGGCGGGGCAAAACAACAGGCTTCGGTATTATTGGTGCAGGATGACTTGGGGAATTTTAGTAGCGCTCAAGATTCCTTATTCATGGAAGATGCGATCAATGAAGATGTCTCCCACGTCTTCTTTGATGCCAACGGTGATACTTTTACAGATTTACTCGTGGTCAGCGGAGGCAATGAGTTTCAGTCTGGCAATGCACTACAGCCTCGATTGTACATCAATAAGGAAGGGACCTTTGTAAAAGCACCTTCTCCTTTTGGGGCCTTGACCTTAAATGCTTCCACCGCTCGTGTGGTAGATTTTGAAAATGATGGCGATATGGATATTGCTTTTGCTTCGGATGTGTTCCCCAGACAATTTGGAAAAACACCAAAACAATACCTGTTTATCAATGATGGCCAAGGGAACTTTGAAGACCATACGGAAAGCATTTCCAGCACTTTTCAAGATATTGGTGCCGTAAAGGATATTCAATGGGTAGATTTGGACGGCAATGGGTTCCAAGATTTGATTGTGGCCGGTCACTGGATGCCTATTACTATCTTTTTAAATGATGGCAAAACCCTTACCATCAAAAAAGACAACAATGTGAAATACACCCATGGATTATGGAATAGTATAAAAGCTGATGATATTGACCAGGATGGAGACATCGATCTTATTGCCGGTAATTGGGGAAGGAACAGTAAATTTAGTGCTTCTCGCAAAAACCCCTTACGCCTCTATAATTTGGATTTTGATAATAATGGAACCATTGATCCCATAATAACCTATTACCACCAAGAAACTGAAACCCCTTTGGCTCCAAAAGACGATCTTACCAAGCAACTTCCCTACCTAAATAAAGCCTTTTTATCGTATAACGATTTTGCCCGTGCAGATATTGAAACACTTTTTAGTTCCGAAAAATTAAAGAAGGCAGATAAAAAAGAGGTTTACCTATTAGAAAGTTCTTTCTTCGAAAACGATGGAAATGGCAATTTTAACATTAAAAGTTTGCCTCCTATTGCACAGGCTTCTATAATTCAGGATATTGCAATAGAAGATTTTGATAAGGACGGTTTTAAGGATGTGTTTTTAGTTGGAAATAGTGAAGAAATAAATACGCAACTGGGCAAAATGGATGCTTCCCATGGCCTTGTTTTGTTGTATGATAAAAAAGGAACTTTTTATTGGAATACAAATTTATCCCTGGATATTCCGGGGCCATCACGAAGTATTGCCAAGATGATGATCAATGCGATTCCCTATTATATTATTGGAATCAATAATGCAAAACCCATATTGTTTACCACGCACATGCCCTAAACGTCCTACTTCAAATTAAACCGACCAAACCATAATGTTTTGTATTGCATGAAAAAAAACATCCTATATTATCTCTTTCTAGTAGCGACCCTTTTTTCCTGCGGAAAGAAAGGAGGTGACGTTTTTACAAATCCTACTTCCGAAGATACCGGAATTAGCTTTGCCAATACCCTAACGGAAACCGACCAGCTAAACATTCTGGATTACCTCTATTTTTATAATGGTGGAGGGGTTGCCATAGGGGATATTGATAATGATGGATTAGCCGATATCTTTTTTTCGGGGAATCAAGTTAAAAATAAATTATACCGCAATACGGGCAACCTTAAATTTGAAGACATTACGGCGCAAGCAGGTGTAGCGGGAAATAGCAGCTGGAATACTGGGGCTGTTATGGGAGATGTCAATGGAGATGGTTTTTTGGATATTTATGTCTGTGCCGTTGTAGGCATCAATGGATTCGATGGCCATAATGAACTTTATATCAATAAAGGAGATGGAACTTTTACCGAAAGTGCCGCCGCTTACGGATTGGATTTTGATTCTTTTAGCTCTTCAGCCGCTTTTTTGGATTATGACATGGACGGCGATCTAGACCTCTACCTGCTCAATCATGCCGTGCATAGCCAAGAATCTTTTGGAAGGGCCAATCTTCGGTTAAAGCGAAATTTTCAAACCGGGGATAAATTATTGCGAAACGACCAAGGAAAGTTCACGGAAGTAAGTGAAGAGGCCGGGATTTATGGAGGAATTAACGGATATGGACTTGGCGTTGCCGTAGCCGATTTCAATCATGATGGCGCTCCGGACATCTATGTGGGTAATGACTTTCATGAAGACGATTATTATTATCTCAATAATGGCGATGGTACTTTTACCGAAAGTTTAAAAAAATATTTCGGTCATATCACCCGATTTTCCATGGGAAACGATGTCGCCGATATCAATCATGACGGCTGGCCTGATATTATTTCATTGGACATGCTTCCCGAAAATGAAAAAGCCTTAAAATCTTCAGAGGGAGATGATGATATTCAAACGCAGAAGTTAAGAACGGAAAATTATGGGTATCACTACCAATTTACACGCAATATGTTGCATATCAATCAGCCGGACGGCACCTATGCAGAGACCGCTTTATTAAGTGGTGTAGCCGCCACGGACTGGAGCTGGAGCGCCCTCTTTGGGGATTATGATCAAGATGGAGAGCAAGATTTATTCATTTCCAATGGTATCACCAAACGTCCCAATGATTTGGATTTCATCAATTTTGTTTCAAGTGAGCAAATCAGAAAAAAAATAAGCAACACTAAACTGGTGGATCAAAAAGCCTTAAACTTAATGCCATCGGGTGCAGTCCATAATTATGTTTTTAAAGGAAATGCTTCCCTGGGCTTTGAAGACAAATCGGCAGATTGGATCGTAAAAGACACCTTGATTTCCGGGGCAACGGCCATGGCCGATTTGGATAATGATGGAGATCTGGATTTGGTGAGCAATACCTCCAATGCCCCAGCGGCAATCTATATCAATCAAACCAATACAAAAGCCAATTACCTAAAACTAAAATTTAAGTATCCCGGAAAAAACCCTTTCGGAATAGGCACTAAAGTTTTTTCCTATCATAACGGACAACTTCAATTTAAATCGCTCTACACCGTCCGAGGTTTTCAGGCCTCATCAGAACCTATGATCCATTTTGGGTATGGAAGCACAAAACAAGTAGATTCCATTAAGATTGTCTGGCCCAATAGCACCTACCAAGTACTCAGGGATGTGAGCGTAAATCAGGAATTGATCCTTAGTCCGGAAAACACAAAACCTTTTGATTATTCATCCCTTAGACCAAAGACAAAAAAGCGGTTTAAAAAAACGGAAGCGAATTTGGGGATCAATTTTACGCATAAGGAGGACAACTACTTTGATAGCAATCGCCAAAAGCTTATTCCCTATCGTATTTCCGATAGAGGGCCGGCAACTGCGGTGGGAGACCTGAACAATGATGGAAAAGAAGATATTTTCTTTGGGGGATCCAGAAACATTGGCTCTAGAATCTATATTCAGAAAGACTCTTCTTTTGTACTGACTACATATCCGTCGATACAAAAAGATTCACTGAAAGAAGAGGTCGTAGCACTCATTTCTGATTTGGACAACAATGGAAAGAACGATCTTTTTATAGGTTCCGGAGGGGGAGATTTTTTCCGAAAAATGAAACCTTTACTGGATCATTATTATGTACAGCAGGATACTACTTTTCAAGTGCGTAGCATTCCTGAAATTTTTGAAAATGCTTCTGTAGTTAAAAGCAATGATATTGATGGTGACGGGGATCTAGATCTTTTCTTAGGCAGTAATGCCGTTTCCAATGATTTTGGAAATATGCCCTTTTCCCAGATACTTCGCAACAATAATGGAACCTTTACCCCTATAGCGAATACCGAAATTCAAGAGGCCGGCATGGTTACGGATGCCGTATGGGATGACTTTAATGGCGATGGTGTCCAAGATCTTATCGTTGTAGGAGAATGGATGTCTCCCAAATTCTTTGAAAATAAAAACGGGAAATTCACAGAGAAAAACCTATTACAGGAATCCCTCCATGGCTTATGGCAAAGTATTCAGGCTTTTGATATTGATGAAGATGGAGATATGGATTATTTATTGGGAAACTGGGGAACAAATTCAAAGTTTGTGGCATCCAAAGCTTATCCTATGAAAATGTATTACGCAGATTTTGATGATAACGGCAGTACGGAAACCATTGTGAGTACGGCCAAAGATGGAACATACTATCCTTTAAATGATTTGGACGCACTTGCAGGGCAATTGGTCAGTCTGAGAAAAAAATTCACGGATTACCATAGTTTCGCAGGGAAATCAATTCCTCAAATTCTGGATAATGACGCATTGAAAAAGGCGATGGTGCTGCAAGTACAGGAATTGCGTTCAGGCTACTTAAAGAATGAAAATGGACGTTTCAGCTTTGTTCCCTTTATGGAAACTTTACAATTTTCTCCCATCACCAGCTTTCTTTCGTATGATTTTGATGCCGATGGAAAAAATGAAGTCTTGGCGGCAGGGAATTACTTTGGTACGAAACCTTTTCACGGGCGTTTAGATTCTTTCTCCGGAGCCTTGATAGAAAATGAAAATAATGTACTTTTAGGGGCAAGTTTAGGCTTGGAATTGATGCAAAAATCTGTACGCCACCTCAACGTATTGACATTTAATAAGCAAGCCTATCTTGTAGTAACCTTAAATAACGACAAAGCACAAGTATACCAAATTCTTAACTAGCAGTAAAATTGATGATGATGATAAAAAAAGGAATACTAATTACGCTATTGGGACTTCTGGTCTCTTGTTCCCAAGAAGTGAGTCCTATACTAATTACCGGGGAAGATTTACATGAATCCGTGGATAAGGTTACCGAAATCATGATACATGATATTTTCTCACCTCCCGTTGCCAGTAGGATCTACGCATATCCGAATATTGCAGCCTATGAAATCGTCGCGCTTCAAAACGAGGACTATACTTCCTTAAATGGACAATTGACGGATTTTAGTCCTATTCCCGAACCTGAGGCTTCAAAAACCATAAATTATAGACTAGCGGCCCTTATCGCTCATTTTGAACTCAGCAAACGACTAATTTTTTCCGAAGATCGCATTATTTCCTACAGAGATAGTTTGTATCAGATATGGAGTAATAAGAATGAATTGGAATTCCAAAATTCCAAAACCTACGGTTTAAAGGTGGCCGATCACGTAGGGCAATGGATGGATCAGGACAACTACAAACAAACCCGCACCATGCCCAAATTCACGGTAGACACGGATGATGCTTCACGATGGCAACCTACGCCTCCGGCCTATATGCCAGGGATTGAACCACATTGGAATAAAATCCGACCTTTTGTTATTGATTCCGCAGCACAATTCAAACCCCTGCCCCCACCTGAGTTTTCTATGGAGGAAGGCACGGCATTTTATAAAGAAGTAAAAGAGGTCTATGACATTAGTATGGATATCACTGAGAAAGGAGACAGTTCAGAAGAAATCGCTATTGCGCAGTTTTGGGATTGTAACCCCTATGTTTCCGTGACACGGGGGCATTTAATGTTTGCCACCAAAAAAATCACTCCTGGGGCACATTGGATCGGGATTACCAAAATAGCCAGTAGAAAAGTAGGTGCCAATTTCGATCAGACCGTATATGCTTATACAAAAACCTCCATTGCCATTGCCGATGCTTTTATTAGTTGCTGGGATGAGAAATACCGCAGTAATTTAATCCGCCCCGAAACCTTGATCAATCAGTATTTTGACGATAGTTGGAAACCTGTCTTACAGACGCCCCCCTTCCCGGAATATACCAGCGGGCACAGTGTGGTATCGGGATCCGCGGCTATGGCACTGACCAGTATTTTTGGGGATGACTTTGCCTTTGAAGACGACACCGAAATTCCATACGGTCTCCCCGTACGTAATTTTACTTCTTTTAATCAAGCGGCAGAAGAAGCTGCCATTAGCAGAATGTATGGAGGGATTCATTACAGAGCTGCCGTTGATGTCGGTATTAAGCAGGGTAAGGATGTAGGGCAATTTATTATTAATCATCTCCAAATGAATACCGACACCCGTGTAGTCTCCCATTGATCTATGAGCAAGAAGAAATATATTTTTGGGAGCATTAGTCTCTTGGTTGCAGCAGTTTCTGTCTGGTATTTCTTTGTAAAACCTTATGATTACCAGATACGTTTTGAAAAGAAAACATCTCCAGGAACAATATTCAACCATGTTGACAAATGGGTTAAGGCATTGGCTAAATCAGAAAATACGGTGATACTCAACGCAACGACCAAGCCTTATACTCATAGTGAATTTGATCTAAAAATAAAGGACAGTATCATTTCTATGGATTGGGATTTTGAAAGTATAACGGATTCCACAACTCAGATTACGATAAGCGTTAGAGATCACCAAAATAGTGCTATTACCAGATTCAAAAATTTAGTTTCCAACCCTCCCTTAAAAAAGATGTTACTTAACAAAACATCGAAGTTTAATCGTAGCCTCAATAACCTTCTTGAGCTGCATAAGGTTAAAATTATCGGAGAAGCAGATATTCCAAAAGGATTCTATGCTTTTATAGCCTCGAAAAGTACTATTGACCAAAAGGCAAATACAATGATCAAATTGAATGTAGAAATTCTATATTGGCTCAAAAAACAAAATATAGAGGTTATTGGCAGGCCTATTCTAGTTACGACCTCTTGGGAAGTCCCGAAGGATTCCATATCTTTTGATTTTATGTTTCCTATTCAAAAAAAAGATTCCCTACCTTTTCATGAATCTATAAAATTTAAATCGCATGGTGGTGGAAGAGGAATCAAAGCCATATTTAATGGAAATTATAGAATTTCAGATCGCGCTTGGTTTTCCCTTTATGAATTCGCAAAACGCAATAATATAGCAATAGAAACGCTTCCGATTGAGTATTTCCGCAACGACCCTTTGGAAGGAAGTAACGCTATTGACTGGATTACCGAGATATACCTGCCTTTAAAGCCTTCAAATGAATAACACAACGGTATTTTTTTTACTTTTTCTCTTCACTGGTTGTACCCAGTATGGACAATTACAACCTATTACCCAACTCCCCAAGAAATTAGGTGAAAACTCTGGCATTGCCAGTATTAATGGCGACACGGCGTGGTTTATTGAGGATAGTGGAAATCCGGATAAAATGTATCAAGTAGACCTTAATGGACAGCTTCTTAAGGAATTAAAAGTTAAAAATGCCAAGAATCGGGATTGGGAAGATTTAGCAAAAGACAGTTTAGGCAATATATATATTGGCGACTTTGGGAATAACGAGAATACCCGGAAAGACCTGGTCATTTATAAGGTGCCCAATCCCGAAAAGGAAAAGGGTGACCATATTACTGCGGAAGCCATACAATTCTTCTATCCGGAACAAAAAAAATTCCCCCCTAAGAAAAGCAAACGTCATTTTGGGGCCGAAGCCTTCTTTTACCATCAAGGGTTCCTATACATTATCACCAAAAATAGAGCTAGGCCGTTTCATGGAGAGGCATTTATTTACAAGGTTCCAGCAAAAAAAGGAAATCATCGAGCCTTCTTGGTAGGTTCTTTTATATCCTGTACCCAACAAGGTTCTTGCGAAATTACTTCTGCTGATATTTCTCCCGATGGAAAAAAGATTGTACTGATCAGCAATCGCAAGCTATGGTTGTTCACGAACTTTTCTTTAGATAATTTTTCAAAAGGCATGCTAACAACAACAGATTTGCCTACGAACACCCAGATGGAATCGGTTTGTTTCAAGGACAACAACACCCTATGGTTATCTGATGAGCAGCATAAGAGCACCGGAAGAAATCTTTATACTTTCTCCTTAAAGTAAATTACCTCTTAAGGTTAAAATCCAAAACCTAAACCAAAAGTAAAGCGCAAACCATCATCACTACTGAACAAGGCGGCGGAAATGGAAACCAAATCGGTACCGTTTACAAAGAAACCTCCTCCATAAGAAGTATGCCATACTCCCGAATCCTCTTCGGGTAACCATACCCTTCCATAGTCAAATCCACCATAAATCCCAAGTGCAACAGGAACAATTCCGGTGCGTATTTTTTGAAGGCTATACCGTAGGTCCGTATTCTGATAATAGGATTTTTTACCGGTAAATCGTTCGTTACGGAACCCTCTTAGTCCATTGACGCCCCCAATACTAGCGCCTTGATAGAATTCAAAACCATCACCCACATTAAAATGCGCCTTCCATTTTGAAGCCACTACCAGTCTCCCATCCGGAACCAGTCTATAATCCAGGGAAAAACTAGGAATAATATATCCAAAACCTTGCGCACCACTTTCCGTTCCCACGGTATAACCTACATGAAGTGAAGTTGCCATTCCAAGGGTGGGAAAAGCATCGTTATCCCGGTTCTCATAACTGTATTCTGCATCGACACCTACAAAGCTTTTGGAGTTTTCCGTTCCGTTTGCCAGAAAGAAGGTATTGATAAATCTATCTTCGGTCTCTTCAACTTCAATAGTTTCGTAAGATATCCCCGTTCTAAATTTGGAACCCAATTGTCCTCGCCACACCAAAGAAGGAGATAGACGAATGGTCTGTAGACGAACACGATTAAAATTCAATCCCAAATCATCATCAACATTTACGGTTTCATTTCCAAAACCAAAGAAGTTTCTACTAAAGTTGGGACTGGTGAACCTGCCCGACAAGGCAAGATTCGCATTGCCAAAAACTTGTGCAAATTCTCCGGTATAACCAAAATCAAAGCCGCTAGTAGCAAAATAAAAAGCCGCATTAAAGGTATGTTGACTGGTAAATGGATTCTGTAAAAATCCATTATGGGTATAGGTGTCCGTTAAACCGATATTAAGGCCATCATCTGGGTTAAAGCCGATCAAAGGCACCAACTGATTCACGGAACGTTTTAATCGCAAGGGCTGATAGGTGTTTAAATCATAATTATTGCTCAATCGCATATGGGCCATGGGGCTTGTAACCGTATTTTTCTTTGCTTTTTGGTCGTAGCCATAAATATTTTTGATTCCCTTGGTATCGTAAATATCATTGTTCTGCCCTCCGATCAATCTGATTTTCACCGCGCTCCTGCCCACACCTGTTACTTCAAAATAATCGTCATCATCCAAACCGTAAATCCATATTTCCTTGGTGGTCTTTCTATGGAACTTTTTTTGGAAAAACATGCGATCTTTTTTCCCTTTCATATTCCTATACCCCAATACTTCAACTTCATTGGCATTCAAACAATTGATTTGGAACCAATCATCCTTGTCCGTACCGGTAATCACTACATATTTGTTCAGAATATCATGGTACTCTTTGCTAACCCTGGGCAAATCGTTTATACGCGCCAGCAAAATTCGTTTCATCTCATCGATGCTACCATCCCTAACTTCAACCGGAAAGGCCTCAAAGGCCTTATCGATAACGTCCTCGCTTAAGTTTTTACGAATAAAAGCCTCCTGTTCTTGCCATTGTTCTAAGGTAGTTTCTCCCAACAGACGGGTGTCCAAAGCAAAAGCAAAAGGAGAGGTAAACCCCTTCACGCTTCGTATTTCTTCCCGAAAACCTTCAAACAAGCGTAGGCTGGGCACTATTTTGGTCGCAAGTCCCATTAAGGCCCCATCCCCTAATTTAGAAAAGGTTTGATCTCTGTCTCTTGGAATAGGCCTATATACTACTTTCCCGGTATCCTTGTCCTTAAATTCTGCCCATCGCCACTGATCGGCATGCCGATCCCAATCGCCAATGATCATATCAAAGAGTCTGGCACGGATATACATTTCAGTATCCACGGCATATTTTTCATCTTTCCGCAACTTTTTCAACAGATCATCTGTACTTTCCATCTTGTTGGCATATCCAAAACTTTTTTGGTTTCCATGCCCATCCGAAGTGCGTTCTTCCAAAAGATAGAGTTCATCTCCAAAATTTTCATTAAAACCACCCAAAGCCGCTTGCTTGGGAACATAGAACAATTGAGGGTTGGTATGATAGATATTCACGGCATCCGAGAGCTCACTTACGGTAAAAGGAGCATAGGGATGTGCTCCTGTATAGAAATCCAGCAATAATCTTTCCGTATAGGTATCTTGAAATTCCCCAATTACATATTGATCTTTAAAGGCAATTGCCTGTAAATACAATTCCGCGCTTTTCCGCAAAGCCCGCATTACATATTGGCGTCCTTCACTATCTTCTAAGCGCAAGGATTTGGATTGGTGCCCACCCCCTTTTCGTATGGGTTTCAACCCTCCAAAAAGGGTATCCAAACGCACTGTAGGCGCCGTTATTTCAGTTCCGTAATATTTTCTGTAACGTTCACCCCATACGGTTTTAAAGAATCCACTTTTTGTGATTTCTTCCTGGGTATAGACCGAAGCTTTTTGGGTTGCCGGAAAATCTGTGGCGTATTGTCCTACTTGCTCCTCTACGTCCGCAGGTAATACCTCGGCCGTATAAAGGAACTCTTCTCCCTGGACTTCGTCAACACCAAAAAAACGAACCCTGGAAGATCCATCTTCATACACTTCAAGTGTCGCATAACCTAACTTTCCTGAAGAAAATTTGCTGCCGTTCAACAAACGTGTCGCCCCTTTCTTTGCGCCGGATCCACTTAAAATTTGCGGGGTATTGTTTTCCACGATATATTGAAGATTGTGCTCATGTCCGGAAGCAAAAATTACTTTTTCCGAGTATTGGGCCAAGGTCACGATTCGTTTCTTAAGCTCGCGATACCTGGCATTATTCACATCCGTGGTAGAAGCCCCCGTAGTTCTTCGCAACACATTGATCACCGTTCCCAATACCGGCAATGGTATTTTATTATGCCCTGGATACAACTGTTGTTTAAGACTAAATTGTCCGCCGTGTTCTCCATAGGTAAACATAGGATGGTGCAATGCCAGAATGGTGGTCTTGTCCGCATTTTTTTTGATAAGCCCTTCCAGTTCCTCAAAAAACTTCTCCCGGTCTTTAATATCGCATTCATCGTTCATATTGGGGTGCTTGTTCCAATTGGTCAAATACCACTCCGTATCTATAGCGATTACTACCGTTGTTTCATTGATTTCTACTTTTTGTAGAGGGCATCCATTCTGCGGAAAAAATACTTCCTTACTATTTAATTTATCTTCAATATATTTTTGTTGACGTTCCACTCCTTTGAGGCCATCACTATACCAATCGTGGTTTCCTGGAATAAAAATGGTCTTCCCTTTAAAGTTATCCAGCGTCTTCAGTTGGGCATTCAAATTATTCTGCGCTATGCTTCGTTCCAGGTCGTTTTTTTTACTGGGAAGTCCTGCCGGATAAATATTGTCGCCCAAAAAAATCGCCGTACTATTTTTATCAGCGCGCTCAAGACGCTCTTTAAAACTTTGCAAGGCCGGATTCAATTCTCCAGAGGGCGATAAACCTGCATCCCCTATCAGATAGAAGGTATGGGAAACCGTCTTCGTGCGCGAAGCATCATTTGGTTTAATTCCATCAACATACTTTGTCATCTGGGTAGCGCAGCCCGTGAAAAGCAAAATAAATACGCCGAAAACACAATATTTTCTTATGTCCATACTATTAAAAATCAAAAATTCGTAATTTGGGAATTCTAAAAATGCATCACATGTCGGATATCCTTGGAAAAACTGAAATTTTCGTAACTGACCTTCTTGTTAATAAGCTGGATCCCAAATATTTGTACCACAATTTAAAACATACCCAAAGGGTAGTTAAAAGTACTAAAGAATTGCTTAATTTTTACGATTTGGAGGAGAAAGAAAACGAAGCTTTACTTTTGGCGACCTGGTTGCATGATACGGGTTATACCAAAGGACCTGACAATCATGAAGATCATAGCGCCCTTATAGCCAAGGATTTTTTGGCAAAAGAAGGAGTGGCTCCGGATATCATTGAAAAAGTTAATCAATATATCTTGGCCACGAAACGATTTCATTCTCCCTCCGGTTTAGGGGAAGAAATTATACGGGATGCGGATGCCTCCCATTTCGCCAAGAAAAGTTATCCGGAAACCTGCGAAGCCCTACGCTTGGAATTGCAACAACTGGATATTGCTTCCTATTCCTCGGAAGAATGGGCCGATGCCAACATCAAAATGTTCCGTGAAGAACATCGTTTTTATACGGATTACGCCAAAGGGAACTGGCAGGAAGGCAAGGATAAAAACCTCAAAAAAATGATCAAAAGTGCTTCGGTCGAAAAAGAAATTGCCCGGAAAGAAGCACTGAAAGCGAAATACAAGAGTGAGAGTCCAGATAGAAGTATTCAAACCTTATTTCGGGTTACCTTAAAAAATCATTTAAAACTGAGTGATATTGCCGATACCAAGGCCAATATTCTCTTATCTGTAAATGCCATTGTGATTTCATTGGCCCTGTCCAACCTTATTCCAAAATTGGACAACCCTTCCAATGGATATTTAATTTATCCCACAGTCATATTTATTGTATTCAGTATTGTCTCCATGGTATTGTCCATACTTGCGACCAGGCCAAATGTGACCCGCGGGGAATTCACGAAAGAAGATGTCAACGAGAAAAGAGTCAACCTGTTATTCTTTGGGAATTTCCATAAAATGAACCTTAAGGATTACGAATGGGCCATCACAGAGTTGACCAAGGACAAAGATTATGTCTATGCTTCCCTAACCAAAGATCTATATTTCCTGGGTATCGTCCTGAACCGGAAATATACTATTCTCTGGTGGACCTATACCATTTTTATGGTGGGCATGGTCATTTCAGTGATTGCCTTTGGCATCGCCTTTAAATTCTTTGGTCCGGACAGAGTAATGTTATAATCTAATCGCTTACAATTTTAATTCTTCCATAAGATCCTGATAGGTATAGGACTTTTGGGAGGCGTTTCCTTTTTTGTATAAGATTTCGGCCCTTATGGCTTTAAGTCCCGCTACGCCTTGTAATCCTTCCAATTCCAAGATTTCAATATTGCTGGTGAAATACCCTTTGGATCGCAAGAATGTAATGTACCTTAAGTATTCCAATTCATCTTTCTTCTGGGAATAGACAATGGCCAGTTTTCCTTTTTGCGTCAAACGTTCATTGGTGCCTTTGACAAAAGATTTATCAATTCGCTTCTTAATGACTTCATATCTGGCATTATAAGTACCGTCAACATCAAATTGCTTTTCATCCATTCTAAAACGAATGGAAAGGGAAGCGTTATATACTAAGATCAATGAAGCCACATCCAATTGAATGGGCAACTCTGGCTTAAAGTTGTAATATTCGTTCTCCATTTCACACATCACCTGCAATTGCCACAATCTTAAATTGTTCAGATACATGGCATTAAAAGGTCTTTCCCCTGTTATGGAATCCCCGATGTACATATTGTGCTCTACGCCATCCGTTTTGTAGCGCTCAAAATAATGCGGATACATTTCCTGGGCATCTACTTGTTTTGTATCAATGACCATGGCCAATCTTTTATTGATCTCCATGACGCTTTCATCATAATTCCTGCGATGGTCATAATAGGATTCCGTTCCAGCATCAATATCTTTCTCGTAGGTCTCCACAATCTCTTTTAACTTTGGACTTTCGAGCTTTAAATGTGTAAGTACAGGATTGATTTCCTCTTGTATAAAATCAAAAATAGCTTGTTCGCTATTCGTATGAAGGACCTCTTTGACATCATCAATGTGATTGTTCACTCTAAACATGAGCTCTTCATATACGAAGAGTTTATTATGCTCCCATGCTTCACTCAACACATGATTAATCTCCGACAATTGAATCATTAGATCACGTTGAATGGCCATATTTCGGGCATTGGATGAATCTTTGATATCAATCTGCCCGTAGAGCGGGTATACTTCTTTAAAAACAATTTCTTTAAAAGAAGGCTGATTTCCAAGCAGATCATCTTTAATAAAGCGTTTTGCTTCTTCCTGGAATTTCCAATAGACCGATGGATGAATAGAGGTGCACTCATTTTGTATGACCGCATCAATAAGGTTTTCTTCCTCTGCTTTGGAACGTAGAACGGCAGTCACAATATACGGCATGACATCGTTCAACTTATTAGCATTTACACTATTCAATTGCCCTTTTGTGGTGGACACCAATTCCAATATTCCCAAAAGCTCCCCATTGGCAGCTATTGGAGCTAAAATAGCACTCTTGATCCCTTGGCGATATAGTGCTCCATAAGGAGCTTTTCCACCAGACATCTCATTGTATTTATCTACATCTGAAATAGCATAGTACGCATTATCCGTCATTAACTTCTTATACGATCCCTCACAAAGGGCATCCATACATACTTCGTTGTCTTTGTCCTTTAGGATAAAACTCTCAATGCCTTTTCCATACACCTTTTCAAACTGGTCTTCTGAAGCATTATAGGTCACAAAACCAATTTGAATATCTGGAAGATTGAACAAGGACTGAAAAGTACCTTTCAGATTTTCTATAAAATTGTCATCGTTACGCTTGTCATTGGCTATTAAACCGGATTTTATTTCAGAAATGGAATATTCTGCCGTAACATCAAACATATTGGAAATTACAAAACCTTTGCACACAAAACTGTTGGGCGGTATTTTCTCCTTCCATAAATCCAGGTCATCAAAATTCTCTAACAACAGGTCTACATCCTCTTTGCTTAGATCCTTGGCTTTTTCAGTAGGAAAAAGTTCCAGAAAATCCGCATTGTACAAAATTCTATAGTGGCGTATTACACCATTGGCATCTGGAATGTCATAAAAAATTGGCCGTCTAAAATCTAGTTGATATCCATAATAAAAGTTCAATATTACCGTACAGGCAATAATATAATTTACCTGATCTGGTAGATTTTGTATGGTAAGTTCAAATCCTTCTCCCGCATCTGCAACGATTTTTTGAAAACGTTTGGATGAATTGAAAACTACATTACTGTAGGGAAAAGAAGCTACTTTGATTTCATTCTGGGTCAGGACCTCTGAAAAAGTGTCCTGTAGGATAATTTTGATGACATCTTTATATTTATCCAAAAGCTGAATATCAGAAAAGCCTTCCCGAAGTTCCGGATAGGGAGCTTGGGCCGCAAGAATCTGTTTCGCTTTGGCGGACAAATATTCATCTCCACTTTTTGCCATTTCATCATACTGTTTCAATAGTGAATTGAAACTGATCAACTGCAACATAGGAGAATCGATTGGTTTACATCCTATCATATATGGTTTGTCTTTGATTGAACTACAAAATTACAAAAGATAATGAGACAACATTGTTAAAGGAAACATTATGGCATTTCAACGGTTTTTTTGGATATTTATGGAAAATATACTGCATGTCATCCAACTTCCGACTCACCAGAGCCTATAAAAATGCCAAGGTGGTACCTTTTGACGACACTTCTAAATTTATCCTTTTTAGCGATTGTCATAGGGGTGACAATAGTTTTGCCGATGATTTTGCCAACAATAGAAATATCTATTTCCATGCATTACAACAATATTTTTTAAAAGGATTTACCTATTGCGAGTTGGGCGATGGGGATGAACTCTGGGAAAACCGCTCTTTCTCCCCTTTGCTTTTGGCCCATAAAAATGTCTACCTGCTACTGAAGCAATTTCTCGAAGCCGGACGTTTGCATATGATATGGGGCAATCACGATATGGTGTATAAAGATCCTAATTATGTAAAAAAGCACTTGCATTCCTATTTCGATCCCAAAACGGGGGAACAGGAGCTTTTGCTGAAGGGTATTACTTATCACGAAGGCGTTGTTTTAAAACATCGGGAAACGGAACAAGAAATCTTTCTGGCCCACGGGCATCAGGCCGATTTTATGAACTATCACGGCTGGCGCTTTAATCGATTTTTAGTACGAGCCCTTTGGAAACCATTACAGGTAGTGGGGATATCTGACCCTACGAGCCCTGCCAAAAATTTTAAGGAACTGATCAAAGTGGAGCGCCGCGTCAAAAAATGGGTCGCGGACAATGGAAACTTGATGACCATTATAGGGCATACCCATAGGCCTAGATTTCCTGAACCCGGAGAACTCGCTTTCTTTAATGACGGAAGTTGCGTGCATCCACGAAGTATTACAGGCATTGAAATTGAAAAAGGAACTATTTCCTTGATCAAATGGCAAATTTCCACCAAAGATGATGGAACCCTACAAATTGTACGCGTCTTATTGGAAGGTCCTCAACGTCTTTCGGATTACCATTGATTTTTAAGAACATCCTAGATCGCATAAAGGCAAAAAAGTTCTTGCGAAATATGTACCTTCGCACTTTTTCTTATGTATCGGAAAGCCATCTATGCCCTAATTCTTGCCGCCGCCCTTGCCGGATTAAACGGACTTATCATTAAACAGGTAACGAGCATGACCGCCGGTTCCATTGCATGGGTGAGAGCTTTTGTCCCTGCCTTGGTATTTAGCATTTGGATGTTACAGAAGAAAGTTCCATTCTTTAGAGGGAACTATAAAAAAATGCTGGGGGCTTCGGCCATTAATGCCTTGCGGATGTATCTCTATCTTACCGCATACATCTTAACTTCTATAGGGAATGCCGTCATCATTTTTTATATCTGGCCTATTTTTGTGGCATTGTTGGGCATGCTGTTTTTAAAGGAAAAATTGAGCAAATATCAAGTTTTTCTGATTATTTTGGCCTTTATAGGATTGATCATTGCCTACTCGCATAAGACCTTTACCTTTGAAGATCGCGATTTTATAGGAATGCTAGCCTCTTTGGGAGCTGCCATTGGCTATGCCATTACTGTAATCATCTTTAAATCGGAATCGCAAAATTACGATAAGAATGAAACCATTTTTTATCAAAACATTGTAAGCGTACTTGTCTTTTTGCCCTTATTTCTCCTTGGTTATCCCGCCATGGAATGGGGACACTTTGGAATAGCCTCTATTTACGGACTACTCGTAGGTGTTGTGGTATTTAGCCTTTTCTTTTATGGACTTAAATATTTAAATGCGGCCACAACCTCTTCCATGATGTATCTAGAAGTAGTGAGTGCTTTGATTCTTGGGCATTTGGTACTCAAAGAATCTTTGGAACTCAATATGATTCTGGGAGGAATCCTTATTATTCTTAGCAGTTTTTTGTTGACTCGTTCCCATAAAAAAGAAAACGCCTCCTAAAAGAGATCTCGTATTCCTTTTAGGATGATGACAATTTTCAAACTCAGGCTTCGTTATTCTTTACTGAACTAATGGTATTTTGGATGAAAACATGGATTTATCCTTAAATTCATCGAATTTAACAGCAATTTAAGCCCCTATGGCAGGGTATTTGTTATTTTTATGGAGCTATCCCGACAGATAACGTAGCCTATGAAACATTTTATCTTTCTTATTTTCACTGTATTGTGGTCTTTCAACGGGATGGCCCAGGAGGATATTCCTGCCAAACCCCTGAAAATAGACGCTGTAAAGGAAACGAAGAAAGAAAGTAAAGGTACGGCCCTAAAGATTCCATCCGCTTTTAAGGTAAAGAAACCCGTAGACCTCTCCCGCAAGAAAAAGGGATTTACCATGTTACCGGAAAAAAAATTGGTAGATGCAGGCCAAGGACTCAAAATCGATGCGAGATTAGGGGAAAAAGAAAAAAAGAATTCAAAAACACATTTTGGGGATCAGTATTTGGGCGATATTAAGAGTAGCGCCAAGTATATTGGAGTGGTTTGCCGTGATCATGAATATGTAGATGGAGACCGTGTACGCATATATGCCAATGGCGATGTCGTAGAATCCGAGATATTATTGACCGCAGGTTTTAAAGGCATCAATCTTGACCTGAAAAAAGGGTTCAATAGAATTGATTTTGAAGCCTTGAATCAAGGTTCTTCCGGCCCCAACACTGCACAAGTGGATGTCTATGACGATAAAGGTCAGCTCATTTATTCCAGCAAATGGAATCTTTCTACGGGCTCCAAAGCCAGTTTGATCGTCGTGAAGGAGTAACATCTATGCTCTTCGTTACACTTTTATAGTTCAATCGTCATTTAAATATGACACTTAAAACCAATTGTTTCCTCTTTGTCCTATGCTTTCTTTCTCAACATTTATATTCTCAAAAGAATGCATGTCTTTCTTATAAAGATTTTGATGTAACCCGTGGTCAAGTTAAAAGGTCAACAGTTCCTTTTGCTTTACAGGATAGTGACTCCTTATCATTACTATTGAATGGAAATAAGCTACATCTTTTGGTGATGAACAACTCCTATTGGCCTTTTTCAAGCAAAGGATATTATGCTTCAAAGGGTGTAAAAGAAGGGTTCCAACTTTTTGTGATCAACTCTACCAATAAACATAAACGACTGCATTACCAAGCTGAACAATTCAGTATTTTTAGAATTGTTTTTTTTCAAGGAAAATGGCGCAATGTAATATCGCACTCAAGCCAGCGTGGAGAGGCCATAGGCTGCGGAAATCATTATTTTTCACGTTATTACAAGATGCAAAAAGGTACTTACCTCTCCTTCCTAACTCCTTGTATTGATGGAAATGCCTTTCTAAAAACACGATTCGTGATGCTTATCGAAGCCGATGATAGTAATGGAAATCTTATTCCTATTTTTTCCAATGAATTTGAAGCTAGTATAGACACCTCCCTCATAGAGAAGTCTAAAGGGTTCCAAATTATGGATGCCTCCTTTACAGAATTGTCTCCTCAATAAATAAAGATATCAACCTACTTCCTTAAGTGCTATTCCTCTGATTCCTCAACATCTACCATATTATCGTCCGGAATTCGGTCAATCATCTTGTTATAGGGATCAATACCTGCTTTGATGGGCATTTCTTTAGTAATAAAAGTATATGAACTTTTTCCTGGTGCCACCCATTTCTTTTCCAGAACCAAGGGTTTTTTAACCTCAAGGCCTTTCTCATTCTCTTCGTCAGCGGCAAAAATCCCGATATCCAGTAAATTAGGTGTTTTTCCTTCCCCAAGGGTTTCTCCGTTCCCTCCGTAATAATTCTTGTTGCTCTCTACTTCTAGGGTAACCTCGTAGGTATCATCTGCTAATTTCTTATAATTCGCCTTGGTTACCTTATTGGTATACAAGGTGATTTTTTCAAAGCTATCCTCAATGTAATACTGCAATGAATCGGGCGTAACTTCTTCAATGTAGCTATACCATTCCGTAGAGGTGGTATAGGGCGCTTTTGGCCTAAATGCCGCTTCATCGATATACTTCCTAAAGGCGCTATTAAGATTATCTTCCCCTATAAGATCTTGAAGGGCGTACATAATGGCGCCTCCTTTCCTATACCACACATAAGCTTGCGTATCATTATCCAACAGCGTCTTTTCAAATTTGCTTTCATTGGCTCTCCCACTTAGATAACGATCTACTTCTTCTTTGAGAAAACGTTGCATAGCATCTACGCCATACTCTTTTTTCATCACCATCAAGGAGGAGTACTCCGCCATGGTCTCCGATATTTGATTGGACCCTCTTGTTGCCGAGGGTGTAATTTGGTGTCCCCACCATTGATGTGCCACTTCATGGGAGGTGACCGTAAACACATAATCCAAATCATTGGGATCGCTAAAATCGCCTACCCATCCAAAACTTTCTGCATAAGGCACCGTATTTGGAAAAGACTGGGCAAAAGTGCTATATCTAGGAAATTCAATAATACGCATTTGCCGATATTGGTACGGTCCGTAATTTTCTGTAAAATAATCCAGGGATTTTTGTACCCCATGCACAAAGCGATCGATATTGTATTTATGTCCGGGGTGATGGAAAATCTCAATATTCACTTTATCCCCATTCTTGCCTTTCCACTCTTCGCGATGTACATCATAACGCGCTGAAGAAATGTTATAGAAATAATCCAATTCCCCTTCCATCTTATAGGTGTAATATTTTCTGCCATTCTCTTCCCATTCTTTCTGCAAATAACCTGGCATAATAGCAATCTGGTCCGGAGCGGTGCTCACGGTACCTTCAAAAGTAATATAGTCCCCATCATCATTAAAGAGCAGATTGTTTAATCCCCAAGCGTCCTTTTGGTCGGGTAACTGATATTTCTTTTCCGGAAGATCGTGTTCCCTTCTGCTCTTATCCCCATTCAATTCCACTCCCGAATTGTAGCCAAAAGAAGGAAAGAATCCATTGTTTAAAAAGGTCCCGTTATGTACAATATTGGAACCTGTTCCTTCATTGGGAAATCCTTTATAAAACCCTTTTAAGGTAATTTGCATACTTAGGGTATCATTAGGCGCCATAGGCTTGGGCAAGGCATAGATTTTATAACCATAATCTTCATACTCCATCCCTAATTCGGGGCGTACGCCATCAATTTCAAATACCTCTACTTCGTTTCGATAATTCGATTGTCCTCCCCAATCCAAATGCAACGAATCAATAGGCGCATTGGTTTTATTGACCAGTGTAAACATTCCTTTTATGGTAGCAGAGCGCTCTTCAGGTACTAAGTCGGCATACACCTTCACATCAACTACTTTTGGTTGATCTATAAACTCGTATTTCTTCAGTTTTTTCTCATAATTTGCCCGAGATTCCAGGCCTTCGTCCAGTGTACTATACTCCCCCCAAACACTTACATTGTAATAATTGTAGAGTCCAGAACCTATCCAAAGCAAAGCACAAATCCCTGCAGTGGCCAAAACCGGTTTGGTCAAATTTCCATTTGCCGTTTTCCAACGCGATTTTCGACCGGAATCTGTTCCCCTTTTCCAAAAAATTAACCCAATAAGGGTTAAAATGCCCCCAAATGCCAGCCAATATAGACGGAACCAGAACAATGAAGTTCCAAAATGTCCAAAACCGTTCATATCCGATACTGTATAACCTGGGGTATAGCTATACAAAAACAAGTTGTAATCGATATCCGCGAAGCTACTTAGCCCAAACAAAACCAGCCAAATGGTAATGGTAAAGACATGTCCCATGAATTTTTTGGTCACCAAGGAATGTACAAAGAAGGCGAGCATGACATACATGATGTATTTAGGAAATTCAATCAAATACAGATCAATGAAATATTTGTCCAATTCAAAATTAAAATACCCCTTAAATATTTGATTTAACATTCCACTGAACAGAATCATGTTCACCAGAACGAAACACACCAATACCAATCCCAAAAATTTAGATCCGTAAATCACCCAATTCGGAAGCGGCAGGGAACCAAATATTTGATCGTACTTTACACTGCGCTCCCTATGCAACACTTCCCCCGTCATAAAGACAATTAGGATAAAGACCAGAATAACATAAGTAAAACTCTTTACTTCCAGCATATAATAGGTCATCGGCAAAGAAGGTGTTCCATAGATAGGGGAACCAAACCAACCGTCAAAAAACAGGAACAACACCGCGGCAATTAGAATCGCTTTAAAGAAATTATCTGCGAGAATATTTTTAAACTCCATCCATCCCAACCGAAACAATTGTCTCCAATGCAGATTTCCCGAAAACACCTTACTTACTGCAGGAATGGGATTTAAAGCGGCTGAAGGGGATAATACAGTATCGACCTCATCTTTTTTCCTGCCCTTAAGTTTCTTGCTGAGGAAACGCTGAAAATCAAATCTAAAAAGTGTAAACAAAAAGATCGCCACGCCTAGGCCTACCCATAACAACCTATTCCATAACACCATTCCTTCAAAAGGCACCATTTGGGCATTCTGCTCTACGGGAGTCCAATATTGTGTGGCATTGTTATAAGCACCCAGGGCAAAGGGGTCCAAGAGACTTACCAATTCTTTGGAATCAATGTCTTGAACCAAGGTTTGTGTCACCAAATAGACAATAAAGAGTATTGCCCCACCGGCATACGCCAGCATAATTTTTTTAGTTAAGCTGACCAATGCAAAAAAGATACATCCGGCAAAAAACAAATTGGACCAATAAAAAATAAGCGTGGGTTGAATGTAGTGCAATAGGTTTAAAGTGGCAAAGCGATCCGCGTCCTCAAAACCAGCATAGGGACCTAGGGCAAAACCAATGATAAGTCCTAATTGTGTTCCTAAGCTGACCAATATCAACGTAATCATAGAACCCCAAAACCGTCCTAAAATGTACCCTTTTTCGCTTATGGGGTAGGAAAAATAGTAGTTCTGTGTACCGTGTTCAATATCCCTATAGACCGGCACTCCCATAATTGCACTGGATAATAATATTCCAAAAAGGCTAAAGATCAAGAGCATCTGCCCTATGGTTCCTGGAGCATTTAAAAACACTTTTTCGGAGGCCGGTGTATTTCCGCCTAAGGCAAGAATAAAGGTCAAAACAAAAAGAATGCCGAAATAGGCCCAGGTCGCTGGCCTTTTCAATCGATATTTTAATTCGAAAAGAAAGATTTCTTTGAACATAATTGTCTGGTTTTAAAGAAGGCGGTTTAAATTAAATGATAGCCGTAGCCATACGGGTCGTAATCTCTGCGAAATAGACATCCTCCAAAATGGCCGGACTTGCCTCGAAAGATGCATCGGGCTGTTGTTCATGATACACATGAATAACCGTTTTACCTGCCTTTAAATGTGAAGAAATCACCTGTAATTCTGACTTATAGTCTTCCAATTCTTTTCGTTCAATGGACTTTTTCCAGATTTTCCCATTAACCCTTTGGGTCAATTCTTGCGGATTTCCCTGCGCCACCACTTCTCCTAAACAAATAATGGCCATATCGTTACAGAGATTGGAAATATCCTCCACGATATGGGTAGATAAAATCACAATGGTATTCTCTCCAATCTCACTTAAAAGATTATGAAATCGCACGCGCTCCGCCGGATCTAAGCCTGCTGTAGGTTCGTCTACAATAATAAGTTCTGGTTCTCCAATGAGCGCTTGGGCGATTCCAAAGCGTTGCTTCATTCCCCCAGAATAGGTTCCCAAGTTTTTATTGCGGACATGCCACAAATTGGTTTTGGTCAATAAAGCTTCTACCAAATCCTTGCGTTCCCCTTTACTGGAAATTCCTTTCAATGAGGCAATGTGATCGAGCATTTTATAGGAACTTACTTTGGGGTACACTCCAAATTCTTGAGGCAAATACCCTAAAATCTGCCGTACTTGATCTTTGTCCCGGAGTACATCGATATCGCCCATTTGAACAGTTCCTGAATCTGCCTCCTGCAAGGTAGCCAAAGTTCGCATTAGGGAAGATTTTCCCGCCCCATTGGGGCCTAGTAGCCCAAACATTCCCTTTGGAATCGTTAAACTTACATCTTTCAATGCCTGTACGCCATTGGAATAGGTTTTGCTTAGGTTTTTGATCTCTAATGCCATTACATTTGGTTTTTGATTATGATTCTTAGACTAATTTGGTCTTCTATTGTTACACTATCTTGTTATAAATTTAATTTACTCCCCGGGATGATAGGTTTTTTGTGCTCTTTTTTCCACATCTTCCCTGTAGAAAGGGACCTCTTTAAATTGGATATCTGCATAAGGCTGTGCTTGGTCATCAAAATGTGGGGAATTGGGGTCTCCACTCTGTCCTCCGGCCAGCATACTTTTGGCTTGGACTTTATCTCCAAACTCAACCACGGCAACAAAGCTATTTCCTCGAGTGCCATACATTTTTTTGGTGTTATTGGTATACCGCTCCCCGTAGGCGGCCAAAGCTCCCCAACGACCCGAAGCCAAACCTACTGCAATACTGGGCGCATTATCGTCAAATGCTTGGCGGATATCCCCATTCAATCTTTGATAGCGATTGACCTCTCCCCAAGGCATTTCCCAAGTCCCAAAATCTGCTTTTAATTTTAGGAGGACTGCGGTAAAGATATTTCGTTTCTCTTCATCGGGAGAATCAGAACCCCAGTATTCCACCAACTGCATAGGGGTATAGCCTTCAATTCTTTGCCCCGATCGGTAGTATTCCGTACCATAATAATGGGCCAAAGTCATGGCAATAGATGTTTTGGATGTTCTGTAATCCCACGCTTTAAGTACTTCCAATGGTCTTTTGAACTCAGCTCCAAGAGTTGTGGGCGTATTTTCGTAGGCCTTCAATAATCCGGGAATCAACTTTTCAAAGGCTGGCAAATACGGATCATGAGCCAAGGCAATAAGATTATCCAGTGTATAGCCACTCCTGCCTGTTAAAAGTTCAATGGCATGGACGCCCCTATAATTTTCACGATCAATAGACATATAATTAGGGTAATCCGCTTTCTTGGGACTAAATTCCAGAGCGGCCGTAAAAGGTGTTGAATTGCAATTTTGCAGCCATCCATTTTCAGGATTTAAAAGGGTGATGGACTCGTCCACCGTATGTAAGCCCTTCCAATCTGTTGCCGGATCACTCCCATCTACAGGTTTGGTATAATCAAATTTGGTATCCCGCACCGGAATAAAGTTTCCATGCCAGTACCCTATATTCCCTTCTGCATCTGCATAAACGGTATTGTTGGAAGAATTTGTTCGAATATCCATCATTTCACGAAAACCCTGATACCCCGCTTGTTTGGTTCTCGTATACGATTGTTCTAAAGCCTTAACAGGTTCCCACATCATAGCGGAAGCTGTCCATTGTCCATCGGCCAAATGTGTAATAGGACCATGATGGGTACGATGCATGGGAAAAGTCTTCTCTTTCATGGCATCCCCATCTTTATACTTCAGTGTGACTTCCGATGTTTCCACAGCACGGAGTTCTTCTCCATATTGGTAGAACAATTTTCCATCCATCTCCACAATGCTTTCCTTAAATTCATCAATTACATCGGTATAGGTCGATGTGTGCATCCAGCCTGTTTTTTCGTTGAAGCCTTGATAAATGAAAAACTGCCCCCATGTAACAGCACCATACGCATTAAGGCCTTCTTCACTCACGGCATGCACCTCTCCTCTAAAATAAAATGAGGTATGCGGATTAATCAGGAGCATGGCATTTCCCGATTCGGTCAATTTCCCAGAAATGGCAATTCCATTGGATCCTTGTGGCTCCATAGCCTCTTCTTTCTTTTTCATTGTTGCCTCCTCCATTTTGGGCACTTCCATACCACTTTCATAAAAAGCTTTTATTTTCCGGGTTCGGATACGCTCAATATCCCCACCTATAGAACCTTCGCTAAAGTACATGGGCATCCACGGTTCAAAATGCGTCAATAATCTCGGTTTTACTTCCGGGTGGGTCTTCAAATAGTAATTAATGCCATCGGCAAAGGCAACGCATAATTCCTTTAGCCAATCCGGACTTTTCTCATAATTTTGGATGGCTTCTTCTTCCGTCATAAACAATTTTGCCCGAAGATCACTATACAAGGCTTCCTCTCCTTCAACCTCGGCCAACCTTCCCGTAGCCCATATGTAATTTTGTTCCACGCGATTAAAGTCGTCTTCACATTGCGCATATAAGAGTCCAAATACAGCATCGGCATCTGTTTTTCCATAAATATGGGGGACTCCAAAATCATCTCGGATGATCGTAGTGTTCTCGGCATGTGTTTTCCAGCGATTCTCTTCAGAATCTGACTTTTCGGTGGCACAAGAAGCCAATCCCAATAGTAAAAACAGGGGTAAGAATTTCATAAGGTTAAATTTAATTAAGTATCCATAACGATTTCATTCTGTGAATGTAGTAATCCAGTTACTGAAATGCTAATTTTGAAATAAAAAGCTGAAAATTTTAAGATATTCGCATTGGTAGAAATGAAAATCAAAATCTTTTCTTCATCCACTCGCGAAACCAATATCTTTGTTGTTTTACGATTTGTTTACAACTCCTATTAAATTTCTGTTATGGCCGAGAAGAGAGTCAGTATATATTCCGCCTTTAAAACTATTATTTGGCCGAGACGCAACCTTGTATTTATTGGCCTTCTCCTAATTGTTATTGGAAAAGCGGCTAGTTTTGTTACACCCTTTGCTTCAAAATACCTTATTGATGATGTCATCGCCAACAAGAATGTAGACATGCTCAAAGTACTGGTAGTAGCCGTAATCGTAGCTATTTTAATCCAAGCAATAACTTCTTTTTTATTAACTCGAATTTTAAGTGTTCAAGCACAGTTTTTGATTTCGGAACTCCGTTCGCAAGTCCAAAAAAAGGTGTTGTCCCTTCCCATTCGTTTTTTTGACAATACAAAATCGGGTGCTCTAGTTTCTAGGATAATGAGTGACGTGGAAGGGGTACGCAATTTAATCGGTACCGGCCTGGTGCAATTGGTAGGAGGAACCATAACCGCCCTAGTTTCTTTAGTTATTCTCCTGACCATTAGCCCTACGATGACCCTATTTACTTTTGTGCCATTGGCCATCTTTGGCATTATTGCCCTCAAAGCCTTCAAAATCATACGACCTATTTTCAGAAATCGAGGAAAAATCAATGCCGAAGTCAAAGGTAGGCTAACCGAAACTTTAGGAGGTATCCGAGTAATCAAAGGATTTAATGCAGAAACCCAGGAATATAAAATTTTTGAAAAAGGAGTCGATGAACTCTTCCAGAATGTAAAAAAGAGTTTAACCACTACCGCTTTTATGACCAGCTCTGCAACTTTTCTCATTGGAGTGGCTACAACCGGAGTTATGGGATATGGAGGTTATAAGATTATACAGGGGGAATTGACCATAGGAGATTTTTTATTGTTCACGGTACTTCTAGCACAAATGATCGCCCCAATTGTCCAAATGAGCAATATTGGGAGTCAGTTTACCGAAGCGTTGGCAGGCTTGGACCGTACGGAAGAACTCATGAACATGGTGCCCGAAGCTGAAGAGGCTGATCGTACCTTGGCCTTGGAAGATATTCATGGCGATATTAGCTTTAAGGAAGTTTCCTTTGCTTATGAAGAGGACAAAGAGGTACTGCACCATATTAGTTTTGAGGCAAATTCAGGAGATGTTATTGCCCTTGTGGGCAGTTCGGGCTCTGGAAAATCTACCATTGCCGGCTTGGCCGCTACTTTTTTAAATCCGCGTTCCGGTACCATTACCATAGATGGCAAAGATTTGTCCAAAGTACAATTGGGAAGTTACCGGCAACATTTGGGCGTCGTATTACAAGACGAGTTTCTCTTTGAAGGAAGTATTCGGGAAAACATATTGTTCCCAAGACCCAATGCCAGTGAAGAAGAACTACAAAATGCGATCAAAGCTGCTTATGTAGACGAATTTACGGATCGTTTTGAAGAAGGTTTGGATACCTTAATCGGGGAACGGGGGATAAAATTATCAGGTGGGCAACGCCAGCGCATTGCCATTGCCCGAGCCATTCTTGCCAATCCTAAAATTCTGATTTTGGACGAAGCTACTTCAAATCTGGATACGGAAAGTGAAGCCTTAATTCAAAAAAGTTTGGCCGAACTGACCAAGGGAAGGACCACCTTTGTGATTGCCCACCGCTTAAGCACCATTAGAAAGGCCAATCAGATTTTGGTCATCGAAAATGGGAGCATTGCAGAACAAGGCACGCATGACACCCTTATTGCCAAGGAAGGTCGATACTACAATCTATTTACGTACCAAGCAAGAATTTAAATCACGTACAAGACCTATACTTGGGCTTTACCTCATCTCTTAAAACTATATTTATAGTAATATAACTATTTTTATAGTCATAGATCAAAAATTTGATTATCTTCGCCTTATGAAAGACTTGACAAAAGCAGAAGAGCAGGTGATGAAATACCTTTGGAATTTAGAGCATGCCTTTCTTAAAGACATTGTGGAACAATTTCCGGAACCCAGACCTGCATATACCACTATCTCTACCGTCATCCGAGTGTTAGTGAAGAAAAAATTTGTGCATTTCAGAACTCATGGAAAAGTACATGAATACTACCCTTTAATTTCTAAAGACAGCTATTTCAAGGGACATTTCAAAGCTGTAGTGCGCGATTTTTTTAGCGGTTCTATGAGTAAGTTTGCCCTTTTCTTTACCAAAGACGAAGACCTCAGTCTTACCGAGTTGGAACAAATGAAATTAATGATCGATGAAAAAATAGATCGCTTAAAAGAGGAAAATGACTGATCTTCTCACCTATTTTTTTCATAGCAGTATGGTATTCTCCATACTTTACCTTTTTTTCCGTCTTTTTTTACAGCAACTCACCTTTCATCATACCAATCGGTGGGTACTACTTGCTATAATACCTTTGGCTTTAGGCCTTCCATTAATACAAGCGTTTTTTCCGCTGGTCACCCTTTCATACCCCGATCCGGAAATTCCGATATTTACGGAACAATTCTTTAGCGGTACTTCAACACTAAAGGCCGTTCCATTATCGGAAGATGCCGTTTTTAAGCATAACTATCCTCTATACATCTTTGGAATATATGTTCTTGGGGTGCTGTGGCATAGCATACGTTTTATACAAAGCTTGCTTCATGTACGATCTTTACGTCAAAATTCGGAAATGGTTTCTACGGATGGGGTTCATTTTCTTTTGGCCGATGTCCCCACTATTTTTTCTTGTTTCCATTGGATTTTTATTCCTAAAAAAAACCAAGGGGTTTATAACTCAAACATCATTGAACATGAAAAAGTTCATGTTCGCCTAAAGCATTCCAGGGACTTAATTTTAAGTGAACTATACGCCATTGTATTTTGGTACAATCCGCTAGTCTATTTATTTAAAAAGTCATTGAAAGCTATCCATGAATTTCAGGCAGACCATGCTGTAGTGCAACAGACCCAGGATAAGATTGCCTACTTAACCTTATTGAAAACCCATATTTCCAATATACACACCAGTACCTTATATAGTAATTTTCATCAACCCATTATTAAAAAACGAATAGACATGATTACAAAAAAGAATTCCCCATCAACAAATGTATTACGCTATAGCATCCTGCTTCCGCTCATTATTTTCTTTGTAATGGCTTTCCGTACGGCCGAACCTGAAAAAATTGTACTTCCTGCTGCTATAGAAAATTCATCTTTTGATACTGTGCCCCATGAAGTCGCCTCCCTTGATGCCTTGCCCAATTTTATATTTCCTATAGAAAATAGCACTCCAGAAAATATTACTTCCCCCTTTGGTCAGCGAAAGAAAGACCCCATACGGAAGAAACCCATTTTTCATCGAGGTATCGATGTTCGTGCCAAAAGTGGTACACCTATCATTGCCGTTGCCGATGGTGTTGTAACCTATGCCGCACTAAAAGGGGATTGGGGCAACCTCATCCATATACGACACAGTGACGGGTATGAAACAGCCTATGCCCACTTAAAGGGCTTCGCAGTGAAAGCGAACGAAAAAGTAAAAAAAGGAGCAATCATTGGTTATGTGGGCAATACAGGAGCATCATTAGGACCACATTTACATTTTGAAATCAAAAAAGACCAGAAACCTGTAGATCCCATGTCCTTTTTTGACCAATAGATTTACCCCATCAACCTTTTGCGATGCGAGACACAAGCGCTTCTAGAAATATAGGTGTCGATGTTTTAAGAGGAATGGCCATTCTTATGGTCATCCTTTTACATTTAAACCTAAAGGTTCCCTTTAAAGAGACCTATTTGGGAGCACTACTTCCCAAAAAATGGTATTCTTTATTTTTTTGGAGTGGTTTTTATGGTGTAGCCATGTTCTTTGTAATTTCGGGCTATCTCATTACAAATTCTGCCATACAAAAATGGGGAAATTTACCCAAGATGTCCATAAAACACTTCTATTTGATGCGCTTTGCCCGCATCATCCCTTTATTGACTGGCTTACTCCTAGTGTTGAGCATTCTCCATCTCTCAGGGGTGCCAGGATTCATTTTAAATCCCGAAAAAACTTCATTGATCAGAGCTCTTTTCGCAGCATTGACCTTTCATTTTAATTGGTTGGAAATTCAGGTGGGGTACCTTCCTGCCAATTGGGACATTTTGTGGTCTCTATCCATTGAAGAAGTGTTCTACCTCTTCTTTCCAGTGCTCTGTATTTTCTGTAGAAAAGAATGGCATTTTGTGGTGCTGGTCAGCATATTTTTTATCGTATCGCCCTGGGCAAGAACACAGCTGTTCCCGGGAAATGAGTTGGGCGATAGAAATCACTTGGCCTACATCGATGCCATAGCCATAGGCTGTATGACAGCTTTGCTTGCCCATAGGGTAAAGATTCCCAAGAAAATTGGGGTTGGCCTGCTTACAGTAGGCTGGATTTTTATCACCTTCATCCTATTTTTTAGAAGAACAACCTATCAATGGGGACTCACTAAAAATGGACTCTACATCACTGTTCTGGCTATTGGGGTAGGTCTCGTCCTCTTATGGATGCATTCTCGTCACCAATCCAAAAAACAAGTCCATTATCCCATTTTTAGATGGTTGGAGCACTTGGGAAAACATAGTTATGAGATTTATCTCACTCACATGTTTGTTATTATTTCTCTAGTAGCCCTATTTAAAAGCTGGGATTTATCGCAGTTTTGGATTACACCATTGTATCTTTTAACCATTGTCTTTTCATTACTCTTGGGCAAAGCTATTGCCCGTTATTTTACAAATCCGATCAATAGATGGTTACGAAAAAAATGGATTCCTTAAATACGCAATCGTTATAGTTGTACTACTCCATTATTTTAATAGGAAAACCTACTTTTTAATTTGGCAATCCTAGAAATATATTCCTAATTTGCGGGAAGGCCGCTCCCTTTTCAGGAGGCAATTCAATTTTTCAAATTAAAAGTAGTACCCATGAGAATCCCTATTGCAGTTCTTTCTTTCATCAGTGTATTTTTGTTCCATAGCTTTGCTCCTAGTGACGTTGATATATCCCTGGATCCTCCAAAAAAAATGAAGGCGCTCATCGTTGAAGGCCAAAACAATCATTTCATATGGCCAAAAACCACCTTGATGATGAAAGATTATTTGGAACAGACTGGCATGTTCGAGGTAGATATCATGCGTACCTCCTACATTTGGGCAGGTGCTAATTACTATGCTCCAGAGGTAAATGAAGCTATTATCTATTTCAATAATCACTATAGTGAGGGAAGGGATAAAGGCACAGAAATTTTAGCAGACCCCAAAGCGGACCCCAACTTTAATCCTAATTTTGAGCAATACGATGTGGTCATTTCCAATATGGGGGAGCGAAGTGCCCCATGGCCTGCGCAAACAAAGAAAAATTTTGAAAAATACATGGCCAACGGTGGCGGACTAGTTGTCGTACACGCTGCCAATAACCCCTGGGGCGATTGGGATGAGTTTAATAAAATGATCGGGCTTGGAGCTTGGGGAGATAGAGATATCAATAGTGGCCCTTATGTATATTATGACGACCAAGGAAATATACAACGCGACGGTTCCGATGGTATTTGCGCTTCCCATGGACCACAATACGAATTTGCCTTGGAAACTAGGAATGCAACACACCCCATTATGAAGGGACTCCCCACAACTTGGTTACACGCCAAGGATGAATTGTATGACCGTATGCGGGGGCCTGCAGAAAATATGACTGTCTTGGCTACGGCCTACTCCGATGTAGAAAAAAACGGACCTCCCTGGAATCCTTCCGTAAAAGGTACAGGCAGACACGAGCCTATGCTAATGACCGTAAATTATGGCAAGGGAAAGATTTTCCATACGGCCCTTGGGCATTGGGATTACTCTATGGAATGTGTTGGCTTTATTACTACCTTCCAACGCGGATCAGAGTGGGTTGCCACAGGAAAGGTTACTCAGGAAATCCCCCAAGATTTTCCAACAAAAGACAAAGGAAGTTCCCGGAAATGGAAACAACAATAAAAATGATATCACAAAAAAGGCCCTTCAGAAATTGAAGGGCCTTTTTATCTTATCCTTAATGAAGTACAAAGTTATTCGTTATATTTAAAATTATCTTTTGTACTTTTTATGGAAACCTACGCCAAAGTTTTGTTGATTGCCATTCCTTTTTTTATTGGATTGGTATTGCTTGAAATTCTATATGGACATTTCATAAAAAAACAATTCCATAGGCCATTGGATACTATTTCTAGCCTAAGTTCAGGGTTGACCAATATTATCAAAGATTCCCTTGGATTGGCACTTATTATTATTTCCTATCCTTTTTTATTGGAACATTTGAGTATTTTTCAGATAGAATCCACACTTATCGTTTATATCGTGGGATTTATCTGTATTGACTTTGCCGGATATTGGAATCACCGATTAAGTCATAAAGTCAATTTTTTTTGGAACCAACATCTCATTCATCACAGCAGTGAAGAATTTAACCTTGCCTGTGCGCTACGCCAATCCATTTCAAATATTTTGGCCTATTTTCCCCTATTGCTCCTTCCCGCAGCCATTCTAGGCGTGCCCGCTGAAGTCGTCAATATTATAGCCCCCATTCACTTATTTGCCCAATTTTGGTACCATACCCGATACATTGGTCATTTAGGCTGGTTGGAATATCTTATAGTAACTCCTTCACAGCACCGGGTACATCACGCCATAAACCCCGAATACATTGACAAAAACCTGGGACAGATTTTTAGTATATGGGATCGCATGTTCCACACCTTTCAAAAAGAATTAAAAGAAGCTCCTCCCGTTTATGGCATTCTTAAACCTGCTGCCACATGGAACCCCATACGTATTAACTTTCAACATATTTGGCGACTCATACAAGATGCCTGGAGAACAAAAACCTTAAAGAACAAATTGATCATTTGGTGTATGCCCACAGGTTGGCGTCCTGCAGATGTAAAGGAAAAATACCCTCTAAAAGGCATTGAAGATGTCTATAATTTTACCAAATACAGAACAGAAGTTTCCAACGCTTTTATATGGTATGCCATGTATCAACTTTTAAGTTGTACTGGACTCTTACTTTTTATGTTTTTCAATTTTGCAAATCTTCAGTACAACCAACTTTTACTATATGGTTTTTTCCTTTTCATTAGTGTATATGGATATTCTTCTTTGATGGATCGGGAAAAATCTGCAAAGTGGATCGAGTTTGCTAGGAGCGCATTTGGATTGGCGTCCCTATCTTTTACAGGAGATTGGTTTGGGATTCAGCAGCATTGGCCCTCGGCTATTTTCATTATAATAGTATATTTTTTGAGTACCATTCTAGGTACGATCTACTTTACTTATTTGGAAAAAACCAAGGTACAAACAGCATCATTCCGCTAATCAAAGAAAAGGAAAGTTCCTGCCTTGTTCAAGTTGCTTGTATACAAAAGGGGATGGTTCGATGCTTTTTTAATCTTCAATTTCCCCAATTAAAATTCGTGTCATTTTTGATTTTGGGATTCTTCGTTTCGCACAAAATACAAGCTTCCTTATAACATTTCCGAATCATAGATATCACAGAGCGCATAGGCTGTGATAAACACACAATTAATTGGGTTATTTTTTTCTACTTTTCCCAATGTAGCAACATGCGTACTATATTTTCTATCGATTTCTAATTCGCTCAGGTAGTAAGTGTTGTTGTTGACGACAACAGTTAATTTTGTAGTGTCAATAGTTTTCAAAGGAATACTCAAACCTCTTCCGTCTGCTTTTACAATAGCCTCTTTTCGCGTCCAAAACCTATAGAACTTTTCTATACTATTTATTTCTTTTTTTTCCTGAGGAGACCATACACTGTCAAAATCTGTAAAAACAACAGGTTTCATTTCTTCAATATCAATGCCAATAGTTTTATAATGACAATGACTTATTGCACAGACGATATATTCTCCAGAATGGGAAATATTAAAACTCAAGGAATCATCTTCAAAATAGGGCTTCCCTTGTTTGGATTTTCTCATTGTCATTAGAGAATCATCCTTTCCCAATTGACGCAATCCATATTTCAATAGTAATTTCCCGTACAGATAAGCATGTGAATCCTGCCAACGGTGATATCTCCTTGCCCTACGTTGCATCATTATAGGAAGCAGTGAAATTGCCCTGGTATACTCGTAATTCGAGAGTTTTTTGCAAAATGTGTAATAGACAGAGGTCATAAAAGTAGATTTGAACAAAAACTTTATCTTATTGTATAATTTCCACTATCTTTTCTATTCATTAAAAGACTATAAGGAATATCATAAGCGTTCTATGTATAAATTTAATGTTCTCAATATTTCATTTTTCCCAAATATTCCAATTCTCCAGTGAAGAGGAAACGCACCAAATCTCCTGTACGGTACATTTTTCCCTGTCCAAAGAATAAATCGTCGACAAAGTGTTTTTTATCTAATTGCGGATTGTTTAAATATCCATATGTCACTCCATCCCCTCCAACACATAACTCTCCCGCACACCCATAGGGAAGGACTTCTAGTTTTTTATTAACAACATAGCATCTAACCAGAGGTAATGGCTTTCCTATATTATTCAATGAATATCGTACTGCAGTATCCCAAGTTAGTTTTTTTAAGGTTGTAAATACTGTTGTTTCTGTATTCCCATATATTTTAAAGAGATGAACTTGAGGGTGTTTTTTACTCCATTCCCGTATTTTAGATGCGCAGCTTATTTTCCCCCTTAAAATCACATATCGCAATGAAGGAACTTCTATGCCCGAATCTACAAAATCGCAAAATTGCGAAGATGTTTGACCAAAAATTGTGACGTGATGGTCATTCATTGACCTTACGTATGAAGTACTATTTTGAGTTTCCTCCTCATTAACGAGGACCAAATTTCCTCCATTTAAAAGACATCCAAAAATTTCCCAAATGGAAAAATCCGTACTATATGAATGATACAATAACCAAGAATCTTTTGAAGAAAGTTCAAAATTTTTATTGCACGATTTTAGCAGCGAGAGTACATTATTATCCTGTACCATGACCCCTATATATTTCTCCTTAAACTTGGACGTATACATAATATTGACAATGCTGATATTTCCTGTAGTTGTTATAGGGGTCGCTTTTTTGGCGTGCCTAAAAGTCGTTATATATTGATTTAAGAACTTCTCATCAATTATTAGTTTGCAAAAAGTATCTTTAAGAATAAATTCTTTCTTTTCCAACGGACAGTTCGGGTCAATTGGCACATAACTGGCTTCACATTTTAAAACGGCTATTATGATCGCTATCAACGTTTCTGATTTTGGCAACATGACCGCAACAAAGTCACTTTCTTCTATTTCAAATTGATCAATTAAAACATTGGCCATTTGATTGGATAAAATATCCAATTCGGAATAATCCATATTTCCATTCGACCAACTTATTGCAATTTTACCTCCATCATTTTCAACTTGCCTTCTAAAACAACTAATAATGGATTCATTTACATGACTCAAAACGTATATCTTCTTTTTTATCGCTTCCGATATTGGTAATCTAAATTTTTGATAAATTTTATGCTTATTCGAATATTAAAAAGGAATATAGGTATTCGGTCGTCATTGAAACAGATGCATAAGTTTCCTAAGAAACATACTCCTAAAGAGAAAATTTCATTACTACTGTTTTCTTCATATATAACTATACTTTATTCAATATGTCATTCATTTTTATTCCTAGCCTGCATTGGGGAGTTCAGAAAAATAAAAAGACGGGATATTGGCTACAATATTCTGCTTTAAAGAATTCACACAAACTTGAATTGTACATTTATCCCGAATCTGTAAAACTTCGCATTCCAGCCCCATTAAGGGGCCAAATTTTATCTTACTGATTTGTCCAATTTTAGGTTGATAGGGAGCTTGTTTCACGTTCGTAATATCTTTGTTTCCTACTAACAATTTCATATGCGTTATTTCATTTTCCCGAACAATGGCATATTCATCTGAAAAACGAATATAGGCTGATGCACCATTGATATTAAGTGCTCTATAAAAATCCATTGGAGAGTTAATTTTAACGAATACATACGAACTAAAAAGTGGAATCTCTATTTTCTTCTTCCTATCGCTCCATTTTCTAACTGTACTAATAAGCGGTAAAAATGCTTCTAATTTATTTTCCAATAATAAGCTGTATACTTTCTTTTCATGACGAGATCTCACGTATAGCACATGCCAACCTATTCTATTTCTTTGTTTCATAATTAATTTTCTTTAAGTAACACAAACAGTTAAATTTCAATAGACTGCCACCAGCAATATTTTACCCAAAATATGGGTGTATTTTCTTGTGCTGATATTGCATTGAATTTTATGCAGTCACGGTACGGTAAAAATCCTCGAGATTCAGAATGAAATGTTGCAAAACCTTTTTTTGCAGTAAAGGTTTCTAGGTTTAAAATTATCGTGAAATTTGAGGACCTTTATAGCCACAACCTGTAGGTTATTGCCATAAACAAACTTAAAGTATGAGGTATCCTCATCGCAAGTTTATTGAGGCTGTATTCAGGAATTCCGACTGCTTTTCACGGAATTCAATTCTACTTTAAAGTATTAAGTCGCCCCCTAATTAAATTACTGATTGTGTTCATAAAACATAGGGCAATAGAAGCAGATCATAAGAACAAAAAAAAGGAAGAATATGAATCGGATAAATTGTTTTTACTTTGCCAACCAAAAGTTTAAATTTAGAAATTTAAGCTTAGGCAATGCCATCCATAATCCAAAGTCATGAAGTAATAATGTTGCCTAGAAGTGGTAGTTTCAGAAGACATGCCCAAAAAAAAAATAGCATGCATACACCATACATTAAGTAGTTTCTTCAAAAAATAATTCTTTGTACCATTTACTTCAAGTTCGACTTTTCGAACGAACATTTTACGAACAAAAATAATTTGTGGGTAACCCGTAAGTGCTATCAGTTGTGCAAGATAGAAAGTTATGTAGGGATATTCATCTACTTAAAATATACTCCAAATACATGCGCATGACGGATTTCGGCATCTTGCTTTTCAACCAGATATAATCCCTTAAAAACTATGGCCGAAACTCATTTTACATACCATTTAGGGTAGAAGTCTGTACTCGCATTATGGAGCGATCGTAAACAGGAAAGGTGCTCCGAAAATAAAGAAGTAGAGTTGTTGCTAGAGTTTAGGAAATAATCAACCTTCGGTCGTAAAAGTCGTTGTATACTCTTCTTTCGTTCTATCCGTATCCTTTCCTCCCTGAATCTGATTTAGGTTTTTAAGCTTTGTAATGCGAAGTTTACCCAAATTTAGATTTTTTTCTTTTTTCTTTGATTTCATTTCAAATATATGTTTAGTGAAGGTTTTTCATCAAATATAAAATGAATACTTCTTAATTTACTCTAAATTAATGAAATATGGTCTTTTTTCAGGAATTTACCGGTCTACTTTCAGGAATTCAGACCACATAAAAAAAGATTTAACCATATAATAATGTAATCTTTTTCTTTATGTGTATACTTCCTGAGATATTCTCCATAATCCACAAAGTACAACGAAAAAACTGTGACACTTCTAGGAACAAGTCTAAACATAGATAGCGTTTCCAACTTTAAACAATTTAATTTTTAAAGTAACCTTCTACAGTTTACCTAATGATCCAGCAACGTATCAATACTATAATTTTGAGAAAAACAAAGGCAATTTTGAACGAACCACTATTGGAAAATGTTAAGAATCACGACCTATTTTCATCGACTACCACTTTCTCTAGTTCTTTAAGAAAAAATGAAGGATAGATACCAGTACTTTTGAAAAAGGATTTAGAAAAAGCTTCAGCAGTATTAAATCCTACTTCCATCGCTATTGCCTTAATGGTGTAGCGTCTGAATACTTCATCTGTTTTTAATTTCTCGATAACAAAATCAATTCGCAAATCATTGATATAATTGCTAAAGCTTTTTTCTTTATAGATATTGATTACTTTGGAAAGGTACTTAGAATTTGTTTTAAACTCCTTTGCAAGGATACTTACCGTAATATTTGATGCAATAAAACTTTGATTTTCCTCAAACAACCTTAGATTCTTAAGAATATCATTGATAATAATCTTAGATATTCCAATACCGCCCTGATTCTCCATCTGTCGGTTCACCATAGATGTGCTTTTTCCTGTGTCCTCTTGTTTCGTTTTTCTTGCTTTGTTTGTTTTCTCTAAAAGTTCTGTAAACCTTTGTTTATAAATTCTCTTTTTTCGAACATTCTGAAATAAGAATAATAATAGAAGACCAGACAATACCGCCAACACAATGACGATAACCGCGGTACTTCTTTTTTCTTTTTCAAGAGAATCTATAACTGCTTGTTTTTCTAAAATCAGATTGGGCGTGTAGTATTTTTTATCGATTTGTTCATAAAGATATTTAAAGTCCTCATCCAAAATACTATCCAAGGCAAGCAAGCGGTCAATATAGAAAAGCTGATTTTCAACATCTTCCTTTTCTTTATAATATCCAATCATTGTTTCGTACATAGATTGCATTGTAGGCTCAAAAAACTTGTTGGCAAAGGCTGTAGAATCTACTACTTCAAAATATCTTAGAGCATCTTCTATTTGACCTTGTTCAAAATAGTTTTTCCCTAGGGTGAGGTCCGTGATGATCCATCTACTAGTATCGAATCCCTGCTTGAGAATTATATCCTTTAATTTTAAAAGACTATCTATACTGGAGCGATATTCCTTTTTAAGGAAATGTGTTGTACCCGAGTTTAAAAGAATATGCGGATATAATACGCTATCCTTTGTTTTCAAGGATAATGCTATAGCTTTTTTATTCGTGAGGGAAGCACGGTCGTAATCTTCATTATAATTGTATGAATTTCCCAATGCGAAAAGCGATTTAATATAAAACTCCTGATAATCCAATGTATTATTTGCATTTTTTTCTTTGTAGTACGTCGTTATGGATTGCAGAAGATTGAGTGCTTCTTGATGATTTCCCAAATTTCCTTGTAAGACCGCAATGTAGTACTTGGTCTCATATTGTTGGTCAATATTTTTATTCAAATTAGCATAGCGATTTGCCTTTACAAGCTCATCCATTGATAATTGATATCTCCCCCTAGCTCCATATAGCTTAGCCTTGAACAAGTAGGCTCTTGCTGGGTAATTAAAATTTTCTGTATTCCGTGTTAACGCAATAATACTATCTGCGTACCTAATGGCATCTTTCTCTTGGACTAGGGTGGCCAATTCATAATACGCATCATATATCTCGTCCGTTCTTTCTGAAATTTTGGCTATTCGTAATTTTTCCTCAGCTAAAACCCTACTCCTAATGGAATCATTGATCCGTAAATTATCTTGTTGAGCATATGGTATATAATTGCCTGGTATATCCTGTACCGAACTATCTAATTTTGCAATACAAGTACTGTTTCTCCCATGGAGAAAAAAAAACCAAAAGAGCTGAAATAAAAAAATACTTTTCTTCATATATTCAGCATGATGTTTTCGATTTGGGTGGCAACATAAAAAAGACATTCCATAGAATTCTAAGGCAGATGTTTTTCTTAATTTCTTCTAATATAAGGATATTTTTCTAGTATGGATAAATTATATCCTTTCTAATCTTAGCGAAAATCTGTCATTTTTAATATAATATTTCATCTTCTAATTTCCATAATTACGCTACTATATTGACATCCAAGGATTATTAATTTTAATAATAATATTTCGTTTTTGAATTTCCATTGTTTCCTCTTTCTATAATTTTGTTCGGTTGTTTTCCTAAAAACCTTCTTTGAACAAGATTAAAATCCATTATACTTCTTCAATTTTTGTGTACTATATTTACATGTTCATTAATCTAAAAAATGTTATCCGTTCTTTTAAAAAAATATTCTAAATGATGTCTTGTTGTAGTATGTTGAATTTAACAAGAGTATTTCAATCCGTCTAAAATTATCACTTCCTTTCCAAGTGCTTGTTCCATATTCTTTTATGACATTTAAGATTATAGGCAACGGCTACTAGACAGCGGCATAGAATTGCTGTATCTATATCAGTTATTTTTTAAATTAAAAAAAGCCTTCCCATTTCTGGAAAGGCTTTTTTTTTGAGAACAATACTCTTTATTAAAAAATACTCTTAATGACATTATTTTCTTTAGAAGTTATAGCAACACATTTTCTTTAAACCACGTTTCTTTCTTTAAATAATGCATCGGGAAATGTTTCATAAAACAATTCATAGTATTTTGAAAATCTTGACTTATCTAGATATTCATTGATGTTCCAATTGGATAAATCTGCCTGATGAAATCCAAACTGCCCCTCCCATCGTTCCTTTTCAAGACTGAATTTATCGGCTATTTCACGAGACGCAAATTTAATCCCTTGTTTTCGTAGATATGCACCATAGGTTCTGCAAATAATATAATCTTCAGGATGAAACTCAAAGATACATGGGTCATGAGCGAGCATTTTTAACAGCTTTTTACTTCGTAGGCTAAAACCTCCATTCCCAATGTCATACGCGTCTTGATACCAAGGCCAACATGCTCCTATATAATCAAATTCAAGAAAAGAATCACTCCAATTATCAGGGTTTAAAACAAATCCATCATGTTGAAAAATCAGGACATAATCCGTGTCAACGTATTTAAAGAGTTCTTTAATCATGAATTTACTGTATTTTTCAATACTGTCAATTTTTGGAATTTTAATAATATCATAATTTGGATATGTTAAATTACTCAACAATTTGACTGCTCCAAACTCTATTTTTTTGGTGCTAATTTCAGCCGCTACGACAAGCCTTTCTATATCTATACAATCAATACCCAAAAGAGTTACATTATTAAGTTTTTTCATAATTCATATGCTTTAATGTCAAAATTATTTTACGCTAAACCTTCTTTTCATGTATGTAGTTTTATCCTTTCAATCATTTAATTGATTAAAAATATCAATGGCTTCACTCATTTCCTCCACTTGAGAATCGTCCAAAAATTCTTCTTCATCGCTTCCATTAAGAAATTCTGCCAAAAGGGAAATTATTGGATACGTAAAAGCATCTGCTACCGTAATCCGAATATCAAATTCCCGATGTATCTTATCTATCATTCCCATGAGTTTTAAGGAATTGCCCCCTAGGTCAAAGAAGTTTGTATGGATCCCTATTTGATTTTGTTTTAAGTTCAATAAATCTGCCCAAATACGCACAAGTTTTTTCTGAACATCGTTCTTGGCAAAAGCCGATGACTTTATCTCGGCAAAATTTGGTTCGGGCAACTGTGCTTTGTTCAATTTTCCATTGGTCGTAAGGGGAATACTGGTCAAATAAACATAGTAAGACGGCACCATGTACTCCGCAAGTTTTTTGGAAAGATAGGTCCTCATCTTCATGATTTCCTTTTCATGATCCGCGGTATAATAGGCTATTACATGCTTATTTTCGGCTTCCCCATTCACCAGCACTATTACTTCATTTATTCCGGGATAATTGGATAAACAATTTTCAATTTCTCCTAATTCAATTCTAAAACCACGAAGTTGGGTTTGCGAATCCATTCTTCCGATATACTCAATATCTCCCGATTCTAAAATACGGGCCAAATCTCCTGTGCGATAGAATAGCTCACCTTCTTTAAAGGGGTTTTTAATAAATCTTCTTTTTGTTAGTTCTACTTTTCCAAGATAGCCTTTTGCAACGCCATCTCCTCCAACATACATTTCGCCTATTGCTCCTACAGGTAGTAGTCTTTGATGTTTGTCTAAAACATAAACAGATAGGGTAGGAATAGGTCTTCCTATATTGCTGATATTATTCTGAATTTCATAATTCCCTATTTCCTTGTAGGTCACATGCACAGTGGTCTCCGTAATACCAAACATATTGATTAATTTGGTCTCAGGATATCGTTCTTTCCACGGTCTCAATTTTCCAGGATTCAGTGCTTCACCCCCAAAAATCACATATCGAACCTTTAACGTTGGCTCACCAATTTGAATCTCTTGATGAATAAGATTATAAAAAGCACTTGGCGTTTGATTAAGCACGGTCACATTATATTTTCGCAACAATTGTAGATATTTATAGGGATCTCTTGCAGTCATTTTAGGTATTACAATAAGAGTCCCTCCAAATAAAAGGGCACCGTACATTTCCCATACGCTAAAATCAAAACATGGACTATGAAACATAGTCCATGCATCTGAAGATGAAAAATCGAATTGAAATTTCTCATTAAAAAACAATCTGACCATATTTCGATGGGATACCATAACTCCCTTTGGATTTCCTGTGGTACCAGAGGTATATATAACATAACACAGTCCTTCAGGTCTGTAATTTTTAGGTAATGCCGCTATTGGCAGATCTTCAGCCTCAATATTTTCCATATAAATCATGTCAATATCTTTAGGGTCTGTATACAGATTTAAGGCCTTACTTGTTAAAAGCAATTCAGTTTGACTATCCTCCAACATATAGGCAATCCTAGACTCTGGATAATCTATGTCTATGGGCATGTAGCTTCCACCTGCCTTTAGCACTCCAAGTATGGCCACAATTATTTCTAAAGAACGATCTAGTAGTATTCCGACCAACTGCTCTGGTACAATCCCCTTATGTAACAAAACAGAGGCTACTTGATTGGATTGACGATCCAATTCAGCATAAGTCATTTCTTTATCTTCAAACTTCAAGGCTACCTTAGAAGGGAATAGTTTTACCTGTTTAGCGAACAGTTCCACTAAATTGGTTTCTTTTGGCCAATCTACATTCTGATGATCTAAAAGTGCTATAAGTTGTTGATGTTCTTCCTTTTTAACCATGGAAACCTTTTGAGGCTGCTGGTTAGGTTTTAATAATATCCCTTCTATGAGGCACTCAAATTGCTCCAGAATTCGATTTATTGTCGTGGAAGCATAGACGTTTGCATTGTAGCTTGCTTTTATTCGTAACGTATCTCCAGGATTGATTATAACGGTTAAATCATAACCGGTTTGTTCAAAAATGTCAGCCTTGGTCATCGTTGCTCCACCGTATTTCTCGCTACCCAGCTTTGCACCTTTCATCGCAGTTGATATCGGGTAATTTTCAAATACAAAAATATGATCGAACAAGGCCCTCCCTAAATTATGAAGGGATTGAATATCTGTTAAGGGCACAAACTGATGTGATAAACTCTTGACATTGTTATTTTGATGTCGTTGCAAAACAGAAGTCACAGTATCATCCTCATTAAAACGCATACGCAAGGGAAGCGTATTAATGAACAACCCTACCATATCCTCTACTCCTTCTAAATCAGAAGGTCTTCCAGAAACAACAGATCCAAAAACAACATCATCCTGATTGGCATATTTACTCAAAAGCAAAGCCCATACTGTTTGCAAGAGTGTATTTAGTGTTGCTTCGTATTTTCCTGCCAACTCTTTCAGGCCATCCGTTGTACTTTTGTTGACTACCACCTCCACATGCGCTGGTGAATAAACGGCCTCCTTTGCTTTTTCAAGAGCCAGTTTCGGAAAACTGGAAGGCTGTTCAAAATCTTCAAGATACATTTTCCAATAGTCTAAAGAAGTCTTATTGTCTTGATTTTGTAACCAAAGTATATAGTCCTTATATTTTTTGGAAGGAGGTAATAAGGTTTCTGTACGTTGCTGTCTTCCTAAATAAAAGTGTTGTAAATCTTTCCAAAGAATCCCTAAGCACCAACCATCCATAATGATGTGGTGATGACTCCATATTAATTTATACCTAGTATCTGATGTTTTTAAAAGTGTTACTCTGATCAGGCAGTCAAAACGTATATCAAATTTGCGCTTTAAGTCCTCTTCCTTATATTTTCGTAACACTTTCGCCTCTGCTTTTTCCAACACTTCGTTCTGGACGTTCTTATAGCTAAAATCAATTTTCCTTTGGCGTAAAACTACCTGTACGGGTGTTTCTTGACCTTCGTGAACAAATACAGTTCGTAAAGCTTCATGTCTATCAATCAATTGATTTAAACTTTGCTCTAATAAAACTTCATCAATGTGCCCTTCAAAATAAAGTACTTTTTGTTCAAAATAATCTGCAGAATCTTTGGATAAAGTCCAATGAAACAACATCCCCTTTTGCATCCCCGACAACGTATAAAGATCGCTAAACACATAATTGTTCTTCAATCTTTCAAGCTCATCCTTTTTAATTTCCGTATAGGTAAGATCAGATCTTGTTAATTCTACTTGGTCTTCAGAACAACAATAATCTATGACTTCTGTTATACTCCGTTCAAAACCATCAATAAAACTATCTATCGTATCCTCATGATACAGCGTAGTGTTGTAATTCAAATTCATCTCAAGTATACCCGAAACAACAAGCCCCCAAATATCCCAATCTACTGTTTGAATATGTTCTGGAGAAACTTCAACACCTCTATAATCATTGGAAATCGTATAGTTCTTTCCTTGAATATCGTTGTCAAATTGTCCCAGGAAATTAAATTTCATCTGAGGTCTTCTTTCTGGATTAGGAATTGAAGAATCAAAGAATCTTCCTATCATATAATCTATCCCATGATTTGGAATAGCTCGTAACATTTCTTTGACTTCCGTGATTACCGTACCCCAAGTCGTTCCCTTTTTTTCCAAAATAATTGGATAAATACTCGTAAACCAACCTATTGTTCTACTGACGTCAAGGTTGCTCATTAAATCTTGCCTACCATGAGACTCCAGGTCTACCCCTAACAATGTATTTCCAAATTGTTTATGTGCCGACAACAACAATGCTGTAAGCAATAAATCGTCAACTCTTGTATTGAAGCGTTTATTTGCCGTTGTTAACAATCTACTCGTATAATTTCTGTTTAAGCGAAAAGTTTTGTTTTTAAAATCTCTGCGGTAAAAGCTTCCGTTTTCAAGGTCATGGGGGATTCTTGGAAATTGTTTTGCCTTAAACCTTTCCCAATACAATTTCCCTTTTTGATACTGCGCTGACACGATATAATCCGATATGCTTCCCTGCCATACTTTTAAAGAATCTGTTTTATCCTGTAGTTTGGGTGCTTTTTGCATCTTGATTTGCTGATATAAGGTTTCAATGTCCTCAAACAATATGCGCCAAGAGACTCCATCGATTACCAAATGATGTATTGCAATCAATAATTGACTGGTATTTTTTTCATGAAAAAGTCCCAATTTTATCAAGGATCCATTTGCTAAATCGATGCTGGCTTGAATTTTATCCTTATAGGTATTCAATACAAGCTCGGTTTCATCTGAAATCATGTATTCTTCGAGAGAAAGAGGCAGGTCCTCTTCCCTATAAAACTGTTTGACATTTCCATTTTTAATCTCATAATTCACTCTAAGGCCATCATGATGCTCAATTATCTTTTTAAAGATTTCTGCTACAAATTCCTTCGTGACTTTTTCTTTAAAACGTAGAAGTACGGATTGATTATAATGATGTCTTTCCTCTTTTTGAACTTGAAAGAATTCCTGTTGTATAGCATTAAGCCCAAAGTCACCTTGCATTTTAGATTGATCACTATGGACTGTTAGGGGAGTTATTTTTCGAGATAGTTCATGAATAGTAGGGTTATCCATAATGGTTTTTACAGCGACTTTATATCCAACATTTCGCAATCTTGCACTAATCTGAATAGATTTTATAGAATCTCCGCCAGCTAGGAAGAAGTTATCAGTGATGCTAATTTTTTCCACTCCAAGAACATCACTCCAAATGGAGGCTAAAACTACCTCTTCTTTAGTTTTTGGAGGCAAGTATGTACTTTTCGATACTTTTTCGACGATTGGAAGAGCTTTTCTATCGATCTTACCTATACTTGTGACGGGCATCGCATCCAAGCGCATAAAGTATGTTGGAATCATGTAAGCTGGCAAATGCAGCTTTCCATATTCTCTTAAAGATTCCTCCTCAATATGGGTCGAGGAAACATAGTAGCAGATCAAATACGAATTATCATTCTCTTTTTTAGCAAGGACAATGACCTTATCAATACCTTTAAGCAAGCATAGTTTACTCTCAATTTCTCCCAATTCAATGCGATGCCCTCTAATTTTAACCTGAAAGTCTTTCCTCCCTAAAAACTCTATTTGACCTTTGGAATTCCATTGCGCCAAATCACCGGTGCCATACATTTTTGTCCCAGGATAAAATGGATTGTCAATAAATTTTTCCGATGTCCTGGTGCGATCTCCTAAATATCCTTCCGACACGCCCACACCTGCTACATATAGTTCTCCTTTCATACCTATGGGCATCGGATTTAATAGTTTGTCCAAAATATAAATTCTACTATTTGCAATTGGTGTTCCAATAATGGGTCGCTTTTCAAAATCCTCCAAAGTATTCCGATCAATATAAGTGGCCACAGTACCTACTGTGGCTTCTGTAGGCCCATAATGATTGATTACTTCTATGGTTTCAGAAACATTCATAACTTTCAGAACATCAGTTACCCGGATCCCTTCGCCTCCCAGAATTAGTTTTTTTATAGACTTTAATTTGCAACCTTCCTCTGTTTGGATTAGTGTTGCGAAAAGAGATGGCACCATTTTCAAATGTGTGATTTTATGCTGGTCTATATAGGTTAGTAAATCCAAAGGAGCCACATACATTTCCCTAGATACAATATGCAATTCGCTTCCAGATAAAAGTGCTCCAAAGATGGTCGTATAAGAGGCATCAAAATAAATAGGTTGGGCCAACAACCACTTATCCCTAGTGCTTAGATGCAGGAAATCTTTGCTCCAATATACATAGTTAACCATATTTTTGTGATTGATTCGCACACCTTTGGGTTCTCCAGTAGTTCCCGATGTAAAGAGAACATATAACAGATTACTTGGTGACAAGGCTATTTTCTTAGCCCATTCCACATTCTTCTTATTTACGTTTATACTTGCTATGGTATAGGGTTTAGCAATGTTCCCTATGTTCCTATTGAGCTGAGTTAAATATTTTTCACTTGTAAGTAAAACTGTGGTCTTGCACTGTAATACTATTGATTTCAATCTCCCATCCGGAGTACGTGGGTCTAGCGGTAAAAAAGCGTTTCCCGATTTCAGTATGCCCAAAATAGCTATTATCATCTCTATTGAAGGATCTATCATTATTCCGATCGGGTGGGCGGACTCTTTGAGAGCATCCTCAACTTCTAGGAGGCCCTGTGCTACTTGATCAACCTGAGTTGCCAATTCTTTATACGTAATGCGATTTCCTTCATAATTCACAGCAAAATTCTGTGGATTTTGCGCTACTTGTTTTTCAAACAAACTAATAATCGTCTCTTGGAAGTTATATTCCAATGTAGTTTCGTTAAATTTTTCCAGAATATGGTTTCGCTCTTTTTTCGAAAGTATTTTTATGTCATCTATAGGACTATGGGGAGCATCAAAAGCTTGATTTAAGATTCTGAAAAAGTGTTCCGCTAACGTATGAATATCGTTCTCCTCAAAAAAGACATGACTATAATTAAATTCCAATCGCAGTTCATCTTCAAAATATACATCTATTGCCAATGGGATATTAGTCCGTTCGTACACCCCGTTCAACGCTAATTCCAGACCATCTACGTTATGGATCAATTCTTTATTGATAGAATAATTCTTTACCCCCATTGTAGAATCAAACAATGTTCGAACCCCTTTGAAATTAAGCATTTCATAAATTTCATTTAATGATGTATTGGTATACTCTTGCCCTACTATCAATCTCTTGTGTATTCTCTGTACTAGTTCTAGAAAAGAAGTATTCCCTGGGTCCGATATTCTAAGGGGTATCGTATTGACAAAATTTCCCATTAATTCTTCCAAACCTTCCATAGTAGCATCCCTGTCCGAAACTGATATACCAAAAATGATATCCGATACATTTCCGTACTTCATGAGCAAAATGCCGTAAATGGTATAGATCAATGAAGATTTTGTGACCTTGTTTTTCCTAGAAAAAATTTCTAACCTTTCCATTTCCCAGGAGAAAGAAGCTTTGGAGGTTTTGTTCATGTGGCTAGAAGGGTTCCTTTTTTGCTCAAATAGCAAGTTGGGTTCATATCCTTCCAAATACGTCTTCCAAAATTTTGCGCTCTTAACAGGGTCGTATTTCTTTTTGATTTCCAAATAAGCCCTTTTGTACGTTGCCTTCACACTATGAATGGGGCGCAGACCTTTGTTATATTGATTGTATTTTCCAAAAAAAGCTTCTAAAAATATGCCTGTACTCCATCCATCATAAAGGATATGATGGTGTGTAATATTCAAAACATATTCCTCTTCAGCGATCTTTATTATTCCTATTCTTATGGGCAAATTATTAAGATCAAATCTTTTTTCTTGATCTTCCTTAATCATTTCCGCAAGCTTACTTTTCTTTTCAACCGTCTCTAGTTGCGATATATCTTCAAAGTTTTGGGTGATGTCGTATTTCTTAAGAATAATCTGAATAGGTCGTTTTACTTCTTCCCACCGAAAAACAGAACGCAATACTTCATTTTCCCTTTGGGTGTCCCAAAAGGCTTGTTGAAGCGCATGGTAATTTAAGGGACCTTGTACTTTAAAAGACAATTGTACATTATATAAGTTTTTATCTTGTTCTTCCAAATAATGGAACAAGATTCCTTTTTGAACCATACTAAGCTCATAAATTTCCTGGACATTGGCTTTTTCAAGTTTCTTTGTCATGATTATTTTGTTTCTAAGGTTGTAATAAGAAGTCTAGCGTATTGGAATCTTTTTTAGGGATTCGATAAAAAAGGGGTTGTTGGCATGTTTCAAGAGAGGTGTAGCTTACCATGCTTCTTTATGCGCTATTTAATGATAGTCGCATTATTTAGTGGGCATAGTCCGTATCAAAAGCTAGTATAGATTTAATGGTTTCTCCGATTACAGTGAATCCTGAATTAATATTCAGCGAATTTTAAAGAGAGTTCTTGATATTTTTCTTAATTACGTATAATTCAATTTCCCTCAAAATTCACTTCGAGACCAAGGTTTAAAAAAAGATGATTGATTGCTTCTACATTTTTTCTTGAATAGTTCCGCAAAAGAAATTCAATTCATACTGATTGTATTTTAGCTGGTATTTTGCCTGATTCAATAGCAATTGCGCCTCAATATAATCTCTTTGAGCTATGGCTAGAGTTACCGGGGTTCCCGCTCCCAAATCATATTTTTGTTGTTCTAGATCAAAAGCAATTCTAGAAGCCTCCTGTTGATCTGTACGATAAGTGCGTTCCTGTAAATTTGCTTTTATTGTATTATTAATATTGTTGATTTCAACAAAGGTTTTGTTTTTAAGCGATTCATAATCCAAAACCGCATTTTCATATGTTATCTTTGCTTCAATTACGGATGTACGGGTTTGCATACCATTAAAGATTGGGATATTCACAGAAAAGCCTAATACTTGTGTAATATTATCCGTAAAAAATTGCTGCCTAAAGTCACCCTCCTGAAAAGAAGAGAAATTGGTTCCATAATTGTAAAATAGAGAAACAGATGGATAATACAAGCCCCTATTTTGTCTAAGAAGGTTTCTTTTAGCCTTTACATCTTCTTCTGAACTTTTTATACTATTCCTATGAAGTAATGCCTGTTCATACAATTCTGACGTAGTTTTAGAACCAAGGCTTGAATCAAACTCAATTTCTGAAAATTCAAAATCCAACTCAATATCTTTGGTCACTTCTAAACGCAACAATCCTATTAATTCACTTTTACCATTACTTATTAGATTTTCGGTTTGGAGCAGCATGGATTTGAGATTACTCAATTCTGCTTTCTGTGTGTAAAAATCTTGTTTTGTCCTGAGTCCCAACGTTACTTGCTCTTCGGTACTTTCTAAATTCTTTTCCTGAGCTTCTATAGAGCTTACAAAAATTTCCCTCTGTTCCGTATTCTGTAATATTTCAAAATAATTCCTCGCCACTTCGAGAATGGCAAAATCTTTGGCATTCTCTAGTCCCCATAATTTTGATAGGGAATTGTGCTTGGATGCTTTTAACTTTGCAATGCTATTTAAAAGGTTTGATATATCCCAATTTGTTCTCAATGCCGCATTGGCAAAGTTTCCGGATTCCGTTCTCACTTCTCCAGCAACCTGGTCAAAATTCCGACCTGTAGAACGATTCCCGCTGCCCGTGACAAAAAAAGTTGGGAACAGCTCTGAATAGCTTCTAAGTTTTCTCTTATTTTCCAGCTTAAAATCATTTTCAGCCTTCTCTACTTCTATATTTTTTTCTACGGCAATCTGTATAGCCTTTTTTAATGTGAGTTTGTATTGCCCATGGGAAAAGCTACTCATTAAGAGGAGAAGAAAAAACAAGAGTATTGGATATTTGTCACTCCAAATCATATATTTGGTCATTTAACTTCAGGAAATTATATCTTAAACTCTGCGTTGATATTTTCAGAAACTACTTTTCCATCAAAGAGATTGATAATACGATGCGCGTAATGTGCATCATTTGGTGAGTGTGTGACCATAATTATGGTCGCTCCATCATTATTGAGTTCTGCCAGCAAATTCATCACATCCGCGCCATTGGTAGAATCGAGATTTCCGGTAGGCTCGTCCGCCAAGATAATTTTGGGGTTTGTTACAATGGCTCGAGCAATAGCCACACGTTGTTGTTGTCCTCCCGATAGTTGCTGAGGATAATGATTTCTGCGATGCATAATATTCATGCGTTCCAGAGCGACTTCTACTTTTTCAATCCGTTCGCTTTTAGGTACTTTCTGATATAAAAGAGGAAGTTCTACGTTTTCATATACAGTGAGCTCATCAATCAAATTAAAACTTTGAAAAACAAAACCTATAGAGCCTCTTCTTAATTTTGAACGTTGTTTTTCCGAAAACTTGGCCACCTCATTTTCCCCGAACCAATATTCTCCTCCAGATGGGCTTCCCAAAAGCCCCAACACATTGAGTAAGGTTGACTTACCACAGCCAGATGGCCCCATAATAGCAACAAATTCCCCATCTTTCACTTCTATGTTAATTTTATTCAAGGCTGTAGTTTCCAGTTCTGAACTGGCATAAACCTTTGTTAATTCTTTCATTTGTATCATTAGTTCCAATTTTTTAATTTATGATTCTATTAGGCGATATTACCATACCAATTTCTCGGCATCTCCAAAATTTTCATAGGAAGATGTTATTACTCGATCTCCAGGTTCCAATCCTTCCAGAACTTCATATTGATCAGAATTTTTTCTTCCCAATCTAATAATTCTTTTTGTTGCCCTATTCTTTCCTTCTTCTATCACAAAGGCCCAATCTCCACCTGTAGTATTATAAAACCCTCCTGTTGGAATTACCAATTGTTCGGAGGACTTTCCCAAGGCGATCTTCAATCTTGCAGATTGCCCTTTTTTAATTCCTTCCGGTACTTCCTCTACAAATTCCATATCTACTTCAAATTTTCCATTTTTTATAGTAGGATAGATATAACTTATTACCAATTGATGTGTATTGTTTGCAAATGTTGTGTTGGCCTGAAGGCCTACCGCAATTCTCGGCAAATACAACTCATCTATTTGTGCCCGTACTTTGTAAGTGCCAATAACATCAATTTCTCCCAATCGATCTCCTTTGTTGACATTTTGTCCTTCTTGTAACGGTTCGGGAGTAGATAATTGACCATCTATAGGAGCCCTTATGATTAAATTATCCAGGATTTTCCGAACTCCCCTCAAATTTTCGATCATGCTTGCTTCGGACATGTTCAATTGTCTAGATTGCAACATGCGCGAAGTGGAATCGTTCTTGAAAGACTCATAGGTAAATTCTTTTCTTTTGGTATTATATCTGTAATCGGCTTCTGTTTTTTCAAATTCTTTATCCGAAATCAGTTCTCTGGTAGACATAATACTATCTCTATAATATTGAGGTCTCAATATTTGTATTTGATTTTCTATTTCCGCGAGTTCTTGTTTTTGGGAAAGGTAATTCTGATCTAATTGCAATCTTGTTGTCCTAACTCTATTTATTTGTTCATTAAGTGAGTTTTCCTGACTCAGAACACTCAATTTCAAATTTATATTCTCCAATTCTACTATGGGATCTCCTTTTTGTAGTATAGCTCCGCTCTCTTTAAATGTTTTAATAATATTTCCTCCTTCAACTGCATCCAGATAGTAGGTCTTCTTTGGCACAATAGCACCGGTCTGAACAATATATTCTTGGAATATTTCCCGTTTCGTTTCGGAAAATGTCACCTGATTTTCGTCAATCTCCAAAGTATAACCATCTCCGGAAAACCACAATTGAAAAATAATTATCACCAATACGCCTACCCCCAAAACAGTATAGACTATCTTTTTCCTTCCCCATTTTTTCTTTTTTACAACTCTATCCATAAAAATACCTTTAAAGCACACCATTCTTTAGACAAAAGACATGCCATTATCATATATGTTTGATTATCAGTTTCTTATAACTATTTACTTGAAAATCCTATATTCTTTTAGTGTTCGAAAACGTACACTTATGTTCAGGAACGATCAACATAAAGCCAGAGAATATATTTTTAACAAAAGAATCTATTTTATTGATTTTATGCCTTATCTTTCTTATTCTTATATCAGAATTGTAATACAATTTTACTATAATTCCGAAAATTCACGTCTACTATGCAGAAGAATCGAAAAATATTGATTATTGATGATAATGAAGACTTGTTAAAAGCCGCCAAAATGTATTTAAAACGGCATTTCTTGCAAATTGATTTGTCTCCAGATCCCGAATCCATTCCTGTTTTACTAAAGAATGAAACCTATGATTTAGTCTTGCTCGATATGAACTTTACCAAAGATTTAAGCAGTGGTAAAGAAGGTTTTCATTGGTTGGATAAAATCTTAGAGATCGACCCTTCAATGTCCGTAGTTTTAATGACTGCCTACGGCGATATTCAAATGGCTGTGCAAGCCATTAAATCTGGGGCTTCCAATTTTGTTTTGAAGCCATGGGAGAACGAAAAACTATTGGCTACTATCTATGCATCCTTGGAGCTCCGCGAAAACAAAATTGAACTCAAGAACCTCAAAATAAAACAACGAGAATTCAATAGACAACTCAATCACAACTACGTTGATATCATAGGCAACAGTACTGCTATTCAAAAAGTATTTTCCATTATCGACAAAGTAGCCAAAACAGATGCCAACGTCCTAATTTTAGGCGAAAATGGCACTGGAAAAGAACTTATTGCTAGGGCAATACACAGAAATTCCGATAGAGCCAGTGAGCCGTTCATCAGCGTTGACCTAGGCTCTGTTTCCGAATCACTGTTCGAAAGTGAACTTTTTGGTCACAAAAGGGGCGCTTTTACAGACGCCAAAGAAGATCGGCCAGGACGCTTTGAAATTGCTTCTGGAGGTACTCTTTTCTTGGACGAAATAGGGAATTTATCGCTCCCTCTTCAAGCCAAATTATTGACTGTTCTACAAAATAGAAAAGTATGTAGGGTGGGTTCCCACAAGGAAATTCAAGTAGATATTCGCCTTATTTGTGCTACCAACATGTCCCTATACGATATGGTGAAACAAAATACTTTTCGCCAAGATTTGATCTATCGTATAAATACCATTGAAATAAATGTCCCTCCACTAAGGGAACGAATCGAAGACATTCCTCTTATCGCAGAATATTTTATGACCACTTATGCTAAAAAATACAGTAAAAATGTTTCTAAGATAAGTGATGCGGCTATCTCAAGAATGAACAAACATAACTGGCCAGGAAATATCAGGGAACTGCAACACGCTATTGAAAGAGCAGTAATCATGAGCAATGTCAAAATTCTTCAGCCAGAACATTTGGATTTCAATTCCCAAACACAATCGAATGCCAATGACGCTGCTATCATTGAAACGTATAACTTGAACGAAGCGGAAAAAATTCTTGTCAAAAAAGCTTTAAAAAAATATCATGGTAACATGACACTGGCTGCTAACGAATTAGGAATAACCAGAGCATCTCTTTATAGAAGATTGGAAAAACATGAGCTTTAACAGATTTAAAACATATTTTTTTTTCAGAATCATCTTTTTGACCCTATCTCTGGGTGCATTGATTTATGTTTTCTTCAAAGGGCCAAAGTATGTCAATTACATTGGTTCAACGATACTATTGGTGTTCATATTTTTTCAAATTTCAGAGATCTTTAAATTTAGTATTGCTACTCATAATCGACTATTACTATTCTTGGAATCTATCCGTTATTCTGATTTTACATTAAAATTTTCTTCAACCAATCAACCTGGAGCCAATACTCGGGAATTGAACAATGCATTTAATGAAGTTCTGGATGCCTTCAGAAAAGAACGTACCGAAAAACAAGAAAGTATTCAATATTTAAGCACTATAGTAAAACAAGTAAATACAGGTTTACTTGCCTATAATAAAAAGGGGCACATAGAATTGGTCAATGAAAATGCGAAAAAATACCTAAGCCTGAAACAAATCAAAAATGTACAGGAACTCATGCCATTACAGCCCGAACTCTATAAAACAATTACAGAGTTAAGACCAAATAGAAGCACACTCTTCCATAAAGAAGAAGGGGTCCAACTTGCTATAAACGCCACTTCTATAAAAATTAAAAACAAGCTCATTAAACTTTTGGCTTTTCAAAATATTTATCCTGAGGTTCAAAAGATAGAATTGGAATCCTGGCAAAATCTCAGTAAAGTATTACGTCACGAAATCATGAACAGCATAAATCCAATTGCCTCTCTCAATTCCACGATGCTAAACGTGCTTCATGAAGACCTAGTGCAGAAGGAAGATTATTACATTCTGGACAGTGAAAGTTATACAGATTTAAGAGAAGGCCTTCATACGGTTGCTACTAGGACAAAAGGTTTAATACATTTCGTTAATGCTTATCAAGATTATACCAATATTCCCAAACCTCAATTTCGTTATTTTTCGTTAAAAGCTTGTTTCAATAATGTGTCAACCCTACTTAAGACAGAACTTTCTTTTCCCCATATGAACTATAGGCAATCCGTTTCCCCTTCTGATATTCAGCTTTGGGGAGATCAAGAACTCATTGAAATGGTTATCATCAATCTAATGAAAAACGCTCTGGAATCCCTTCACAAGCACCCTCACCCCGGTATTGAACTTCGAGGTCGTAAAGCATCTGAAGATATCACCATTATTGAGGTTGTCGATAATGGAGACGGAATTATTCCAGAAGCTCTCGACAAAATTTTTATTCCATTTTATTCAACCAAAAAAAAAGAATCTGGAATTGGCTTGAGCCTATCGAGACAGATCGTTCAAATGCATAATGGAAGTTTAAGCGTTATTTCTACGCCGGGTGTGAAAACAACTTTTACTATTAAAATTTGATCTTAGAGAGGATACTAGAATATTTTAACTCACTTCATTCTGAAATTCGGGGCTATGACGCTGATTCTTTTCATCACCATACAAAGCTAAGTATATCCTATGCACCAGATTCTCTACTTCCTCGTTCAAGAAAAAATGACCTCCATTAAAATAGTGTATTTGACAGTGTTTTTCAGTGTGTTTTTTCCATCCATCAATCTGTTCCGCAGAGAGATCTTCATCCTTTCCGACAAATACGGTAATATCATATGGTAACGGTATTACTTTTCTTTTGGTGAAATTATGGGAAGCCAACTTAAAGTCATTTCTCAATACCGGAAGAAAAAGCTCTAAAAGCTCTGGATGATCAAAGAAACTAGGAGGTGTTCCGCCCAGTTCAAGTATTTTAGATCGAAAATCCGATTCGTTTAAAAGATGGTATTTCTTTTCTTTGAGCGGTTTAACATGTGGAGCGCCACGCCCCGAAAAAAACATGTGTATGGGAGGCTTCAATCCTTGATTACTAATTTTTTGTGCTAGCTCATAACTTAACAATGCTCCCATACTATGTCCAAAAAAAGCATAATCACCTTCACCTATTTCCACTTTTACGCGATTAAAAATATCATTGACCGCTTCCTTAATATTAGGATAAAGCGGTTCATGAATCCTAGTTCCTCTTCCTGCCAATTCTATGGGTACAAGCGTTACATTTTCATGAATTAAATATTTCCATTTGCTAAATATTACTGAAGATCCACCAGCATAGGGCAAACAAAAAAGTTTTATTTTTTTCATAAGGAAAAAATTTAAAAATCAAATGGTTCTTGTTAGTTTTTGGTATAAAAAATTCATAAAAGCAAATGCGCCCAAAAAAGGAAATACAAAAGTAAGGGTGTTTACAGGCCATATTGCTTTTTTATACAACTCTCGGACAAAGAAATTCGAAAAGTCCCCCAATTTATGCCATGGACTCCTCCAACAAAATGCCAATGTATAGCCAATTTCATTGTCACTGGGAACAACAGCATGATACCAATATGGTGGTATGTATAGGGCATCTCCTTCCTCTACCTCTACTATCAATGGCCGTAAATCTATGTTGTCATCCAAAGTATCTCCTTCTAGCTGTAATTCTTGGGTCAAAAAGTTTGAAACATATTTGGGGCGTGGTATTTCTGGGGTCAATAAGGCTACTTTTTTTGCCCCATTAACCTGGCACATCAGTGTTTCGTCAACATTATGATAATGCCACGCGGTAGCGGCATTCCTGTATATAAAGATGCGTTTATGAAAATAAGACCGCGGTCTTTTTACTTTTGACAAAAACTTAAAATTTCCAATTTCGGCATTTACTTTAGCTAGGGAGGTTCCTTCTTCAATACACTCTCCAGGGATACTAAATATTGCATCTTTTTTTTCGTGGAGCCTTTCTATAGCATCATGAAATGATGTTATTTCAGATTTTCCTTCAATATTTGTTTCTTGATTGTAATTACTATGAAAATTAGTCTTGACTTTGAAATCACTGGAGGCCGACAACCAGTATTCCTTATCTTTCCATTGATGTACTGCTGGCCAGTGTTCAACAGCATTTTTAATGAGACAGGCTTTATTTTTATGAAGCCAATTCTTTCTGAAATCAGATTCTTTTAAGGTTCTGGCATCTAGTGTTACCACCGTTCTAGCATTGTTTAATTGAGGTATAACGTTCAGGAGTTTTTTTTCATAATCCTGAAATTTATCAATTTTTTTTTCCTCAATACTATAATTTTCCATTGGTCTACTTTTAAATTAAATTGATGTTATCTCTTGTTGATTTCCTCAACGCTCTGCAGTGCTCAAGAGCTTTTCCTTCACTCTAGCCTCTCGTATTAGTGCAGAAGCCATTATACTTGTAGAGTCTACAAGCATAATATGTTTTTCTTCATATTCCTTAAGAAGTAATGAGAGTTCAGTACAACCCAAAATAACAATGTCCGTATTACGACTCTTAAAAAATTGAATTGCCTGGTTCCACAAAAGCAATACTTCTTTTGAAATGCGATTAGGTTTGGACTTTATACCAAATTCCTTATCATAAATCAATCTATGGATTACTTTTTTTTGAAATTCAATTTCCGGAACTACTGGGGTATATCCATTTTCTATAAGTAAATCCTGATACAGACCCGATCTAATTGTTCCGTTAGTTGCCATTATGCCTACTTTGGTACTTTTGGCGCATTTGCTCTTTATGAACTTGCATGTCTCTGTTGGCATGTTCAATAATTTGGCATTAAACTTCCGTAGTTGGAGTTGTCGAAGAATTTCATTATAAATTTTAGGACAATGACTTGTATTGCAAGCTATCCCTATTATCTCAGCACCTGCGAGTTCCAATTTTTTAATAGATTCAGCAATCTTAAATGCTGGATTATCTAAATTCTCATTTTCAAGATATTGCGTTCTATCGATCATCTCTTTCGGAAAAGACATTAAGATAACGGATAAATGATCCTGATCTCTGTTGGCCTTTGTTTGCGATGTTATGGAATCGTATAGGGCTATTCCTGCTTTAGGTCCCATGCCCCCCAAAATTCCAATCGTTTTTTCGTCTATAGGTTTCATAGCAAATCCCTTCTTTTACTCAGACATCGCTACTACTACCTTTCTATCTCCTTTGAAAGGATTTCTTCCATGGGCTATAAGTTCATTATCTACCATTAGCAATTCGTTCCTATCCCATTGAGGTGCAACGGTCACTATTTCTATAGTCTCTAAGATTTTTTGTATTACTTCCGAAGGTATTATTGTTCCATCCCCATAGGTGACGTACATGGGAAAGTTTTCTGGAGATTCATACATTAACAACATCGTTTCATATAATTCATCACCCAAATGCAATGGATGGAACTGATCAATTTGATTGAACCAAACCGATTCATTTGTCGTTCTGTGTTGAAGAATCCCTTTGCTTGATTGTTTTACATGTAATAAATCATTTTCTTTCCAGGAAAAGTCGATATCATATGATGTACAATAATTTTCCAGTTCTTGTTTGTCATTTGTCTCAAAAGTATCCATCCAGGAGGGGCCCATGCCGGTCCCCCCATGTAGGTTTCTGACATAAGTAACTCCTTTTCGACCAATTTCAGATACTATCTCTTTATCCATTTTTTGTAGTATTGTCCTACTATCGGCCAATAAAGTTTCTCCTCCCATTTGAGCAGGAGTAATACAACTAAAGAAGATTTTACCAGGCCACTTTTTGGAATATGAAAGCTCATTATGCATCGTTATTTTTTGAGAAGCATCATATTCTGTAGAAGTATATACACTTCCTGTTAACTTGGTACGCGGAGAATTCCCATCAATATAGCTTAAAAACTTGGTGGAAATGGAATGTGTTATTTCTTGAAAACTATCTATAGAATCTATGGCAACGCCCCTGAATTTTATGGCCCCATGTACCATTAAATTATTTTCAATAAGTTCTTTGTTTTTTCTATAAAATGAAATGAACTCTTCTTTTGAAAGGTCGGCCAAAATAATTTCTATAGGTAATGAAGTGGTATGGTCATATACCCCTCTCTCCTGTTTAAGGAATGTTTTTAATTGATCCATAAGTAAATTGATTTAATATTATTTGCTGATCGTTGAAGCTTAACCAGCTAGATGAAATCATAGTATAAAGAATATAATACTTTGATTTTTGAAGTGTATTAAAAGAAAGGGGACACTTTGTAAGATTATGGTTGTGTTATCATATTTCTCTTTACAGTGCCAAAATACGTTTTACTATTTTTTCTCCTTTTTCTTCAAATACTTGGGACAATTCCCGTAAATTATCTTTTTTCAAGTTGCCCTTTTCTTTTAGGGAGATTAGCTGTCTAAACATTTCGGATTCGCCGTCTTCCCTATATACCCGTATCATGTCAAGAGTAACTGGATAAAAAGTCTGAAAATCTGGATTATATAGGTCTAAATCAAAACCACTGGTGAGTTCATTGATTCGCGCCAACATAGTCTTTCCTAAGTCGCTATTGGTAAAATACACAAATCCCCGTTTACTTTTAATAGAGTACAAAAACTCGGCTTTATAGCCAAAATTACTCCCACTGAAGCCCACAATAGTATCATTCGGTAATACTTTTAATTCAAGTCCAGAACTCATAGAAACATTGATATCTCCAAATTCATATAATTTGACTATGGGTTTCTGTAATTCGGCAACACTCTTTTTCGATACTAAACTTCCATCAAAAAAAGATACTATTAACTTGGCATAATCGCCTGCAGTAGTATGGATCAATCCTCCTGGTATTTTGTCTTCTTTGGTAAGCATATATTTCCTTTGCTCTCCTCCTAAAACACCGTGTCCAAAAGCATAATTGTCCGTTGCTCCCCTTGTTTTCACATTATCCCCGGATTTATCGGCTATTTCCATGACCGTATTTTTTAATCCAAGCGGTTTTAGAACCATTCTAGTGATATAGTCAAAATATTGCTCATTCAAAATAACTTCCACTGCGGAGGCCAAATACTCAAATCCTTCACCAGAATACACGAATTTTTCTCCTGGATCACTTAAGAATTCCAAAACATCAGGGTCGTTATAACGTTTCCAATTCTCAATTCCCGAGGTATGGCTCAATATCATTCTTGTAGTGACCAACTTTGTCCTTTTATCATGATCTAATTTTTCATAACTCTTTAAATAATGGGAAATTGGCTTGTCCAAATCCAGGCGACCTTCTTCTACAAGTTGATAGATTACAGATATAAGAAAAGGCTTGGTTAAAGAGCATGCTTCAAACACTGTGTTTTCATCTGCCTTTATTTTCTTATCCATTTGTTTGTAACCGTAAACATTTGAAAAAACGACCTTATTGTCTTCGATTACCGCCAAAGAAATTGCCGGTACTCCAGACATATTTCTCAAATGTTCTATCTCCTTATTAAATTCGGATACCTTAATCTGTTTTCCTTTCGTTATAAACGATTTGTCTTGTTGTGCATTTCCCAGCTGTGCAATCCCCATACATATGAGGAGAGTAAATAAAAAATGTCCTTTCGAAAAGGTATTCTTTACATGTTTTTCGATTTTCAAATAGTTGTCCTTCATGATTTTTAAATTAAATTGATATGATTTACAATAAGTATTCGTGAGGTTAATGACGTTGTAGGTCATTTGGGTAATTCATAAAGCAAGAAATCATCATTGCAGAGTTTCAATTGCCCTTGATCCATTTTCATTACTTTATCCGCTATCTCGAAATAATGATCATCATGGGTTATTGCTATAACAATTTTTCCGTTTCTCTTCATTTCAGGCAGCAAAGTTTTATAGAAGAAATTACGATGAACAGGATCCTGATCAGCAGCTAATTCATCAAAGAGATAAATAGGAGAATCTTCCAAAAAACACTGTAATAGGGCTAAACGTTTTCTTTGACCACCAGATAAATCAATAGTACTGTAGGTATTATTTTCAATCTGTACTTTTTCTGCAAGATCCAATCGCTTTAAAATTCCCTGTACTTTCCCTTCTTCCGCCGCTGTATTTACGTTGTAAAGTTTTTCAAATAAATAAGATGGGCTGAACACTGTAGAAAAATATTCCCCCAATTCGCTACTTTCAATAGGTATTCCGTTAATTTTAAACTCTCCATGGGTTGCTTCATAGAGGCCTGTAAGCAATTTGGCAAAGGTGGTTTTTCCACTTCCATTCCCTCCAATAATGAAAAGAATTTCTCCTTTTTCTACCTTAAGATCTATTGGACCAACTTCAAAAGCAGTTTGACCATGACCGTATTTAAAACTTACTCCCTTCGCTTCAATACTTTCAACATCTAATACTTTGGTATGCTGTACTTCCAACATTTTGTTTTTGGTAGATACCTCTCCCAAAAATTTATGGATTCTATTCCATGCCACCCTAATTTCCATAAAAATGGGTACGGCATCAACAATACGATTGATAGGTCCTATGAGGTAAAGCAATACTACCACAAAATTTAAAACAGTATAAATCTTTATACTTGGAAAAAATTCAGGAATACCAAAAGCTACCAACCCTAATAGCAGAATAAGAATCAATTCACCGACCAGAAATGCATTTACGAAATGAATATCGGCAATAAGTGTTTTCTTCCGATACGTATCTGCACTATTGGCTATATCCTGCTTAAATTCTTGTCGTTTTTTGCGTTGTAGGCTAATTTCTTTATAGCCTTCAATCATTCCACTTACCAAATTCATGAACACATTACGTTCATCACGGGCCTCTTCAAAGTACACATTTGTTCGTTTTACCTGATATTGGAAAAGCGTAACCATAATCAGTATAAAGAAAATAACGACCAAAGCGCCCCAGAAGGCAATGGAAGTTAGATAAAGAAAGGCACCCAATGCGGTTATTGTACTAGTAAAAACATTCATAAACGTATGTGTAGCACCTCCAACCACAGTCACATCGTCATTAAGAGCGGTATACACCCTTCCTTTTTCAATTTTTTCAAACTTCTGAAAAGAAGAAGACAAAATTTTAGTAATGAGCTGTAATCGTAAATCATACACTAATCCTCTTGTAAACCCAACCAAATTTATTTGAACAAATCTTCTTCCCAATAAGTATACACCTAAAGTCAATGAAAAATAAAGAAGAATATATTCAAAGGGAATATCCGAACCTATGGCCGAAGTAACCATGATTATGACAACCACATTGGCAACTCCAGATAAAATACTCATCAATAAAAGTTGAGGACCAATTCGCTTATATTCATTCTCATGTGGAAAGAACAAACTGATCAGATGAGCAACATAGCTTATGGCAATAGCTGCAATGGTCAAATCAACAAAACTGGAAAAACTTATAGGTGTCCAGATCAATATCGTATTCCAATCGAATTTGGCCATGGCCATCGGAAGAAGATATAAGCCATATAAAAAAGGGATTACCTTGACTATTGCTAATACATATCGTTTTAATTTTACCGAGGACAGTCCTTCATACTTCCTTTTTCCTTTTACCACATCTATAATTAGCCATATCAGAAAGGCCAAAACAGCAAAAATGTAGATTCCAATGGTCATAGAAAGAATCGAAAAAGTTTTATCATTTCTATCTCCTGGATCAAAATCAATTTCCGTTGAACGCTGTGTCAATACTTTCATAATTATATCGCCAATAATAGGCGTATAAGTGCTATTGGAATTTGCTAGTACGCCTACCCCGATCCCCTGTTTAGGTTTTAAAATAAGATGGGAAGTAAAATTTGGATTCTGTCCACTATGCTGTATTTCTTCCGTACCATTTAAAGACACTTCCCAACCCATGGCATATGCAGACATATTATGAAGAGGCACTTTTCTGTCCCTTTCTTGGGTCAAAAGCATCAAATCATATAATTCAGATGGTATGATGCCTAATTGCAGCTTCAACCATTTCGCTATATCTACGGAATTAGAAATAACGTAGCCCGCTGCATTATTTCCTTTAAATCTGGGCGCATTATATGTTCTCGGTTTAAAAAAACCAATCTTATATCCTTTTGAAAAAAAAGTGGTATCGATAGGAGTACCAATGGTTGTACTTGTTAAACCCAAAGGCCTTATTATACTTTCCTTGAGATAATCTTCAAATGTTTCTCCACTTACTTTTTGAATGATGAGCGCCAATACGTCATAGTTGATAGTAGCATATTCAAACTTCTCACCTGGATAATGTTTTAGTTCTTGTCCTACTAAATTTTGTACCGTATGTTCTAGTGCATTTTCATCATTACCTTCCGGTATTTTAGAAATGGTTGTCCATGGTATTCCAGTCGTGTGATGTAGTAACTGTTGAATAGTGATTTCTACCTTTTCCCTTTCATACATCAAACTTAACCATGGTACGTACTTTGAAACTTTATCTTCTAAATCTATTTTTTTCTCCTTTACCAATCGCATTACGGCCAAAGCGGTAAAAGCCTTGCTACAAGACCCCAGTTCAAATAGTGTATTTGAGCTTACAGGTATCTCTTCTTCCACATTTGCGAAGCCATAGTTTCTTACTATTTCTTGATTATCCTGTACAATAACAACGCTAAGTCCGGGAATATCCCCCTTCTGCATTAGATGCATTACTTCCTGATCAATCTGTTCCAAAAGTTCATTCGTATCCAAGGATTGTGACAAAACAACCTGACTTGAAAAAAAGCAAAATAGTATTGCTTTTAAAAGAAGGATAATATTAAGTTTTACTTGTGTATTCATATAGCATGTATAGGTCAAATGATCCTTAGAAGTATTGACTATTAAAGTTTTGTTTAAAAAGTAAAATACAAATGTAGAAGTGCGTATTGTCGGCAATTAATCTAGTAGAGGATTGGAAATAGAATGCGCTAAGTGTTTCATAATAATAGTTGCCAATTCATGAACATGGGGCGACTTCATCATCGAGAAATGATCTCCTTGTACTTGGATTACTTCCATTTCATTGGTGAAATTGGAAAAATCTTGATAACGACAATCTGAATCCAAGGCTGAAAAATAGCTTATTTTGGTGTTTATTTTTCCATTTAAAGTATAACCAGACAATGTCCGTTCTAAGGATCGAACCGTATTCATTGTACGAATGATCATCTTGGGGTCATCTCTTTCCTCCATAGGAATAAGATCATAAACATATTTAGGAATTCGATGTTGCACTTCCTCAAAGGACATCTTGGAAGATGAAACAACTTTTACAGTTTCATTCCATAATTCTTCCATTGTTTCAAAAGTATTGTCATTTGCAATATTATTTTGAAGATTCGTTCTTAAAAATTCCTTTTCCGATTCAAGATTAAACTCTCTACGCTTGATTTCATCATTTACCGTAAAATCGGTATCTATCATTATCAAACTTTTAATTTCATCTCCAGATTTTTCCAGTTGTTTAACAATCTCATATCCTAAAATGCCCCCAAAACTCCATCCAATAATAATATATGGCCCCGAAGCCTGCACTTTTTTAATTTTATCAATATAGTTTGATGCCATATCCACAACATTCATGTTCATCGGATAGCTATGGTGTATACTTTTACTGCAAAGCCCTAGACAATTATAGTTTTTTAGTTGCGCGATCAATTTAATATAACCATGTACATCTCCACTTCCATCATGTATGAAAAAGATATTATTTTTAGGTTTTTTGACCTCTTTTAACCGAACAAGTTCTTTAATATTTGCGGTTTTGTCATTTTTATATAAGGGTATTTTTTTTGCTAATTCCTTTAAATTTATTGCTAAAAAAATATCTACTAGAGGAATCTTAACATCAAATTTCTCGTTGATACTATGCACTAACTTTGTAGCATTTAAGGAATGTCCCCCTAAATCAAAAAAATTGGAGTTTATGCCTATAAATTCTTTCCCTATGCTAAGTATATCGCACCATATTTCTGCCAAGGCCCTTTCAATATTGGTCTTCGGAAGAATAAGATTTTCACCGATCTCAAGTCTTGGCGAGGGCAAACTAGATTTGTCTATTTTTCCATTCGTGGTAAGCGGAATAGTTTCTATTGGCATATAGTATGAAGGTACCATATACCCTGGAAGATCTTCGAATGCCCTCTGTTTAATTTCATTAATGTTTCCTGTTTTCGTCAATACAATATAGGCAACTAGGAATGTATTATTATGCTCTCTATGTGTATCAATGATAACCTGTTCCAATAAATCTTTGTAGCTATGAAACATGTTTTCTATTTCTCCCAGCTCCACACGGTAGCCCCGTATCTTCACCTGCCCGTCGCGGCGGCCGATGAACTCCAGGTCCCCGTCAGGGAGCCAGCGCACAAGGTCCCCCGTGCGGTAGAGGCGACAGCCCTCGCGGAAGGGGTCCGGAAGAAAGCGCTCGCCCGTCAGCGAGGGCCTGTTCAGGTACCCCTTGGTGACCCCCGCACCAGAGATGTAGAGCTCCCCGATGCAGCCCACGGGCAACAGCGAGAGCCCACCGTCGAGCACATAGGCATAAGTGTTCGCCACCGGGCGCCCCAACGGCACCCTGCCCCCCTTGCCCACCTCGGTGCGGACATGTTTCATAAAAGTAGTAATCGTAGCTTCCGTGGGGCCATAGGCGTTGTAGAAATCGTATTTCCCGCTATAGCGGTCCGCAAGGCCGGCGCGGCACTCCTCCCCACCGCAGACCACCCGGCGGAGCGGGGCGTGGTCCCCGAGGCCGATGCCCTCCAGATAAGAAGGTGTTATATCTAAATGCGTGATTTCCTGGTCCGTGAGGTAGGCACCGAACAGCTCCCCGTCCAAGAGCGTCCCACGGTCCACCAGCACCAGACGGGCGCCCGTGCAGAGCGCGATCCATATCTGTTCCACGGAGGCATCGAAGCCCAGGCTGGAGAACTGGAGGATGCGGTCCGTGGCGTCGATCCCGTAGAGGGAGCACTGCGAGCGTATAAGGTTGGAAAGCCCGCCATGGGGCACCAGCACGCCCTTGGGACGGCCCGTGGAGCCCGACGTATAGATCACATAGGCCGTATCGTCCCTACCCGTAACGCGCCCAAGGGGCGTGTCGGGATAACCCTCCATCGACGAGACGAAACGCTCCAGCTCCCCTTCCCCCAAGATCGTAACACAGCCGCTGTCGCCGACGATGTGGGAGATACGGGACTCGGGGTTGTCCATGTCGATCGGGACATAGGCCGCAC